>NZ_JBHTIV010000005.1:0-809727 GCF_042677225.1 Psychroflexus salinarum
CCGAGATAAAGAAGTCTATAGAAAAGCTAAGGAGAATAAAGCTAGCAAAGAGCAACAAAGCATCAGTGCTAATAAACAAGAGCTGGCAGCCCTAAAGTCCAGAAATAAAAAATGGTCAAAAGATCAAGACTACCGTCCAGGGGCAAAAAACAAAGGGGCTCGCTATACCAGTAATAAAACCCACTACAGCCCGACAGATCCAGATGCTCGCATTAGTGTTAAACCAGGCAAAGCCAGAAAGCTGAATTACCTGAGTCAGTTAAGCGTAGATACTGGACACCATGTCATTACCGATATAAGAGCCTATCATGCGGACAAGAAAGACAACCAATACCTTCAGGATATTGTTGGTCGATTACAACCAAGATTGCATAAAACAGGATTGCTTTGGAGAAACTGCATAGCAGATGCAGGGTATAGTAGCGGAGAGAATTATGCCTACCTAGAACAAAAAGGATTACAAAGTTTTATTCCAGCTCACGGAACCTATAGAGGCGGCCCAGTAGGCTTTAAATATAATCAGGAGCAAGATTCATTACATCTGTCCCAAAGGAGAGATTATTCCCTTCAAAAAGGTGTTTAAAGATTACAGAACAGCAACTTTAAAGAAAGAATACAGAAGCTCAAGTAAACAGTGCAAAGGATGTCCGTTGCAAGCTGAATGTTTAGGCAGAACAGCCAAAGAGAAAAAGTTCTCAGTGACCTACTACAAAGAAGAGTATGATCGAAACATAGAGCGAGTAGAAAGCAAACAAGGCAGATACATGAAAGCCAAACGCCAAAGCACAGTAGAGCCTGTCTTTGGGACACTCACTCAATTCATGGGCTTAAGAAAAATCAACACTATCGGACTACAGCAAGCCAACAAGGTGATGCACCTTTCAGCCATAGCTTATAATCTGAAGAAGTACCTAAAATTCACTCAAAAACGAACAAAAAGTGGAGCAAAAGCTCTGCGGTCTTTGCTTTGTGAAATAAAAACCCTGAAATACTTAATCAACTTTGATTTAAGCCCGCATAATTTAGCGTAAAACCAACTCTGATAAAAAGACAAAAGCCCTGAAAAGGGCTTAAAATGACTTGCTTTTTGGATTTTTATTGGCTTGTGCAACGGTTACCAGTGTTGTGCAACGTTTTTAAAATCCAGTTATAATTTCATTAATTAATTTTCTAACTTTATTTAGGTCAACTGTTTTTCCTGAAAAACTGTATTTATTGGTTAAATCTGAATCAAATTCGGTTATAAACTCATTTATTTTATCATTTGAGCTTAAAACTGTAAAATTTTCTGTTTTGAAATTATAAATAATTCCGGTCAAATATGATTTTCCTCCAAATATTTGAGTTCCAATACCAACATAATAATTTTCGAAATAAATTATATCCTTTGATTTTAAAAGCGACGGCATAAAGTCCCAGCCTGAGTCAAGAGGTGTTCCTACTTTTTGGTTTTTTCGTACTAATTTTTGAACTTCTTTAACTTTAACAAAAACGGTTTTTCCATCAGAAACAGCAAATGCTTTTTTAATCCGTTTGTTATTTTCATCTCGTAATTGAAATCCAATTGACAAGTTATTTTTTAATTGATGAGTTGTAAATTCTACTGATTCATTCGGGATTTTATTTTTGAAATCGGAGAATGTCTTATAAATTCCTTTTTTGTAAAAAGTCGAATCATTTTGGGAAAAGCCAAATAGAAATGAAGAAATTAAAATTATGGTAAATATTATTCTTTTCATATTTCGATTAAGTCAAATGTTGCACAACACTAAATAATAGCACTAAAGTTAAAAGTAAAGTAACTTTTTCTATTTCTGATTTGATTGAAAATTGAATTCATGATTAACATTTTTAAATAATAATTTTGGCAGTTTATCATCTTACCGGATTCTTCATACTTCTCGCTTAAGAAGTTGCTCATCTCATGAAAACCCATACATTTGCTAAGCGAAGTGAAGTGTATGTATTCATGCCTTTACGGGAGAAGCTTCTGCCTGGCAGGAGCTTTCTCTTTTTAATCCTTATAACTATCTCATTCGCATATGATTTTTGTTTCATAAAGATATTATTGATAATTCTTTCACACTTACGGTTCGACCGTACTTGTGTTACGGGAAAACCGTAAATGTTTTCAAGCCAAATTTTGATCTAAAACACTTCTCACCCCAATGTTTACAGAAGATTACTATTTTCGCACTACAAAAAACCTTGTTTTTCAGAAAAAAATTCTTCTAGTTTTTGAAATTCCCAGAAGTAACTTGTTTCATTTTTAATTTGTTTGTTGGCAAATTATAATCGTTTACAAACGACTACATTCGTTTGTAAACGCAAGTAAAGGGAAGTAACTGGATAACAGACGACTACAACAAAATTCCTGCTGCATCTTTGCCCTGTCGATGGAAAGTAACCTCGATCTGGTTTGGATAGTCCGAGTCAGTTTTAAAACCATTTAAATTTTATAGTTATGAGTACTTTAAAAAATTCAGTTCAGTTAATGGGCCACTTAGGCCAGGATCCAGAAGTTGTAAACCTAGACTCTGGAAAGAAATTAGTTAAATTTTCACTCGCTACCAACGAATTCTACTACGACACTAGCGGAGAAAAAATCACCAACACCTACTGGCACAATATCATCGCCTGGGGCAAGACGGCCAGTTTTATAGAAACTTACGTCAAGAAAGGACAGGAAGTCCTATTGAGAGGTAAACTCGCTCCACGTTCTTACGAAACCAAAGACGGTGAAAAACGCTACATCACAGAAATCAATTGTTCTGAGATAGCACCAAGGTCTCAGAAGGCTTAATCCTAATTGATCCAATTTAAAACCCTCCCTTGTTTTAAAACAAGGGAGGGTTTGGTTTAAGATTTATATCAAAAAAACATTTTATAATTCTTGACCTAATTATAGCCCTAAAAATAGCTGTACAATTTATTCTTGTATAAAAATTAATCTTAGAATTAGTAATATTGTTAAAATAATAAATAAGGTAATACCGCTAATTTTTCCATTTTTTTTATTGAATAATTTCATAATTTTGAATTAAATAAAGATATAAAAAACAACAAATACACCTATCATTATCAGCAAAGTAATAAATCTAATAGGTCCAATTCTATAAGTTAATAAATTTTTCATCATTCGTAATATTAATTATTCTCTACAGGAAGCAAGACATGTAATTTGAAAACTTATTGCAAGTATATCCATAAGAGGTGCTGGACCATCTGAAGCAGCAATTGCAATAGCAGCCAAAGTACATTGTGCATCACACCAAAATCCTTTTTCGAGAGATGAATTATAAACTGGACTATAAGTATTAGATTTTTCGTTTAAAACCATTTCAAAGCTCTCAAATTTGGAGGGATTATTTACATCATATATGATAATTTTATTTTGGTAATCACTAAAATCAATATATACCGCAGACCTCTCGTCGATTGTAGCAATGTATCTTCCAATAATTTTATTATTATTAATTATTGGAAAAGACACACCGCTTGTTTTTGTCATGCTTTTACCATTATTTTCAGCACTAGTTTCTTGAATACTTTTATAATCAATTTTATTAGCCAATTCTGGAAACGAAGATTTGAAACTCAAAAATTCTTTTTTAAATGATTGATTAAACTCCTCGCTACTTTCAGTTTCACAACTATTCAAGAATAACGAACACAGGATTAAGCTGCTTATAATGGTTAACTTAATTTTTAAATTTTTCATGATTAAATTTTTAAATGGTGATACGGGCAGTTTATCATCATACCGGATTATTATATTCTTACAGAAGAAGTTGCACATCTCATGAAAACCCATACATTGCGAAGCGAAGTGAAGCGTATGTGTTCATGCCTTTACGGGAGAAGCTTCTGCCTGGCAGGAGCTTTCTCTTTTTAATCCTTATTACTATCTCATTCGCATGTGATTTTTGTTTTTATAAAGATATTATTAACAATTCTTTCACACTTACGGTTCGACCGTACTTTTGGTACGGGAAAACCGTAAATGTTTTCAAGCCAAATTTTGATCTAAAAAACTTCTCATCCCACTGTTTACAGAAGATTACTATTTTCGCACTACAAAAAACCTTGTTTTTCAGAAAAAATTCTTCTAGTTTTTGAAATTCCCAGAAGTAACTTGTTTCATTTTTAATTTGTTTGTTGGCAGACTACAATCGTTTACAAACGACTACAAACGTTTGTGAACGTAAGTAAAAGAAAGTAACTGGATAACAGACGGCTACAATAAAACTCCCGCCGCATCTTTGCCCTGTCGATTGGAAATACCATCGATTTGGCTTGGATAGTCCCAGTCAGTTTTAAAACCATTTAAATTTTATAGTTATGAGTACTTTAAAAAATCACGTGCAGTTAATGGGCCACTTAGGCCAGGATCCGGAAGTTGTGAACCTAGACTCTGGAAAGAAATTAGTCAAATTCTCACTCGCTACCAACGAATTCTACTACGACACTAGCGGAGAAAAAATCACCAACACCTACTGGCACAATATCATCGCCTGGGGCAAGACGGCCAGTTTTATAGAAACTTACGTCAAGAAAGGACAGGAAGTCCTATTGAGAGGTAAACTCGCTCCACGTTCTTACGAAACCAAAAACGGCGAAAAGCGCTACATCACAGAAATCAATTGTTCGGAAATTGTGCCGACGAGTCAGAAGGCTTAAGCAAATTAATTTTAAAACCCCTTCTTGTTTTGATAACAAGGAGAGGGTTTATTTTGTCTTAAAATCTCCACTAATCTTATCCACAATAGTTTGGGCGAGTTTCACGTGACTTTCAAAGGTCCAGCCAGCAACGTGAGGACTCAAGAGGACGTTGTCGGCTTCCATTAAATATTGAAAAGCTTCTGTCAATTGATGATCGGCAGAGAATAAATCTTCAAAAGAGGTTTTTTCGTATTCCAACACATCCAAACCTGCACCCAGGACTTTACCCAATTTTAGTCCGTCCACAAGGTCAGACGTGACCACACTTTTGCCTCGGGCCGTGTTGATGAACCAAAAGGGCTTTGACACAGAATCGATAAATTCTGTATTGATCATGCCGAGTGTTTTTGGGGTTTGCGGCGTGTGTAAGCTAATGATATCTGCTTTGGACTTCAACTCATCTAAACCCACTTGCCTGGCGTTCTCATCCCCTACATTCTCTAAAATATCGTAACATAAGACTTCACAATCAAAGCCACTCAGCTTGCTGGCCATGGCTTTTCCGGTGTTGCCATAACCAATCAACCCAATGATTTTGCCTTCTATCTCGTAGCCTCGGTTAGCTTCTCGCCTCCATTGTCCGTTTACGACTTCGTTATGCGCCGTTCTTAGTTTATTGAATAAACACAAAAGCATCCCCAATGCATGTTCTGACACTGCGTTTCTGTTACCCTCTGGAGCATTGTAGAGTTTTATGCCTTTCTGCTGAGCATAGTTCACGTCGATATTTTCTAAACCCGCCCCTACTCGTCCTATGAACTTTAAGTGGGTCGCTTTATCCAGAAATGCTTTATCAATCGTAAATCGACTGCGGATGATGAGGCCATCAAACTCATGAATTTTAGCTTCTACCACTGCTTTGGGACTCGTGAAATCTTCAGTGTTATCGAAACCCAGTTTGGTTAATTCCTGAATCATTAGTGGGTGGTTGTTATCCAGATGTAGTATCTTCATAAGGCTTAAGTTTTAGGCTGAATATCGCTAAAGCATAAAGCTAAGCAGATTCAAATTCAAAATAAGGTTTTACCACCTCAGAGGTAATTCGTGTTGGCTTTTTGGTTTGCTGATCTATAAAACACCAGTTGGTCCTGGCTTCAACAATGGTTTTACCATCAGTTTTACGCGTGATGTGTACGCGACGCTCTGACCTGACTTTAGAATAATTTTCTATCCAGGTTGTTATGGTCAGTTCTTCTCCTAAAAAAGCTTGTTGCTTGTATTGGATGTAATGGTCTAAAACAAACCAGGCGTATTTCTCTCTAATTTCTGAGGGTGTTTTGGCTACCCAGTGCGCTTCTGAAATGTCTAACACCCACTTCATGTATTGCAAGTTATTCACATGGTTTTGCTCGTCCAAATGTTTGCTTGTCACTTTTAAATCAAGTTGAAATGGAATAGGTATCATCTCTAGAAATTCAAGATTAATTTGGCGATATAGAAATAAGCTAGAATTCCGAGAATATCATTGCTTGTGGTAATAAATGGGCCTGTAGCAATAGCAGGATCAATTCCTCTGTTGTTTAAAATAATCGGGACAAAAGTACCAATTAATGCCGCCATAATAATGACCGAAAGTATGGAAATAGCAATGGTTATACTCACCAAAAATGCCATGGATGTGATAGCTCCAAAACCAATAACCAGCAAACCAAGGGCTGTTCCGTTGATGATACTAAGCGTTACTTCTTTGAGTAAACGTTTCACAAGGCTATCTCTTACCGAATCGTTGGCCAGACCTTGTACAATAATCGCAGACGATTGCACTCCAACATTTCCTGCCATCGCAGCGATAAGCGGAGTGAAAAAGAATAAAATTTCATATTTTTCTAAAGCAGAGTCAAATCCCTGCATCACATATACTGCTCCCAGACCTCCAAAAAGGCCTAAAATAAGCCAGGGTAACCTCGCTCTTGTGAGTTGCCAGATGGTAGAATCGGCTTCTACATCTTCAGAAATACCAGCAGCCATTTGGTAATCTTTCTCAGCTTCTTCTTTTATAAAATCTATAATGTCATCTACTGTAATTCTTCCAACCAGTCTTCCAAATTCATCAACCACAGGAATGGCTTCCAAATCGTATTTCTGCATGACTCTAGCTACTTCTTCTCCGGCAGTATGAACATCCACATAATCTACATTTCTGATGTAAACATCGCCAATTTCAGCTTTGCTGGGCGCGGTTATCAAGTCCTTTAAAGACAAACGCCCTTTCAGTTTTCCTTTATTATCAACGACATAGATAGAATGAACTCTGGTCACATTTTCGGCCTGGTTACGCATTTCGGTCATGCAGCCCGTGACGCTCCAGTTTTCGTTGACTTTAATTAATTCTTTAGCCATCAATCCACCAGCTGAATTTTCATCATACTTGAGAAGCTCCACAATATTTTCTGCGTGCTCCTTATCTTTAATATTGGAGATGACTTGAGACTTGATGTCCTCAGATAATTCTGAAACAATATCCGCCGCGTCATCGGTATCCATCTCTTCAATTTCCTCAGCGATTTCTTTGGCGTTAAGATTTCTCAGAATCTTTTCCCGATCGTCGTCATCCATTTCCATCAAAACCTCTGAGGTTCGATCGCTACCTAGCAGCTTAATGATATAAGTCGCATCATCCAAACTTAAATCATCAAGAATTTCGGCAATATCAGCATGGTGATATTTTTCCAGGTGTGATTCTAACTCCTGGTCATTTTTCTCTTCAATAAGAGATTCTATCTTCTCAATTAATTCTTTGGTGAGTTCAAACGGCATCTTTGCTTATTTTTAGTGTCAACTCTATAAACTGCTCTACACTCAATTGTTCTGGGCGTTGCGCGAATATAGGATCTTCTCGTAATTCTGGCGATAGGTTGAATTTTTTTAAGCTATTGCGTAGCGTTTTTCTTCGCTGTTGAAAAGCCGTTTTCACAACATCTCTAAGTTTCTTTTCTTCGCAGGGCAAATCGTAATTTTCCTTGCGTTGTAATCTTAGTACACCACTATTGATTTTGGGTGGTGGATCGAAAGCTTCTGGTGGAACGGTAAATAAATATTCAGCAGTGTAATAGGCTTGAGTCAACACCGATAGAATACCATAGGTCTTACTTCCTTCTTTGGCGCAAATTCGTTCTGCTACTTCTTTTTGAAACATCCCAGAAAATTCTGGAATCTGTTGTTTGTATTCTAATGCTTTAAAAACAATTTGGGTTGAAATATTGTAAGGGAAGTTGCCAATAATGGCGAACTGTTCTTTGCCAAAATAGTCACTCAAATCAGCTTTCAAAAAATCAGCTTCAACTACTTTAAGCGCTTCGGGTTTATTTTGAATGTCATGTTCTACTTTGAAAGTAGTATTGAGATAAGCTATAGATTCTCTGTCGAGGTCCATTGCGACAAACTGATCATAATTTTCGAGTAAATATTTAGTAAGAACACCCATTCCCGGGCCTATTTCTAGCAAATTTGCATAGTTATCTTTTTGCAAAGTTTCAGCAATACGCTTTGACACGTCCTCATCGGTTAAGAAATGTTGGCCTAAATGCTTTTTAGCTTTTACCTCACGCACGCCCTGCTCAAAATTAGCTCTGAAGATTTCGTCGTCTATAGATGTTCTTTCTTTATTGTTCATTATTGCTCGTGTACTATTTCCATTTCTGTTCTAAAACTCACAAACTTACCTTCGAAAGGTTTGGTTTGGGCCCGTAATTGTTCAGAGTCTTCTTCAAAATAGCGCTCCAAAGTCGCTTTATTCTTTACTCTATATTGTACTGAATAAGTGATACCTCCCATAGATTCTACGACATCTACTCTACTCATAGTTGCACCTTCAAATTTTCCTGTTTCCAACATAGATGGAATGTGTTTGGTCTTCATCCATTCTATCCACTCATCATGGATTTTTTCTTCAACGTTGGTCGTCACATTGTAAATAAACATATTATTGAATTTGATCTCCTCTTAGCTTTCTGAAGCGTTGTCTTGCTTCTACAAAATAAATGCTATCGGGATGATTAAAAATTAAAGTTTCAAAATATTTTTTGGCCTTTTCGGGCTCATTCAGTCGCTCCATATAAAGTTTTCCCAAAAGGAAGTTAGCGTTATCAGCCAATATCTGGTCACCATACTCGTCTATAATCCGCTGTAAGAATGGAATGGCTTTTTCAACATCTGCATTGGACAGATGTAAATTTGCAATTCTCAAAAGGACTTCATCCACAATTGTTGTTGATTGATAATCGACAAGCACTTTTTCTAAAATATCTAAAGCCTGCTCAGGTTTATTCTGAAATTGGAGCAAGTCTGATTTTGCTACTAACTTCAAATCGGTTCTTGTGGAATCTTCATGGCTGTTGTCTTTAATTAACAAAGATAATTCTAGTGCATCGTTGGAAGTCAATTGCGAAGCTGAGGACTTCAAGACTTTGAGCTGAGTCAACGCCCAGTCAAAATCTCCAGTGAAATAGCTGGTTTTAGCGACTTTAAATTTTGCTTCTCTAGCGATGTCGCTATTTGGGATCATTTTTTCAACTTGAGTGTACAGCAATAGAGCTTGATTAAATTTAGACAGTTGTACATTTAGGTCAGCCTCCAACAATTTCAACTCAGCACCTTGTTGCTGGTATAAATCTTGAGAATTGATAATTTCTATTTGAGTCAAAGCTTGTTCAATATCTTTTTTCTGAAACGCTATAAATTCAGCTAGATCTTTTTGAACCAAAAAACTGTCTTTAGTCCTGCCGATTTTGGCTAAAAAGTCTTTATAAGCAGTTTCAATTTCTGCATAGTCCATAGGTTGAGCCTGCATTCTTTTGATAAGAAGTAATTGTCTTTCTGCTGAAAGTAAATCCCGTTTACTTGATGCTTTTTCGACCGCAAACTCAAGCATTTCTCTGGCACTAGACAAGTCGTCATTTTCCTTAGAAATCAAAGCTAAGTCTATAAACCTGTCCAAAGATTTAGACTCCGAACGCTGATAAATTGCCTTCTCCTGTGCAAAAGCTTTGAAATAATCTTCCTGCTGAACAAACAACCAACTTAACATCTGATTAAAGATGATATTTGGTTCTTTCTGGTTACGCTGAAGCAACACCCGCCTTAAAGCCTGATTGGCCTCATTAGCTGAGTCTTCTGTTATGTATTGTGAAAAATTTCGATTCAAAATTTGAAAATAACTAGGGTTCTCCACAATTAAGTCCATGTAGTTTTCAAACATTTCATTGTATTCACTTTGCTCTCCGTAAATTTTTGCAAGCTGAATGGTATTATTACTTCGCGGTTCAATGCTTTGAGCGGTTTCATAAGTTTCTATTGCGAGGTCTAGCAAACCATATTTTTGAAAAACATTGCCAACCGAATACGCAAATCCAGGTCTAGATTCTACCTGAGAAATCGCTTTTTTATAGTATTGATTTGCCTTTAGTGAATCTTGCTGCTTTTGATATAAATAACCAAGTTCTATCTGGATATTAGGATATTCTCCAACTTCATCTAGGAATTTTTTTAACGCGGACTCAGCCCTCTCCACCTTCTCAAGTGCCTGAAGTGTTTCAACATAACCAAGTAACCAATTTTGATGACCTGGGTTGTTGCTTTGAAGTTTTGCGTAAACAGCTTCAGCTTTTTCATACTCACCTTGATCGAAGTAATTCTCTGCCAGCTCTGCACTTTGACTAAAGCTAAAAGTAAATACAAGCGATGACAGAAAAGTCAAAAAAGGTTTCATTGTAAAAGATCCAGGTAATTCTAATAACATGCTCAAATTTACCTAAATATTTTTCGGTGTCGTAATTTTTGAGAAAGAATTGTAAGATGAGCTTTTCTAATTACTAAGATATAAAGTTTTACGAGATCTTATCAAATCCGGTATAAGGTCTTAATACTTCAGGAATTAAAATACCATCTTCAGTTTGGTAATTTTCAAGAATACCAGCCAGAACTCTTGGCAAAGCCAACGAACTTCCATTTAGAGTATGCACCAAAGATTTATTTTTATTGGAATCTTTGTATCGAATCTTTAATCGGTTTGCTTGAAAGGTTTCAAAATTGGACACTGAAGAAATTTCCAACCAGCGATCCTGAGCTGTAGAAAATAATTCAAAGTCAAAGGTTAATGCAGACGTAAATCCTAAGTCTCCACCGCATAGTCTCAACACACGATAAGGCAATTTCAAATCTCTTAAAATAGATTTGACGTGTTCCACCATATTGTCTAAGACTTTATAAGAATCTTCAGGCTTTACGATATTGACCAATTCTACTTTGTCAAATTGATGCAGACGGTTAAGACCACGTACGTGAGCACCATAACTACCAGCTTCTCTTCTGAAGCATGGCGTATAACCCGTTAACTGAATTGGTAACTGGTTCTCCGTTAACAAATCGTCTCTGTAAATATTGGTGATTGGCACCTCCGCAGTTGGTATCAAGTATAAATCATCATTCCCAACATGATACATTTGACCTTCTTTGTCGGGCAATTGTCCAGTTCCATAGCCTGAAGCTTCGTTTACCAATAATGGAACTTGAACTTCGCTATAACCTGCTTCTACATTTTTATCTAGAAAGTAAGAAATAAGAGCTCTTTGCAATCTCGCCCCCTTTCCTTTGTACACAGGAAATCCAGCCCCAGTAATTTTATTACCAAGTTCAAAGTCTATAATGTCGTATTTTTTGGCCAGCTCCCAGTGTGGAAGTGCATTTTCTGAAAGAACAGGAATATCCCCTTCCTTAAAAACCTCTTCATTATCTTCTTCACTTTTTCCTGCCGGAACAGATGAATGAGGAATATTTGGAACTTGATATAACAAAGCCTGTAATTCTGTTCCTACCTGACTCATTTCTTCTCCAAGGCGCTTGGAATCCTCCTTCAGCCCAGCTGTTTTTTCTTTAAGCTCGTTAGCTTTTTCTTTTTCGCCAGATTTGAAAAGCATTCCGATTTCTTTGGAAAGGGTATTGGATTCTGAAAGAATTTCTTCCAGTTGTTTTTGAGTCCCCCGACGTTTTTCATCTAATTTTAAAATAGATTTAAAAACAGCTTCAGCCTCAAAATTTCTTTTTTTAAGAGCTTGTGTATATTCTTCCTGATGTGCCCGAATGTGCTTAACTTCCAACATAGTGCTTTGTCATTGTTATTTCAGAATTAAAATTTTCTGAAATTCTTATTTCACGCAAATTTAGCAAATCGCAAGGCTTGAGCAATTTTAAAATCAAATAAAAATTATAGTTAGAATAATTATTGTATTTGATCTAATCTTATTGACCACTTTTAATTATTTGGAAATCTCATCCTCCTTATAAACCAGTCCCATTATGTTCCTTATTTTATCCAACGTTTCAGTCAATTCTAAAGACGACTGAAGCGGCCAAGCTGGACTTTGTGTCAAGCCCTTTTCCAAACAATCCTGGACGTGTTCAATTTCAAACTGATAACCATGTGACGGATAATTGAAATCCATATGGTCTACGCCAGAATTGGTTTTGATATCGAGTTGATCGGTTTCATGAAAATTATAACCCAATTCCACCGTGGCATTTTCAAAATAGACTCTTGCTTTTGAAGGCGTAGTTCTAGCAAAACTGGAAGACAATTGAGCTGTTGCTCCAGAGGCATATTTAAAATCTATTTGATTCGAGATATCAACCCCCGTCGATGAAAACTTACAATTAGCTTTAATATTTTCAGGAGTTCCTAAAAGCTTTAAAGCTAAGTACACTGGATAAATTCCTATATCTAGCAAAGCTCCACCACCCAACTCTTTGTTGAATAATCTTTTTTCTGCATCAAATTCAGCTTTAAAGGAAAAGTCAGCTTCAACTTTTAGACATTCACCATAAGTTTTATTCTGAGTAAGCTCATTGACTTTTTGCAGATGAGGCATAAAATTGGTCCAAAGCCCTTCCATCAAAAACAAAGACTTTTGCTTTGCAGTTTCTATCATGTTTTTCAGCTGCGCTGTATTTATAGCTATGGGTTTCTCACACAATACGGCTTTACCACGATCAAGACACATTAAAGTGTTTTCAGCGTGTAATACGTGTGGTGTAGCTATGTAAATAATATCAACATCGGGATCATTTGCTAACTCTTCATAGGCTCCGTAAACCTTTTCAACTTCAAACTTTAACGCAAAATGTCTAGCTTTTCTTTGAGTTCTTGAAGCAACAGCGTAAAGTCGAGCCCCTTCAACATCTTTCAAATCTGAAGCAAATTTTTGTGCGATACTTCCTAGACCTATAATTCCCCAGTTGTGAGTTCTATTAATCATCCATTGATTTTTTTTAAAATTAAAATAACTGTTTTGATATTAGGGATAATTTTTGAGAAATGACTTTTTGAAGTGTTTTTTTAGTTTAACATTTGTTGATTTGCGTATTCTGAGATATTATCTAATTTTGGGCCAATGAATAATACGAAGACATATTATTACTATTATCCACTTCTAAACTTTAGAATCGGTTAATGGTATAATTAATTTAATAAACCTAAATCAATCCCGATTCGATCACGAATCGGGATTTTTATTTAAAAAATAATTCTGATGCAAGACATGTCCAAGTACACCAAAGAAGATTTATGGGTTTGGAAAACACTATTTACCAGACAAAAAAACAACATACCAGGTAAAGCTTCACAAGCATACATAGATGCTTTGGAGCATATGTCGCCGGTTTTGAATGCGAATGAAATTCCAAGTTTTGAAAAAATAAATACTTGGTTCGAGACTGAAACCAAATGGGAATTGCAGGTGGTTCCAGGTCTTATACCTGTTCAGGAGTTTTTTCAACTTCTGGCTGAACGCAAATTTTGTTCTTCAACGTGGTTACGTTCAAAAAACAGTCTAGATTATTTAGAAGAACCAGATATGTTTCACGACATATATGGCCATGTGCCCTTACTAAGTAATCCTGTTTTTTCTGAATTTGTTCATGAGTTTGGAAAACTCGGTTGTCAATTTCTCGATGATCCAGAAAAGCTTCTCCAGCTTCAGCGACTATATTGGTTTACAATTGAATTTGGTGTGATTCAAGAGCAAGGAAAAATACAGTCTTACGGTGCTGGTATTTTATCATCTTATGGAGAAACCAATCAAATTCATGAACAAAACGCAAATTTTCTAGACTACTCAATAGAAGCAATCATTCAAAAAGTTTTTAGAACGGATATCATGCAGGAAGACTACTATGTTATTTCTTCTTTTGAAATGCTTTTTGAATCACTTAAAAGACTCTCTCGTGTCTGGAATAAAGAACTGACTGAAGCATAAAAAATCATTCTTGAAGAAATAGAATACATAGTAAATGTAGCTTAAAGTTTTTCACTTGTACTTTTAACTTTTACCAAATGATAAAGTCAAGTTATAGTGTGCTTTGAATCATGCTTTAAAAAAATATTTATTTATAATTGTTTATGAATAAAATTTACAGCAATAATTTTTAATATATTGCACTATAAATGAAGTTTTAAGTATTAGATGAAATTTAATTCAAAATTCTTTTTTAGGCTGATATTGTTTGTCACACTGGCTCTCATCGTATCATATACTATGTTTCAAAATTTTGCATTTAGCAATTACGAAACATATCCAGTAGATACATCAGAGGTTACAGAGCCTGAACCTAAAGAACCAACACCAAAATATAAATCAATATTATCTCGAGAAATTGAAATCCTGCAGGATCAAATTCAGAAAAAAGCTAAGCGTTATAAGATAAACGGTTCTGTATTAGTAGCATATAAAGATCAAATCTTATACGAAGGAGATTTTGGATATAAAGACCCAACAAAAAAGACCCTGATGGAGCCTGGCTTATCTTACCAACTAGCCTCCGTTAGCAAACAATTTACCGCTGCAGCAATTCTAAAATTACACGAAAACAAGGTCATCGATATCGACCATTCTGTTTCTAATTATTTACCAAATTTTAAATTCGAAGAAGTCACAATCAGAGACTTATTAAAACATAGATCTGGACTTTGGAATTATATGTATCTCACAGAGCAGTATTGGGATAAAGATATTGCTCCTAATAATCTAGAAGTTGTTAATTTAATTAACACTCATGCTCCTAGGTTAAATTTCCCTTCTGGAAGGTATTTCAGTTATAGCAACACTGGCTATGTTGTTTTAGGCGCTATCGTAGAGCAAGTAAGTTTGCTTTCACTTGGAGAGTATATTAAAGAGGAATTTCTATTGCCTCTTTGCCTAGACCAGACTTTTGTTGAAAAAACTGAAAAGAACAAACAAACAATTTTGAAAGGTTACCAGCCTTACCGTCGTTCATTTATAGAGCTTCCTGCTGGTTTCCATAATAATGCTATTGGAGATAAAGGAATTTATGCTTCTGCAAAAGATTTGCACACCTGGTTTCGTGATCTTAAAAACGGAGAAATTTTAAGCAAAGAAAACGTTGACTTAATGTTTGGCAGAGATGATGACAAAAAAAATAAGCGTTATGGCATGGGCTTTAGACTTGAAAATAAAAATAATGAGCCCGTTATTTTTCATAACGGGCTTTGGGATGGTTTCCGAAACGGATTAGTTTACTACCCTAAAGATGATCTCGTTGTTATCGTCATGACTCATACACAAAATAAAAGAAAACATTACTTCCAAAAACAAATAGTAAAGGACGCAAAAGATCTTATCAAAACTTCTGAAATAAGACTTGAGCTAGAAGAAAGAGAGTCTGAGTTGATACTTTAATCGTAGACACTCACTACGATGAAGATTGTTTATTCTTTATAAAACTAGCGCTTTAAAGTAAAACTGGATCTAAAAGTTCTCTGGCTACCATCATTCCTGTCTGTATATTCCACTCGAAACCAATAGTCATCTGTTGGCATTCTCTTACCGTTATAAATACCATCCCAGCCCTTTGAGGTAGGTGTAATAGTTTTTATAAACTTCCCATACCTGTCAAAAATGAAAATTTGAGCAGTTGGATCGTCTTTTAAACTTTCAATATTCCATGTATCATTAGTACCATCGTCATTTGGTGTGAAAAATTTAGGGTAATTGATGACGGTAACCTCAATTTCTTTTGAAAAACAGCCTTCCTTTTCTATAATTGATATAAAATGTAAACCTTCAGTAGTTACGTTTTGGAAAATATGGTTGTCTTGAAATTCACCATCTCCAAGTTTAAAAAGATAGTTTTGAGGATTTTCTATATTGACGACAATTCTTTGGTTATCATGAAAGTCTGTATTAACATCTGCTGAAATAGAAGGTCTTGGAAACTCTGTCACTTTAGTAGTAATCACTTCTGAAACACAACCAGTTTGAGAATTTAAAACCTGAAGTTTATATTCTCCTGTATCTGACACTGAAATATGATTTTGTGAAATGGTTAAAAGTTGATCATTATGATACCATTCAAATACATGATTTTCTTGTGACAAACCCGAATCTAAAACAACAATTTCTTTACCATCTCTATCTATGCAGATTTCTTGACCTTGAAGTTTGGGTTGAGGCTTAGGTTGTACTTGAATTAATTTTGAAACCAAAAACTCACAGCCGTTATTCAAATAACTGAAATTGACAATCACATAGCCAGTTTCTAAACCTACAAAATTACCATTTTGATCAATATTCCCAATATTTTCATTTTCCAACGTCCAGTTTCCATTTTCCGAAAATGGGTGGTTTAATTCAATAGTTTCTCCTTCACACACGAAGTCTGGACCCAAAATATCTTCAGGAAATAAATCCTTAAGATCAATAACCATTTGCTGAGGGTCCGATTCACAAACAAAATTACTATTAACCTCTTGAACCAAAATTGTGTACTTCCCTGCAGGTGTATTGTCCCATTCGATAATAATCTGATTACTCGAGGGAGTCTGCGGAATTATTTCTCCATCAAACTCATTTTCAAAGACAGACCATTCATAAGTAGAATTTGTTGAGCCATTACCATTATTTTCATCCATATCAACCCCAAAAAAATTGAATTCAGAATCACAAATAATTTGATCTTGTGCTGAACTGAGGTAAACACAAAAAAACATAGCTATGCAGGAATAAAAAGTGATTTTACCTTTTATTCCTGATTCCCAGGAGCTATGCTTTTGTGCGCTTTTCAACTCAGCTTCAGTTTAATTAAACTGAATTGGAGATGTTACTGGTGTTGGTGGTGCTTCATTTATAGTTTCTTCAACAATTCCTGAAGTACACAGACTAGTTGTGTTTCTCACTTGAATCTGGTAGGTACCAGCTGTTAAAGTAAATTCTGGGTCATCTTGCCAAGTAACTCCACCATCTGCGCTATATTCTACATCAGTACCTGTAGGAGTTGTAACGGTAATCGTTCCTTCTAGTTCCCCACAATCTGGATGAATAACGGTAGAAATAGGATCTTCTGGAACTTCTGGAGCAGGATTTATAGTGTAGGTAGCAGGTTCAGATTCACAATCTCCATTGGTAACAATAACCGTATAATCGCCTGGTGCTAAATCCGTGTAAACCAAATCGGTACTGAAAGTTGTTCCTCCATCAATACTATATTGCAATCCTGTTCCAGTTGGTGCAGTAATTTCTAAAGAACCTGTGGTTTCACCACATTGAGGATTGATAAGAGTAACGGCAGGAGTTTCAGGAATTACTAGTGGTTCCAAAATTTCAAATTCTGTTGGTTCAGACACGCAGCCTGATGCATTTTGAGCAATCACTTCGTAATTACCTGGGGCTAAATCTTCAAAAGTAACAGAAGACTGGTATGTTGTACCACCATCTATACTATACTGCAAATCTGCACCTAATGGAGAAGTAACTTCCGCACTACCAAATTCCTCACCACAACCTGGTTGAGTTAATGCAACTTCAGGTGCATCTGGTAGTGGATTTACGTTTACAGTTATAGAAACTGGATCCCCGGGACAGTTTTCTGCATTAGTTTCAATCACCGTTAAAGTGTAACTACCAACCGGTGTAGTTTGCCAGTCTATTTGAATTCCATTACCTGAGGCAGTAGTATCTGTAATTAGACCTTCGAAAGCATTTTCTACTACATACCAATCATAGCTTGATCCTGGATTTTCGGTTACAGAGTAAGTCTCTATATCGCCTATACAAATTTCTTGCGTTCCTCCTGTGTCTTGAGCATTTGCTATCATGCCCGCAAAGCATAGAAAAGCAATCACATAGCTTTTAAAGTTAAGTTGTTTCATGGTCTCTTATTTTAGGATTTTTAATTTATTTAGATTCAATTACTGTAAATTATAGGTTCGGTTTCTGGTAAAGCAATAACATTGAGCTCTGCCTGGCTTGACTCTTCTTCGCAACCATCTATAAAAGTGATGCAGCGATAAATATCTTGATTGAACGTTAAATTTGTATTCTCTATCACTAAAGTGCTTGTGTTAACACCGCTGTAATTTTGGTCATCAACTAGAACTTCCCAACTGCCATTCGACAAAATTTGCCACTGATAGGTAGCAGTTTCTCCTGGAATAGTTTCTATAGAGAACACGGCTTGATCGCCGCTACAAACATTAATATCGTTGGGTTGAGTTGTAATGAGCGGATCGTCACAAATTTTCGTCACTTGACCAAAGAGCTCAAAATTATCTAAGATATAAAAGCCATTACCTAGACCATTAACCCTAAATTCTAATCTAATCGTACCCCTTTGGTTAAGAAATTCTAAATTGCCTTCAGAGACAGTACCTTCAGTTCCAGTATCTCCTCCATCGGTTACTGCGTCATCATCACCTTCTAGGTATAAATTCCATCCAGAGTTAGCCTTTGTTTTTTTTGACCAAAATTCATAACCTGTGATATCTAGCTGATATCCAGGTTCAATTTCGATATCAAAAAAAATAGACACTTCACCTTTAGTAATACTAATGGCTTTAGAACCGCCAGCGCCTTCTTTTTCAGAAAAATTGGATTTAGAATCATTTGTCCAAATTGTAGATGAGATATGATCCGCAATTTCTGGATTACCGGTATATTGGTTAAGATTAAGATCACCAGATTCAAAATCATTAAAATAAATACGCTCCTGGGCCGATAAGCTTACGCAAATCCAAACGAAAAAAAGAAACAATGAATTTTTCAATTTCATAAATACCGTTAAAAAGGAACAACCGTTTAAAGGTTTAAAAGTATGAAATAGATTTTATTATTAGCAATAAAATGATATAAATATCAATTATTATGTATATATAGTTTAATATTTATTAAATAAAAGTTAATACTATTCAAATAAAAAGCTGACTAAATTTTACTTTAGTCAGCTTTTTATCATTATAAATCTCTTACTTTATTAAATACTTACCTGTAGATCAAATCTTTATTTTATAATTAAGTATCTAATTGTTCCTAAGTAAATATCATTTTTAAAATATATGACTCTTACTCTGATTTGTAATTTTCCCAACCCCAAGATGGTTCTGGTTTATCAATTGGTGATTCTAAATCAAAGCCGATTGAAAACTTAACTGAAGAACCTATTCTTCTTAAATTATAAGTGAATTTTTTGTCATCAATTGTTATCCACCAAAGGTTTGTTGCTGTTCCTGGAAGTAAATGTACTGTTTCTTGATCTGCAGGAAACATCGCTAAACCATCAAATCCTGTATTTGGTGTCACACCGCCATACATAGTCACCTCATCGTCACTTCCATCTTCATTTCGATGATCGTGTTTCAATTGAATTCCATCTTTAGTTTTAGTCAAAATCCAGGTTCTAGATCTATTTTCTCCTACATTAAAAGGAATGTAAATCGTGTCTTTTTTCACATCAAGTACATGCATCAATAGCCTTTTCCCTCTAAAATCATCACCATCTGGAGCTTCAATCACAACCCCCTCAAAAGTTTCCCCTTTCAATTTGCTTATCCTATCCCAAAATTCTTGATTAATATTCTCTTCTAAAATAGCTTCAGTTTTAGCTGAAGACATTTCAGTTTTAGCATTGTTTTCGGAAGAATTCTGACAACTGACAAGACAGATCATCAATGAGGTAAAAAGAAAGTATTTCATTTGTTTTTTGTTTAAATGTAACTGATTAAGTAATAAAAAAGCCACTTCCCCTAAGGAAGTGGCTTAAAATAAATGAACAAAACTAAGAGTTAAGCCTCAGGATTAAGTATTTTTTCAATTCTCTCCACACCATCTTCAAGATGGTATCTAGTCATTGTATCTCTTGTTCTGCTGATTGCTCTTCTCATGTCTCTTTGTAGAGTTTTTAATTCTGCTCTTACAAGTGGTCTTATGTCACTTGTTTCTACATCAATATTACTTCTGCTTATGTATCTTCTGTACTGAGCAGGAATACTAGATTGCTTTTCTGTCATTAAATGATGCATTCTAGTAATATAAGCTCTTTGAAGATTTCTTCTGATTCTGCTTATTTCACCACCACTTCTCAATTCGCTGAAAAGTCCAGTTCTAAGATCTTCCATCATTTCTACAATGGTGTAAGCATCATCATTAAGCTCTTCATTCTCCATCATTCTAGCGAAACGACCAAAATCTAATACGTTGTTTAAAGCTCTTTCTTGATAAGATTTTATTCTTTCCAAGTATCCATCAAATTGGATTTTATTGAAAATATCCTGGTCAATCAACCACTCTGGAGTTTCAAAAAGTTCTTTTTGAAGAAATTCCATAGCTCTCACCTGCTTATCTCTTGGTGCGTGTGTATAAACTGGACCTTCTTGATTATAAGTTTTATAGATTTCATAAACTCCACCAATGTTGGCAGCAACGTGACCCATATATCTATTGTATTGACCGTAAACCTGACCGTAAAGGTCTTCAAGATCATCATAATTTTTACCGTCCTCTGCAGTCCATTCTATCAAGTTTGGAACAATTCTTTTTAGGTTGGCAATACCATAAGTACTCGCTTCCATAGAATCATCCCCAAGATCTTCGGTTTGAGAGCTAGGATCAATTACTCCTCCAGACTGCTGTTTTCCAAATCTGTAAACAGGATCTCCTGCTTTTTCAAGAATCCATTCATCAAGAATTTGCTTCTCTTCTTCCGGAGTTTTGTCCAAAATAGGTCTGTAACCCCAAGCGATAGAATATTTATCGTAAGGCCCCACATTTGGCATTAAAGAAACATCTCCATCTCCAGGCTGCGCGATATAATTGAATCTCGCATAATCCATAATTGAAGGTGCTGTACCATTCTTTTTAGTAAATTCCGGATCTCTCAAATCTTCTACATCGTAGGCTACACTACTCCCCATGTTGTGAGGTAAACCTAGCGTATGACCAACTTCGTGAGAAGACACAAACCGAATTAATCGTCCCATCACCTCATCCTTGAATTCTACTCCTCTTGCTTCAGGATTGATAGCTGCTGTTTGTACAAAATACCAGTTACGCAATAAGGTCATTACGTTGTGATACCAGTTGATATCTGATTCTAAAATCTCACCAGAACGTGGATCACTAACGTGAGGTCCATTAGCATTTGGAATTGGGGAAGCCAAGTATCTCACTACAGAATATCTCACATCTTCTGGACTCCAGTCTGGATCTTCTTCCTTTGTAGGAGGATCCATAGCAATAATAGCATTTTTGAAACCAGCTGCTTCAAAAGCTACCTGCCAGTCTTCGATACCTTGCTTGATATATTTTCTCCATTTTTGTGGAGTTGCTCTATCAATATAATAAATAATTTGTTCTTTTGGCTCAACCAATTCTCCGTTTTTGAATTTCTCGATATCCTCATCTTTAACTTCAAGACGGTATCTATCCAAGTAAGTGACGGTTTCAGACTTTTGATTATCTAGGCCATAATCAGTTTGATTGCTTGTAAACCAGCCAACACGTTGGTCAAAATAACGTCTTCTCATTGGGACTTTAGGTAAAAGTACCATGGAATTGCTAAACTTTAAAGAAACAGATCCTGTACTAGAATTGGAAGGTGGATCTCCTGCATTATAAGTTTTGACGTGTCTTATTTCGATATTTTCAGGATAACTTCTGATAGTGTCTATATAAGAACGACTATCATCTAGACGTGAAATTTTGTAAGGTTTTCTTCTTCTACTCTGGAGACCGATAGCTTCCACATCCTTTTGAAACAAATCTGTAACATCAATTACTGTGTTGTTA
This sequence comes from Psychroflexus salinarum, assembly GCF_042677225.1. Taxonomy (NCBI): domain Bacteria; kingdom Pseudomonadati; phylum Bacteroidota; class Flavobacteriia; order Flavobacteriales; family Flavobacteriaceae; genus Psychroflexus; species Psychroflexus salinarum. The sequence goes on from NZ_JBHTIV010000005.1 coordinate 21,789, forward strand.
TTGATTGAATCTTTTTTATAAGCCTTGACATCAAAAGAATAAAGAATTGGCTCAAAGTTAGAGTTGACAACTGCCTGATTTATTGGCAAAGAATCTGCTGCTGCAATATCATAAGAGACAACTCTAAGGTAAACTTTATCGCCTTTTTTCTGCCAGCGTAAAACCTGTTCATTTTGCTTACCACCACCAAAACCAATGCCTTGTGCAGTTTGAGCAATTCGCGTAACCATCAACATTTCTCTGTTGAAAAGAGAATCTGGAATTTCAAAGAAATAGTCTTGTTCTACTTTATGAACTTTGAATAGACCTTCGTCTGATTTAGCTTCGCTAGTAATAATTTTGCTGTAAGGTTTTACTCCATTTTTGGACTCCTTTTTGGATGATTGAGCAGCCGATTTATCATCTTTTTTCCCTTGAAAAATGGAACATGATGACATCGAAACTACCATCCCCGCTACGAACGTGTAGTAAAGAAACTTTTTGATCATATTGAAATATAGTTTTAAAACAATTGAAATTAGCCAATTGCGATTTTAAATAAGACTTAGAAAGTCATGAATGGTTTAATGGAAAGCACAAAAAAAAGCTCTGCGATTGCAGAGCTTTTTGATTATGAGACTAAAAAGTATTAATGCGGTAACTTGTCTCTTAAAACTCCATATATAAAAGTCCCAAGGATAGCTCCGAAAATTACGATCAAAATTGAACCGAAACCAGCACCCGCTAAAACATACATAGGACCTGGGCAGGCCCCAGCTAGCGCCCATCCAAGACCAAACAAAGCACCTCCTATAAGATAGCGAGGAACACTCATGGCTTTGGGTTTTAGCTCCATTTCTTTTCCACCTAATGCTTTAATATTATTTCGTTTTATAATCTGAGTTCCAATTACTCCAAGAACTAAGGCCGATCCTATAATTCCATACATGTGGAAAGATCCAAACTCGAACATTTCATAAATTCTAAACCACGATGCAGCTTCAGACTTATACATCACAATTCCAAAAAATGTTCCTATAATTAAATATACTAATGTTTTCATGTCTTAAAAGATTAAAGGGTATATAAAATTAATCATAATCAAACCTCCTATAAAAAAGCCTATAACGGCAATTAAGGAAGGTAATTGAAGATTACTAAGACCAGATATTGCATGGCCGGAAGTACATCCTCCAGCATATCTGGATCCAAATCCTACAAGAAATCCACCGATAAGTAAAATTGCAAGAATCTTGGGATCACTTAAGCTTTCTGTTCCAAAAATTTCGGTTGGCAAATAAGCATCTCCTGTACTTGTGATTCCATAGGTTTCGAGTTTATTTGCTACATCCGGATTTATTTCTACTTTATTATCTGACAGGTAATTGGCAGATAAGAAACCACCTATGACAGCACCTAAAACTACAATAAGGTTCCATCGTTCTTTTTTCCAATCAAACTTAAAAAAGTCTGAGGCTTTTCCAGCACCACCAATAGAACAGGCGGTTCTTAAATTGGATGACATCCCAAATTGTTTACCCACAAAGAGCAAGGCAAACATGATCAGTGCAATAAGGGGCCCAGAAACGTACCAAGGCCAAGGATTCATAATCCATTCCATAATTTTAAATTTTATGCAAAGTAAAACTATATTTCAGTTATTTATTGTAACAATAGTTACTAATTGAATTCAAGGTTAAAATTGAATTAAGTAGTCTCTCAAACCTTTCAAAAAGTCTAATTTTAACAAAAATTATATCATGAAATTATCTTTTATATCAATTGCTGTACTGTTTATCATTTCGTTTACTAACATGAATGCTCAACAAGAGTATTTTGAATATGGCTTTAAAGGCGGAATTAACCTATCCAATATAACAGAAGATGTTCCATCAAGTTACGAAACAAGAACTTCCATGAACATTGGAGCTTACGGTCTGTATAAAATTTTACCCAAACTCGGAATCCAAGCTGAGTTACTTTATTCTGAACAGGGGTTTTCTAATGACCGTATTCCTGATGCAGCTGATGTAGAAAAAATAGAAGAAATCTTAAGAATGCAGTATATCAATCTTCCTGTTTTAGCGAGCCACAATGTGATTGAAAACTTGTGGGTTGAGGGAGGATTTCAAGTAGGATATCTTGTTAATGCTGAATCAGATCGAGAAAGAATTGAGATTAATAATCTAGGCTCTGTTAAAAGTACTACGATAAACGAAGGAAAAACAGACAATTATGAACGCATTGATGTAGGTTTAGCTGGAGGATTACGTTATAAACTTAATCGAAATTTTATGATTCAGGCTAGATATACAAATAGCATTAACGACATTAACAAAATTGAAACTGGCGATCAATACAACAGCATCTTTAGCTTTTCTGTAGGGTATGTGTTTTAATTGATGTTTAAATTTTGGGAAAAAATAGTCAAGTTTCCAGATTCAGTACCTGTTAATTTTTGAGCCCAGATTTCAACGAAATCGTTTGGATTTAAAACTACCGTACCCGATAAAGATATACTAGATACATTTGTAATATTATCCACATAAAATATGGCATTTGTTCTGTTTAAAGTTGTGTTTCCATTTACTCTAATAAAAAAAGAATAAAAATCACCTTGCCTATTTGTTCCTCTTACCGATAAGGACGCATTAACAAAAAAAGCTCTTGCTTCTTTACCTTCATATCTAAGTCGATTTACTATAGCATCATCTGAAGTGAATCTAAGAAGATTGGAATTGACGTCTCCTCCAGTTAATTTAAAAGCAGTACCCACTGCAGCTGATGTCATAGAGTACCCGAAGTTTAAACCACCATCATAATAAATATTTCCTGTTGCCACATCGTCATACTCATCTTTTATTCCAGGCGCTTGGATAAACCAATTTTTTGTGAAATTCGTATTGAGAGGCGTAGTTGTATATTTGTTTACTTTAGTTGTAGAGGTGCCTGTAAATACAGTTCCTGTTATGACCCCATCTCCTACTATGGGATTTTCAGAAACATCTATAGCAATGGCGCTACCATTAGTGATTGAAAATCCACTTGCTTTTTGAATCAAATCAAAGCTTCCGACAAACTTTTCAAAAGTACCAGAATTGGATGCTTGCCAAGCAGCATTATTTATGAGCAGATTATCGATATCACTAAACACAATTCCATTGGAATTATTCAAATATTGAACTGTATTTAGAAAGACCAAGTTAACATTGGAAATAGTTCCAACATTAGAAAAATCATGTATTACTGTATTTTGAACGATTACTGAAGTACCTCCAGATACATTAAAAGCATTACCTACTCCAGATAGTGATAAGAATCGAATGGTTCCTCCAGTATTTCCGACAAATAAATCTCCATTAGGCTTATTCAATTCATCTTGGAAAGAATCTAATCCAGAAATATAAGCACCATTTAATTCTATGGAAGCATCTAAGCTTATTATTCCGTTGATTTCATAAAAGGTGTTTGGGTCCAGAGTAATCTTACCTCCTACTGGATCTGGAAAATCATCTTGTGACTTTACCAATACATAATTATCCCTTTCCAGTCTGGAAGAACTTAAGCTCTCCCAACTAGCTTCAGTAGCGTTGTAAAAATAATAAGATTGTGTATCGGTGTCAAAAACAGTCAGTCCATTGTCTGGATCTGTGATTGCACTGCGCTGAACTGTTGTCATCCGTGGAAGTAATACTCCGCTTTCGGTAGATGCAACATCAAGTATCGAAGAAACTGCTGGTGATTCTGTCCCAATACCAACCTGAGCTGGGACACTAAAGCAAATAATTAACGCAAAAGATATAAAATAAAAGCCCTTTTTCATAATATTTAAGTGTTTTATTGTTGCAAATTTAGTAATATTGCTCTATGAAAAATACAATATTGTTACTAATTTTCACATTTATTTCAAACAGCCTATTGTCTCAGGTGTTTGTTAGTGAAGGTACTAGTCTTAATTTGAAAAATGGAGTTGATTTTTCTTTAACAGGAAATTTTGAAAATAATGGAAAGGTTGCAGGAACAGGTTTCCTGAATATTTCAGGAGGAAAATCACAATCCATCTCTGGAAATGGAGTTCTTGAAAATTTAAGTGTTAACAAAAGTGGTGGGCAAGTTGAAGTAACTACAGGAAACCAAGATATTATAAAGATTTTTGTAATTCACAGTGGATCTTTGATTCCAAATGGTAAATTAACTTTAAAGAGCTCAGATACACTTACAGCGCAAATCGGTCAAAACACTGGTGGATTCATAACAGGTGATTTTATAATTGAACGTTATATTCCAAAATCAAACCGAGCCTATCGTTATTTTTCTTCACCAGTTTCTACTTCAGAGAGTATATTGATGAACCTTCAGGAAGGTCAAAACAATCAAGGAACTAATTACCCAGCTGATAATATTAATGACAAACCTGGCTTTGGAACTCATATTACAGGATCAACAACTGGAGCCGATGGCTTTGATGCCACACTCACAGGGAATCCCTCCATGTTTAGCTGGGATGCAGCGCCACAATCTTGGTCATCTATCGGAAACACAGACATAAAAACTTTAGAAAAGGGAGAACCCTTTGCACTGCTAATCCGTGGTAGCCGAGCTGCATCACTAAACTCAAATACTGCTATAGGTCCGGCAACAACACTACGACTAACAGGGAACCCAACGATTCTTGATTTCACTAAGCAGGTTGATTTAATAGAAGATAATAGCTTCGTCTTACTCGGGAATCCTTATCATGCCGCCATAGATGCTAATCTTGTATTACAAAATAATACAGGCTTAAATAATAACTTCATCTATGTTTACGACCCGACCCTCAACACACAAGGGGGATATGCGACTGTTGAATTGACAGGTGGAACAAATCAACAAGATTCCGATGCTAATCAATTCATCCAGCCCTGGCAGTCTGTTTTTGTAGAAGTAACAAATATCGGAGCCACAACTTTGAATCTATCTTTTTCTGAAAGTAACAAGGATGTATCACAACCTCAAGTGGCAACATTTAGCACACCAACAAGAATCAACTTGAAGTTACAGAGTGAAAATAAAACCATTGATGCTGTAAGCTTAAAGCTGGAACACGGAGCAAATTCAGAAGTAGATGGAAAAGACGCAAAAAAGTTCTGGAATTATGATGAAAATATTTCAATTTACTCACAGGAAAGATATCTAAGTATTGAAGAAAGGGCTTTCCCTCAAAGTCTTGACACTGTGATGCTGCATACGTATCAAAAACGAAAAGACAACTATAAACTCATTTTAAACAGCTCTAATCTGTCACAAACTGAAATTGTCTTGAAGGATTTCTATCTGGATAAAGAATATACTCTTGAACCAAATCAAGATCTTATTATTGATTACCAAGTAGCTGAAGGAGAACCAGACTTAAGATTCGGTTTTATAATTGGAGCTGAAACTTTGAATACGGAAGAGTTTACTTCTAAAAACTTTCAAGTCTATCCCAATCCGGCAAAAGATGTCTTGAATATTGAAATTTTAAATAGTTCATATCAAAATCTGAAATTTGAAATTTATTCACTTCTAGGACAAAAAGTAGCTGAAGCTGATTTTAAAAATCAGAATAAAGTTTCAAACTTTGATATATCTTCATTTCCTACGGGAGTTTACCTCGTAGTGATTACTGATAACAAAAGCTTGAAAGAAACTTTAAAGTTTGTAAAGATTTAATTCTTTTCTTTATTTAAAACTTCCAGGTAGTCCTCAATCACTGCATATATTTTTGATAATTGTGTCTCGGTAATGACATAAGGTGGTAATATGTAAATTGTCTTACCAAGAGGTCTTAGAAATATTCCGTTGTTCATAAAATAGTTGAACATTTCATCTCTAGCATTACCATAACGTTCCATTTCAATATCCAAATCCAAAGCTAATATTACACCTATTTGCCTCACTTCTTTTATGAGTCTATGTTTACGCATCTTGTCGGCAAACAACTGATTAAGACTCATTATATTTTTTATAGATTCTTGAATCTCTTGTGACTGCAAGAGCTCCAATCCTGCGATTGCTGCTGCACAAGCAAGCGGGTTGCCCGTATACGTATGACCGTGAAACAAACCTTTAGACACCTCATCGGCATAAAAGGCTTTATAAATTTTTTTGGTACAGCTCGTGATGCCCATACCTACCATACCGGCTGACAAAGCCTTGCTCAAACACATCACATCTGGTTTTTCAGACAAATAATCTGAAGCAAAATGCTTTCCTGTTTTCCCAAATCCGGTCATCACCTCATCTGCTATACAAATCACATCATTAGCCTTACATATCTTCAACACCTCATCAAGTCCATTGAGGTCATAAGTTTGCATAGCTGCAGCACCTTGTACTAAAGGCTCGTAAATAAAACCAGCTATAGAATTTTCTTCCAAAATAGATTTCAATAGAGCAATTACATCTGCATTATTGCTACCATCTGGTTTCGGAAGCCTTTTTACTTCGATAAAATGATCTTCAAAAGCACCATTATAAACCGATAAACCAGAAACAGACATTGCCCCAAACGTATCGCCATGAAATCCATCTTCCAGCGCGAGCATTACCTTCTTGTTATTTCCAAGGTTATGATGATATTGCAACGCCATTTTAATACCTATTTCAGTAGCGGTTGACCCATTATCATTAAAAAAAAGTTTGTTTTGATTTTTAGGTAAAATCTCCATCAGCTTTTCAGATAACTCCACCGCAGGTTCATGAGTAAATCCACTAAAAACAACTTGATCAAGTGTTTCCATCTGAGCTTTTACTTTTTTAATAATATGCGGATGACAATGTCCGTACATGCTTGTATACCAGGATGCGATTGCATCAATATAAGTTTTGCCAGATTCATCTGTAAGCAATGCACCACTAGCCGACTTTATAGCAAGCAGCTCTGAGTTCAATTTATGTTGAGTAAGCGGATGCCAAATATGCTTTTGATCCCGTTTGGAAATAGATGGGTTGGTAAACGGTAATGAAATATGCTTGCCGAAAAGTTTCATGATAACGTATTTATTACAAAGTTAAACTTCTTAAAGCTAAGAAATATTTCTTCTGAATTTAATCTGGTTAACTTAAAGCTTTTTTAGATTCAGTTTAAGCTGTTTAGCATACTTTGAAACCACGTCTTTTGAAAAGTTGTCTTCTTGTGAAATTCTGCCTACACAAGGCAGTTGAGTTTTTTCTAAAATAATGTTTTCAGTAGTGGGATGTTCGTCACCGCTGAAAATGATTCCGATATTTGAAAACCCACGATTTTTCAAAGCCTCAACAGACAAAAGTGAATGATTGATACTACCTAAATAATGTCTGGAGACCAAAATGATTTTATCGGTTTTCTCTATCAAATCGATGATACAATCTTTTGAGTTTAGCGGAACTAATAAACCTCCAGCACCTTCGATCACTAAATTATTTTCAGTTTTTGGTCTTTGGATTTTGTTCAGATCAATTTCCAAATTATCGATATCAGCGGCGGCATGAGGACTCATCGGAGTCTTTAAAGCATAGGCATTGTCAAAAAAAGTAGATTTGGTATTACTAACCAAGGCTTTCACTTTATGTGTATCGGAATAATCAAGATCCCCAGCTTGTATAGGTTTAAAATAATCCGCTTCTAAAGCTTCGGTGACGATAGCAGAAACAACTGTTTTACCGACTTCAGTGCTAATGCCTGTGATAAAATAAGTGCTATTCATTTTTTGTTTGAATTAGATAGTTTGATAAAACATTTAAAACACTTCTTATTTCTTCTTCAGTATTAAAACTATGCAAACAAAACCGAAGCCTTTCTTTCCCTTTAGGTACAGTTGGTGATAAAATCGGTCGGACATCAAACCCTTCTTGCTGAAGTTGTTTTGAAATCAACTTTACGTTTTCGTTTCCGCCAATTACACAAGACTGGATTGCGGATTGACTTTCTATAAAAAAATCTGAAAGCTGATTGGCTTCGATTTGCTTCTTAAAGCATTTGATATTTGATCCTAAAGTTTCAAATTCAGTTGAATTTGATTCTAAATATAGGTGTGATGCCCAGTTTCTGGCGGTAGTCTCAACACTTGGGGCAGTAGTGTATATAAAGCTTTTAGCAAAATTGATTAAGTACTGTTTTAGATCATTTGATCCTAAAACTACCGCTCCATGAGACCCAAAAGATTTCCCAAAAGTGATAATTCTAGCAAATAATTTCACGTCTAAATTATCGCTCCCTTTTTTGGAAATTGTCCCAATCGAATGAGCTTCATCTAAAATTATATAAACTCCAAATTGTTCACATAGCTCAACTAATATATCTACATCTGCGCTGTCGCCATCCATAGAAAACACAAGTTCTGTTACGATGTAAATCGTCTGAAATTGATCTTGAAACTTAGTTAGCTTCTGTTCTAAATCTTTCAAGTTGTTATGGCTAAATTTGTAGGCTTTGGCTTTGCTCAATGCGATGCCATCTCTTATGGAAGCATGGCTTAATTCATCGTAAAGAATTAAATCCTGGCGCTGCCCTACTGATGATATCAAACCCAAATTGGCATCGTATCCGGAGTTAAAAACCGTGGCAGCTTCAGTGCTGTAATAGTATTTTAGATAAGACTCAAGGTCTTCAATCATAGCGTAATTTCCAGTGAGCAGCCTAGAGCCAGTAGCGCCGTGAGCCTGACTGGAATATGCCTGAAGCTTGTCTTGAGCAAGATCAGAAATAAATGGATTGTTTGAGAAGCCCAAATAGTCGTTGGATGAGAAATCTATAAGTTTCGGGTCTGGTGTTCTAAGTAATCTCAAAGCACCTTCCTCATGACGTTGAATTAATTTTTTCTTTAAGGAATTTGGAAAAATAAATTTAGGGTTTTGAATCTGTTTCTTCTTCATTTTCCTCTTTTGTGTCAATTTTATCCAGTCCTTTCAGCTCATGAGTCGATTTATTGTATTTCCCCTTTAGATCATCTATATAAGAATTTTCCCAAAGTTTATTCCCAATAAAATAGGAGGTTCTTCCTATAAGGTGAGCACCTACAGGAGCCGTTATGAGAATAAAAATAATAACAGCTATAACTCTTGTTGTAACAGACATTTCCAAGAAAAATAAAGCCGCAGTGATGAGTAAAAGCCCTACGCCAAGTGTTGCTGCTTTAGTATTTACAGAGATTCTTAGGTACTGGTCTGGCATCCTAAGTGTACCTATTGCTGCTAACAGAACAAAAAGTGCTCCTAAACCTGAAGTGATGTAAACTAAAATATCAATCATTTTTATTTCTTTTTTCGAGATAATAAGCGAAAGCAACTGTACCTAGAAAGGCAATGAGAGCAAGAACCAACGAAATATCCAAAAATGTTGGTTTATTACTCAATACGCTATAGATTGCTATAATACCAATTCCAATAGTAATCAATAAATCTAAAGCGACAACTCTATCGATTATGCTTGGGCCTTTTATAAATCTTACAAATACCAAGAGAGACGAAATCGACAAAATGGGCAATATGATGTAATATAAAAAATCGTGTACGTTCATCGCAATATTTCTAGTAAGCGTTTTTCAAAACCTTGTTTAATATCTTCTATAAAATCCTTCTTATCTATCACATACATGGCGTGCACATATAAAACACTCCGGTCTGTGGATACATCCAAAGCTAAAGTTCCAGGTGTAAGCGTAATCAAATTGGCCAAAAGCGTAATTTCTAAGTCTGTCTTAGCATCGAGTGGTAAAGCTACAATACCTGGCTTCATATTAAGATTTGGAGTAATCACTTCATAAGCCACTTGAATATTTGCCTTTATTAACTCCCAGAAGAAAAACAAAACAAAAGTTATTATTTTAGGAACAATCTTAAAGTATTTTTTTGAGGATTTGTCATCGTTCCCACTTATAATCCAAAGAATAATAAAGCTAAGTCCTAATCCAAATAAGAAATTATTGAAGTTGTATTCTCCCGTAAGGAATACCCAGATAAGCATCAATAATATATTAGAAAGAAATTTAGTTTTCATCTGGATTTATCTTTTTAAAACTGCATTGATGTACAATTCGTTATTCATAAGCTCTGAGGCAATTCTTTGAGATAACTGCTGAATGTGTTCTGCGCCAAACCCGATATATAAAGTTACAAAAGTTAGAAACGCTACAGGAAATATGAAGTTGAACTTTTGCCAAAGTCTCAGTTGATCAAAATAAATAAACTTTTTAGGAAAGTCTATTTTTGGCTGATCCTTCCAAAATGCCTCAGCCCAAAGCTTTGCAATTACAATAAGCGTGATTAAGCTCCCAAAAATCAAAGCTCCAAAAAACCAATATTCTTGAGCATTGAAACTAGCTAGTATAAGTGAAATTTTAGGCCAATATCCCGAAAGTGGAGGAATTCCCACCAAAGAAAATAATGGAATAGCAATAAGTAAACTCAACTTAGGATAATTGGCATACAAACCTCCTAGTTTCTTCATATTGGTGGTGGTTTTAATTCTATAAATCAAACCGCTTATCAGAAATAAATTTGTTTTGATGATGATATCGTGAATCAAATAAAAGATCACCCCAGCCATAGCTACTTCTGTAAATAGAGCTAAACCACCTATCATGAAACCAATATGGCAAATGATAAAATACATAAATACCTTCTTGATGTTATTCTGAATAATAGCTCCTATTCCACCACTAAATATTGTCATAATAGCTAATGCTAATAATAAAACTGTAAGAAAAGAGTCACCACCATAAATCAATGTAAACACACGAATAAGGGCATAAACACCTACTTTGGTGAGCAAACCTGCGAATATAGCGGACACCGCTGATGGCGGAGTATGATATGAAGCGGGCAGCCAAAAATATAAGGGAAATATAGCCGACTTAATTCCAAAACCAACCAAAAAGAGAACTGCACTTATATCTACAAGAGTTGTGTCTTTTATCTCAGCTATCTTGAGTGAAATGTCAGCCATATTTAGTGTTCCTACCAGACCGTAAAGGACTCCCAAAGCTGTAAGAAAAATCATGGATGCAAAAAAATTGAGTGCAAAGTACTTTACGGCACCTTCCAGCTGATTTTTCTCTCCACCAATACTTATCAACACAAAAGAACTGATGATAATGATCTCGAACCAAACATAGAGGTTGAAGATATCGCCAGTCAAGAAAGCTCCATTAAGTCCCAATAGTAGAAAATGAAAAACACTAAAATATCCAAAACGCAATCTTGCATTGATAACAGAAATTGTTGAAAAAATAGAGACTGCAAACCCTGCAATAGCAGTAAGCAAAACTAAAGTGACAGCAAGCATATCGCCTACAAATACAATCCCAAAGGGAGCAGGCCAATTTCCAGATTCTACAATATGAGTTCCATTATTGTAGACAAAAGCAAATGCCCAAATCGCAACACCCAAAGCCACGGCATTACCCACCACGCTTACAATTTTTTGGAAATTGACTTTGTTCCAAAAAAACATTAAAAGAATGCTAAAAAACAGGTGAACTACCAGCGGTAGTATAATAATATCGTTTGTCATGAATCTTCGTCTGTTGTGTTAAGTTGATCTAGATCGTCTGTCTTTAATACTTTGTAAGTTCGTTTGACTAGAATAATAGCAAAGGCTTGTAAACCGAAACTGATGACGATAGCTGTAAGAATTAAAGCCTGAGGAATTGGGTCTGCATAGACACCCTCAAGGACTTTTTCTGCAGAATCTATAATTGGAGGCTCTCCCTTTGTGATTCTGCCCAATAAGAAAATCAATAAATTGACACCATTACCCAATAAAATAATTCCTAAAATAAGCTTCACCATACTTCTTCGTAAAATCATATAGATGCCAGAAGCATAAAGAACTCCAGTAATAATCGCTAATATTATTTCCATTTAAACTGATTCTGAAATTGTAAATATGATGGTTAAGGAAGCTCCTATCACCACAAGGTAAACACCTATATCAAAAAATAAGGCTGAACCAATTTGTCCAATGACAGGAATAGGATCTTCGGCCCAAAGTCCAGTCATAAGCGGTAAATCTGCAAACAGAATAGGAGAAATTCCACTGAAAAATGCAACAAGTAACCCCAGAGGCATTAAAAAGCCAGGATGAAATTTTAAAATGCCTTTAGTTTTATCTAGTCCATTAGAAAAAGCATCCAGCACAAAAGCAATAGCTGCCACCAAGCCTCCTACAAAACCTCCTCCAGGCAGATAGTGTCCTCTTAGTAATATAAATATTGAAAACAATAATAATACTGGTAAAAGGTAACTTGAAGCAGATTTTAAAATTATAGTTTTCATCTTATTTTTTATCTCGAGTTTTCAATCTTAATTTTAGTAATCCAAAAACACCCAAAGCAGCTACAATCAATACAGAAATCTCAATCATCGTATCAATTCCTCTAAAGTCAACTAAAATGACATTGACAATGTTTTTACCATGGGCCAGCTTATAAGCATTCTCAGCATAATACTCTGAAATCTCAGTGTTTTTAGGTTCGTTTAGAACTCTTAAAATCAATAGAGTAATCAAGACTCCAAAACTAACGGATAATACACCGTGTTTTATTCTAAGTCTTCTGTCAGAAAGCTGTAAGTATTTGGGCAATTTATAAAGTACCAATACAAATAAAATAACCGTAAGTGTATCGACAGAAAATTGTGTCATCGCTAAATCCGGAGCACTATAAAACAGGAACAATAAACTAAAGGACAGACCTACAACTCCAAGGGCGGCTACTGCAGCTAAACGAGATTTGGTAAAGACTGTATAAAGAACACCCATCAAGAGCATTAGTAAAATAGATATTTCATAAATTGTTAAATCTGCCAGGGTTGAGAAATCAGTATTAAGAGAGAAATCTGAAAAAATAAGATAGCCAAGAAGCAAAATTAAAAAGGCAACAATTATAGAAATGTAATGTCTTAAATACCCTGTCTGGAAGAAATTAGTCCAGTATCTTGAAAAAACGGCAAAACCTTCAGACAATTTCAGAAGTAGAACTTCAGGAGCTATAAAATCAAGCTTTGCAATCTTATTTTCCAAAGTATGCTTAGGTTTCAGTGTAAAATATAATACCACTCCCAGCGCTAATGTTATAGCACTTAAACCTAAAATGGTGTTGAAACCATGCCAAAGTTTCAAATGAAAATCTTCAAAATCAATGGCCTGAGTCATCGCAATCGGTTTTGCAAATGTAGTTTCTATTAGACTTGGAAATAACCCAAAAACGAGACCTGCTACTGTCATAATGAGTGGTGGAACCCACATCAATGGACTAGGTAAATGCAATTTTTCATATTCCTTTGGGAGTTTACCCATAAATGGCTTCACACCTGCTACGAAGCCAGCATAAAACAATAAAACGTTAGTAGAAATAGCAATTATCGTAAGTAATACTGCATTATTGGTAAAATGTAAAGTAGATTCATAAATCAAGTCCTTGCCTACAAAACCCAAAGTTGGTGGAACACCACCACTGATTAAAGCTGCTATGAATCCAGCAATGGCGACAGGCATCAAGACTTTGCGTAAACCAGCTAACTGAGTTACATCCCGAGTTCCTGTCTCGTGGTCTATAATTCCTGTAATCAAAAACAATGAAGCTTTATAAAGTGCGTGAACGACGATAAATACTGCTGCTGCAGTGAGTGCAGCCTGAGTGCCAATTCCTATTAAAAACACGAGTATCCCTAAAGCGGATATTGTGGAGTAGGCTAAGATGCCTTTCAAGTCTGTTCTGAAGATGATATGAACCGCAGAATAAACCATAGTTGTAGCGCCTACTATAATCAAAATTGTATGCCAAATATCACCTCCATTCAATACAGGTGTCATCCTAAATAACAAATAAACGCCAGCTTTTACCATGGTTGCAGAATGCAAGTAAGTAGAAACGGGTGTAGGAGCTTTCATCGCACCTGGCAACCAAAAATGAAATGGGAATTGCGCTGATTTGGTAAACGCAGCACCAAATATCAAGAGTAGAATAAGCAGATAATTGGAACTGTCTGTAATTGCATCTCTCATCGATAACATTTCAGAAATACGATAAGTTCCTGCAAAATCTCCTAGTAAAACAGCTCCACCCAATAATAACAATCCTCCAATTCCTGTGATCCCTAAAGCTACAAGCGCTGACTTTCTTGAGTCTGCTTTGTCATTATTGAAACCTATCAGATAAAAAGAAGAAATACTGGTCAACTCCCAAAAAATAAATAAGGACATTAAATTATCTGAGAGCACCAAACCTAGCATGGCTGCCATAAATAAACTTAAGTAGCCATAAAATCGATCTAGATATTTGTGATCTTTTAGATATGCAGAGGTATATAAAAAAACCAGAGAACCTACTCCAGTAATCATCAATGCGAAAAGCAAAGCTAGCCCATCTAGAGTAAAACTCAAATTGACTCCAAAGCTCGGTATCCACTCGTAATTTTCATAAATCACTTCTCCGTTTGAAACCTCAGGGATAAAACTTAGAAAATAAACAAACAGACTTATGGGTATAAGTGAGGATAGAACAGCAAGCTTGCCTCTAAAATAAGATCCAGCAAACACCAGAAATAAAGAAAATAAAAATCCTAAAAGTACTGCTCCAAGCATGCTTAAATTTATTTTTTACAAATATATTGATATTTCACAAAGAGAATGGTTCTTTGAGCACTTAGGTGGTTAAAAGTAAAAATACTTTGCGTTAGTTTATAAATAAATATGCTGTTGAATTTTCAACAGCATATTTACAAATCCTAAACTGTAATTTAATTTAAAGTAGCCTCAACTGAAATTTCAGTATCTAAAAGTTTAGAAATCGGACAATTCTTCTTAGCTTTTTCAACTAGTTCGTCAAATTTCTCTTTTTCGATTTTTTCGATTTTAGCTTCAAGAATAAGATGAGAACTAGTAATGTTTCCATCTTTTAGGGTGACTTCGCCCTTGGCATCTAAACTCTCTGGCTCAAAGTCTTCTTCGGTTAAAAAAGCAGATAATTGCATAGCGAAACAACCTGCATGAGCGGCAGCAATCAATTCTTCCGGATTGGTACCTTTACCTTCTTCAAAACGAGATTTGAATGAATATGGTGTTTTATCCAATATTCCACTTTGCGAGGAAATTGATCCACTACCATCTTTTATACTTCCTTTCCAAACTGCTGTTGCGTGTCTCTTCATGATTACTTTTTTCTAAATTTAGATATTATTCCTTTTATGCAATTGGTTTTCAAATAAAATTAACCAAATACTGAGCTTGAAACTTTACTTGGACTCAAATTGATCAATAATTTCTTTAGCCTTTTCTTCATCACTTTCATCAACCATAAGTTCATAATTCCCAAAAACCCCTCCGTAAGAAGAGTCGACTTTATCGATTTCATAACATTTAATTCCTTGTGATTCCAAAAGGTTCTTAACTCCCATCAGCTCTACTTTCGACTTTGTGTAAAATATTCTTTTATCCATCTTTTTTTATTTTAATCTTCATCTTCCATTCCGTTCCACCCTCTAGCTTTTATTGGAATTTTTGTATTCATCCTAGAAATAAGATGAATTCCCTCGCTTTGTTCTGCCATATGTCCTATCACAGTCAAGTTGGGGTTTGCTTTTATCTTGTCAAAATCCGACTGATCTATGGTAAACAACAGCTCATAATCTTCACCTCCATTGAGCACAACCGTTGTAGAATCGAGTTCAAATTCTTCACAAGTTGAAATACTCATTGGGTCAAGTGGCAATTTATCCTCAAATAAATTAGCACCTACTTTAGAATTCTTGCATAAGTGCATTAATTCTGAAGATAAGCCATCACTTATGTCTATCATAGAAGTAGGTTTAACTCCCAAGGCTTTCAATAATTCTACAATATCTTTTCTTGCTTCAGGTTTCAGTTGACGCTCAACAATATAAGTATATTTTTCAAGTTCTGGCTGTGCATTAGGATTTACCTTAAAGACTTCATTTTCTCTTTGCAATACTTTTAAACCTAAAAACGCACCACCCAAATCACCAGACACAACCAGCAAATCATTTGGTTTTGCTCCGCTTCTGTAAGTTATGTCTTCTTTTTTAGCCTGACCTAAGGCTGTAATACTTATTGTAATACCTTTTACGGCAGAAGTGGTATCTCCACCAACTACATCAACATTATAAAGTTCTGCTGCTGCAGTAATACCACTATACAATTCTTCAAGAGCCTCTACTGTAAATCTATTAGAACAGGCTATAGAGACCGTGATTTGTTCTGCTTGAGCATTCATAGCATAAATATCCGACAAGTTAACCATGACGGCTTTATATCCTAAATGCTTCAATGGCATATAAGCCAAATCAAAATGCACACCTTCTACCAAGAGATCGGTCGTCACAACAGTAAATTTATCATGATTTAAGACAGCAGCATCGTCTCCAATACTTTTAACAGTTGAAATCTGCTTGACTTTAAAAAACTGGGTAAGATGATCTATCAGGCCAAATTCCCCTAGTTCAGATAATTTAGTTTTGCTGTCTTTCGTATTTTGAAACATGTCATTTTATTTTGAAAAGCAAAGTTACTCAAAAGGATTTGTAAAGTTGTAAACGAAATTTAACAAATGTGATTACCCTTTAAAAAACATATTAATGAGATGAAACTATTTTAACTACATTTGTTTTAAAATTAAGATTTTGAAACAAATACTCATTCCTTTTATCAGCTTTTTTGCATGCGCTCTTGCTCATTCTCAAACACCATGTGAGAATGGGTTTGCTGGACAATATCCTTGTAATAATTATGATCTTATGTCACATATAGATCTCAATGAACTTTCAGCAAATGCTGGGAATGATTCCTGGGGCTGGACAGACCCCCAAAATGGAAAAGAATACGCTCTTATGGGCTTATCTAACGGAACTGCCTTTATAGACATATCAGATCCGATCAATCCTAATTATTTAGGTAAACTACCTACTCATACACAAGCTAGTTCATGGAGAGATATAAAAGTTTATAACAATTATGCATTTATTGTTTCTGAAGCTTCAGAACACGGCATGCAAGTGTTTGACCTCACAAAGTTAAGAAATGTGACTAATATGCCTACAACATTTTCAAGTGATGCTCATTACGACGGTTTCGGAAACGCTCACAACATTGTCATAAACAATGATAAACCATATGCGTATGCAGTAGGGACTTCCACTTTCGGCGGAGGTGCTCACATTGTGGATATTTCGAATCCACTTTCCCCTTCTTTTGCAGGAAGCTATTCAGCTAGCTTTTATACACATGATGCTCAGGTAGTCACCTACAACGGACCAGACAGCGAATATGTAGGTAAGGAAATTTTTCTAGGAAGTAATGAAGATGAGATTGTTTTTGTAGATGTGAGCATTCCAACTAACCCGGTTTTAATTTCCACAATTTCCTATAGTAATATTGGCTATACTCATCAAGGATGGCTTACTGAAGATCATCGTTTTTTCTTTTTAGGGGACGAGCTTGATGAGATTAATTTCGGGTTTAATACCAAGACAGTAGTTTTTGATCTAGAAGATTTAGATAATCCATCTATACATCAAGAATATTTTGGACCAACTTCTGCCATAGATCATAATGGATATATACACGAAGGTATTTTTTATTTATCGAACTACTCAGCAGGTTTACGCATGGTGGACATTTCAAATGTAACTTCGCAAAGTATTTCTGAAGTCGGTTATTTTGACACCTATCCTGAAAATGATAATGGAAGTTTTGATGGAGCTTGGAATAATTATCCTTATTTTGAAAGTGGGAATATTATAATAAGTGACATTAATAGAGGCTTTTTCCTTGTACGAAAATCCGGCACTTTAAGTTCATCTAGTTTTGATAAAAATAGCTTTTCAGTTTATCCAAATCCAGCTAAATCTTTTGTTCAAATAAAAGACTCATCTCAATCAATAAAAATTATAGAACTATTCAACCTACTAGGGCAGAAAGTTCTTACAAAAGAATTTGACAATGAAAGTGAAATTAAAATAAATATTGAATCCTTTAAGTCAGGCGTTTATTTACTCAAAATCAATAATTCATTAACAAGAAAATTTGTTATAAAGTAATGTTCAAAAAAGTTGTTTTCCTCTTTCTCATATGTCTCTTAATCTCATGCTCGAGTGATGATGATAATGAACAAACGAATGAAGTCCAAGAATTTTTGGGTGAAATTGATTTGGTTAAAACTATAGGCGGATCTCATCAGGACGATTTTCTTTCTGTAGTAGCTACTCAAGATGGTGGCGCTGCTGCTTTTGGTTTTACCCAAAGTAATGATGGAGATATTGTCGCCAAATCTACGACAGATAGTGATTACTGGCTTGTGAAATTTGATAAGAATCTTAATATAGAATGGCAAAAAGTATTTGGAGGCAGTAATGATGATCGCGGACAGGACATGATTCAAACTTCAGATGGGGGTTTTATAGTTAATGGTTTCACCAGAAGTATAGACGGCGACATCACTCAAAATTCCGGATTCCAAGATTATTGGGTGGTTAAACTTGATGCTAATGGAGGGATTTTATGGGAAAAAAGCATAGGTTTTTCTGGTAATGACCGCGGTTATGGCATTACAAACACAAATGATGGAGGTTATTTCGCTACTGGGTTCCTAGATGTAACAGCCTCTGGTGGAGAAGGAAACGATAATTATGGAAATAACAAAAATAAATTTGAGCAATCCTTTCCAAAACATGGCGTGGGTGAATATTGGGGTATTAAACTTTCTAGCGAAGGCAAAATAGAATGGAGAAGATATTTTGGAGGAACAAACAACGACAGAAGTTATAATGCATTACAAGCAATAGACGGAGGTTTTATTCAAGTTGGTCATTCTGAAAGTGATGATTTTGACATTACAGAACCTAAAGGCAGTTATGATGTATGGGTAGTGAAAACAAATGTGGATGGAGGTTTGGAATGGCAAAAGAATTTTGGAGGAAGTAATATTGAAATTGGATACGGTGTTATCAAAACCGACGACAACCATTACATGCTTATAGGTGATACAAGAAGCAGTGACAAAGATGTTGAAAGCCTCAAAGGGAATGCTGATGTATGGATTATCAAGTTTGATAAGGATGGAAATAAAATATGGGAAAATACTTATGGAGGACCCAATTTTGACTCTGGAAGATCTATTATACCAATTGGTAATGATGAATATTTTATAACAAGTAGCTCCCAAAGTGAAACCGATCAATTATCTTCGAATTATGGGCTTAATGATTTATGGACATTTATTATTGACGGCAATGGAGACTTAAAATGGCAACAAAATATTGGTGGAAGTAATCTTGATTTTGGAAACGATGCTGCAGCAAATACAAAAGGTGACATATTTGTAGTGGGCAGCACTGAAAGTGAGGACAACGACTTCCCCATCAATAAAGGTGACAAGGATGCATTTATTTTAAAACTCAAATGAAATGATAAAGATAATAAATATACTCGCTATCTTTTTTTTGATGTCTTCTTGTAGTAGTGATGATAATAGTTCTAGTGAAACCAAAAATATTGCTATAACATTTGCAAATGAAATTAATGGTCACCCGATTGTTTTAAACTCTGAATTTTATCAAAATTCATCTGGTGAATCTTTTTCAATAAATAAATTGAAATACATCATCAGCAATATTGAACTTGTAAAGGAAAATGGTGAAATTTTCACCTACCCAATTGATGAAAGTTATTTTTTAATAAACGAAGAAAATCAAAAGGGTCAAATATTAAATCTAAAAAATATTCCTATAGAAAATTACAGATCACTGAGGTTTGGAATTGGTGTAGATCAATCTAATTATCCACTTAATGGTGTAGATAACTTTGTACCTACAGCAGAAGAAAATCAAATGTTGTGGAGCTGGTCTGCAGGTTATATTTTCTTCAAAATAGAAGGAAGCTATCAAGTTTCTGAGAATAACCAAGAAGAAAATTTTTTATTCCACATTGGAAGTCACGGGACAAATTTAGATAATTATAAAACTGTTGTGTTATCATCAGAATTTGATTTGGATTTGAGAGATAAAGATTTGATAGCTGTGAAAGCTGACCTGGAAAAACTATTTAACTCTACACATGAAATAAGCATTAATGATAAGCCCGACATTCAAGTAGATCTTGAAAATGCTCCCCAAATTGCTGAAAACGTAAGTCAAATGTTTTCTTTAATATCTATAAATACATCAAATTAATACCTATTGTGAAATTTTCTATTTTAATTATTTCTCTTATATTTTGTTTCGCTTGCACTAACGAAGACAATGATTACGTAGAAATTTCTGAGAATAAAAGATTAGATTTTCCTCAACCTGATTTTTTTCCTCAACCCGTTTATGATTTAGATGAAAATCCTCCTACCGAAAAAGGTTTTGAGTTGGGTAAAAAATTATTTTACGACGGGAGGCTTTCCTCCACCGGAGTCATCTCCTGTGGCTTTTGTCACATCCAAGAATTTTCATTTACACACCACACCCACGAGGTTAGCCATGGTGTAAATGGAGCTCTGGGTACAAGGAATGCACAACCTTTGGTCAATTTGGCTTATTTTAATGAGTTTTCCTGGGATGGTGCAGCACCTCACCTAGATGCATTTTCTATTATCCCTATCACTACAGATATAGAAATGAATGAAACGGTTACCAATGTATTGAACAAACTTGAAAATAACGAAGAGTATATTGACCTTTTCTCTGAGGCTTTTGAAAACGGAGAAGTCAATACTAGAAATATGTTCAGAGCTTTGTCTCAGTTTATGGTAATGATGGTATCTGCAGATACCAAATACGATAAAGTCCTAGAGGGCAACGCCGTATTCACTGAAGCTGAAGCTGCAGGTAAAGCCTTGTTTGATTCCAAATGTTCTGGTTGTCATGAAGGTATTCTTTTCACTGATCAATCTTACCGAAATAATGGTTTACCTATTGATCCCATATATAATGATATAGGCAGAAAACGAGTGACTGGTCTTGAAACAGACAAATACAAATTCAAAGTTTCTTCCTTAAGAAATATAGCTGTAAGCTTACCCTACATGCATGATGGAAGATTCAAAACCCTAAAAGAGGTGTTGGACTTCTATGACTCTGGAGTAGAAGCGACAGATAATCTCGACCCTAGCCTAGAAGAGGAAGGACGATTGGGTATACCCCTAACCGAAACAGAAAAACAAGATCTTATTGCTTTTCTTAAAACCCTTACCGACGATAATTTTTTACTGGACCAGCGTTTTTCTGAATTTTAACCTAGTTTGCTTTAGACAAATTAATAGCCGTTTCAATTAAAGCCAGATGCGAATAAGCCTGTGGGAAATTTCCCAATAAACGTTTGGTTTTAAAATCTATATCTTCACTCATTAGGCCTAAATGATTGGAGTAACTAACAAGTCTTTCAAACTGACGTTTAGCTTCTTCAGCTTCACCTATTTTATACAAACTATTAATGTACCAAAACGTACAAATGGTGAATGAAGAACTTGGCAAGCCAAAATCATCTCTATTTTTATACCTGTATAAAAGTCCGTCGTTGGTAAGATCCCTGCCAATGGCTTTTACTGTACTCACATACTTTGGATCTTTGGCATCAATAAATCCATAGGATTCCATTAACAGTACAGAAGCGTCTAAATCTTTTGACTCATAAGACTGTGTAAAAGCCTGCACTTCTTCATTCCAAGCATTTTCAAAAATATCATTTTTGATGGCTTGTTCCAGAGTTTTCCATCTCTCAAGTTTAGAGGTTTTATTGAATAATTTTGAAATTTTTATTGCTCTATCAATCGCTACCCAGCACAAAACTTTAGAAAAAGTAAAGTGTCGCTCTTCTGTCCTAAATTCCCAAATTCCTTTGTCTGCTTCATGCCAATGTTTACCAACCACCCAAGCAATACCTTTGGTAATTGTCCATAACTCCTCTTTATTATCCGCATCTGACTTGAATTTCAACAACTCCTGATGAATAACATCCACCAAAATTCCATAAATATCATTTTGTTTCTGTGCATAAGCTGCATTCCCAATTCTAACTGGCTTAGAATCCATATATCCTGAAAGATGCGTAAGTATTTTCTCTGTAAGCTCTTTCTCCTTATTAATACCGTACATGATTTGAAGTTTCTCATTTTTATCGGGGATCAAATCAATAATAAATTGAAGGTAGCGTTTAGTCAATCTCGTATGACCAAGTTGTGAGACAACTCTCACCACCATAGAGGCATCTCGTATCCAACAAAATCGGTAATCCCAATTCCTCACTTCCCCAATAGTTTCGGGCAAAGAAGTGGTTGCTGCAGCAAGAATAGCCCCAGTTTTTTCATAACTCAATAATTTTAGTGTCATTGCACTTCTTAAAATCATATCATTATACCTATCAAAACGTGGTGTATTATCTGTCCAGTTGATCCAATAAGCTAGGGTCTTTTCAAAATCCCGTTCTATAAAATCCATACTCGGCAAGTCTATTTTTTCATTGTAGGATAGAAGAAAAAAAACATCCTCTGTCAATTCTATTTCTTCGGAATTTGTCACGGCTTGTTTTGGAAGAGAGGTATATAGAAATAACGAATCAAATTCATCTTCCTCTGTAAGAGCTACGATAAAGTTTTCTTTTATATAAATTTCAGTATGACCTAAGGCATATTCTAATTTTGGGAAATAATCCACTTTGAGTTTCGGAACACCTTTAGTCACTTTTAGATACCTGATGACTTCTGGCGGAGCATGATAAACTTTTTCTGTTTTAGCATACCTAGGTAAAAAATCGTAAACCTCAAAACCTGCTTCTTCAGAAGTAAATTCAGTTTTTAAAATACAGGTGTTTTCGACATAAGTCTGAGTAATTGCATATGAATCGTTTACTTTAAAAGCGAATTGACCTCCTTTTTCATTATCAAGTAATTTAGCAAATATTGAAGCCGAATCAAACTCTGGTAAACAGCACCAATCCAATGAACCTGTCTCTGACACTAAAGCAGCTGTTCTACAATTTCCAATAATTCCATAATTAAGATTATTCATATATTTAAAGTATTTGGAGTATTAAAATCATATTTTTGATAAAAATAAAGTAAATAATGTGAGTTAAAGAAATATTTATTATGAATAAAACAATAATTGTTTCCAATAGGCTGCCTTTACAAATAAGTATAGAAAATGAAGAGTTAGAAGTTACACCTAGTGTTGGAGGACTTGCTACAGGTTTAAAATCTGTACACAAAGACGGTAACGGGATTTGGATAGGATGGAGTGGGATAACACAAGAAGAGCTAGACCCTAGGCTAGAAGCTGAAGTAAATGAAGCTATTACCAAAGAACAATGCGTATCTGTAAATCTCACCGAAAGTGATTTAGATCTGTATTACTATGGATTCAGTAATCGTACTCTTTGGCCTTTATTTCATTACTTTATTGAATATACAGAATATAATACAGAATCCTGGGAAGCTTACAAAAGGGTCAACCAGAAGTTTGCAAATAAAGTGCTGGAATATGCAGAAGATGGTGACAAAATCTGGATACAAGATTATCAATTATTACTCGTCCCTGCCCTAGTAAAAAAAAACAAGCCTGATATTTCTATCGGCTTTTTTAATCATATTCCTTTTCCATCCTACGAGATTTTCAGAACCTTTCCAAAACGAAAAGAATTATTACGAGGGATGCTTGGAGCAGATCTTATTGGTTTTCATACCTACGATTATGAACGGCATTTCTTAAGTTCAGTAAAGCGAATTCTGAGCCTTGATGTCAACTTCAATAAGGTTACTTACGAAAATCGAATTATCAAAGTAGATTCTTTTCCAATGGGAATTGATTACAAGAAATTTAAACAAGCTGCGCTAGATCATGACAAAATGAATGAAGATGAAAAATCTGAAATTCAGAAACGTCTTGACCAACATTTACAAAAAGAAGATGGTGTAAAAATGATTCTCTCTATTGATAGAATGGACTACACTAAAGGCATCCCTAATCGAATCAAAGCTTTTGAGTATTTTTTAAATAAATATCCTGAGTTTCATGAAAAAATTAGATTGATTATGTTGGCCGTACCCTCCCGCTCCCAAGTACCTCAATATCAAAAACTAAAGCAGGAAACCGATGAACTCGTCGGAAGAATCAATGGTAAATATTCTACGGTGAGTTGGACGCCTATCTGGTATTTTTATAGAACCTTACCCTTTAAAAATTTAATAGATCTTTACACTTCATCTGATATTGCACTTATCACTCCTGTAAGAGATGGAATGAATCTAGTCGCCAAAGAATATGTTGCTACAAGAACTAGAAAAGATGGCGTTTTGATACTAAGCGAAATGACAGGTGCTTCAAAAGAACTAAATGAAGCTTTACTTATAAATCCATTCAATTTTGAGGAAATTGCTGATAGTATAAAACAAGCTTTAGAGATGCCTGTACCTGAACAGAAACAAAGAATGATAGCGCTCCAAAAGCGGGTTTCAAGATATAGTGTAAAAAAATGGGCCAACGAATTTATGAATTCGCTTCATCAAGTTGATAAAGCCTACCATATCATCCAAGCCAAAAAAATTAAAAAGAAAGATCTTGAAGTTTTTAAAACACGAATGTCATCAAACAAACAGAAGATATTGTTTTTGGATTACGATGGAACCTTAGTCAACTTCACGAACAATCCTCTAGACGCAAAACCAGACCAAGAATTATTTTCTATCCTAAATAAATTAAATGCTAAGAAAAATACTAAACTTGTTATCATAAGTGGTAGAGATAAAAAAACACTCAACAAGTGGTTTGGTCATACTCCATATATATTGGTATCAGATCACGGAGTTTCTATGAGACTAGAAAGCGAAAATTGGAAAACTATGGAACGTCTCAAAACAGATTGGATGGAAGATGTGCTCCCCGTTTTGGAAACCTTTGTGGACAGAACTCCAGGAACTTTGGTAGAGAAAAAGAAATTTTCACTGGCTTGGCATTACAGAAACACCGATGTAGAATTAGCAGAAAAACGCTTGGTAGAAATCAAAACAGTATTGACAAGTTTTATTTCGAATACAGATCTTACCTTGCTGGAAGGAAATAAAGTCATTGAGATAAAAAGCAGTAAAGTGAATAAAGGCAGAGCTTGTTCAAATTTAGTCAGCCTATTCCCTTCTGATCACATTTTTGTTTTTGGCGATGATTGGACAGACGAATTCATGTTTGAAGAACTCCCTGAACGAGCACTAAGCGTAAAAGTTGGGGTGCAAAAGACTAAAGCCAACTATTATGTGAAATCGGTTGAGCAAGTGAGAGAACTTTTAAAAGCAATGATTGAATAAAAATTTAATGAACAGACAAATCAAATTAATTTGGGATTTTCGAGGTCCCAACGCAGAGAAAACAGCCGAGCATCACGAAATCCATCTCAAAGATTTCTTAAAAATAAATGCGATGGACAATCATCTAACTGGTGTTGAACAAATAAATGAGTTTCATTTTTTAGCATTCCTTGTTGTGGATGAAGTACAAATGAAAGACTTTAGAGACCGACTTAAACCTCATCGAGGACAGGTTTATACTCCTTGATATTTAATGATTTATTTGAATAATGAAATGCTCTAATAAGATTATTTATGCTTCAATTCTTTTATTGGTAAGCGTAAAAGATTAAGGAACTCAACCCTCAGAAAGGCTGTTAATAACCCACTTAGAATTGTAAAAGCCTTGCATGGGAAAACTTAAACCACACCAGACGTATACTTAAGAATAAATAACATAATGAACATCAACCCAAAGGCTAAAACCCCTAAGCAATTAAAATCGAATCTAACAAAGTTTAAAGTGCTAAGCATACTTATCATTGCTTCTTCATCTACTTTATTAGGTGTTTGCATTTATGGCATATTGATGAAAGAGGAAACGTCAACATTTATGACTTTAATCGTAATAGCCATATCTTGCGGTGCTATATTACCCTTACAACTTATAAATATAAAGCGAATAAGATCTGAGCTTAAAGCCAGAAATGAAGCTGAGTTAAATTGATAACATGTAATAACTTTCCTAAAAGCCGCACGCTTCTGATAGAACTGAAGATTCAGAAATTCCAGAATACTTTGGGGTAGAGTTGAAAAGGATACCAAAGCTAAGCGCCTAAAAATATTTAGAAGTCGTAGTTAAACCCTACGCCCAAAACTTCTCTTACTTGGAAACCTTTCACGGCATTGTCATCATATATAGTCTGGAAAGTGAAGTTAGCTGAAATATATTTATTTACACTCATAACCAAATTGAGAGTGTAGTCGATATCAACGTTTTGAGGATCTTCCAAATAGTTAGAATATAATCCTAAGACGTTACCAACTGTGATGTTTTCCATCAACTTGAATTTGACGAAGGCATTTACAGACGCCCCGAATTCTGTGCGAATAGAACTGCCTTGATCTAAACCAAAAAAATCACCATCTACGTAACCTTGAGTTGTTGTGAACTTACTATTGGCGGTAATAATACGCCCAGTCACAGGAGAAATGTTTACTCGTATGTCGTCACTGTGCTTCCACAACGCACCCAAACCAAGCTGAGTAAAAGCTGGGGACATAAACTCTGTCTGTAGAGTTCTGGTTTCATTCCCGTTGGCATCTTCACCAAATTCATAACCTTTAGCAAACTGAGTTCTAAAATTCATAAACGCTGAGGTGTACCATTTAGACTTACCGATTTGACGTCCAACTGTGGAATTGATTTCCAGACGATCGTTGGTTTTCCTATTAAATTCTTGGTTTTTGGTCTTATTGATACCGTAATCTCCAAGAATTTTAGTATCCCAGGTGTATTTACCTTTGTTGTAGTTAATATCGTAATTGACCACTGCATTGGCTGAGTAATTGCTAGTTCCGCCACCTTGCCACTCACTATTGAAGGCGGCTTGATTGATCAAAAATTGAAAGTTACCTTCAAAATTCCAGATTGAATCTTTTGGTGTAGTAGAGTTGGAATCGGATTGGGCAAAAGTGATAACCGTAGCAAAACAGATGAGTAATGCACTTAATAGACTATTTTGATTCATTTCTAGCTTTTTTACGGCTACAAATGTAAATAATTATATAAGATAAGGTTGTTACAAAATCAAATTATGATAATGAAGCAAGAATTTAGTTTTTAGGCCTTTTGTAGAGTGGCACTGCGGAACAGGCTTCTCCATACATAATGGATTTAGCGACAGGCTGTAGTTTTTGTAGAGCCATCAAATAGGCATTTTCTGGCACGGGTTTATGAGAACATCCTTTGATGATAACAGGTTTGTCCTGGTATTCTGAAACATCGAGATCGCTTAAGACTTCTTCATAAAGAATAGAGTTCAATAGTTCATAATCTCCGTAAACTACCTTTCTGGATATACCTTGCAAATATGAAGTAATAAGCAAATAAGCCCACCCAGGCACTATGGCTTCGCTTGAACAATGCAAAGCCACATAAGTATCTTTGTATTGTGACCAGTCGTGATGTTTTAAAGTTTCTCTGAAGTCCTTTTCCTTTAGGATTATACCTTCAAACAACCAATCTTTAATGTTGATCATTTGTCTGTTTCCATTTGGATAATACTCTTCCAAATTGAAAGTTTTAAGTGAACTCTGAGCTACTTTATTGACGATTTCTGCCATAATTTACAACATTCCCAATTCTAATTTTGCTTCTTCACTCATCAAGTCCTGTGACCAGGCGGGGTCAAATGTCAATTCAACCTCACATTCATTCACCCAGTCCAGAGACGCTGATTTTTCTTTGACTTCCTGAGGCAAAGATTCTGCTACCGGGCAGTTAGGCGAAGTTAAAGTCATTAAGATTTTAACGTCATTATCTTCATTTACAAAAACATCGTAAATCAAACCTAATTCGTAAATATCAACAGGAATTTCAGGATCGTAAATGGTTTTTAAAACTCTTACAATATCTTCTCCCAATTGTTCTGTATTTAGTTCTTCAGCCATAATCTTAAGCTTTATTATTTTGTTGGCTATTGTAAGCAATAGCGTACATTTTCATTTGTTTTATCATACTTACTAGGCCGTTGGCTCTGGTAGGCGATAGGTGTTCTTTGAGGCCGATTTCGTCGATAAAACTTGTATCGGCATTGATGATATCTTCGGGCTTTTGTCCAGAAAATACTCTTATCAGAATCGCAATAATGCCTTTGGTAATGATGGCGTCACTATCTGCTGTAAAATCGACTTGGTCATCATCCATTTCGGCATATACCCATACTCTACTCTGGCAACCTTTGATTATATTTTCTTCAGTTTTGTGCTTTTCGTCGATAAGCGGTAGAGATTTACCAAGTTCTATCATGTATTCATAGCGCTGCATCCAGTCTTCAAACATGCTAAATTCCTCAATTATCTCTTCTTGTCTTTCTTGAATACTACTCACTTTTTTCTTGCTTTTTGGCTTTGATGACGATTTCTCCGTCTTTGTTTTTTAAATTAATTTCTTGCTTTGAGTTTTCAAATTGAGTTACAGATGCTGCCTTTTGGAAAAATAAATTTTCCATTTCCATGGCATCTTCACAATACATCTTGGTAGCAGAAGCATAACCTAAATCTAGTTTACCATCCTTTAATTTATAACTAAAATTATAATTATTGCAACCTGAATACCCAGATATTGTTGAATTTTCAGGGTTAACCTTTAAAGTAAGTTTGGAATTTGAAACCTTTTTATCTCCGAGTTGAGTAACTACGTAATCTTGATCTAATAATTCTTCTGAAGTCATTTTACCCTGAGTTAAAGCTTTACAAGAACCAAGCAAAAAAGCAATTGATAATAACATAGCACTAACTTGGACGTTTAATATTTTTTTCATGATAGCATTGATTTAGCTTTCTTTAAAGCAGTTGTGAAAGAGTCAATTTCTTCTTTTGTATTGTAAAATGAAAAAGAAGCACGGACAGTTCCTGGTATTTTGTAAAATTCCATTATAGGTTGAGCACAATGATGGCCGGTTCTTACTGCAATCCCCATTTTATCTAAAAGGGTTCCTATGTCATAAGGGTGAAGCCCTTCAATATTGAAAGATAATACAGCTGTTTTTCGATCTGGTGTTGACCCATAGATTTCTACTCCTTCAATTTTCTCGATTTCTGAAGTAGCATATTTGAGCAATTCCATCTCATAAGCTGCAATAGCATCAAACCCGATGTCATTCATATAATCCAAAGCTGCCCCAAAAGCAATTCCTCCAGAAATGTTTGGTGTTCCTGCTTCAAACTTGTGAGGCAATCCTGAGTAAGTCGTTTTTTCGAAAGTTACTTCAGAAATCATTTCGCCTCCACCCTGATATGGGGGTAACATATTCAAAAGCTCTTCTTTTCCATATAGCATACCTACTCCAGTTGGACCACAAATTTTGTGAGCTGAAACTGTATAGTAATCAATATCCAATGCTTGTACATCTGCTTTAAGGTGTGGTGCCGCTTGAGCCCCGTCTATTAAAACTCTAGCATCTACTGCATGAGCCAAATCTATGATTTCTTTTATAGGATTAATAGTCCCTAAAGCATTGGATACATGGTTAACGAAAACCAACTTGGTGTTTTCATTCAAAAGTTCCTTGTAAGTTTCCATTTCTAATTCGCCATTATGCGACATAGGGATAACTTTCAATTTGGAACCTGTCTTCTGACAAAGCATTTGCCAGGGTACAATATTGGAATGGTGTTCCATCGCCGAGACTAAAATTTCATCTTCAGGTTTCAAAATAGAAGCATAACCATTGGCTACCAGATTGATGCTATGAGTTGTTCCTGCCGTCAAAATAATTTCATGAGCAAATTCAGCATTGTAGTGCTTCCTCACTGTTTCTCTGGCAGATTCATAGGCATCCGTAGCAATTTGTGACAATGAATGCACTCCTCTGTGTATATTGGCATTTTTGGTTTCGTAATAATCTACGATACAGTCTATCACTTGCTTCGGTGTTTGCGAAGTTGCTGCATTATCAAAATACACCAAAGGATTTCCATTTATTTCTCTGTGTAAGATTGGGAAATCTTTACGGATTTTATCTATATCTAAAATTTGTTCAGAAGTATTCGTCATGTTTCGTTTCGTTTTATTTACTTCTAAACAAGTTGACTGAATTGAAATCTTAAAGATTGAACCCGAGTTCAACACCAAGTTTCAATGCAATTTGTTTAGTTATTCTCTTTTTAATTTCTGGTATTTTTACGCTACTTAATACTTTATTTGCAAAGGCAAACATCAATAAAGCTCTGGCTTCCTTTTTAGGAATACCTCTTGTTCTTAAATAATACAAAGCTTCATTATCCAGCTGACCTATCGTGCACCCGTGGCTACACTTCACATCATCTGCAAAAATCTCCAATTGTGGTTTTGAGTTACAAGTCGCAGTATCGTCAATTAAAATATTGTTGTTGCTTTGGAACGCATTCGTCTTTTGAGCAACACGATCTACAAGTACATTACCATTGAATACTCCTACGGATTTTTCAGAAAAGATTCCCTTATAATCCTGGTGGCTTTCACAATTTGGCTGTGTGTGGTGAACCAATGTATTGTGGTCTACATGCTGCTTACCTTCCAAAATTGTTACTCCTTTCAGGACTGAATTACAGTTTTCTCCGTGCTGGTAAAATTTCAAGTTATTTCTTGTAATTTTACCACCTAGTGAAAAGGTATGCATAGAACATTTACTGTCTCTTTCCTGCTTGATAAATGTGTTATCAATTAGAGAGGATGTGGTTTTATCATTCTGAATTTTATAATAATCCACTTCAGCATTTTTACCCACATACACTTCAGTCACAGAATTAGTAAGTACAGGATGTTCTGTCAAACTTTGATGTCTTTCTATGATCTGAACGTGAGCGCCTTCTTCTGCAATAATCAAATTCCTTGGCTGTACCATCAAAGCCGCCTCATTGCTAGTGAAGAAATTCATCACCTGAATAGGTTTTTCTGCCACTAAATTCTTTGGAATTCTGATGTAAGCTCCTTCCTTGGCAAAAGCTGTATTCAATGAAGTCATGCTTTCTTCAGGAACTATTTTATTGAAGTATTTATCGATCACTGGCTTGTACTTTTCTTTGTCTAAAGCCGAAGACATCAGACAAGCATCCAGCTTATCGTGTGTTGTTCTCGATAAATGCGATGAATAAATGCCATCAACAAATACAATAGTGTAGGTATCAATATCGTGAATCAAGTATTTTTTGATGTCTTTGTAATCTATTGCATCTTCTTTCTTGGGGAATATGCTATAGTCTTCTTTCAAAATTGAGTTGAGAGACGTATACTTCCAGGCTTCCAGTTTTTTTGTAGGAAAACCTGTCTGTTCAAAGAACTTTATAGCTTTATTCCTTACGTCATGGATATCGTTCTCCAAATCTACCTGCTCTTCAAAAGCAAGGTAAGAGGACATTAATTTATCTTTAAGTTCCATAGTTTTCAATCGTTTGGGTTCTTATGAAGGTTATTATGAGGACATTTCTGCACGTTCCTCTTTTAGCCAGTCATAACCTTTTTCTTCAAGCTCCTTAGCCAACTCTTTACCTCCAGTTTTTACAATCTTACCATCCATTAATACATGAACAACATCTGGTATGACATAATCTAATAAACGCTGGTAGTGTGTAATGACGAGAGTTGCATTTTCTTTGGTTCTCAGTCTGTTGACACCATCAGACACAATTCTTAAGGCATCAATATCAAGACCAGAATCAGTTTCATCAAGAATAGCCAGTTTAGGCTCAAGCATTGCCATCTGGAAAATCTCATTTCGCTTCTTCTCACCACCAGAAAATCCTTCATTGAGTGATCTGGAGAGAAATTTTCTATCCATATCTAGCAAAGCAGATTTCTCTCTTATCTTTTTCAGCATTTCATTCGCTGGCATATCCTTTTGACCTCTTGATTTTCTAACTTGATTAATAGAAGTCTTTATAAAATTCGTTACAGAAACACCTGGAATCTCAACTGGATATTGAAACGATAAAAAGATACCTTTATGAGCTCTCTCTTCTGGAGACAACTCAGAAATATTTGCTTTTTCAAAAAGAATATCACCTTCTGTCACTTCAAAATCTTCGTTTCCTGCAATCACCGAAGCAAGTGTACTTTTACCAGACCCATTAGGCCCCATAATAGCATGAACTTCTCCAGGATTAATTTCAAGGTTAATTCCCTTAAGTATTTTCTCACCTTCTACGCTGGCGTGTAAATTTTTTATCTTTAACATATCTTATTCTTATTTATCTAATCTTAAACTATCGTCGTTTGACGATGGTTTTACTTTAATTATATTTTGAATATTCATTATTTGAGGCTAAGCATCTTTTTCTGGATTGTCTTTAATGTCAACTTTTAGGGTAACATCAAAAGATGCAAATGGATCTGAATTGATTTCCTTTACTTGAGCAATTAAGTCTTTAGCTTGAGAATTCATTACGACACCATAAATACCATCTTCCCTTTTAAATACAGCAACAGAGTCAGTATAAATAAATTCTCCTGAGACAGTTTTCAAATCTAAATTAGATTCAGTTTGAAGATTTTTTTCGAAATCTGTTGTTTTAGAATCAGATTTGCAAGATCCTAAAAAAGTAAATAATGTAATTAATATGAGATACTTTTTCATAACCTTTTATCCAACTGAACCTTCTAAAGAAATTTCAAGTAATTTTTGAGCTTCTACAGCGAATTCCATTGGCAACTTATTAAGGACTTCTTTGCTAAATCCGTTCACGATGAGTGCAATAGCTTTCTCTGTATCAATACCACGCTGGTTACAATAAAAAATTTGGTCTTCGCCAATTTTACTTGTTGTAGCTTCATGCTCTACTTGAGCGGTTTTATTTTTGGCTTCGATGTATGGAAATGTATGTGCACCGCACTTATTCCCCATCAATAAAGAATCACACTGAGAGAAATTTCTTGCATTCTCAGCGCGTTTATTAATTTGCACTAGACCCCTGTAGCTATTCTGAGATTTTCCTGCAGAAATACCTTTAGAGATGATCGTACTTTTAGTGTTTTTACCTAAGTGAATCATTTTCGTACCAGTATCTGCTTGCTGGAAGTTATTAGTAACAGCAATGGAGTAAAATTCACCCGTAGAATTATCACCTTTTAAAATACAACTCGGATACTTCCATGTCACTGCAGAACCAGTTTCGACTTGAGTCCAGCTGATTTTAGCATTTTTCTCACAAAGACCACGCTTAGTTACAAAATTGTAAACTCCACCTTTGCCCTCTTTATTCCCTGGATACCAGTTTTGGACTGTAGAATATTTAATTTCAGCATTATCTAAAGCAACAAGTTCTACAACCGCAGCATGCAACTGATTTTCATCACGTGAAGGTGCTGTACAACCTTCTAAATAACTTACATAACTAGAATCTTCTGCAATAACGAGAGTTCTCTCAAACTGACCTGTCCCTGCCTGGTTAATTCTAAAATAAGTTGACAATTCCATAGGACATCTTACGCCTTTAGGAATATAACAGAAGGAACCATCACTAAACACTGCCGAATTTAAAGCCGCAAAATAATTATCTGTAGATGGAACTATGCTTCCAATGTATTTTTTGACCAGCTCTGGATGTTCCTTGATAGCTTCTGAAATAGAACAAAAAATAATTCCTTTTTCAGCCAAAGTCTTTTTAAAAGTGGTGGTTACAGATACTGAATCCATTACCACATCCATAGCCACTCCAGCTAGTTTCTTTTGTTCATCAATAGAGATACCTAACTTTTTAAAAGTTTCAAGCATTTCTGGATCAACTTCATCCAAGCTATCATACTTGGGTTTAGTACTAGGCGCTGAGTAATAAGAAATTGCTTGATAATTTGGTTTCTCATAACCAATGTTAGCCCAGTTTGGCTCTGTCATTGTCAACCAATGCCTGTAAGCTTCAAGCCTCCATTGCGTCATCCAGTCTGGTTCGCCTTTCTTTTTGGAAATACCAATAACAACGTCTTCATTGAGTCCTGGAGGAAAAGTATCTGCCTCCATCTCAGTATAAAAACCGTATTCGTATTCTTTATTTTGAAGTTCTTTTTCTAATTCCTGCTCTGTATAAGCCATAAATCTTTTGTTTTAATTAAAGTGAAAAACTTTCACCACAACCACATGTTCTCTGTGCATTAGGATTGTTGAATACAAATCCTTTTCCATTCAATCCTCCAGAATATTCTAGAGTCGTACCTATTAAGTATAAAAAGCTACTTTTATTGATAACTAATTTGATATCGTTATCTTCAAAAATCTTATCTTGATCTAGCTGAGTTTGATCGAAATTTAATTCGTAAGACAACCCTGAGCAACCACCGCTTTTAACTCCTACTCTCACGAAGTGATCACTTGCATTAAAGCCATCTTCACTCATCAAATTGATGATCTTTTGTTTGGCTGTTTCACTTACTTTAATCATGTTATATGAATTAATTCTAAATTAGAAACAAATATAGGATTTATGAATTAGTTTCACATATCACTTAACATAATTATTTAGAATATTGACTATAAGATTTTGTTATTCTAAAGGGCTTTTCTGAGTTTTTCAAAGAAAAAAAAGCCAGCAAATGCTGGCTTTTTTTTCTTTGGACTTTAAACAACTACTTCGATAGAACTAGTTGAGCATTTTCAATAGCATCTGTGATAGCTTTTTGCATTTCTTCCGCAGAATTATACTGGGCGTTTAGCATTTCTTGCTTAGCTTTAATACTGTCTTTGTCTGTCGTTGCTAGCCCACTATTTATTTCAGTCCTTGAGAATGTGTTACTGAAATTTTTCATCCAAGACATCATAAGGTCGTGTGACTCTTTTAGATCTTTAATTGCAATTTCATACTTTTCTACTTCTTCAGCATCAACTCCCTCTGCGGTTTCAATTTGTTCTTTCTCTTTTTTAAGCTTAGAAATTAAACTGTTGAGTTCTGTCATTTTTGGCATGACATCATCATGAATTTGAACAGTTTCTTTCATCTGAGCATCAAAAGCTTTTGAGTCTTCAGACTGATCTTCCACACATGAAGAAGAAACAGTTACTAATGCAATAAATAATACTTTTATCAATGTCTTCATTTGTTTTAATTTAAATTATTTCAAATTGTTTACCAGGAAGTGGCCTCACATGTCCTGACAATTCCAAATTCATCAAGATAGAAGCCAACTTGTAAGTTGGTAGATTTGTAGTCAAAGATAAGACATCAATTTCTACTTTACCAATTTCTTTAAGTTTTTCAAAAACAAGTTTTTCTTCACCCTCTAGATTTAAAAAAAGCTGCGTTTGTTTATTCTCTTTTTTCGTTTCAATGTCCCAGTTTAAAAAATAAACAAGGTCTGCTGCACTAGTAATCATTTGAGCTTTTTGCTGCTTGATAAGCATATTACAACCTTTACTGAATTTATCCTGTGGTCGACCCGGAATTGCAAAAACCTCTCTATCGTAGGAATGGGCAATATCTGCTGTCACTAGAGAGCCGCCTTTTTCTGCACTTTCGATAACAATTGTAGCTTCACTTAGACCAGCAACAATTCTATTTCTGCTCAAAAAGTTTTTTCTATCAAAAGTAGAATTACTAAAAAAATCTGTAAAAAATCCACCATTGTTTTCAATGGCAGCAACATATTTCTGATGCACTTTAGGATAAATCTGATTTAGCCCATGCGCAAGACAAGCAACAGTCTGCAAATTATGATCAATAGCTGCCTTATGTGCAACAATATCTGCTCCATAAGCAAGCCCTGACACGATAACTGGCTCAAGAGGAGCTAAATCGCTAATAAGTTGCTCACAAAAAGCTATTCCATGACTAGTTATTTGACGCGTCCCTACGATACTCAATATTGGTTTGTTTTTCAGATTGATATTACCTCTGGAAAAAAGTAAAATTGGACTATCAATGCATTGTTTTAGACGTGAAGGATAATCTTCCTCTTTATAATAATGAACATCGATATTGTTATCTTTGATAAACTTCAGCTCATCTTCAGCTTCTTTCAGACATGAAGAATCTTTAAGAGTTTTCAAACGCTTTTCACCTATACCATCTATTGTAGATAAATATTTTATGTCGGCCTCAAACAAACTGGTAGCACTCCCAAAATGCTGCAATAACTTTTTGGCATTGATTTGACCAATACCTGAAAGGTTTTGTAACATTAACAGATTAAGAAGCTCCTGTTCCTGCATTCAAAAATGGATTAAGACTATTTTTCATTTTCAATATTTTCTTCTTCTTTCTCAGCTTCCATCTTCCTCTTCCTTTCCTTCTCTTCTTTGGTCATTTTTTCTTCATCCTCCTTGATAGATTTCTCTTCAACAACCATTTTTGACGGCTCTTTTTCGAATGATTTACCAAGATAAACTAATTTAGATTCTGGCTCAACTTCAACAGAGTTAGTGTCGTTAGGAAGAATTTCAAGCCTTCCTTTAGGAGTCTTTATAAAGAGAGGTATTATCTCTGATTCCACTTTACTTATCTCAATTAATCCTTCAAAATGCTCCTTAGAATTAAGAGCAATTTCATGTATTTCAGGATATTTTCTTGTAAGGTTTACAAGTTTTATGTAATCATCGGTTTGTGAAAATAACCCGTGATCTGGATTATTTTCCGGATCTTCCATTTCTTCTGAAGATATGACTCGGTATGTTCCTTGTTCACCAAACTGTTTGGAGAAGTTTTCAATCGCCTTCTTGTTCACTGCCGTATTACCAGTTAAAGCCATAAGGTAACCTACATCACTCAATTCCACATTGTCTATTAAGTCATCAGAGTAGATATTTGAATTGATGGCGTCTAGCCCCATCTCTTTAGCCTTATCTATATTACTTTTATTATTATCGACAATTACAACATGTCTTTCATTATCCTTTAAATATTTTGCTATAATTCTTGAAAAAGATGACGATCCTACTATTAAAATACCTTGAGAATCTTTCAAAAATACACCAACTAGCTTTGCAAAAGGTCTTGCGGTGGTAGCATTTAAAAGCACAGTTCCTAATACAACCACAAAGACAAGAGGTGTAATTAATTCTGCACTCGGAACCTCTTGCTCCACTAGTTTAAGCCCAAAAAGGGAAGCAACACCAGCTGCTACAATACCACGCGGACCTACCCAACTTATAAATAGCTTTTCTTTGGTTTCTAAGGTAGAGTTATAGCTACTCAGAAAGACACCAAGTGGCCTTACAACAAATACAACAACTGCAAAAAGAATTAAAGTATTCCAATTGATAACTAACATCAAATTATCAAAATTGATATTTGCCGCTAATAAGATAAAGAGTATGGATATGAGTAAAACACTCAAAGATTCTTTAAAATAAAGTAAATCCTTCAAGTTAGGCAAATTTGTATTTCCCATTATAATTCCCATGACTACAACAGCAAGAAGCCCGCTTTCATGTGCAAAATGATCTGCTAAAACAAATACCCCTAGAACAACAGCTAGTGTGACTACATTGAGCAAATAATGAGGAATAACTTTAGATTTGATTGCCAGAGCTAAGGCTTTAGCAAAAGTAAAACCGAAAGTAAAACCAAATAGTACTATTTTACCAAACTCAATCAAAGCTGTGGTTGTAAAGGCTTCTCCTTTTCCTGCAGAAATAAATTCAAAAACCAAAACCGCAACAAGCGCTCCAATAGGATCAATTAAAATTCCTTCCCACTTTAAAATTGTAGAAACATCTTTTTTTAAAGGTATATTTCTCAAAATAGGTGTAATCACCGTAGGTCCTGTCACGATGATAAGCCCTGAGAATAAAAGAGAAATTTGCCAGCTTAGTCCTAGAATCCAGTGAGCTGCCATACCTGCACCAACAAAGGTGATAACAACAGCTATTGTAATCAATTTGACAATAACAGGCCCTACATGAAGTATTTCTCCGCGTCTTAATGTAAGTCCCCCTTCAAAAAGGATTATACCAATCGCAAGTGAAACGAAATAAAACAGGCTTTCTCCAGGAAACAAGCCTGTTTCTCCATTCCAAATAGGCTCAATAAGCTTGGAACCGTCTTCAGTATATAAGGAAGCAATCGGACCTACTAATAAGCCAATAAGTATAAGAGGTAAGATTGCTGGAATCTTGAATCTCCATGCAAACCACTGAGCCAAAATCCCTAGAATTATTATTCCTGCCAGTTCTATCATAAAAGCGTTAAATTTGAGTCGTTAAAAATAGCATAATCTAAAAGACTCGAAATTCAAAGTTAAGACTCTTTTAGTATTTTGCTGCAAAATACATTTTTTATGACTTTATACCCTATTGAAACTGGCAATTTCAAACTCGACGGCGGTGCTATGTTCGGTGTTGTTCCAAAAACTCTTTGGCAACGTACCAATCCCGCAGATCAAAATAACATGATAGACATTGCAGCCACAAGTTTATTGATAGAAAACGGTAAACAACTTATTCTTATCGATACAGGTTTAGGAGATAAACAAAGCGAAAAGTTTTTTAGCCATTATCATAGGTGGGGAGATCATTCCATAGACAGTTCTTTAAAGAAATATGGCTTCCATAGAGACGACATTACAGATGTCTTTATGACTCACCTTCACTTCGATCATTGTGGCGGAAGTATACAATGGAATAAAGGCAAAACAGGTTATGAACCTGCGTTTAAAAATGCAAAAATCTGGACAAATCAAGAACATTGGGACTGGGCTGTAAACCCAAACGATAGAGAACGTGCCTCATTCCTGAAGGAGAATCTTCTTCCTATGCAGGAATCTGGTCAACTCAACTTTTTGGAAAGATCAAAAAATAGACACTTTTACGAAAATATGGGTTTTGAAGTTCTATTTGTAGATGGTCATACAGACAAGCAAATGATACCTATTATTGACTATAAAGGTAAAAAACTCGTATTTGCCGCAGACTTGCTACCTACAGCTGGTCACATCCCTCTGCCTTATGTTATGGGGTTTGACACAAGACCCTTAAAAACCCTCAATGAGAAAAAACTATTTCTTGATGAAGCAGTAGCTAATGATTATTATCTTTTCCTAGAGCACGATGCTCACAATGAAGTCATAAACCTTAAGAATACTGAAAAAGGCGCTAGATTAAATTCAACATTTACGTTTTCAGAACTTTTTACAAACTAAATTAATTGAAACCATGAATAATAAATTTTTAAAGATTGGAGGCTTAGGCCTTTTTATATCAAGCCTTCTAATTGCCTGTGCAAGTGGACCTAAAATCAATTCAGAACCTATTCCGAATTTGCAAAATGTAAGCGAAAAGAAAGTTGAATTAACAGATGATGAGCTTGAATACTGGGGAAGTAAAGATCTCATGTATGATACAATACCGGGGATGAGTGTTGATAGAGCTTATCAAGAACTTATAAAAGACTACAACGGAAAAACTATCATAGTAGCAGTTCTAGATAGCGGAATCGATATCGAACATGAAGATTTTGAAGGAGTGATTTGGACTAATATTGATGAAATTCCAAACAATGACAAAGACGATGACAATAATGGATTCATCGATGATATACACGGCTGGAATTTTCTTGGTGATGTCGTAGAGGAAAACCTAGAATATACGAGAATAGTAAGGGATTATGAAGATCAGTTTGAGGGAAAAATAGCAAGCGATATTGATCCGAACAGCCTTGAAGAATTCAAAATGTATAGAGCTGCAAAAGCTAAATACGATGAAGAAATGACAACCACTGAAAATAGCATCAACAGGTATGTTATGATGAATAATCAGTTACAAGAAGCTGAAGAAAGTTTAAAAATTGAACTAGATACAGACAAGCTTACTATTGAAAATGTAACTTCATTCAAGCCACAAGATGACACTTCTTTAAATCAGAAAATGTTATTACTCAATGTTATGAATAACATCGACGAGGATCTTCAAAATATTCAAGATCAATTAGCTGAAGCTATGGAGTATTTTGGTAATAAAAAAAAATACCATCTCAATTTAGACTTGAATGCTAGGGCGAGAATTCTAGGTGATGATGCTGATGATTTTTCAACGAAAATTTACGGAAATAATCAAGTAAGCGGCCCAAATGAAGATAAAAATGACGCTAAACACGGAACTCATGTTGCTGGCATAATAGCAGCAAATAGATCAAACGATAAAGGAATAAAAGGCGTTGCAGAGAATGTTTTAATTATGCCTATAAGAGCTGTTCCAGACGGAGATGAATACGATAAAGATATTGCTCTGGGCATTCGATATGCCGTGGATAACGGAGCTAGCATCATAAATACTTCATTCGGTAAATATTTTTCTAAGCACCCTCAATGGGTGATGGATGCTATTAAATATGCAGAAGAGAATGATGTACTTATTGTAAACGCTGCCGGTAACGAGGGTATTAATCTTGATGAAAAACGTGTCTATCCTAATGATGAGACTCCAGATAATCCTGTAAATGTCGTTAACAATTTCATCAATGTGGGATCAATTACGTCTAAATACGGAGGAAATTTGGTGTCTGGATTTTCTAACTATGGCAAAAACAGTCTCGATGTTTTCGCCCCAGGATCATCAATTTACGCTACAACACCGCTAAATACTTATGAATTTTTACAAGGAACTTCCATGGCTACACCAAATGTTACTGGAGTAGCAACCATGATAAGATCTTTATTTCCAAAACTTAGCGCTTCCCAAGTAAAAGAAATCTTGATGGAATCTGGACTGAGTACAGACCAGGAAGTTATTCTCGGTGGAGATCCACAAAACACAAAACCCTTTAGCGAAATTTCAGTTTCTGGGAATATGGTAAATATGTATAATGCTATTATATTAGCTTCTAAAACCAAATAAACATGTTTAAAAACACATTTACACTTATTTTATTGATTTCCATATCAGCAGTACTTGCTCAAAACAATACTAGCTATTGGCAACAATATGCTGACTATGAAATGGAAATAGATTTTGATGATAAAAATTATCAATACGAAGGCGAACAGAAGTTAGTCTATACCAACAATTCACCAGATACACTCAATAGAGTCTTCTATCATATGTACTTCAACGCATTCCAGCCAGGAAGCGAAATGGATGTAAGATCCAGAACCATACAAGACCCCGACTCTCGAGTAAGAGATCGTATTTCTAAACTAAGCGAAGAAGAGATCGGGTTTATGCGAGCTAAATCCTTAAAACAAGATGGTAAAGCTTTGGATTACGAACTTGCAGGAACTGTTTTGGAAGTTGAACTTGCTGAACCTATTTTACCAGGAAACTCAACCACTTTTGAAATGGAATTTTTGGGCCAGGTCCCTGTTCAGATAAGAAGATCTGGTAGAAATAATGCTGAAGGTGTTGAACTTTCGATGACACAATGGTATCCCAAAATGGCTGAATATGACTTCGAAGGCTGGCATGCAGATCCTTATATCGGCAGAGAATTCCATGGAGTCTGGGCCGATTTTGATGTTAAAATTACGATAGACAAAGACTTTATCCTGGGAGGTTCTGGTTATATTCAAAATCCAAACGAAGTTGGTTATGGCTATGAAGATGAAGGAGTGA
Source organism: Psychroflexus salinarum (assembly GCF_042677225.1). Classification (NCBI taxonomy): domain Bacteria; kingdom Pseudomonadati; phylum Bacteroidota; class Flavobacteriia; order Flavobacteriales; family Flavobacteriaceae; genus Psychroflexus; species Psychroflexus salinarum. The sequence goes on from NZ_JBHTIV010000005.1 coordinate 63,274, forward strand.
AAGTAAGACGAAGAGGAAAAAAATTAACCTGGCACTTTGTGGCACCAGATGTTCATGATTTTACCTGGGCTGCTGACAAAGATTACATTCATGATAAAGTCACAGGAAACGACGGCACTACTCTTCATTTCTTGTATAAAGATAATGATGACATTAAAGAAAACTGGAAAAATTTACAATCAAAAACCGTTCAACTTTTAGACTATTTCAATGAGCATATCGGTCCATACCCATACGATCAATATTCTATTATCCAAGGTGGTGATGGCGGTATGGAATACGCAATGTGTACGTTAATTACAGGAGAAAGAGAGTTTGGAAGCCTCGTAGGTGTTACAGCTCACGAAATGGCCCATGCTTGGTTTCAACATATACTTGCTACTGACGAAGCTCAACACGAGTGGATGGATGAAGGCTTCACATCTTACATTTCAGGACTGGCTATGAATAAAGTAATGGACCAAAACAGAGAAAATCCTACAGCTGGCAATTATAAAGGTTATATAAGTCTTGCAAATTCAGGATATGAGCAGCCACAATCCACTCATGCTGATCGTTATGAATACAATCAAGCTTACGGAACCTCAGCGTATTCTAAAGGTGCTGTATTTTTAGGTCAACTTGGTTATTTAATTGGAAAAGAGAATTTAGAGAAAGTCTTAAATAGATATTTTGATGAATGGAAGTTTAAACATCCAACACCAAATGATTTTATACGTGTCGCAGAAAAAGTAAGCGGTGCAGAACTTAGCTGGTATCTTAACGATTGGACCAGGACTACCAACACTGTTGATTACGGTATCAAAGACGTAAGTGTTGATAGACAAAATACAATAGTTACTTTAGAACGCATAGGTCTTACTCCAATGCCATTGGAAGTGAAAGTCGATTATAAAGGAGGAACATCAGAAACCTATTACATTCCTCTTCGTATGATGAGATGGGAAAAACCTAACGCAGGAGAAGTTGTAGAGGACTGGCCCTGGGCTTATCCAACATACGATTTACAAATCCCTACTACGCAATATGGTATTGAACGAATTGAAATCGACCCTTCAGGGTATATGGCAGATGTAAATCGCGATAATAACATTGAAGTCTTAGAAGAAGAATAGAAAGTAATTAGTAATTCTAAAAGCTCATTCAAATATTTGAATGAGCTTTTTTTTGATTTAATTTTGCTTGATCAACTTGAAACTTTGCTCCTCACTTCCTGAAGTAAGTTTGACTAAATAAATTCCTGCTTCAGCATTAAAATTTTCAATATTGAATTTTGAAACAGAGCCTACTTTTTCAGAATAAATTCTTTGACCCGCAATAGTATAGATATTAACTTCCACATCAGTTTGGCCTTTCAAGCCAGTAATACTGAATTTTTCTATCATAGGATTTGGGTAAATCTTCACCTCTGACAAAACCGAATTTGAGGTTGATAAACTAACAGGCTTCAATTTAAGAGAAAATCTATTTTCATCTTTAGAACCTGAAACTGAAGAGTTCACATTAAATGAATAGGTCGAATTAAGCTTAGTCATGAGTGTTTCTGTTTCCAAATAATGATCTATCAAATAGACATCTCCATCAAATGAGTTTGAAAACTCAAACTTTAATATGTAATCAGCTCTTCTATACTGATCTACATACAGAGGTAAGATTTCCTCTACAGCAGGTGAATTCCTTCTTTCTAAAGCAACCAAGTTTTGACCTATAACTCTAGCAAAGTTTTCATCAATATTTTGAAGCTTAAGAATGTCATCTATAGATGATTTAGAGTAACTACTCCCAAAATTTATTCGCAAAGCATCAGAAGTTGTACTAACTGAATTGTAAGATACCTTATTGTAGAGTTGTATATTCAAAAATTGGTCATCAGACTCAGAGACAATATTGGTTTTAGGATTTTCATTTAAAGCTTTATCACTCTCTGAAAAATTTATTTGTGCAGCAGAATTATCACCTATTGTTTGAACAAACGCTGACTGCATAGGCTGAAGATATTGATTTGCATCAGAATTTGAGGAATTATTTCCTGAAGGCAATTCCACAACTACAAATGCTCCCCTGCCGCCAGATTGATTTAAATCTTGAACTCCCCCTAGTTTTGGATCCCAGATATAATAAACATCCTTTTTTATATTATTTGATTTAGATAAAACAGAGTTCATGTCTACTTTAGCGTGATAAGGATTCCCAATCAAACTAAACCCATCTTTAGTTTGAGACAAATCAGTGGTTGAATAATCTCCTGTCACAAGTTCTCCTTTAGCTCTAAGTCTTGTTGCTGTAGGCTCTGCTGAATTTGAGTAAATATTCACAGTCCTGTCTCCTCTCACGAGAAGCATATAAGGATCTCCAGCCTTTAGTTGATTTACGTTAGTATTATTTATTGGATTGAAATCATTGTTTTGATTATCATAAATAAACATCGAGGCATCTCCGGATGGATTATAATCAAATCCATTTTCGCCATCCTCCTCCAAATAAGCTGGACCAGTTCCGGGGTTTAATCCTGTGATATGCGTCCCATAACCCTCTGGCACATCATCATCAAAATAACTGTCTGCATCTTCCTGCCAGTTCTTATGAATAGAAGTTGAAGTGTTTACTGATGGACTTATTAATCGATTTGCCCTTCTTGCAAGATAGCACTGTTCGACCTGAACTTTGCCAGTAATTTCTCCAAAAACCCCTCCTACTTGAGCTGTTCTATTAGTTTCAAAATCACACCTTAAGTAAAGGTTATTTTTGGTTTTAAGCTTTCCTGCATCTACATATAAACTACCATACACTTCGATCTCATCATTCAAGTGGACTGTTGACGGGTTTGAAATACGCAAATTACTGTAACTGCCCTCATCTTTAATAAACTGAGCAGAATTTCCATTCAGAACAAGCTCACCCCCTCCAAGAACCCGGCCTTTATTTTCAATGTTTTGTTTTATAAAAAGCTTGGTGGATGGATTAATTAACAGCGTGGTATTTTCATCGATTTTAAGTTCGTTTACCTGGAACGAAACATCCAAAACTGCATTTGCCTCAATAATGACTTTTGAAATTGAGGTAGGTAAGTTTTGATTTTTCCAGTTTTGAGGATTGCTCCAGTTTCCATTAGAAATAAAAACTGACTCATTTTCACTTGAAGATTCATATAAATCTGACTGAGAAAAGCATGGCAGATTTGCGCTTACTATGACCGTAAAAAAAAGTATGGAAATTATTTTGCTCAAAAATATCTAGAATTTGAACAAATGTATAGGCTAAGTTGAATCTTTCATGTAGAATAAGTTCGAAATCCATTATATAGAACTTTCTTCATTTTAAAAATAATTCTAATTTAATTTAAAATTCATAACAAAAAATCCACCTGAAAATTCAGGTGGATTTGTGTTTATAGTTAGGAAAGTTAATCTACTTCCTTACTTTTTTTATCCCTAAATAACCTCCAACAGCTAAGCCTAAAGCGATAAGACCATTGATTGGTGCTGCGATTTCGTCATCAACATCCTCTGGAAAACCTATATCACCAAGCCCTTGTCCATGACTTGTTGTGGTTACTAGTAGTAAAGTGATAATAATAACTAGTGTTATATAATGTGAATTTTGAAGTTTCATAAGCTTATTGTTTTATCAATTTGAAAGTTCTCTCGCCTTGATTGGTTTTTAATTTAACTAGATACACGCCAGCGCTTCCGTTAAAATCTGTGATCTCAGTTGTAAGCTGGTTTTCAAGGTTTGTTTTATAAACCTGCTGTCCTATCATATTATAAATCTCAACTTCTGTTTCTTCTCCTAAATTCTCTCCACTTATGCTAAAGCTCCCTTTTGTTGGGTTTGGATATAAGCTGGCATTCACCAGAGTCTCTTCTATTGTTGATAAACTCACTGGCTCAAAGACCAGACTAAATCTATCTGAAGCCTCAGATTCTGGAATTGACTCATCTACAGTGAAAGAATAAGTGTCTTCAGTTTGAGTGACCTCTGTTACTTGATTTAAATATTTGTCTTCAATAAAGACTTGAGTATTTAAGTTATCGGTCAGGTCAAATTTCATCACGTAAGCTTCTCTTCGATATTGATTTATAAATAATTCTAGTCGCTCTTCTTCTTCCGGAAAAGGTCTAAGTTCAATCGAAGAAAAATCACTTCCCACTTTTCTAGCTAAGTTCTCGTCTAAATTACCAAGCTTAGGAGCATCATCTTTTGATGTAGTACTATAAGATTTGTCAAATTTTATTTTCAAACCATCAGATGCAGTATTGCCTTGAGTATAGGAATCAGCATCAAATAATTGAATATTGATATATTCAGATTGAGACAAAGATTTAGTCTCTGTTTGGTCTGGATTAACATTTTTATGTGACTCTTCAAAATCTACTGAAGTTGGGCCAGTATTAGTATCAACTAAAACAAATGCTGCTTGCATTGGCTGTAAAAATTCATTAGCGGTGTTTAATGGAGAACCTGAAATTCCAGTATCTGTAAATGAGGTGCTTCCATCTGATAAATCAACTGTGACATAAGCTCCTCTACCGCCAGATCCAGCAAGCGTAGGGTCCCATACATAGTAAAAAGTGTTTCTTATGTTTGATGAATTAGTGGTTAACAAATTCATATCCACCTGTGCATGGTACGGATTAGCTATAAAGTTAAAGCTTCCTGCAACGTCGGATAAATTAGTTTGTGAGTTTGGCCCAGTTGTTAAAACTCCAGTAGTCCTTAGTCTAGTGTTAGTAGGAGTAGCTGAATTACTAGTAACATCAATACCTCTATCCCCTCTTATCATCAATCGGTATGGACTTCCAGCTTCTAAAGGCTGTTCAGTAGAAGTAACCGGATTCCACCCTCTTCCAATGTTATCAAAAGTAAACATAGAAGGATTACCACTCGGAGTATAGTCCAGACCTCCATTAAGAGAATTATCAATTTCACTAGTATTATTACCGGTGATATGGGTTCCGTAACCATTAGGTATTGGATCACCATCCGTGTTTTCTAGAATATTATACGCCTGGGCATCTTCCTGCCAGTTTTCTCTGATTGTTGAACTCGTAGTCACAGAAGGTGATATAAACCTAAAAGCTCTTCTTGCTGGATAACACTGTTCTACTGTAACATCGCCTACAATGGCTCCTAATACAGGGGCAACCTGAGCAGCCTTACCTGAAGTGAAGTCGCACGTTAAACTAAGGCGATCATTAGTGTTTAGTGTGCCGCCATCAACGGTCAATATATCTGAAAGGCTAATGACTTCGCCAAGATTCAAGCTAAAGATAACATCATTATCCATAGAAAGATTTTCTATCTCAAACCCGTTTCCTGAAATGCTGTGGTTATTTGGACCAACGAAATCCAAAGAACCATTTGCTCCGTTTAAGGTTCCATCGTTAACAAGATTACCTCTTAATTGTAAATCTGAATTCAGGGTCAAAGCAGCTCCAGTTTCAATAAGAATGTCATTGATAGAAGAGTTCAAATTAGAAATTGGGAAATTAGGTACGTTCTTAGGAATATATAGGTTTGAAGTTCCGTTATTCAATGGTAAAACTCCCCCGCACCAGTTTCCTGTATTTGTTACCGATGTATTTATATCACCAGTCCAAATAAATTGATTGGGACCTGCTATATCTATAAACTCTAAACTACCGTAAGATTGTCCTCCAAATTCAACAATACTATATTCAATTTCTGAATTTGGACCTAAGTATCCCTGCCAAACATTATTAATCCTATCTCCATCAACATATTCTGAAGAAAAGACTTCATCACCATCTATAGTAACAACTACATCATCGTCATGAGCAGGAATATTTAATTGGTAAATACCACAAGGGAAACCTCTCCTTCTATATATATAAGAGTGATTATTACCAGCAACAGTAACACCATTATAAGTTTGCGCTTGAGAAGGCGATCCATTTGCAGGCCATAGATCTCTACTATCAAAATCTAATCCACTTTGTGAATAAATTCCCGCATAAGTATTAAAATTTGTGCCATTGTAAGCAGAAACTAGCCATTCGTTATCGCCAAAATCTCCCTCATCGCCGGAAGCTGGTGTTGCTTCCTTAAATCTTAATCTTCCATAGGAATCACCAGTCCTTTCAGACCAAATGAATTCTATTTCAGAATTCGCGTCTAGTGTCCCTGACCAAACATTAAGGCGTGGTGCACAGCAACCAGTATTGTTCCAAACTTGAACACCATCTATATATAAAATAGCAGCATCATCATGGCCATTCCCTCCATTTTGCGAGGCTACATCAATGACGTAATTTCCTTCTGGAAATCCCCTACGCATATACCTCACATTATGATTTTCATCTGTAACAGAACAGCCTTCATAATTTACTGAAGTACTAGGATTGGAATTTTCTCCCCAGGAATTAGAGGAGTCAAAACTCACCCCACTATTTCCATAGCCAGAATCTACATAATATCCTCTATAATTTAATAAATTAAAGTTAGTAGTGGTATAGTTGTTATGATTATAGGCATATGCAATCCATTCATTATTACCAAATTCCCCTTCTACAGGATCACTTGGTAGGTTTGGAGGGCAATTTTGAGAAAAAGAGTTTAGAGATATAAATAGGAAAAGAAATATTCCTAAAAACGTAATTTTGTTCATAATAAAAGATTTAGAACAAAACTAGGTGTACAAATCTTAAATTCTTGTAGAATTAGTTCGATAATCTAACTTAAATCACTTTATTTAAACAACATAAAGTAATAAGAGGAAATATTAATGAAGAGAACGCTTCACACTTTTCGATGAAATATAGGACGCTAAAAAACCTAATCCTGAGATGGTCACAAAAACAATCAGAATATTGACAAATTCAAGTTTCACAGGATAAGCTAAACTTGGAGTTATCATGATCCACTCTAAATGAAGTTGAGAGATGACCAAAAGAATACCGAGCGTAAGTCCAACTATACCTCCTGCAACACTCATCAGTCCACCTTGATAGAAAAATATACGCTGGATTTCAGTTTTGGTCAGCCCCAAATTCAGAAGTGTTTTTGAATTTTGTTGCTTTTCCAATACAGCCATAATAATAGAACCTATCACATTGAACAAAGCAATAATAATCACCAAAGTAAAAATTAAATACACCGCTAAATTTTCAGTATTTAGCATTTTGTAGAGACTGTCGTTGAGTTGGATTCTGTCTTTTACATCAACTTGCTGATGAAATATATCTTTTAAGTCTTTTTGAACTGAATTTAAATCCGCCGATGATGCGACTTTTACCTCAATAGCAGAGACCTCATTTTCATTAAGCTGCAGTAACCTTCTGGCAAAACCAATATCCGTAAAAACGAATTTTTTGTCCAACTCTTCATTTATAGAATAAATACCAACTACAGTTGCACTCCCTGTTCTAAAGGCATCTTTGACATCTAAAATCTGGCCTTTGCCTGGTTTAGGAACATATAAACTTAGTAAACCCGAATAATCTCTAACTCCTGCAGAAAGTTTCCGAGACAAATCGTTACCGAGCACCACCTGGCTTGCATTCTGCTCGAGCCATTGACCAAGAAATACTGAATTTTTAATATCACTTATGGCCTGGAAAGTAGTATCCACACCTTTGATAAATGCAGGAGTGTTTTTAGATTTGAAACTTAACAAAACTCGCTCCTCAATCACTTCAGAATACATTACGATATCTTTGTTATTTTGAAGTTGAGAATTCTGAAGAGAATCTACTTCAAAAAACTTACCTGTAGAAGGCATGACCTTCAGGTCCGGATCAAATTTATTGGTAAAGGAAAGACTGAACTCTTTTAGCCCTGCAAATGCGGACAAAACTACAAATAGAGACAAGGCCCCAGCGATTACTCCAATAGAGGCAATCCAAGTGATGATATTTATCGCTGTGTTGGAACTTTTAGAAAAGAAATAACGCTTGGCGATGTAAAAGGATACGTTCAATTTTTCTTACGCTTGTCTAATAAGTCAGGATTCTTGATAGGGTCATTTTTACCTTTGAAGGCTTGCTCCAGATCGTTGATATATTCTATTGAATCATCATTGAAAAAAGTGAGCTCTGGCATTCGTCGCAATTGATTCTTGGTTCTTTGTGCAACTTCATGCTTTATTTTTGACTTCATAGCTCGAATTTCTTCAACTATTTTCTCAGATTTCTCTGAAGGGAAAATGCTTAAGTGTGCTTTGGCCTGAAGTAAATCTGGTGTAACTCTAACTTTGGTTACAGATATAATTAAATTTTGAGTCCCTGCTGCTTTCAATTCAAGCTGAATGACTTCAGCTAAGTCCTTCTGAAGAATTCCAGCTATTTTCTTTTGTCTATTTGATTCCATACTGCAAAGTTAGAATAAATATATAAATGCTAGTTTTGTGGTAAAACTTTGTGAGTATATCTTATGATTAAAAAAATTGAACACTTAGGCATTGCCGTAAATAATATTGAGGAAGCTACTAAAACTTATGAAGCTTTACTAAATGTACCTCCGTATAAAACTGAAATCGTTGAAAGAGAAGGCGTCAAAACTGTCTTCTTCGAATGTGGTGAAAGTAAAATTGAACTCCTTGGTGCTACGCGTGAGGATAGTCCTGTAGGAAAATACTTGAGTAAGCAAAAAGAAGGAATTCATCATATCGCTTTTTTTGTGGATGATCTCAAATCTGAAATGAAAAGACTACAAAGCGAAGGTTTCCAATTACTTAGCGAAGAACCAAAAGCTGGAGCTGATGGGAAATCCATAGTGTTTTTGCACCCCAAAAGTAGTCATGGCGTCCTCGTAGAATTATGCGAAGACAGAACTTGATTTTAAATTGAAAAATATTTTGGCTGATAATAAACTTATACTTATTTTTGCCATCCTTAATAATCAGTATCGGTCCCATAGCTCAGCTGGTTAGAGCACCTGACTCATAATCAGGTGGCCCTTGGTTCGAGTCCAAGTGGGACCACCAGTAAACACTAAGCCTTACAGAAATGTAGGGCTTTTTTTATTTTTGTCTTTATACGATTTCAGTTCAGTAGGTTTGTTTTAAAAAAAAACTGCCTTATAAAGACAGTCTTTAAAAATTGAGATTTAAAATAATTACTTATTATTTAGAGGATACTCTTGAAATATATCTCTAATCGACTCTTGAACTGCTTCCGTTTCAGATTGATCCATTATTGGTTCTGAAGTAATTCCTTTCCAAACTGATTGTTTTGTCTCTCTATCAACCAAATCAACTACCACTGTACCTTTTTTATATGAATAGGTATCTGTTGTATAACCAATGACTCCCCCTGGATAGTACCAGTCGTACCATCCTCTGTAATAAAAAGGCTGATAAAATGGACTTACCGGCATACCTGCAACAGAGTTATTATATGGATAGCTAGCATACACAGGCTCTTCTTGTCGTTTAGTTTTTAAGTCTGTTGTAATACTAATAAGCACTAAAAGATCTGGATTATCTCTATCTAATGTATAACCTGTCGCTTTCATTTGTTCATTGATTGTTTCAATAATAAATGAATTTAAAAAATCGGTCTGAACTGCTGAATTGCGAATTTCTATAGACGCATTGGGCAAGTAAGCGAATGTCTCATATTTGCTTAAATCTGCTTTGTTAGGTCTAACTGTCTGAACGTCTGATGCCCCACATCCAAAAAGTAAGAAACCTAGTATAATTGGTAAAGTATTTTTTAAAAGCTTCACTATGTCTAGTTTTAAAAATTAATATTAATCATAACATAACAGATTTTACGGCAATGAAAACCGATATTGTGATTTTAAAACTTATTTAACAGCAAAAATTATTTCTATCTAGTGACAACAGAGAATTATTTCAAATTAAATTATTCGTGAGAAAATACTACCTTTTATTTATATATAGCATATTTATTTTTTCTGGAAATATCAGCATTTGTCAAGTCAAACTGAGTTCCTGGAATATCAGACACCTTGGAAATTCAAAATCCAATCAAGCCATAACTTTTATGGCTAAAACTTTAAAAGAATACGACATAGTGGCTATCCAAGAGGTTGTTGCTGGAGATGGCGGCGCTCAGGCTGTTGCAAAGCTAGCCGATGAATTAAACCGAACTGGTTTCAAATGGAACTATGTGGTGAGCAATCCTACTCAAGGAGGAAGCTATAGCTCAGAGAGATATGCTTACCTTTGGAAACCGAGCAGAGTAAAACTGATGAAGAAAGCCTGGCTAGACTTAGATTGTGTTGAGGATTTTGAACGTGAGCCTTATTTTATAAAGTTCAAGTATAAAGAGGATTACTTCACGCTTGTCAACATCCATGCTCTTCCAAAATCTAAACAACCAGAACAGGAACTCAAGAATTTAAAACTTTATCCAGACCTTTATTTTGAAGAAAATTTAATTTTCCTTGGAGACTTTAACTTGCCACAATCACACACGATTTTTAACCCTTTGAAATCAAAAGGTTTCATTCCTGCATTAGTAAATCAAAAAACAAGTCTAAAGATGAAATGTGTCTCAAATGAATGTCTCGCTTCAGAATATGATAATATTTTCCTGGACAGTAAACATTTCAAAATGCTTCAAAATGGAGTAAATTCATTTTATAAGTCATTTCCCAATTTAAAATCAGCACGAGCGATTTCAGACCACATTCCCGTTTGGGTTGAATTTGATTTTAAATAATATTAATAATCAGTCACAGACCCCCAGTTCTCTCCACTTTTGATTCGATATAATTGCATCTCTGATATACCAAATTGCTTTGCTATCATTTTCATACGAGTACGTCGATTAGGATCGTGAATTTTTCGTTTGATCAACCTTACCTTTGCTTCCGTCAATTTGGAGTAAGTTCGTTTTTTAGGTCTATTTATATATTCTGGATTGCTAAATTGATGGTTCTCTTTCTCTTTCTTAGTAGCCCATTTAAGATTTTCAACTTTGTTATTTAATTTGTCATAGTTGAGATGAATCACATAGATTCCATCACCTCGTTCCAAAAAATGCTCTGCAACCAATTTATGAACATATCTACTAGTAGATTTTTTGTTTTCTTCTTGCTTAAGAGGGATAGTTTGGTAACCATTAATAAAGGACTCCTTTACGAGAACTTCTTCCGGGCCTTTACAATTGAGCATCCTGCCATAATTTGAAATTTTATACTTTTCAAACTTGGCAATTTTATCGTCAAAGACGACATTTTTCCATTTTTCGTTGTAGTAATTACGAATCATTTGCTTTTTGATTTTGAGACTTAATTCATTAGGACGAAGGAGTTCCGAATCAAAAAAAACTGGTAATTAATTAACGCAATATAATCGATTTATTTTTATTCTAAAAAAATAATCTCGCTGAAGACTTTTAAGATTTTAATATCTACTGTTAATAATATTTATTTAAAAAAACAATAGAACTCTAAATTGTCTATAGCTATTAAAATTGAAGGTTACCACAGACTGAATGACAGAAGAAGATTTAATCGACTTGACGAGATACCAAATGACAGACCGGAAGATACTTTATTTCAACTGTCATCTTTTTAAAAGCGTCATGTTGATCATCATTGGCGCTTTTTAATTTCCTATTGAATTCAACAGTTTAAAGCCCAATTCATCTACACTAGAAGCTTTGGGGTGAAAACCAGATACATTGGTTAAAATAACAACAGCTTTTTGGGATTCTGGGACCATATAGATAGATGCAGAATACCCTCCAGTTCCTCCATTATGCCAATACAAATCATTCCCAGCATCATCCTGAAGAATATGCCAGCCTAAACCCAATCGTAAATTTGGATTAACGAGAAATGTTGGCATTAATGTTAATGAAAATGCATCTTCATCTTCTTTAAAATGAGCTTTTACAAATTGCGACAAGTCTTTTGTAGAAGATAAAATTGCACCTGCTCCTTCAAACACTCCCATCTCCCAAGCTGGTGTAGGATTTCCATTTTGATCTAAACCCTGCACAAGTCCACTTTGTATTTCAGTCTCTCTTAATGTAGATTGGTTCATTTCTAGGGGATGAAATATTTTTTCTGAAAGTAATTCTTCATAACTTTTCCTGCTAGCGTTTTCTAGTGCTTTAGCCAAAACAGAAGCTCCTATATTTGAATATTGATAAGTCTTTTCATCAGAAGAAACCTCCATTTCTGTTGATAAGTAGTATTCTAGATCTGCTTCTGCATAAGTTCTGTAAGGGTTTTGGGGATTTACACTTGCTAAATTCAAATTGGATGGTAATCTTGGTAATCCAGAGGTGTGGTTTGAAAGCTCTTCTAAAGTCATCCCTTTTTCATTTAATGAAAAACTAAAATACTTCTGTATAGAATCTGTGAGTCTCACCTCTTTTTCTATTACAAGCTGAGCTAGTAATGTGGAAGTAAAAACCTTGGTCACGGAGCCAATTTGAAATACAGAAGCACTATTATCCAATTGATTAATAGCGTCAGCAAACTTGACTTGGCCATAAAATTGAGTTTCATTTCCATCTACTATCGCTACAGAAAATTGTGTTTGATTAGGAAATTCACTTATATAATTTTTTAAAGTTTGACTGGTATTATCATCAAAGGTTTGAGCTTGTGTCACAGAGCCAAAAACCGCCATTAATGCAACTAAAACAATAGATTTCATTCTTTATAAATTAAGTGAGTGGTATTAAGCCTGCCTGCGTTTCTTGAAAAGCAGCTTCAGAATAAATAAAAAAGTTACTCAACAAATTGATAATCTGCGAATTTCTCCTCAACTTCATCAAACGTGGCAAAAACATCTTCAGCATGATCGGAAGTAACCATTTTCATTCGGTACTCCTTAAAATGAGGAATTCCTTTAAAGTAATTAGTATAATGTCTGCGAGTTTCAAAGACGCCAAGCTTTTCTCCTTTCCAGTCGATAGACATTTGGAGATGACGTCTTGCAATGTCCACGCGCTCCACGAGTGATGGCGGCTCGCAATGTGTTCCTGTTTCAAAATAATGCTTTACAGCTTTGAAAAACCATGGAGAACCAATACTCGCTCTGCCAATCATAGCTCCATCCAGACCATATTCATCTCTCATAAGCGCAGCTTTTTCTGGCGTATCTACGTCGCCATTTCCAAAAACTGGAATGTGCATTCTCGGATTGTTTTTAACTTCAGCAATTGGCTTCCAATCGGCTTCGCCTTTATACATCTGAGCTCGTGTACGCCCATGTATCGAAATCGCTTTGCACCCCACATCTTGTAATCGTTCGGCAACTTCATAAATTTTTATCGAATCATGATCCCAGCCCAAACGAGTTTTGACGGTAATAGGTAGGTTGGTGTGTTTTACCATGGCTTCTGTCAATTTCACCATAAGGTCAACATCTTTCAAAATTCCTGCTCCAGCTCCTTTAGAAACAACTTTTTTCACAGGGCAACCAAAATTGATATCAATAACATCTGGCTTGGTCTTCTCAACAATTTCCACAGACCTTAACATAGATTCTAAGTTGGCTCCAAAAATCTGAATGCCGACTGGACGTTCTTTCTCATAAATATCCAGCTTCATCATACTTTTCGCAGCATCACGAATCAATCCCTCTGAAGAAATAAATTCTGTGTATACCATATCTGCTCCATATTCCTTGCATAAAGCTCTAAAAGGAGGATCACTTACATCTTCCATAGGAGCGAGCAGAAGAGGGAATTCTCCTAAATCTATGTTATCTATCTTAGCCACAACTTTTTATTGCAAAATTAGGGAATTATAAACAATTTACATAAAGCTTTTATCAGTGCTTGAAATACATCTCTTAAGCCAAACAAATCCTGTATATTTGCCACATTAAATTCTAAAGCAACAGAAGCTTAAGATTAGGAAAACGGACTATGAAGAATATTCGAAATTTTTGCATAATTGCCCATATTGACCACGGAAAAAGCACTCTAGCCGACCGTTTATTGGATTTTACAAAATCTGTAACTGAACGCGAACGTAAAGAACAGCTTTTGGATAATATGGACTTAGAACGCGAGCGCGGCATCACAATAAAAAGTCACGCCATACAAATGGTTTATGATTATAAAGGAGAAGACTATGTTTTTAACCTTATAGATACGCCAGGACACGTAGATTTCTCTTACGAGGTTTCAAGATCTATTGCCGCCTGCGAAGGCGCGTTACTAATTGTTGACGCCGCACAAAGCATACAGGCGCAAACTATTTCAAATTTATATTTAGCTCTAGAAAACGATTTAGAAATCATTCCTGTGCTAAATAAAGTAGATCTTCAAAGTGCCAATCCAGACGAAGTGACTGATGATATTGTAGACCTTATTGGCTGTAAACGTGAAGATGTTATAAGAGCCAGCGCCAAAGAAGGTATTGGTATTGAAGAAATTCTTAATGCCATTGTGGAACGCGTTCCAGCACCGAAGGGCGATCCAGATGCTCCGCTTAGAGCTTTGGTTTTTGACTCTGTTTACAATCCATTTAGAGGTATTGAAACTTACTTTAGAGTGTTTGATGGCAGTATCAAAAAAGGTCAGAATATAAAATTTGTAGCTACAGATAAAAACTATTCTGCAGATGAAGTAGGGACATTGAAGTTGGTACAATTTCCTAAAAAAGAAATAAAAGCAGGAGATGTGGGCTACCTTATCACAGGTATAAAAAATGCCAAAGAAGTCAAAGTTGGTGACACAATCACCGATGCCGAGAATCCTACTAAAAATGCTGTTGCTGGTTTTGAAGATGTAAAACCGATGGTTTTTGCAGGAATTTATCCAGTGGAAACCGATGAGTATGAAGAATTGAGAACAGCGATGGAGAAGCTTCAACTTAATGACGCTTCACTGGTATTTGTACCCGAAAGTTCTGCAGCACTTGGATTTGGTTTTAGATGTGGATTCCTTGGAATGCTCCATCTTGAAATTATACAAGAACGTTTGGAACGTGAGTTTGATATGACGGTTATCACAACAGTGCCCAACGTGTCTTACAACGCTTATACATTAAAAGATAAAGATAAACCCATCATAGTTAGTAATCCTACAGACTTACCTGAACCTACTTATCTGGATCGTGTTGAAGAGCCATTCATAAAAGCTAGTATTATTACCAAGTCTGATTTTGTAGGACCAGTGATGTCTCTGTGTATAGAAAAGCGTGGACAAATCACTAATCAAACTTACTTGACCCAAGATCGTGTGGAACTTAGTTTTGATATGCCTCTCGCTGAAATTGTTTTCGATTTCTATGATAGATTAAAAACTGTTTCTAAAGGTTATGCCTCATTTGATTATTCTCCGATTGGTATGAGAAAATCTAAATTGGTAAAGGTAGATGTGTTATTAAATGGAAACACAGTAGATGCGCTTTCGGCATTATTACACGTTGACAATGCTTACGATATTGGTAAGAGAATCTGTGAAAAGCTGAAAGAATTAATTCCGAGACAACAGTTTGATATTCCAATTCAGGCTGCGATTGGTGCTAAAATTATTGCTAGAGAGACTGTAAAAGCATTAAGAAAAGATGTGACGGCAAAATGTTATGGAGGTGATATTTCCAGAAAACGTAAACTTTTAGAAAAGCAGAAAAAAGGTAAAAAGCGTATGCGTCAGGTAGGAAATGTAGAAATTCCTCAAGAAGCATTTATGGCTGTTTTGAAACTTAACGACTAGTTTTTCACATCCAAAGCATCTCGTAAAGCATTACCGATAAGCATAAAAGCCATCACTAAACTCATGATGCCTAATCCTGGGATGATGGCTAAATAAGCTTTTCCCAAAATGATATAACTATAATGATCTTTAATCATTGCTCCCCAGCTTGGTGTTGGCGGTTGTGCCCCTATTCCTAAAAAGCTAAGTCCACTTTCAATCAGTATCGCAGCGGCAAAATTAGCTGCAGAAATAACTATTACTGGCGCAAGTACATTGGGTAAGATGTGTCTTATTATTATTCTTTGATTCTTAAAACCTAAAGCCAGTGCTGCTGTTACAAATTGAGAGGATTTAACACTCATAACCTGACCTCGTACCACACGAGCTACTTCTACCCACATTGTTAAGCCAACTGCTATAAAAACCTGCCAGAAACCTTTACCGAGTGCAAGCGTAATGGCAATTACCAAAAGTAAGGTAGGAATTGACCAAGTGACATTGATCAGCCACATCACAGCAGCATCAATTTTGCCTCCATAATACCCGGAAATAGATCCTAAAAACAATCCTAAAAGCAGAGAAATAAATACGGATATAAATCCAACTGAAAAGGAAATTCGTAAGCCTATAAGCATTCTACTCAGCAAATCACGACCGTATTTATCGGTGCCTAACCAGTAGGTTCTTTCGTATATATGTTCAGATGCAAAATCAGGGGCGAATTGAGTTAAATCGATCTCATTTTCTAAAGACTGATCTTTTACTCCATAGTTTTGATAAAAGAGTTTATTCCCTTCTTTTCTAAAAGACTCTATTGGAATGATTTCGTTGGGATATTCATTTCCAAAGAAAGATTTTGATAGCCAAGATTGCTTTCCAGTATTAGTATTTGGAAATTCGATGACCTGTACAGAAAAGCCTGGCGATTTTGAATGAATACTGAGCGCCATAGAATTAGCGTTCTCAGAACTGTCTGGAGCAAGGAAATAAGCGAACACTCCCACAAACAGACAAAGCACTATATACCAGAAACTTAAAACGCCCCAAAGGTTTTTTTTAAACTTTTGGAGCGCTAAGTTTTGTAAAGAAGTATTTTTTTTCAAACGTGCTGAATTGATATTAGCCTAATCCTTTCTAGCTGCAAGTTTAATGGAATCTTCATCAACTTTCAAATCTTGAAGCACCTGAATAGCTTCTTCTACATACACATCTTTCGATAAGCTTTCGTGCCATCTTTTTCTTTTTTGAGTCAAAGATGAATCCTGAGCCATCAAAGCTTCTTCATAAGGAAGAGATTCATAAGTTAGGCTGGTATTATAATTATTAATTTTTTCGAACTTTTGAGCCATCTCCTCTACCTTCTCAATTTCTTTACTGTAGCTTTCATAATTTAAACTAAAGCTATTTTGATTTCTCTGTGATTGAATCCATTTGGCATTTTCATCAATCATTTGAATTTGAGCGTTATTGGACAAGCGTCCTTTACTTGATGAGATAACTTCATCCAAATTTGAATAACCTTTCCAAACCTTATAATTCGCAGGAGCAATTTTATCCCATGGCATTGGGTTTTCGTAATCTCTTTCACCAATATCTATATAGGAGTAACGATCCGGTACAGCCACATCACTTTCCACTCCTTTCAATTGAGTAGAGCCACCATTTATTCTATAAAATTTTTGAGTTGTAATTTTCAATGCGCCCATATCTCCAAAGGAACTATTTCTCATCCACCTATTGAGATCAACTACATTTTGAACCGTTCCTTTACCATAGGTTTGCTTGCTTCCTATCACAATAGCTCTCTCATAATCTTGCATTGCTGCTGCCAATATTTCTGAAGCTGAAGCAGAAAGTTCATTCACAAGTATGACAAGTGGCTTATCCCATATAACATTAGAATCTGTATCTTTTAGAACTTCAGTATTATTTTTAGCATCTTTCACCTGTACTACAGGGCCTTTTTCAATAAAAAATCCAGCAATGTCAACAACTGTTGACAAAGAACCACCGCCATTATTTCTTAGATCCATCACAAGACCTTTAGCATCAATCTCATTTAACCTCTCAAGTTCCTTTTTAATATCAGAAGCTGCATTTCTTTCATCATAGTTTTGCATATCAAAGTAAAACTTTGGCAGATTTATGACTCCGAATAATTCTCCGTTTCTTTCTACAGTAGAAGATTTTGCATAGGTTTCTTCTATCTCAACTACATCTCTTACAATGCTAATAGTTTGAGTACTACCATCGACTTTTTTTACTGTCAAAACGACTTTAGTTCCTTTTGGTCCTTTTATGAGATCTACAGCATCGTCTAAACGCATACCACGAATATCTACTGGTTCGTCTTCATCTTCCTGTTTTACTTTCTGGATAAGATCACCAACTTCTAATTCTCCATTTGTCCAGGCTGGACCTCCGGAAATGACTTCCACAATTTTTACATTATCTCTTTGTTTCTGAAGTCGAGCACCAATACCTTCTAATTTCCCAGACATAGAAATATCAAATCTGTCTTTATCTTGAGGTGCGAAATAATTGGTATGCGGGTCAAACTGACTTACAAATGAATTGATATACAAACTAAACCAGTCCTTACGTTCTAAATCGGACATTGTATCAAAATAATTTTCGATTGACTCCTTAGTAATTTCACGTGCTTCTTTTTCTAACTCAGCATCAGATTTTACCTCAACATCTTCATCGTTTTCAATTTTATCTTTTTGCTCTAGCTTTAAGTCATGAAAAGTGGAAAGTGTAGAAAACTTAAATTGTTGTCTCCATCTTTCTTTTAATCCCTTTTTATTTACCGCATAATCTGCATTTTCATAATCTGTGTTGATAGTTTCCTGCTCCTGAAAATTAAAAGGTTTTTCGAGTAGCTCGGCATAAAAAGCTTTTGACTCTTCCATCCGCTTTTTATAACGATCTACTGTAAGATTGAAAAAAAGTAAATTTTTATTTTTAATTTGATCATCTATCAAAGTTTCAAACGCTTCGAATTCTTCAAAGTCACTTTCCAGAAAATGTCGTTTTATTGGATCTAATCCTTTTATGTAATCTTTGAAAACTGCTTGTGAAAAATCATCATCCACATCTTTCATATCAAAATGTCCTTGCTCGATCACATAAGATATAAGTTCTATAAGTACTTGATCTTTATCTGAATCTTCATCAAAATTTTTGGCAGTAAAGCTACAGGATGTTACAGCTAGCAGGGTTACTAATAATAAAATAACGAGATTGTTTCTTAATTTGTATCGTTTCATTGTATCAAAGTTCATTAAATGTAAACTAATGTAATATTTTCCAATTTACAGTAAAAACTATACCACATATTTTAATTGTAGCTAATAATTTGTTAAACGTGATTATTAGCTGTTTTGCTTTCTGAAATGTTTATTTTAGCTATCAGAAAAAATGAACAATGCAAACAGAAGAAAAACCATTAATTCTCGTTACCAATGACGATGGAATAACAGCTCCCGGAATAAGGCACCTCATCAAAATAATGAAAACTATAGGAGAGGTTGTTGTTGTAGCCCCTGATAGCCCTCAAAGTGGTATGGGCCATGCTATCACCATAAGTGATAATTTATATTGTGATCCTGTAACCATTGATAAATACTCCAAGGTCAAAGAGTTTTCTTGCTCCGGCACTCCGGCAGACTGTGTTAAAATAGCAACTCAAGAAATTCTAAAACGTAAACCAGATTTATGCGTAAGTGGTATTAACCATGGGTCCAATTCATCTATCAATGTGATATATTCTGGAACAATGAGTGCAGCTGTTGAAGCTGGTGTAGAAGGAATTCCTGCCATTGGTTTTTCATTATTAGACTATTCTATGGAGGCTAATTTTGATCATACCACCAAACATGTCAAACGCATCACCGAGAGCGTCATCAAAAATGGATTACCAAAAGGAGTAGTATTAAATGTAAACATTCCTAAGGCAGGTGAGGAAAAAATCAAAGGAATACAAGTCTGTAGACAAGCCAATGCGCGTTGGGAGGAAAGATTTGATAAACGTCAAAATCCTCAGGGACGTGATTACTACTGGCTTTCTGGCGAATTTGTAAACCAAGATGAAGGAAAAAATACAGATGTAGAAGCGCTAGAAGCTAATTATGTTTCGGTAGTTCCAGTTAAATTTGATTTGACCGCGCATGATTTTATAAATGAACTTAACTCCTGGAACATCAATGATTAAAAAAGAAATAGCTATTGGGTTTTTAGTAGGAATAGCTGCAAATCTTGCTGGTATGTTTTTATACATAAGCCTAATCATGCAAAAAGAATTTGAAGTCGTTCTAGGAAGAGCCTCGGAAGAAGGTGTTTTAGGAACTATCATAGCATTAGGAGCAATCTTAAATTTCTTACCCTTTTTTGTGTTTATCAAAAAAAAACAGGACTATAGAGCCAGAGGAGTACTGATAACAACAATTTTAAGTGCTGCAATCATTTTAATATCAAAATTTTTATAATTACATGTACACTAAATCATTTGAAATACGATGGAGCGATCTAGATGCCAATAGACATCTGGCCAATTCATCCTATCAAAATTTTATGAGTCATACCAGAATGGCTTTCTTGGTTGAAAATGGATTTTCACAACAAGAGCTTGTTAAACACAATCTTGGACCTGTTGTTTTTTATGAACATATCTTTTATTTTAAGGAGTTAAAGCCTGAAGACCATGTAAAAGTGAGTCTTGAGTTAAAGGGATTAAGTGCAGATGGGATGTTTTTTCAATTTGAACATAATATTTATAATCAAAGGGGCGAAAATAGCGCGAGGTGTGAAATGATGGGTTCCTGGCTTGATCTAAACACAAGACAATTAAGAGAACTTCCAAAGCACTTATTGAAACCACTAGAAAACTTATCTAAAACGGAAGATTACAAAGTATTAACAAAAGAAGATACAAGGAAATTTGGGGTGAAGCCAAAACACCTTAATGAAGTTTAATTTTGAAATAGGAGATAAAAAAAGGGTTCAATTAAATTGAACCCTTTTTAGTTTTAAGATTTTAATATTTAATAAATTAATTATTCTGCTCTGGAAGCAATACAGCATCTACTGCATGAATAACACCATTTGTTGCTTGCACATCAACTGCTATAACACCAATACCTGTATTTCCTGCGCCATCTGTAAGGTCGGCAATGTTATCACCAGTTCCAGGTAAAGTGACTGTAATATCATCACCTTGCAGTGACTGAACTGTAGCACCATCAGACAAATTCTCAGATCTAATATTAGATTCTATAATTACGTGATGACTAAGGACCTCGCTAAGGACTGGCTCGCCTGGCACTGTAATCGCATCGAATGCTGAGTTTACTGGTGCAAAAACTGTAAAAGGTGAATTTGTTGTACCAGAAAGTACACTCACAAAATCTGTATCAGCGGCTTGTAGTGCTCCAACAAGGTTACTAAAATTAGGATCTGCTGTTGCGAAAGTAACAACTGTTGGCAGATCAATTACAGCATCCACAATATGCACAACACCGTTTGCTGCTTCATTATCTGGCATTGTTACAGTTGAAATACCGTTTATTACAACACCATTATCTACATTGATATAAAAACTCAGATTGTCTTCTGTATTTCCATAAGTAGCAAGGGAATTAGTATAACTCGTGCTTAAATCAGTAGATAGTGCTGTTCCAGTAAGAACATGGTTTAATAAAACCTGCTCTACCGTTTCTACAGGCAGGTCTGTCAAAGCTGCACCACCCAAGAAAGTATCAAACGCTGCATTTGTTGGAGCAAATACAGTATATTCTCCAGACCTATCAGCTAAAACATCATCTAAACCTGTATACTCTAAAGCGGCTACTAGGCTTGAAAGATCATCATTCATCATCGCAAGACCAGCAATTGTTGGATCAATAACATCAACTATCTCCTGGGGTAGTAAAACTTTATCAATTGCATGAACTACACCATTATTTGTCTGAACATCAACAACAGCGATATTAGCATTATTATCTGTAGCATCACTAACTTGCGCACCATCTGTCAAATCAAAGACTAGATTTTCTCCTTGAAGAGTAGTCGCAGATAATCCGTCAGATAAATCTCCAGATCTTACATTACTACCAGCAATGACATGATATTCTAAAATTGTGGCTAAAGTTTCGGGAGCAACATCATCTAAGCTTTGCGCTCCAAGAGCATCTAATAAATTTTCAAAAGCCTGATTTGTCGGAGCAAATACCGTAAAAGGTGAGCTTGTAGAACCTGAAAGAATCTCTACATAATTTGTAGTTTCTGTGCTAGCGCGTTGTAAAGCAGCTACTAGTGTTGAAAACTGAGGGTTTGCAAGAGCCTGTGTTACAATACTCGGTAAACCTATCACTGCATTTACTTCATGCACAACTCCATTGGTTGCCAAGATATCTGCTGTAGTAACACTAGAAACACCATTGACTCTTACACCACTGATTGTGTCAATAAATAGACTAAGGTTGCTTTCTGAAGCACTTCCTGTTCCTAAAGAGCTCACATAGCCAGTAGATAAATCAGCTGCTAAGATTCTTCCATTGACAACATGATTTAAAAGGACTTCTCTTAATAAACTTTCTGGCACTTCTTCAAGACTTGAAAATCCGTTTGTTTGTAAAAATGAGCTAAAAGCGTCATTCGTTGGTGCAAATACTGTAAGATTTCCGCTACCACCTACAAATGGTGTAACTAAATCTGTACGCTCTAAAGCAGCTAAAAGCGAGGAAAATTGATCATTCTCTGTCACTAAATCTGCAATTGTTGGATCTCCCGATGGAGGAATTACTGGAGCATCATCATCATCTGAACATGATACTGATGCTGTGGCTAAAATCACCAAAAGCAATAATTTCGATAAAAATTTCATAGGTTTTTTATTTTATTGTTCAGTGATAAGACAAGACAGAACTAAAATTTACTACCTAGAAATTTCTATTTAATATGAATTTAACAAAAGCATCTACTTTATTGTAACTATTATTTATTGTTAATCACAATAGCTATCAACAAATTCATAAGCTTCAATGAATTCATGACTGGAGTTGATAATTGTGGTTTCAGAATTATTATCGGTGAGTGAAATAGGGTATTGAATTTCATAAACATCACTATCATGTAATTCCTCCAGATATAAATAAATGTCTTTATTATTAGTAAAATGAAAAGTTTCAAAAGTGCCATTTAATTCATTGAATTCTTTAATCGTAATTGAATAGACTAAATCTAAACATGAATTAGACTCAATATGAAGGCTTTCTTCACATATTGATTTATGAGTCATTAATTCTGAAGAAGAATTCACTTCGAAGATTTGATAATTTTTTAATGCAATGGATATCGGAAAAACAATTTCAATTTCGTCAGTGTCGTTAATAGTTAAAAGTTCTCTTGAAGAATTGAATGTTTGTAATTTTGAATTTATTTTCAGTTGATAAGGAAATACTAAACTAAAACAAGAAGTATTGTCAATATGATCATCAAAAGACCCATCATGTGAAGTAATCGACTTTATAACAGAAGTAAGTTCAGAAGATTTGTGCGTCGCATTGAAGGCTTCAACAACTTGATTATCGTCATCATTATAACATCCAAAAATTGAGATAGTAAAAAAAAGTAAAGTATATTTATAATATTTAACCATTTTAAAATAATTCTATTATTAAGACAACTAAAACACTTAAATCCCTACCTCATAAGTTATTTTTATATTTTTGAAATATATGAAAAGAACTCATTCAATAGTTAAAAATTGCTGCGAAAAATCTGTGTTTTCAAAACTTCATCAAAAATACGCCAAAGATTTGCACGACTTCATTTATTACAAATTTGGCGAGGCACATAATCCAAAAGATAAAGTTCAAGAAGCTTTTTTAAAATTATGGGAAAATTGCAAAAAGATTATTCCAGAAAAAGCTAGAAGCTATTTGTTTTCTGTAGCAAACAACACCACATTAAATGTTATAAAACATAAAAAAGTAGTCTTGAACTATGAATTAAATTCAAAACAAAATAACTCAGACAACCAGGATCCACAGTTTATATTAGAAGAAAAAGAATACCTAGATAAATATCAAGAAGCATTATCCAATCTTACAGAAGAAAAAAGAGTGGCATTTTTATTAAATAGAGTTGAAGGAAAAAAACATAAAGAAATAGCAGAGATTCTTGGTATATCAAGAAAGGCAGTTGAAAAAAGAATTTATACAGCGCTAGAGCAATTGAGAAAAGAAATTGACGGAATTTAACGAATAACAAGTAGGAAAATAGAAGGTTTAGTTGTCATATAAATATGAAAATAAAAAACGAAGAATTAATTAATAAATGGCTCAATAATGAGTTAACAAATAAAGAATTTGAGGCGTTTAAAAAATTGGACACCTTCTCTTCTTATACTAAGATTTCAGAAAAGGCTAAATTTTTTAAATCCCCGGATTTTAATACGGATGAGTCTCTAAAAGAAATTGAATCTAATATCAAATTCAACAACAATCCGCCAAATAAAATTAAATATAAATATCTAGCTGCTGTTGCTGCAATACTAATTATAGCCTTCACTATTGTAAAAATACTCAACAGTAATACTGATTATGAATCGTATAGCACAGAAATAGCTAAAACGGAAACCATAAATTTACCTGACAACTCAATAGTAAATCTAAGTGCAAACTCTTCAATATCTTACAATAGAACCAACTGGGAAGAAAAGCGAAATTTAGAATTAAAAGGGGAAGCTTTTTTCAGTGTAGAGAATGGTGAAAAATTTACTGTAGAAACATCCTACGGTAAGATTCAGGTTTTAGGGACTCAATTTAATGTAAAATCTAGAAACTACAGTTTTGAAGTCACTTGTTATGAAGGCTCTGTCCAGGTAAGGGTTGGTGATAAAATCTACATTCTAAAAGAAGGGGATAATTTAATTTTAAAAAATCAAAATATCTTAAGAAGTAAGACCATTTTAACTTCTCCGGCTTGGAAAAGGAACGTTACAGTTTTGAAAAGTACGTCTTTGGAAGTTGTCCTAAAAGAGTTTCAAAATTATTATAATATCAATTTTGAAACTTCAAATGTTGATACTTCTCGACAATACACAGGAAGTTTTGTTCATAATGATTTAGAAAATGCTTTAAAATCTATTACCTTGCCGTTAGACTTGACCTACGAAATAGAGAAAGAAAAGGTCGTTTTAAAAACTAGGTGAAATTTCTAAAACAATTTTTATTTATTCTTTTAGCATTTGGTTTATCTTCTATTACATATGCTCAAAGGACTGAAAAAGCTCAAGAATTAATACGTTTCATTAATTTACTTGAAAAAGAGTACAAAGTACTTTTTTCATATGCAGATGATGAGATCGATAATGTTATTGTGCCTACAAAAAAGAAATTTTCCAGTTTAGACGAAAATCTTCGCTTTCTAAGAGAAACAACTCCTTTTAATTACAAATATCATTCTGACACAAATATTTTAATCATCCCAAAATCTGGATTTAAAATGCTTTGTATCACCATTAAAGACAAGCTTACTCAAAAAGGCATAACTAATTCTTTTTTAAAAACTGATCAGTATATTTTCAATTCTGATAGTCTTGGTCAATTCAAAATTCCAATAAATTCTGCTGTCATAAATTTATATATTAATGCAAATGGTTATATACCAAAGCAGTTAGAAATTGATACCAGAAAAAAAAATGATTGCCCTGTATTTGAACTTTCACCATTTTATGAAGTTTTGGACGAAGTCTTACTTGAAAATTTTTTAACTAGCGGAATACAAAAATTTACATCTGGTGTTTTAGAAATCAACTATGAAGATTTTGGACTCTTACCCGGTTTGGTAGAACCAGATGTGCTTTTAAGTTTAAAATCTTTACCGGGAATAACAAGTCGGAATGAAAGCGTTTCATACATAAATGTGAGGGGCGGAACTCATGACCAAAACTTAATTTTATGGGACGGCATTAAAATGTATCATACTTCACATTTCTTTGGAATGATTTCAGCATTCAATCCATACATGACTAAAAAAGTAAAGCTAGTAAAGAACGGCACTTCTTCAAAATTTGGAGACGGAGTTTCGAGTCTTATAGACATGCAAACAAGTGACTCTATCAATAGTACTTTTAAGGCAGAGGTTGGTTTAAATCTTATTAATACAGACGCCATCATCGAGGCTCCTTTAAATCAAAAATCATCTATTGAATTTTCATTCAGAAAATCCATCAATTCCCTCTGGGAAAGTCCTACCTATGACCGATACTTCGATAAAACATTTCAAAATACTGAGGTTACCATTCAAGAATCTCCTACAGCACAACAAAACAATGACTTTTCATTTTATGATGCTAGTCTCAATTATAAAAACCAACTTTCTAGAAATGATTATTTAAAAGCTAATTTCTTTTATAGTCATGATGAATTTTCACTTAACAGGTTTGAAATTGAAAGAAATAGAGTAAACATAAGGTCTAGCAATCTAAACCAATCTAATGCTGCTGGAGGAATTTATTACAATAGAAATTGGACAAAAACTACAAAAACTCAAATTCAACTCTACGCATCCAGGTACAATCAAAATTCAATAAATGCTGATTTTTTGGATAAACAAAGATTGGAACAAATTAACGAAGTGCGAGAGATTGGTATTAAACTAAATTTACAAACAAAACTTAATAAAAATATTGCTTTTGAAGGAGGCTATCAATTAAATGAAACTGGAATTTCAAATTCTGAAAGAATTGATAATCCAGGTTTCTTTAGAGAAACTCAGAATTCAATTATTACAAATAGTATTTACTCACAAATCAATTATCAATCTGAAAACTCACGACTGAATCTTCAGCTTGGAGGACGTCTGAATCATTTTTCAAAATTTGAAAAAGTAACCATAGAGCCAAGATTCAATCTAAGTTACAAACTCATAGGTGACTTATTCCTTGAACTTCTCGGAGAAGAAAAAAGTCAAGTCACTTCTCAAGTAATTGATTTGCAAACAGATTTTCTGGGAGTTGAGAGCCGAAGATGGGTATTATCAAACCTCAACAATCGTCCAATTATTCAAAGCCAACAAGTTTCTACGGGATTCAATTATATTAAACCAAGTTGGTTTATAAATGTGGATCTATTTTATAAAAAAGTAGAAGGAATCACTACAGAGGGACAAGGATTTCAGAATCAATTTAGATTCGCACAAGACCATGGAAATTATGAAGTGAAAGGAATAGACTTTCTAATAAATAAAAATTTGAACCAATTCTCTAGTTGGATAAGTTACAGTTTGTCAGAAAATAGTTATGAATTTGAATCACTTGAACCTTCAACGTTTCAAAATAATTTGGACATAAGACATGTGGTCTCAACTGGCTTGACATATGAGCAAAATGGGTTGAAAATATCTGCTGGCTTCAACTGGCACTCTGGGGCTACAGTTACTATTCCTTCTGATGACCAGTCACAAAATCCACAGGAGATACTATATCAAGCTCCGAATTCTGAGAGACTTTCAGATTATTTTAGACTTGACTTCTCCTCCACATACACTTTCTCAATTTTTAAGAATATCCAGACTTTAGCTGGTTTTTCTATGTGGAATGTACTCGGGAGTTCAAATGTTTATAATCAGTTTTATTGGCTGGATGAAAACCAGAACATCCAGAATTTCAAGCAGAAGGGATTAGGCTTTACTCCTAATTTTGTGTTTAGACTAAAATTCTAATGTCTTTCTAAAATCAGATTCAACTTTTTTGAATAATTTAAGTCTTAATTTTGACCTCTAATACTAATCATTGAAAATAAAACTCTATGAAGTCACTACTTTTTGCACTTGTAATTTTTACAAGTATTTTTTCTCAAGCTCAGGATGTGAGCTTGGATTATTATTTACCAACAGATGTTTCTTATAACCAAGATATTCCAAAACCGAGTGAAGTTCTGGGCTATGTTCCCGGAGAATGGCACGTCAGCCACGATAAGCTGGTTCAATATATGACCGTAGTTGCAGAATCATCAGACAGGATTAGTATAAAAAATAGAGGCTTTACCTACGAAAAAAGACCTTTGCTTTTACTTACGGTAACCTCCCCAGAAAACCATAATAATCTTTCTGAAATCAAAAAAAAGCATCTCCAAATCGTTTCAGGAGAAGTTTCTGAGTCAGAATTTGAATCTATGCCAGTAGTTGTGAACCAAGGGTTTTCTATTCATGGTAACGAGCCCAGTGGAGCAAATGCAGCTCTAGTTTTAGCCTATTATTTAGCTGCTGCTGAAGGCCCTGAAATTGATAAGATTTTAGAAAACACCATTATCCTTCTCGACCCTAGTTTCAATCCAGATGGACTGCAACGTTTTGCCTACTGGACCAACACCAATAGAAGTACACATTTGAATCCTGACCCACAGGATCGAGAATTTTCTGAAGTTTGGCCGGGCGGAAGAACCAACCATTACTGGTTCGATATGAACAGAGACTGGCTTCCAGTTCAACTTCTTGAAAGTCAGGCAAGAATTAAGACCTTTTATGACTGGAGACCAAATGTACTCACAGATCATCACGAAATGGGATCCAATTCATCGTTCTTCTTCCAACCAGGAATTCCATCACGTACCAATCCACTTACTCCTCAACTCAATCAGGATTTGACAGAAAAGATTGGAAATTATCACGCTTCAGCTTTAGATAGTATTGGTTCGCTTTATTACTCTCAAGAAAGTTTTGATGATTTTTATTATGGCAAAGGTTCCACCTTTCCGGATATCAATGGTGCCATAGGAATTCTCTTTGAGCAAGCAAGCTCTAGAGGTTCTGGACAGCTAACCGATAATGGACTTTTAAGTTTTCCTTTCACCATAAAAAACCAGTTTACAACAGCGCTTTCCACATTGGAAGCTTCCCTGGAATTGAAAGACGAGATTTTAGGATTACAACATCAGTTTTACAGAAATGCTGAGAAAAAAGCCAAAAAAGGAGCTTATGTATTTGGTAGAAAAGGAGATCCTGTGCTAACCAATGAATTAGCTAAAGTCTTAAGCCAGCATCAAGTTGAACTTTACAAACTGGAAAAAGATGAAACCATCAACGGAAAAGATTTTGAAGCTAATTCGTCTTATATCATTCCAAAAAATCAACTGCAAAACAGACTGGTTGAAGCGATGTTTGAAGAGCGGAAAACTTTCAAAGACAGTATTTTTTATGATGTTTCCGCTTGGAGTTTTAGACATGCCTTTGATGTAGATTTTACTGAAGTTAAATCTGTTGACATGGGAGAAAAAGTAGATTCTCCAGAGCTTGGAACTCCCTCAGACCTCAACAAGTCACCTTATGCTTACGCCATGAGATGGAGTGATTTCAACTCTGCAAAAGTCTTGCATAAAATTATGGAGGCAGACATCAGAGTGAAAGTAGCTCAAAAGCCATTTCAATCTGAAACCGAGGAATTTGATTATGGTACTATTTTAATTCCAGTTCAAAATCAGAATAAAAGTGCTGATGAAATTTATAATCTGCTGAATGTTCTACAAAAGGAAAATCACGTGCACATGTCAGCTTTAGAAACAGGGCTTACACAAGGAATTAATCTAGGGAGTCCAAATATGGAACACTTAAAAATGCCTAAAATTGCTATGCTCGTTGGCGATGGAGTAAGATCTTATGACGCTGGTGAAATGTGGCATATGCTGGATTACAGATTCGAAATTCCTGTCACTAAATTAGATACTAAAGATTTCAACAGAACAAGTTTGGACAAATACACTCATCTTATTATCCCAAGTTCTAGCTCTAATAGTTTGAGCGGTTCAGATAAAACAAAACTGAAAGATTGGATAAGAAAAGGAGGAAGCATTATTGCTTATAAGGGCACAGCAAATTGGCTGAGGGAAGAAAAAATGATCGATTTCAAAACTAAAAAAGATTCTGTTGTGGCCAAAGATGTCAAATTTGCTGAACGCAGTGAATTTTATGGAGCAAAGCGGATTGGTGGGGCTATTTTTAATACTAAGGTTGACTTATCTCACCCTTTACTTTATGGCTATAACGACAGTGAATTAGCGATGTTCAGAAATTCTAATATGATGCTGGAAGCGGATGACTTGAGTTTTAACAATCCAATTCAATACACCAATTCTCCTTTATTGAGTGGCTATATCAACAAAGAAAATTTAGAATTGATCAAAGGCACAGTTCCTTTCAAACACAATAGATATGGCAGAGGTGATGTGATGATTTTTACAGACAACACCAACTTTAGAGCATTTTGGCTGGGAACCTTTAAGTTGTTCCTCAACTCTATATTCTTTAGTGACCAGATGTAGGTTGAAGTATTCATTTAATTGATAAAAGCCTGTTTCTAAAAAGAAACAGGCTTTTTAATTTATAAATTATTGTAATTTCATTTTAAAAGATAATAATGAAAGCATTGGTTATTTCTGGAGGAGGAAGCAAAGGAGCTTTTGCAGGCGGTATTGCAGAATATCTCATTTCTGAATGTGAAAACGATTATAATTTATTTCTGGGAACTTCAACCGGAAGCCTTCTCGTTCCATTATTGTCCATTGGAGAAATTTCAAAGCTGAGAGAAATTTATACATCTGTCACCCAAAATTCAATTTTTAGTCGAAATCCTTTTATCATCAAAAAGAGAAACGGTGAATTCGAAATAAAAATCAATCATTTAAATATTCTTTTAGGATTTCTGAAGGGCTCAAGAACTTTTGGAGAAAGTAAGCACTTGAGAAAACTGATTTTGGATACCATTACTACAGAGTTTTTTGAAAAAATGAAAAATCAAAATGTTGAAGTGGTCGTTACCGTCTCCAACATCAGTTTAGGACAGGTAGAATATAAATCTTTGAATGATTTCAACAGAGAAGATTTTTGCGACTGGATATGGGCATCTGCTAATATGATTCCTTTTATGAGTCTGATGAAAAAAAATGATTTTGATTACGGAGATGGTGGTCTCGGAAATATTGTTCCTATTTCTGAAGCCATTAACAGAGGGGCTTCTGAAGTGGATGTCATCGTTCTTAAAACTGAAAAACAGTATCAAAAAAAGCCTGTTAAAAATGCACTGGAACTTACTACTAGGGTATTTGACTTTTTAATGGATCAAATCATCCGAAACGATCTTACAATAGGAAAGTTAAGAAGTAAACATGAACATGTTGATCTGAACTTTTACCACCCTCCAGCAATGCTTACCAAAAACTCATTGATTTTTGATCCTGAACAAATGAAAAACTGGTGGGATATGGGTTTTGAATATGCCAAAAAAAATAGCCCTTATTGCAAACGCATTGAAACCAGTATGTATCAATAGAAATAGCCATTTACTGATTGATGAAACTTAAAAACTCTTAAGCTGCTTAAATCTTAACCAGCATTTTTCCTTTGTTTTTACCTTCAAAAAGATCTAAGAAAGCCTGTGGAATATTGTCAAACCCTTCCTGGATTGTTTCTTCATAATGAAGTTTCCCTTTCTGAAGCCAATCTGCTAATTGCTCAATTCCTTCAGGATGTCTGTCCTTATAATCAAAAATGACAAATCCCTGCATAGATGAGCTCTTTTTAATCAGAAACGGCTGCACACTCGTACTTTTTGGTAATTCAGTGTTGTTATAAACGGATATGGCACCACACACTACTGTTCTTGAAAATTTATTGATGTTGAAAAGTACAGCTTCAGAAATCTCTCCCCCTACATTGTCATAATAAACATCCACTCCATCAGGACAAGCTTTGGCGATAGCCTGAGCCATGTTTTCTGTCGTTTTATAATTAATGCCTTCATCATAACCAAACTCGGATTTGATCATCTCGATTTTCTCATCGGTACCAGCAATACCTACGACATGCATGCCAAGAATCTTTCCTATTTGTCCAACCACAGTGCCCACAGCTCCAGCAGCTCCAGAAACGAGAAGCGTTTCCCCTTCTTTGGGTTTTCCAATATCCGTAAGCCCAAAATAAGCGGTGAGCCCAGTCATTCCCAAAATGCCAAGGTATGCAGAAAGTGGTGCCTGATCTGGATCCACTTTTCTAAAGTTTTCAGCATTTACAACCTGTTTTTCTTTCCACTCGAGCATTCCAGTCACAAAATCTCCTGAGCTGAAGTTAGAAGATTTCGATTCTAAAACTTCTGCCACACAACCAGAAACTATAGGCTCATTAAGCTCAAAAGGCTCTATATAAGATTCGGCATCTGACATTCTTCCCCGCAAATAAGGATCTACAGACACATACGTAGTCTTGAGCAAAATTTCCCCGTCCTTCAATTCAGGAACTTCTGAAGTTGTAAAATCAAAGTCCGACAATTCAGGTTTTCCTTTGGGTCTATTTTTTAAGTTGATAGTTTTTGTAGTTGACATTATTTTGAATTTTGATTTGATTAAACTTAAAGTAATTTACTTTGAGCTGATGAAAATTTGGATAAAATATCATGTGATTAAAACCCTTCCAGCACAATTTTGCCCTTGGCTTTACCAGATTCCAGCAATTGATGCGCTTTTCTTAAATTCTCTGCATTGATGCTTCCAAAATGTTCCCCTCGGGTTGTTTTGATTGTCCCCTCATCAACGAGCTCAGATACTTTATTGAGAATATGATGCTGTTTGATCATATCTGGTGTTTTGAACAAGGATCTGGTAAACATGAGTTCGTAATGAATAGAAACCGACTTTGGCTTAAATGATGTGGCATTTATCACTTTAGGATCATCGATAAATCCAAACTTACCCTGAGGATTGATAACTTTCACAATTTCTTCAAAATGTTCTCCAGTAGCATTGATACCGATGACATAATCTGGATCGGAAAGTCCCTCTTTTTCAAATTCATCGCTTAATTTATTACTGTGATCAATCACAACATCTGCCCCTAATTCCTTTAGCCATTTTCTGGTTACATCCCGTGAAGCCGTTCCTATGACTTTCAAGTTGGTTAGTTTTTTTGCCAACTGTACCATAATCGACCCTACACCACCGGCAGCTCCAACGATTAAAATAGATTTATCATCATCTTCTTGATCTACCTTTACTCTATCAAAAAGCATTTCCCAGGCTGTCAAGGAGGTTAATGGCATCGCGGCCGCCTCTGCAAAAGATAGACTGGACGGTTTTTTACCTACGATTCTTTCATCGACCAGTTGAAATTGGGCATTGCTCCCCTGTCGTTTCAACTCTCCGGCATACCAGACTTCATCACCTACATTAAATAATGACACGTCTTCTCCAACTTCTTTCACGATTCCTGCGGCATCCCAGCCTATAACTTCCCACTGGTCATCATCAGGTGTTCTGTTTTTTCTGATTTTATAGTCGACAGGATTAACGGAGATCGCTTTTACTTCCACCAAAAGATCCCTGCCTTTAGCTTCGGGTTTAGGCATCTCAATATCCTGCAGTGCTTCTTTATTATCTATATCTAGGTTTTCCTTGAATCCTATAGCTTTCATTTGTGTTGTTTTATCCACTAATCTAGGATTATTAAGTCTAAAAGGGTGTTATAGGATGTATAAAAGTTATGGTTTCCGGTTCTGTAGGAATCTTTTGTATTTCAGATATTTTGCTTATCTCGTTTAATCAGGATTATTTACTCAAGTGTGAGTTGATTTCCATGTAATCAGCAAAATTGAATCTCAATACATAGCTTGTTAAGCAAACAAGAAGCCTTGGATACATTAATGAGTTTCACTAGTCTCGATACTAGAGATGCAATTAAAAAATACATCCATTACATCGATGTTGAGATTGTAGATGAAAATAATATTAAAGTAATTTCTGGTACGGAAAATTTCATTTGTGAATTCAGATAGAAAAGCTGTGGAAAGTGTTTTGCTGAAAGTTGATAAAGTAAGACTTCAGGAATTATATAATGAAAGGAGTAAGATTTCCAAATTTTCTTGATAATTTCAAAATAAGATTGAAGGAGAGCAAAGGATCATTTTATTACCTTTTCCCAGAAATTCACGAAAGCGATACAAATTTTTACTAACCCTTCATGATTCTGAACTTCAGTTGGAAGGTTGGAGAATTGAAAAAATGACACTAATTTATGACACTTCAAGAAGCTAAAATTGCAGATAGAATTTTAAAAGATATACAAGTTACCAATAAATATAAAAAGGTTGGAAGAAACCCAGTTTTAAAAAAAGATTACATAGACTCGAAAGAAGGAGAAAACTATCAATTTAGAGAGGATGAATATTTTTCTTTATTCACTTCAGACAAGTTAATTGTGAAAACTGAAATTAGACCTACAGGAGATTTCGATTATTTTTTAACTGATAAAGGCAGTTCTTTTATACTTTTTAAAGGTGGATATACGAAAATGGTTAAAGAAAGATTTAAAAAGGAAAGACGAGAAAAAGTAAAATATAGATTTGATATTGCAAAAGATATCGTTTTGATATTATTATCTGCAGGTGCTTTAATTATAAGTTATTTCATATCCTGATATTCTGGACTTTCTCAAATCCAAGATTACCAAGATGAGCCAGGTAAAAGGTGATCATGATGTTTCTGAGTAATTCTGTCAAGGCACTTTCTACTGTGAAAGCTAACATTCAAAAAGGTTTTAATTTCAGTTTTTAGCAAAGACTAGGTAGTAAAACGTTACTCAAAAAAACAAAACCCTTGAAAACAATGAGCTTTCAAGGGTTTTTAAGTACCTAGGGCGGGAATCGAACCCGCACATCGTAAGATACTGGGTTTTGAATCCAGCGCGTCTACCAATTCCGCCACCTAGGCATTTTGGAAGTGCAAAAATATAAAATTATTTGTTTCTATACAGAAAATAGTACGCTTATTTATATCCAACTTCAATTATTTATCTAAATTTGCAATCCATAAATCTAATATCCCTCAAAAGGTCAATAAGTTATGGCAGACGTAGAAAAAGTTGCAAAAATTTTTGCTTGTTCACAGAGCACTTCATTAGCTAAGTCTATTGCAGAATCCTATGGTATTCCTTTAGGACAAGTCAATACGATGCACTTTAGCGATGGTGAGTTTCAACCTTCCTTCGAGGAAAGTGTTCGAGGTTCTCGAGTTTTCATCATTGGCTCAACGTTTCCAAACTCAGACAATTTGATGGAGATGCTATTGATGCTGGATGCTGCAAAACGTTCTTCGGCTAGACACATCACAGCCGTTCTACCTTATTTTGGCTGGGCGAGACAAGATAGAAAAGATAAGCCTAGAGTTCCAATTGCTGCCAAAATGGTGGCAAAAATGCTTGAAACTGCAGGAGCAACTAGAATTATTACAATGGATCTGCATGCAGATCAAATTCAGGGGTTTTTCGAAAAGCCAGTTGATCATCTTTATGCTTCAACTGTTTTCTTACCTTACCTAAGAAGTTTGAAACTCGATGATCTTACTATTGCTTCACCAGATATGGGTGGTTCTAAAAGAGCTTATGCCTATTCTAAATTTTTAGAAAGTGATGTTGTGATTTGTTACAAACAAAGAGCAAAAGCCAATAAAATTTCTCACATGGAATTGATTGGTGATGTTACTGGTAAGAATGTAGTGTTGGTGGATGATATGGTTGACACTGCAGGAACTTTAACACATGCTGCTAACTTGATGATGGAAAGAGGAGCTAAAAGTGTAAGAGCAATATGTACTCATCCTGTATTATCTGGTAACGCATACGAAAAGCTTGAAGACTCAAAACTAGAAGAATTGATTGTTACGGATAGTATTCCGTTGAAAAAAGACAGTCCCAAAATAAAAGTACTTAGCTGTGCAGATTTGTTTGCAGATGTGATGAAAGCCGTCCATTATAACAAGTCTATCAGCGGTAAGTTTTTAATGTAGTTTAATTTAATTTAATTTAATTTTTTTATGAAATCGATTACGATCAAAGGATCTAAAAGAGAAAGCGTAGGCAAAAAAGCTACGAAAGCCTTACGTAATGCTGGAGAGGTCCCTTGCGTTATTTACGGGGGGGATAATATCGTGCATTTTGCTGCGCCAGAAGTGTCTTTCAACAAGTTGATTTACACTCCCGATGTACACACTGTAATTGTTGACCTTGAGGGCAACAAAACAAACGCTGTACTTCAAGACATTCAATTCCACCCTGTGACAGATGAAATTCTGCACATTGATTTCTACGAATTCCACGAAGGACAAGAAATTACTATGGAAATTCCTGTTCACTCTGAAGGTGTTCCTAAAGGTGTGAAAAACGGTGGTGTTTTAAGATTTAACTTAAGACGTATGACTGTAAGAGGTCTTGCTAAAAATCTTCCAGATTATATTGTTGCTAACGTGACTCCACTTAAGATTGGACAAAAGTTATACGTTACAGCAGTTGCTAGTGAAGATTACAAGATCATGCATCCAGACAACACTGTTATTTGTCAAGTAAGAACTTCTAGAAACGTTTCACTCATCGGAGTTGATGAAGACGAAGAAGACGAAGACGAAACTGCAGAAGGTGAAGAAGGAGCAGAAAGCTCTGCTGAAGGTGGCGATGATGCTGCTGAAGAAAGCAAAGAATAAATCACAGATTTATAATTTACTTAAAGCATCCTGTTTTTCAGGATGCTTTTTTATTTTTACAAAAAATGTAGATGAGAGCTTTTTTCGCTAGACTTTTATCCAGAGACAAAAAAGAAGAAGAGAAAGACCCTATGAAAAAGTTTTTGATTGTTGGACTTGGTAATCCAGGCCCGAAATATGAGAATACAAGACATAATATTGGATTCAAAATCTTGGACACCTTAGCAGAAAAAAGAGATATCACTTTTGAAGCTGATCGCTACGGGGATAAAACAGAATTTAATTTTAAGGGAAGAAAATTTGTACTTATAAAACCTAGTACGTTTATGAACCTCAGCGGCAAAGCAGTTCGCTACTGGTTGGACAAAGAGAAGATTTCCGTTCAAAATTTGATGGTTATCACTGATGATCTTAACTTAACTTTTGGCACATTAAGATTAAAAGCAAAAGGAAGTCATGGTGGACATAACGGGTTAAAAAATATTCAGGAACTACTACAGACTACGGCATATCCAAGGTTTAGATTCGGAATAAGTGACGAATTTTCTAAAGGCAATCAAATAGATTATGTCCTGAGCGAATGGACTTCAGAAGAAAATGAAAAACTGAAAGAACGCTTGGAAACGTCATCAGAATTGATTCTTTCATTTGGAACAGCTGGCATAAACAATACTATGAACAGCTTTAACGGAAAATAGACACACGTGAAGATTTATAATAAAGTTTCAGAATTCAATTCTTCAATTCCAACTGTGGTCACTATTGGCACTTTTGACGGAGTACATCTAGGACATAGAAAAATAATTCAGCGTCTGGTCAATTCTGCCAAAAAAGAGAATTTACAAACTGCATTGCTCACCTTCTACCCTCATCCAAGAATGGTGTTGCAACAGAGTGCAGACTTAAAACTGATAAATACCATTGATGAGCGAAAACTTATTCTTAAAGAAACTGGCTTAGAACACCTCATCGTTCATCCATTTACACTAGAATTTTCACGATTAACAGCCAGGGAATACGTTGAAGAAATCTTAGCAAAAGGACTAAACGCCAAAAAGATTGTCATAGGTTACGATCATCACTTCGGAAGAAACAGAACTGCAGACATTGAAGATTTGAAAGCCTTCGGAAAAGAATATGGTTTTGAAGTGGATGAAATTTCAAAACAAGATATCGAAGATGTGGCGGTAAGTTCTACTAAAATTAGACGATCTCTTGAGGAAGGCGACCTCGAAAAAGCAAATGAATACCTCACAAGACCATTTTTCCTCTCCGGAGAAGTAATCCGTGGAAAAGGATTAGGGAAAAACATGGGCTACCCTACAGCTAACCTTAAAGTTCCAGAATCTTACAAGCTTATCCCCAAACAAGGCGTTTACGTTGTAGCCTCTGTCATTGATGGAGATAAGCGTTTTGGCATGATGAATATTGGAACCAACCCAACAGTTGGCGGGCAAGAGCGGAGCATAGAAACTTATTTCTTTGATCTTGATAAAGATTTGTATGGCAAACACCTTCACATACAACTACTCAAGCGTATTCGGAGTGAAGTGAAATTCGATGGTTTAGAAGCTTTAATAGATGCGATGAAAGCTGACGAAGTTTTTGCAAGAAACTATATTAAAAATCGCAATAATGAATAAGCTTCTCTTTAAGCATGTTGACAATTCTCCACTCATTGTGTTTAGAATTTTATTCGGTTTGCTTATTGCCTTAGAGGCCTGGGGGGCGATTGCCACTGGCTGGGTTAAACGAACGCTTGTTGATCCTCAATTCACTTTTAATTTTATTGGTTTTGACTTCCTGCAGCCTTTACCTGGCTCCGGGATGTATTTTTATTTTGCACTTATGGGTTTGTTTGGAGTTTTTGTGATGCTGGGCTTCAAATATCGATTCAGTATAATTGCTTACACACTCCTCTGGACCTGCGTTTACCTGATGCAGAAAACGTCTTACAACAACCATTACTATTTACTCATTCTTCTGCTTATCTTCATGTGCATCGTTCCTGCACATAGATACTTTTCTGCAGATACAAGAAAAAATCCAGACCTGAAATCCATCAGTATGCCCAATTGGGTAGTTCTGTTTCTTATAGGTCAAATATGGATTGTATATACTTATGCGAGTCTTGCTAAACTATATCCAGATTGGCTCAACGGCACCTTTCCAGAACTTTTGATGAAAGGCAAAGCACACTATTGGCTGGTTGGTGACTTGCTCCAAGAACCCTGGGTGCACATGAGTATTGTATATTTTGGAGTTTTATTTGACTTGCTTGTTGTTCCATTGCTTTTGTGGAAACGAACAAGGGTTCCTATGTTTTGGATAAGTGTGTTTTTCCATTTATTTAACAGCATCGTCTTTCAAATTGGGATTTTCCCATACATGTCTCTAGCATTTACAGTGTTCTTTTTCCCAAAAGAATACATTCACAGGAAATTCCTCAAGTTCAAACCCTTTTACAAATCATCAGAAACTAAAATTCCAAATTTAGCACCAGTACTTAAAACCTTTTTTGTGATTTGGTTTACAATACAGCTGCTACTTCCCATTCGCCATCATTTTATTAATAGCAATGTTTTCTGGACAGAAGAAGGTCACCGAATGAGCTGGAGGATGATGCTTAGGTCGAAAAGTGGCTATGCCAGTTTTCAAGTCAAAAATTTGAATACGGGCAAAACTGAATATGTCAAACTTGATGAGTATTTAACCCCAAAACAAAAACGCAATCTTTTAAAACCAGATGGCATTTATCAATTCACCCAAAAGCTGAGAAAAGAATACGCTGAAAAAAACATTCCTATTGAAATTTACACCCGAATAAAAGTTAGTTTAAACGGGAGAAAGTCAGAATTTCTAATAGATCCAAAACTAGATTTGACAACCATAGAGTGGAATTATTTCTTTCACAATGACTGGATTCTTCCAGAGCCTAAAAGTCTTAATTTTTAAGCTGTAAGTCTCATCCAGATAGCTATTGGAGATGAGTAAAAATTAAAAAAATAAAGAAATATCACTCACACCTTTTTTGGAACCCCTACATCTAACTCTTTAGCAGTCCACGTCATACTGATGTTTTTGCCTACTGAAATTATTTCGTGATCAAATTCAGGAGTTTGGAGATCAAATTCCTTAGCCTTTTTGGTATAGTACTCTTCTTTTGTAGAATCAACGGCTTCAACCCCATGGAAAATCTTTCCGAATTTTCCCTGCTGAATTATCTCTAAAATCAGTAAAATGCAATTGTCAAGATGAATCAAATTTACGGGGGCTTCAGGGTTTTTGATGTCTGGTTTGCCTGCAAGGTATTTAACAGGATGTCGATTGTTTCCGATTAAACCTCCAAACCTTATTACACTAGTTTCAGCTTTTTTGAAAGTCAGTAATAATTGTTCTGCCTGGATCAATTGGTTATTAGCAACTTCTCTTTGTGTAAACTTGTAATGTTCAGTAAAGGTTGGAATGGATTCGTGGTCTTGAAAAACTCCCGTGGAACTTACGTAGAGGATGTTTTTAATACTTGATTCTGGAATTGTCTCCGAGAGCTTTTTGAGTTTAGCGGTAAAATTAGAATTTGGATCACTTCTCAATCCAGGTGGAATGTCAATAATGAGAAGTTCAGAGTTTTCTAAAAAACTATGAATCTCTCCTATGATTTTGTCTTCCTGAAGTTCAATTTTAAAAGCTTGAATGCCTTCAGATTCGAGCTTTTCAATTTTTTCTAAAGATGTTGTAGATCCTTTAACTTCCCATCCATTTTTTATTAAATGCTTAGCAAGCGGTAATCCCAACCATCCACAACCTAAAATTGATACTTGTTGTTTTATCATAATCTTAATTTCTGCTTGGTGATAATGGCATCGTTTACAACAAAGGGTTTTGGCATTTTATCTTTTGGTCTCTTTTTTACAGAAAATAACGGATGTGAAAACAAATCAAAACTTATTTCATTGAAAACAAATTCTATGTCTTGGTCTTTATCGACCTCAAATTCAAAATATAGTGGCTCCTGGTTTACCACATAATAATCAATAATGTTATCCTTGAAACGGTTTTTATGAACATGATATTTATGGGGATCATTTCCATAATTATCTGCAATTTCTCCATTGACCTTGAACGATCTAAAATTAAACTGGGAAGGTTCTGAAACAATTATTCTGTTAAGGTTCCTTTTATAATTTAACTGAACTCTGAATTTTTTCAAATAAGATTGAGATGCTTCTAAAGTATCAACTTGAATGGTGGAGCTTTTAACAGGAATCATTTCCGCTTCAGAGGCTTTAGTGTAAGCTGTATTGTACTTGCTTTGATAATCAATTGCACTAGTCAGATCCTCATAGGTTTCAAAATAAGGTGAAGTCCATGAGTCTAAATTTTCATCGTAAGTATTCCAAGTGGCAGAGTTGGATTCGGTGTCTAAAGTGTAAACTAAACTATTTGGTCTAGGGCTTTCTTCTGTAAAATTTGAATGTAAATGAGCTTTGATAAAAAAGCCAATAGCTACAAGCAAAGCCATAGCTGCCACTCCTCTTTTTACAGAAAAGTAGCCAAAAACAGGAAGCAAATTTCCGAAAAGTAAAACCGTAAAAACAGCACTAACCACTGTCATCTTAAGACCAAGTCCAACAGGGAAAAACTGAATAAATGGAGCTATAATGCTTAAAGATGGTAGTATTAAAATCAGAAGAAAAAGATAGGAAGGGACTTGAAACCTGATCATCAAGAAAAAAGCTAAGAGTGTAAATAATAAAGGAATAATGAAGAATGCAGCTCCTTTCAAAAAGATATTCAATAGAAAAATAACAACGAACCAAGTAAATAGTGGTGCTACCATTGCGTTTTTCGGGTTCAGTTTTTCATCAAATGACTGATAAATCGAAAACAGAATAAATAAAGTTAGCGCTACAAAAAACACAATATAATCATGTCCGTTGTAAGTGAATCCCTGCAGAATAGCTGAATAATCCGGGTATAATTCTAAAATAAATTGCCACCCGAGATAGGTTACTAATCCAGCGATAACTAAACTTAAAAACCAAGGCACAAAGCCTAAAAAGACTTCTCTTCTGTTTAAAGAATTAATTTTGAAACCAAAAATTAGTAAAGCAACAAAAACGACGAGAGCAATTGTATAAATGAACCAAACCCAGGAAAACGGATAATCAAAAAGACCAAAACCAGTAACAGTAAAATAAACATTATCTTGATCTGATTTCAAATCTGTTAAGTCTAAATTGGAGAATTCATCCAATGTAGACATCAAGTAATCGCCCTGGTGAGCAAGAGATCGTTTATCGAGACGCTTTGGGATATCCAAAGCTGTGTGGTAATCGTAATGGTCATCTATAAACGCAAAGAAAAAACTTGGAACATCTGCGATTTCTCTGAAAATCGTAGAATCGGTGTCGTTCGGTAAAAGTTTGTAAACACTATACATAAGTGAATTTGCCAATGGGTGTTCTCCCTGAGCTTTTCCAAAAAGTTCAATTAAACCGGAATTGCCATAATTGGTTTCTACAATCATGTTACTAGGGCCACCACTCCCACGAGATTCAAAATTAAGAACCAATCCAACCTCATCTATCCAGGGA
Organism: Psychroflexus salinarum; assembly: GCF_042677225.1. Lineage (NCBI taxonomy): Bacteria > Pseudomonadati > Bacteroidota > Flavobacteriia > Flavobacteriales > Flavobacteriaceae > Psychroflexus > Psychroflexus salinarum. Next base: position 104,992 of record NZ_JBHTIV010000005.1, read on the forward strand.
TGTTCCTTTACAAAAAGTTCTGCACCAGAAAGCCCAACTTCTTCTCCATCTGTAAAGACAATTATAATATCATTTTGAAAAGAAGAATTTGAAGCCTTAAAAGCTCTAAGTGATTCCAGGATTGTAGCTACACCAGAAGCTGCATCCGCTGCTCCAGGAGATGAATGCACTGCAGAATCGTAATGTGTTAATAATAATAGAGCTTTGGAGTTTTCTTGTGAATTATTGGCCTTTAACCTTGTAATAATATTCTGTGGTGCAGTAAGAACTCCGTTTTTTGACAAAACAAAACCTTGCTGAGTCTGAACTTGAAGGTCTAACTTTTCAAGCTCGTTGACGATATAATTTCGCTTGGAATTATGTGCGCGAGAACCGATATAATGTGGCTCATCTCCAATACTCTTAACATGTTCAAATGCTCTAAGGGTTGAAAATTCTGAAGGCTGAGTTGATAAATCTGTAATTTCTGAAGGATATAAATCGTAGAAAATATACCAAATTGAAGCTGCTATCACTAGCAGACTGACAATGGCTTTATAGGAACTTTTTCTCATTAATCTCGTTTTACTAATGCGTAGTAATCATCTTCTAAAGGTAAGTAACCTTGATCGTAAACAAAGTAATAAACACGACCGCTTTTAGTAGTGTAAAGACTTGTGAAATAGGTGAAATTGAATCCTTTTTCTAATAATTTATCCCGAGTAGTTTTTGTTTTTTGATCTTTGTTAATGCTTTTTAAAATTCTATAATTTTTTTTCAACCTATTGTTGATATTTCGCACAACCTTGGTGGCATCACTATTAAGCCGATTATTATATGTGCTTCTGCAATAATCAGAACAAAACTTTTTGTCAATTCTCCCTGTAATGGGTTCTTCACAAGAAAGGCATTTAGTTTTTTCCATAATGGCTTATTTACCGCTTAGTAAATATAAAAAAATCCCTCAACTAAAATGCTGAAGGATTTTTGCGATTAAATTTTTAGAATTACTCAACAACTTTAAATTCAGATCTTCTATTTTCTTCGTGCTCTTCTTCACTACAGCCAGAATCACAATTATTGACAGGCTCTGTCTTTCCTTTTCCTTCTGAAGTTAACCTACTTGCATCAATACCATTTTCTACTAAGTAGTTTACAGTATTCTCAGCTCTTTTTTGAGATAACTCCATATTATAAGCTTTAGAGCCTCTTTCATCTGTATGACTTATAACCTTGATATTCAGTTCTGGATTTTCTTTCAAAATTGAGATCAATTTATCAAGTTCCAGAGCTGCTTCGGGTCTTATAGTTGCATCGTCATATTCGAAAAATATACGTTCTTGCAAGATTAACATTTCAGCTTCTGCCTGAGAAACTTCGGGTTCTAAAGCTACTTTTATTAACATTTGGGTCTCAGGAACACGCATTGAAATCGATTGGCTTTGATAATCTTTCATGTTTACCTGTAAATCAAATTTTTGACCTGTAGGTAAAAAGTTTTTACTTAAACCACTGTCATTTGTTCGGCTTCTAGAAAATTCATTTTGATCCTCACCATAAAAAATGACTTGTGCATTTTCTAAAAATCTGTCTGTTTTGGCATCAACAACCTCTACCAAAAGAGATGTTTGCTCTAATGGATGTATCAAATTTGCTCTGTAAATATTATCTATTCGTTCTCCTTTCTTCTTTTCTGTTCGGTTAGAAGATACATAGCCTTTTTCTACACTCCCATTATAGGTGAAAGCAAAATCATCTGATCTACTATTGAGAGGTGAACCTAAATTTTGAGGAGGAAGAAAACCTCCAGAGTCTCTTTTAGCATAATATACATCAAGACCGCCTAAGCCTAAATGACCATCGCTAGAAAAGTATAACGTATTTTCTTGATCAATAAACGGAAAACTCTCTCTTCGTTCTGTATTGACTGTAGGTCCAAGATTTCTTGGCTTACCAAAGCTTCCATCACCTTCTATCTGAACAACATAAAGATCTGAAGCTCCATAACCTCCTGGCCTATCGCTAGAAAAATACAGTTTGCTTTCATCGGGACTCAATGCAGGATTGGCATTGGAGAAAGAAACATCGTTGAATGGCAGGTCTTGAATATCCTGGAAACTACCATTAACCAGTGTTGCTTTGTAAATTTTCAAGTGATTGATACCCTCGTCATCTTTTCTATAATTTCCATTAACATAGTCATTCCTAGTGAAATATATAGTGGAGCCATCATTTGTTATAGCAACAGAACCTTCATGAAACTTGGTGTTAATCTCACCTTCTATCTCTTTAGAATTTTTGAAGGTTCCAGCAACATTATCTGCAACAAAAAGATCTAAAGTTGGCTGTTTGTTCCAGCCGTAGGTTTTTCTAGTTTCATTCCTAGCAGACACAAAATATAATTTACCTCCATGCTCATAAGCGCCAAAGTCGGAATATTCAGAATTTAAACTCAATGGATTCAACTGAAATCTAGGAGTCATTGACTTCAGATCTTCAAGATAATCAGGATTTTCTAAAAAAGCTTTGGCTCTAGAGTCACTAGGTGCTTTTTCAGAAAAGTCGAGCATCGCCTTTTTGTAATCTTCAGTTTTTTGGTTGATTAAAAGCGTTTGAGCATAGTTGTAATAATCTTCAGAAGAAGCATTTCTACTATTTCTTAGATATCGCTTATAAAATTTTTCAGAATCTTCAAAGTTTGATGTTTTATAGTTTGCTATCGCTAGTTGCTTATATACATGGCTATTTGCTTTTCCTTTGCGGATTAGTTTTTCATAAGCATCAATAGCATCGACATATTCAAATCTATCAAAATGCTTATCTGCTTTTTTGGTGTCGCTATTTTGAGACCATAAACTAATGGTGAACAAACAACAAAACATACTAAGAATATATAATTTTTTCATTGGTGGAATCATTTCAAATTAAAAATAACGAGGCGAGACATAGGTTTTCTTTTTGAAGAAGATGTCGAAAATAACAAAAGCTTCATAGGAAGGTTCTTTAAGATTAGACTGAGTTGCATCATATGCAAAACCGATCTGCATCCAGTTTGTAGCTCTTACACTAGCCAAACCACTAATGGCGTCTTCATATCTGTAGGAAGCGCCAACTTCAAACTTATCATAAAACAAGAAGTTTGCATTTACGTCAAAAGATATGTCTGAATTAAATTCAGATTTGACTAAAGTAGAAGGCTTAAATTTTATGTTATCGTTCACATCGAAAACGTAACCTGCAGTCAAGAAGTAATGTTTTTGTTCGGAGCCAAATTCTCTGCCATCAACTTCCAGGTGAGTTGAGCTTAAAAAGTTTGGTACGGAAAGACCAACGTAAAATTTGTCTGTATAATACATAAGACCTGCACCTAAATTTGGATAAGTTTCATCAATATCTTCTTGAAAAGCAGGATCTGCACCATCTTGAAAATATAAATCTGTAAACCCAATACTTTGAAATCTTGCTCCTGCTTTTATACCAAAAGCTAGCTTACTACTTTTACCAAGGTCTAAAGTGTAAGATATGTCTGCAAAAATATTAGTTTGCTCTACATCACCAATTTGGTCATTTATACCCGAAACACCTAAACCAAAACCGTTCCCCACCGGAGAATGTGCATTGAATGTGAATGTTTGTGGTGACCCTTCCAATCCAGACCATTGATCTCTATACAAAGCTCCTACCGATAAATTTTCTTTGGAACCAGCATAGGCAGGATTAACAACGTTCATATTGTACATGTATTGGGTGTACTGAGGGTCTTGCTGTGCAGAGATTTCTTGTGTAGCCAGCAACAACAAAGCTCCTAAAATTGGGATATATCTAATTTTCATAGAGAAATTGCTTTATAATTTAATTTATTGTTCAACATTTATGTAAAGCGAGCCTTTATTGGTTACGCCATATTCTGGATCTTCTGCTTCAAAAGTAATGGTGTAAAAATAAGTTCCAGTGACAAGATCATCTCCATTGTCGTTTTGACCAACAAATTCATCTCTGTAGTTAGCTCTTCCATAAATTTTCAAGCCATTTCTGTCGAAAATTTCTAGAGTTGCAATACCAGTTCGATCTGCCAGACAAGACAAATCAAAATTATCATTCAATCCATCTGGATTTTGATTGGGAGATATTCCTTGTGATATCTTACAATCTGCCTGTGCATTATCAATTTCATCTGAATCATCTGAGCTACAAGAACAGAACAATATGACACATGAGAAAGCTAGAAGGTACTTTTTGAGATTCATGATAGTTTTATTTTATTACAATAAACGAATTAAGCGAATTTTTAGTATTTAAGCTATACTTACTTTCAAAAGTTGAATAGAAAATAAATTTATCTTCAAAAGTTACATATACTTCAGAAATCTTAAATTCAGAATTAACTGAAGTATTTTTCATAATTTTACATAACAAATTATTCTATGCTAGAAGCAAAAACTACAACATACGAAACTGCAGTTCTCATTGGTATCATAAATCAATCTCAGGATGAAGAGAAATCCAAAGAGTACCTTGACGAATTAGAATTTCTCACCTACACAGCAGGAGGTGAGGTTAAAAAACGATTTCAACAAAAATTAGATGTACCTCATCCCAAAACCTTTATTGGCAAGGGAAAACTAGAGCAGGTAAGAGATTATGTTGAAGAGCATGAAATTGGTACAGCTATTTTTGATGATGAATTATCTCCAGCTCAACAGAAAAATATTGAAAAAATTCTAAAATGTAAAGTTGTAGACAGGACATACCTTATACTGGATATTTTTGCTCAACGGGCCAAAACAAGTTATGCCAGTACTCAAGTAGAGCTTGCTCAATACGAGTATCTATTACCAAGACTTGCAGGACTCTGGACTCACCTTGAGCGTCAACGTGGGGGTATCGGTATGCGTGGTCCTGGTGAAACTGAAATTGAAACCGATAGACGTATCGTTAGAGATAAAATCACTTTACTAAAGAAAAAACTAAAAACTATCGATAAACAGATGGCTGTCCAACGCGGCAACAGAGGTAGTCTTGTGCGAGTTGCTTTGGTAGGATACACCAACGTTGGTAAGTCTACATTGATGAATGTTATAAGTAAAAGTGAAGCTTTTGTTGAGAACAAGCTGTTTGCCACATTAGATACGACAGTTAGAAAAGTGGTGATAAGAAATCTACCTTTTCTATTAACTGACACCGTAGGTTTTATTAGAAAACTTCCAACTCAACTGATAGAGTCTTTTAAATCCACTTTGGACGAAGTCAGAGAAGCAGATTTGCTTTTGCACGTTGTAGATATATCTCATGAGAACTTTGAAGATCACATTGAATCTGTAAACAGTATTCTAGATGACATCGAAGCTAGAGATAAGCCATGTATTATGGTATTCAATAAAATCGATAATTATGAGCCAGAAACTATAGATGATGACGATTTGATGGTAGAACGATCTTACCAACATTATACGTTAGAAGAATGGAAGAAGACTTGGATGCAAAGACAAGGTGACAAAGTTCTTTTCATATCTGCTACAGAAAAAGAAAATATTGAAGAATTCAGAAAAAAAGTTTACGAAACTGTAAGAGATATTCACATCACAAGGTTTCCTTATAACAACTTTTTATACCCAGAATATGATGCTTATACTGGAGATGAAGAATTAGAAGATTAAGGCTTAATCAAAAAACGGAAGTAATTCTTTTGTTTTCTTCAACTCTTTAAGTCTATCTATACTTAATGGTTTTTCGACAAATCCTATAGCAGCGTCATACGTCGCTGCTCTGTCTTTATCACTAGAATCTATAGAAGAAGTAACCACGAAAATATAGCAATAGCTGTCCAATTCACGCTTTTCTAACTCATCCATAAAATCCCATCCATCGAGATTGGGCATGTTGACATCTAGAAAAATGACAAATTTTTTATCTTCAGATTTATTTTCCGAAATGTAGGTTAAGGTTAAATAACCATTTTCAAATGATTTTGGTGAATTTGAAAACTCTGAATGAATCATCATTTTTTCATGAATAAAAAGCACCATTTTATCGTCGTCTACGTTTAAAACCTCTAAGTTCATTCCTTACTTATTTTTTGGTTCAATTTGTTTTGCATTTTTAGAAATAGACCTTATAACATCATCTAGCTCTTTCATTGTACTGCCAATTTCCTGAATAAGAAGTTCTTGTTCTTCCTTAGAGCAGGTATCTGTGTTCAACAACTCTACAATACCTAAAATCTTAGAGGCAGGTGAACGCATCTCATGAGATTGTTGCCAAGCTATTTGTTTCAGTTTTTCATTCTGTGAGGCTAATGCTTTATAATGTAGCAAACGCTCTGTAATATCCTTGGCAACTACGAGTTTAGCTTTTCTATTTTGAAAAATAATAGTTTTTATTGTAATTTCTGCTCTTATTTCCTCTCCTGTTTTTGTTCTGTATAAAAAATAATCATCGAAACGATAATTATCCTTATGGATTGTTTTCCTGAGGGCTCCCAGAAACACATCTGTTTCTTTTGAAAAAAGGATTTGATGAAGATACATTAAAAGGAATTCTTCCTTTTCGTACCCAAATAGCTCTGTTGCGGCTGAATTTACATCTAAGAATTTTAATGTATCTACGTCATATACAAACATAGCTACCGGTGAAAAATGAAATAAATCACTGTATTTTTTCTCGGACTCAAGTAGTTTTAATCTTTGTTTTTGCTTTTCAATCGTATAATTAATGCTTTTGAAAAGTGAATTCGGATTCAATTCATCTTTAAATAAATAGTCTGAAGCTCCAAGCTGAAGCGATTCTATGCAAAAATTAAGATTAAGTGAACCTGTCAAAATGGTAACAGGAGTCTGGCTTGCAATCTTTACAACTTTTTTTATAAGTGGCTTTCCAGATAAGTCTGGTAGTGTTAAATCTAGAAAAATGACATCAAATTTGGATTCACTACCAAGTAAAGCTTTTGCCTCCTTGTAATTTATAGCATGTTGACAAGTCAAATATTGAAAACGCTCTTCCAAATATTCCTTCACAAGCGTGTAATCGCCGAGGTTGTCTTCAACGATAAGAATATTAAGCACTTTTCTGATTGTAGTCATGGCCTAGGGAAGCTTGGTGAGATTACATGGTTTATCCAAAATTCTTCTATTTTTGTAACAGCTTCCATAAAACCTGCTGCGTCTTGAGGTTTGGTTATATAGCAATTTACATGATTTTGATAACTCTCAATTACATCAGTTTTTGAAGATGATGTTGTAAAAATGACAACAGGAATAGTCTTCAAAACATCATCATTTTTTATAATCTTTAAAACTTCAAGTCCGTTGTACTTAGGTAAATTAAGATCGAGCAATACCAGATCTGGAGTCTCTACAGATTTATATGAATTTTTTTTTGATAAAAAATCTAGAGCTGCCTTCCCGTCCTTCACAACCCATTGTTTAGTTACGAATTCTGAATCTTCCAAAGCTTCAGTAATCATCAAAACATCTCCATCATTATCCTCGACAACTAAAATTTTGAAAGTGTTCATTATAAATATTCTATTTTGGAATTGTAAAACTGAAGGTAGTTCGCTCACCAAATTGAGAATCTACCCAAATTTTACCACCTAAATTTAATATAATTTTTTTACATGTAGCCAAACCCATACCTACTCCATCAGTATTGGCATTATTCTCTTTATAAAAAGGTCTGAAAATCTTTTCAAGATTTCGCTCTTCTATCCCCTTACCATTATCACTTACTTTCACAAGCCATTCGTCGATCTTATCTTTAATGGTGATCTTAATCTTTAGTGGTCTTTCAGCAGCTCTATATTTAATAGCATTACCTATCAAGTTTCTTAAAACTGAAGAAAGTGAAACTTTTGAAGTATTTATTACAGGCAAGTTATTAAACTCAATTTCTATATTTTCTGATCTAATAGTTGGTAGATTGAGCTCCATGATGTTTTGAATAAGAGATTCTACATCAACTTGTTCCTTTTCATCGCGTTGTGATGTAACCTTAGCAAATGCAAGTATTTCATATATAAGACTTGTCATTTTTTGAGTACTCTGCTTTGCATAATCAATATATTCAAGAGCCTCATCTCCTAGACTAGTGCCAGACTCATGTTGTAATAATTCTAAAAATCCATGAATACTATCAAGTGGATTTTTGAGATCATGAGCAATTGTATATGCAACCTCTTCTGTTTGGTCTTTGTGTAATTTTAGTTGATCGTAAACTTTTTCAAGATCAAGAGACTTTTGCTTAGACTCAAACAATCGCTCTACTAATTTTGCAAGAGATTTTAAAGATTCTATTTGAGATGCTGAAAGAACTTTAGGTTTGGAATCGAGAACACATAGTGTACCAAGTGCGAGACCATCTTTTGTCGAAAGCGGCATTCCAGCGTAAAAAGCAATATGAGGTTGCTCAGTGACCAAAGGATTGTCTTTGAAACGCTCATCTTGAGTAGCATCGTTAACTATAAGCATTTTATCTGGAGTATTGATAGCATGTGAACAGAATGCAATGTCTCTTGAAGTTTTTTCTAGCTCAGTCCCGTGCTTAGATTTAAACACCTGGGTATTTGTATCAATAAGAGTCACCAGGGAAACTTTAGTTCCGCAGATATCTGAAGCTAATTTGGTAATCAAATCAAGATCTTCATCAGGGAGATTGTCTAGCAATTTCAGGCTATATAATTCTTTCAGCCTATCTGCCTCATTACTAGGAATCGGTGGATTTTTCATTATCTATATACTTTTTTGGAAGTTTAATTATGAATTTTGAACCTTTTCCAAGTTCTGATTCTAAGGAAACTTCACCTTTGAAATTATTAATTATTTTTTCAACAATTGCTAAGCCTATTCCGGTACCCGAATACTCACTTTGACCATGTAATCTTTGAAAAATTCCAAAGATCTTCTTGAAATATTCTTTTGAAATACCCAAGCCATTATCTTCAACACTTAATATATGATAGTCTTGAAGTTCTTCATAATCAATATAAATTCTTGGAGTGATGTTGGGTTGAGAATACTTAATTGAATTCTCAATAAGATTTAAAAACACTTCTTTTAACTCATCTTCAACAGTATAGATTACAGGAAGTTTACCGACTTCTATCTTCGCTCCTTTTGTTTTAATTGCATCATGTAAAAGTATTTCAACATCCTTTATAACTGAATTTATATCAACTTCTGTTAAAGTAAGGTCACTTCTACCTACTTTAGAGAAATTAAGCAATCCTAAAATGATTTGGCGCATTTGCTTAGCTCCATCTACAGCAAAATTAATGTATTCTTCTGCCTTTTTATCAAGTTTCCCTGAATACTTCTGTTCCAAACGTGTTAAAAACCCAGTAACCATTCTAAGTGGCTCTTGCAAATCATGCGAAGCTATGTATGCAAACTCTTCAAGATCCTTATTTGACTTTGCTAAGGACTCCGTTTGAATTATAAGCCTGCGATTGAGACTTTCAAGCATGTTTTCATATTGTCTAAATTCTGAAATATCTTGCATGGAACCGACCATTTTAACCGGTTTTCCGCTCTCGCTCTTTATAATTTTTCCTCTATCATAAACATTGGCGTAAGAACCATCTTTTTTTCTGAACTCATATTCTTCCTTCCATTCATCTTGTTCAAAGTTTGCTATTGCTGAATCAAAAGATTTCTTAACACGACTTCTGTCTTTTGGATGAATCTTTCCCAGCCATATTTCCTCGGCTTTGCCAAAGTCATCTGGATCATAGCCAAAAAGTTTTTTGAGACCTATTCCCCAATTCATTTGTTCTGTGATTATATCAAAGTCCCAAACAGCATCTTTTACTGTTTCTGCTATTATTTTGAATTTTTCTATTTCAGTTTTTAAAACACTTAAATTCTCTTTATAAGCCGTAATATCTCTCCCAACACAGAAAACATCGTTACCGCCTTCAAGACTAAAAGCCGTCCAATGTACATTCAGAATTTCAGAATTTTGAGATATGATTTGTATCTCATCGGAATAGTAACCTTTATTTTCTCTTGCTTTATTTAATAATTCTAAAGCCTTTTGTCGATCACCTTCTTCTATAAATTTTAATAGCGGTGTTGCCAAAAAGAATTCATTACTGTAACCTAAAATTTCAGAAGCTCTTTTATTTATTTTTTTCAAATATCCATTTTTCCCAGCAACACTTAAAAAGTCTGGAGTATATTCAAAAAAGATACTCATTTCTTTTTCAGTTCGTTTTCTCAAAATCTCATTTGCAAGCTGAATCGAGAATTCATCAAAAATAGAAGCCAAAGTCTCTTCTCTTGAATAGGTGTCACGAAATCCAAGAATAACAACCCCTAAGCATACTTCATGAGATCGAATTTGAAATCCGTAACTTAATTTTATTCTATTTTTTTCTTCCGAATTTGATTCTTTTTCATGAATTAAGATCTTAGATGTATTAGTTTCAAAAATCTCATTTGCAAAATTTTTAGATCTATAATTTAAAAGCTCAGAAGCACGATCTACTGGCTCACCTTCTTTAAATCTTAAAGATTGTGACAATCCTTCTGAATAGTTATCCACTAACCAAAACTCACAAAATTCACTTCCTACCAGATCTTCTATCTTTAAAGAAATTTTGCATAGCGTACTTTCCATAGAATCGTTACCTTGAAAAGCCTTGTGTGTAAAGGTTAAAAGCTCCCTTTTATTTCTACTGGTTTTGAGGTCGTTTACATCTCTATTTACTATCATCCAATGCGTGTACCATCCTTCATCATTTACAATGGGCGTGATTGAAAGGTTATTCCAAAATTCAAGATCATTTTTGGTGTAACTTATGATGTCAGCATCAACAGAGTTCCATTGCCCGAGTTCTGTTTCTAATTCTAGAAACATTTCCCTGTTTTTAGGAGTTACATAAAATTCCAGGGGAGTTTTTCCTAAAATGTGAGCAACATCAAATCCAAATAAATTTTGAAAGCTAGAATTGACATAGACAATTTCAGACTCTAGAAAGCTATTACTCTTTACCTCTGTGACCAAAATAGCATCTTTCGTTCCACCTACTAACTTTTCTAATAAATTAAGATGATTTTCGCGTTTTAGCGGTTTGGTGATATCCTGTAACGCACCAACAAGTCGTGTTGGTTTCCCTTTTTCATTTCTTACGATTACGATATTTTCTCTTACACTGGCATATTCCCCATCACGATTTTGAAATCTATAATCAAATGTCCATTTAGATAAAGTTTTGTCATCCAAAGCCTCTTGTAAACTATCAAAAAAGGGCTTAAGATCATTTGGATGAATTTTGGATTCCCAGAAATCTCTAGAGACTGTGTTTTTTTCTAAATTATATCCAAACAGCCTTTCATAACCATCTCCCCAGTACAACTCACCTTCCTTCAGGTCCCATTCCCACACAGCATCGGATGTAGCTTGCGCTGCTAAATCAAATTTAGTTTTTGCTTTTCTTAATTCTTCTTGGATTCTATAATTTTCAGTCACATCTCTTACTGTAGAAATCATGAGACCTTGGTCATAAAGAGGAATATTTTTAGCATTAACTATCTTTATTTCACCAGTTTTAGTTGTGATCTTTAGGTTTTTCCAATTCATTCTTTGGGAGTCTCCAGAATGAATATCATCCATTATCATTTTAGAAACTTCCTTTCTGTAAGCTTCATCTGGATATACTTTTTTGAAGAATGTGGCAACGTTTTCAAGTTCCTTTTGATCCCAACCGTAAATTTGAGTGAATTTACTATTGACATAGACGGTCTTAGATTTATCAATTGTATTCACACCAATTCCAAGAGGAAGAGATTCAAAAATTCTTTTAAAAAACTCGATTTCTAGATTTTCAATTTCATCAGTCTCTGTTCGTTCATATTGAATACTGATAAAAAAGAAGGATTGCTCTTCAAAATTAAGAAGTTTGCAATCAAATTTAAGGGTTTGATTATCTTGAGAAAATTCAATAAAATGCGAAGATTTTTGCGGTTTTGAAACTTTCAGTTTACTCAATTTTTTGGTAAACTTTGAAACCATTTGCCTTTCCAATCCAAAGCTCTCTTTCAAGAACTCCTCCAATTCTATATTATTTTTAATTTTTCTTTCTCCATCAGACTTAACTTTAAGTTTATTATTCAATCCAATAACTTTAAATTTACCATTGGGATTTGACACTAAAAAGCTAGGCAATTCAAAAAAGTCCAAAAGCTTTTTTAACTGTAAGAGATCTATTGGCATATATTGAAATTTATTTTCGTTCAAAAAATGATATGAACTTAAAATTAAAAACTCATTATTATTATATAAAATTAAAAAATGATTTATAAATGCATAATTTTTTGCGGTTTTCTTATTCAATTTGCTTCATATGCTCAGAAACCTGCAAACTCAGATAAATTTGCTCATACTTTTTCGATTGTAGCTCAAGATCCAAAAACAGGCGATATGGCTGTAGGTGTACAGAGCCATTGGTTTTCTGTAGGCACTGCTGTTCCATGGGGGAAGTCTGGAGTTGGTGTTGTAGCCACTCAGTCATTTGTAAATCAACGCTATGGCTATGAAGGATTAAAGTTGATGGAACAAGGTCTTACTGCTTCTGAAGCTTTAGAAAAGTTAAAAAAGGAAGATGAAGGTGCTGCGTTTAGGCAAGTAGCTATGCTTTCCAATGATGGAACAATCGCCGCTTTTACTGGAGAAAAATGTGTAGAGGCTGCTCTTCATCTTGTAGAGGACACTTATAGCATACAAGCCAATATGATGGAAGATGAAAACGTTGTTTACGCGATGAGAGCCGCTTTTGAAGAAAATAGTGGTCTTGATCTTGCAGAACGTGTTGTTGCTGCTATGAAAGCTGCTCAAGCAAGCGGAGGTGACATAAGAGGGAAACAATCTTCTGCACTTATAGTTGTCGGCAAAGATGCTCCGGAACAGCCGTGGCTAGATAAAAAGATAGATTTAAGAGTTGAAGACCATAAAACTCCTGTAGAAGAACTTTCACGTCTCCTTAATAGCCACAGGGCTTATGAATATATGGAGAAAGGTGATGTTGCCATGGAAAATGAAGATCCAAAAGCAGCTTTGGAAGCTTATCATACAGCTGAAAAGTTATTACCTAATAATGAAGAAATAAAATTCTGGAAAGCTGTTGCTCTTGTAAATTCTGATCAAGTTAAAATGTCTATTCCTATATTTGAACGTTTATTTATGAACGATGAGCGCTGGCAGAGACTTTTGAAACGTCTACCCTCCTCCAATTTAATAACCATAGATAAATCTGCTTTAGATTACTTATTAAACCTATAAATCATGAAATACTCAATTTTATTACTCATTAGTTTACTTTTCATTGCATGTCACGATTCGCCAAAACTTAGCAAAGAAAAAAATATTCCGCAGGAACAAAAATTCGGAATTGTTATTCATGGTGGAGCTGGTGTTATCAAAAAAGAAAACATGACGGACTCCTTGCAAAAAGCTTATGAAGAAAAACTTGAAGAAGCCATCAGCGTTGGACATAAAATTCTCTCAGAAGGAGGAACTGCTCTTGAAGCTGTTCAAAAAACTATTAACGTTATGGAAAATTCTCCACTTTTCAATTCTGGCAAAGGCGCTGTTTTGAATGCAGGTGGTGTTGCAGAATTAGACGCTTCCATAATGGAAGGTAAAACCAGGAATGCAGGAGCTATATCTGGAGTTCAGCACATCAAGAACCCTATCAATTTAGCTTTAAAGGTTATGGAAGAATCAGATCATGTGATGCTTAGCGCATCTGGCGCGGAAGAGTTTGCAAAACTGCACGAGCTTGAATTTGTTGATAATGCTTACTTCATTACCGAAAGAAGAAAAAAAGCATTAGAATCCTCCAAAGCAAGAGAACAGGGTGTTTCTTCCAACGAATTTTACCTAAGTAATGAAAAATACGGAACTGTAGGCTGTGCCGCTTTGGATAAAGAAGGGAATTTAGCTGCCGGAACCTCTACTGGAGGAATGACAAATAAGAAGTTCGGTAGAATTGGAGATTCTCCAATTATAGGTGCTGGAACTTATGCTAATAATAAAACCTGTGCGATTTCTGCTACGGGTCATGGTGAGTATTTTATAAGAGGTGTTGTCGCGCATGATATTTCTGCAATGATGGAATACCAAGGCATTAGTTTGGAAAAAGCAGCTCAACGAGTCATCCAAAAAAAGCTGACAGACATGGGTGGAACTGGAGGAATTATTGGAATTGACAGCAAAGGAAAAGTGGTGATGGAATTCAACACACCTGGGATGTTCCGAGCTACTAAAAACATGAAAGGAGAAACTGAAATAAAAATGTATAAAGATTAATTAAGTTATTACTTCAATTGTTCTTTTGCTTTTTCTATATCTGAAGTAGGCTGTTGACATGTTTTATTCTCACAAACGTAAATAATCGTTTCTGAAGAGTTTTTTGGCAGCTTGTTTTCTAAAAGTGACAGATCTTCACTTTGACCTCCAAGAAAAATACAATTGCTATGATATTCTGCCTGAAGCTCAAGACTCAAATCTTGAGCTTTTTCTCCCATTATAGCGACTTCGTAAAAAGGATATGTCAACCATCCGTAAAGAATTTGCCAGTTTGCTGCATAAGGTCCGGATTTGTATAATTTTGACTCTACCTGATTTAGCATTCGTTTGGAGGCTTCCAAGTAATTATCATTATCAAAAAATTTACCCAACAGAAAAAGTGACTTAGCAAATGAAGAGTTTGATGCTGGAATTACATTATCATTGACTTCATATGTTTTTGAAATTAGTTCTTCACTGTTTTTTGATGTGAATTGAAACATCGAAGAGGATTCAGTTTTGAAATCTTTAATGCAGACTTCTACAAAGTCTTTCGCTTTCATTAAATAATCAATTTTAAATGTGACCTGATATAAATTGATAAGCGCCTCAATGGTAAAAGCATAATCTTCAAGAAAACCTGTAATCGATTTATCGTTTTTATGGGTACGTAAAAGTTGATTATTATCAATTATTCGTGTTTTCAATAAATACTGAGTAGTTGACTCAGCCAATTCGAGATATTTCTCCCTTCTCAGAGCTTTAAAGGCATCCACAAAGCCAGTAATCATCATAGCATTCCAGGATGTGATTAGTTTGTCATCGAGCGCAGGACGGATTCTTTTTTTTCTTCGAGAATCAAGTTTTTCTTTTAAATTTTCAAGATCTTTATTAAAAGATTCAACATCCAAATTTTTAGCTTTAGCATACTCTTGAGGCGATTGATTTGTAAACAATATATTATTTGAAGACTCCCAGTTTCCGCGTTTTGTTATATTGAAATAGTCCTCAACTAAAGCTAATTCTTTGTCAGAAAGCAATTCAGATAGCTCCTTATACCTCCACACATAATACTTCCCCTCTTCACCTTCGCTATCGGCATCTAATGCTGAATAAAATCCTGCTTCAGAATGTTTTAATTCCCGTGTTATAAAATCAATCGTTTCAGAAATAACTTTTTTATAATGTAGTTTTGGAAATGTTTTATAGGCGTTGGCGTATAAACTCACAAGCAATGCATTGTCATAAAGCATTTTTTCAAAATGAGGTGCAAACCACTTATCGTCTACTGCATATCTTGAGAAACCACCCCCAATCTGATCATAAATCCCTCCAAAAGCCATTTCATCCAGAGTTTTCAGAAGAGCCTCCGCAGCAAAATGATCATTAGTATTTTGATAGTATTGAAGTAAAAACTGCCAAGAATTGGACATGGGAAATTTTGGGGCTCCGTTGAAGCCACCATTTTGAAGGTCGACTAGTTTTCGCCAGTTCATTAAAAAATCACGATAATTGGAAACTTTGAAGTTTTCGTTAGCTTCAACCGGAGAAAACTCCTGGCCTATTTTAATGCCTTCTGTAAGCTTTTCTGCGGTTTCCAATAATTGGTCATAGCTGTTATCATAAGCCTTTGCTACATTTGCCAAGACTTTCTTCCAGTTATCTTTCGGAAAATAAGTAGCTGCATAAAAAGGCCTACCATCTGGCAAAGCAAAAGCATTTAAAGGCCAGCCGCCTCTACCTGTCAACATTTGAGCAGCCTCCATATATATATGATCGATGTCTGGTCGCTCCTCCCTATCTATTTTTATGCATATAAAATGTTTATTCATCAGCTTAGCCACCTCTTCATCTTCAAAAGATTCGTGAGCCATAACATGACACCAATGACAAGCTGCATACCCTATACTAATAAGCAAAGGCCTATTTTCCTTCTTTGCGCGATTGAGTACTTCCGGGCTCCATTCTTCCCAATTAACTGGATTACCCGCATGCTGTAATAAATATGGGCTTGTAGCGTGTATTAAGTTATTCTGAGTCTTGGACATGAAGCTTTTTTTTTAAAATTACAATTTAAAATGCCTACTGAAATTAAAGTCGTCTTAAATCTGATGTCTTAAGAAAAAACCTAAAACTTCATTATAATTTTTATTTCGATATTTTTAAAATTGGAAAGCGTTCTAAAATTCAGTATTTTCAACCTAAATAAAAAATCAATGATTAATAAAACTGTAAATAATGTAACTGAAGCATTAGAAGGGGTTCAAGATGGTATGACTTTTATGCTAGGAGGCTTTGGTCTTAGTGGTATTCCAGAAAATTCTATCAAAGAGCTTGTGAAGCGTAACATTCAAGACGTTACTTGTATTTCTAATAATGCCGGAGTGGATGATTTCGGTCTTGGTCTTCTTTTAAAAAAGAAACAAATCAAGAAAATGATATCCTCTTATGTAGGTGAAAATGCTGAATTTGAACGCCAAATGTTGAGCGGAGAATTGGAGGTAGAATTAATTCCTCAGGGAACGCTCGCAGAGCGCTGCAGAGCAGCGCAAAATGGAATTCCTGCTTTCTATACTCCAGCAGGTTATGGTACAGAAGTAGCCGAAGGTAAAGAAGTACGAGACTTTGATGGTAAGCCTCACATTATGGAAAAAGCTTTTGTAGCTGATTTTGCTTTCGTTAAAGCCTGGAAAGGTGACGAAGCTGGTAATTTGATTTTTAAAGGGACTGCTCGTAACTTTAATCCTTTAATGTGTGGCGCAGCGAAAGTCACCGTAGTAGAGGTTGAAGAATTAGTAAAACCCAGAGAGCTTGATCCAAATTTCGTTCATATACCTGGCATATTTGTTCAGCGCATTTTCCAGGGAGAAACCTATGAAAAGCGAATTGAACAACGAACCACTCAATCATAAATTCATCTTTAGAAATTATAATTATGTTAGATAAAAATGGAATCGCGAAACGAATTGCTCAAGAAGTGCAGGATGGATTTTATGTCAATCTTGGTATTGGCATCCCAACTTTGGTAGCCAATTACGTTCGTAACGATATAGAATTGGAATTTCAAAGTGAGAATGGAATTCTAGGTATGGGACCTTTTCCTAAGGAAGAAGAGGTAGATGCAGATCTTATCAATGCTGGAAAACAAACGATCACCGCTCTTCCTGGAGCTAGCTTTTTTGACTCCTCTATGAGTTTTGGAATGATACGTGGTCAACATGTAGACCTTACTATTTTAGGAGCGATGGAAGTCGCTCAAAATGGAAACATAGCCAACTGGAAAATTCCCGGTAAGATGGTGAAGGGTATGGGCGGTGCTATGGATCTCGTAGGTTCAGCAAAAAATATTATCGTAGCTATGATGCACACCAACAAAGCTGGTGAATCCAAATTATTGAAGTCCTGCTCACTTCCTCTTACCGGAGTTGAATGTGTTACCAAAATCGTAACAAACATGGCTGTTTTGGATATTGTAGATAAAAAATTCAGATTACTTGAACGTGCTCCAGGAGTAAGCGTCGAGGAAATTCAAAAAGCAACAGAAGGCGATTTAATCATAGAAGGTGACATTCCTGAAATGTCGATTTAGATAAGTTTTCAAAATAAAAAAAGGGCTAATCGAATCGATTAGCCCTTTTTTTATTTTACATCGATAATCATTAATCGATAAGTATAACCACTTTATTGTCTTGTAATTCAATTACACCTCCAGAAATGTCAAAGTTTAATTTAGAATCTTTTTCATAAAACTTATCCTTTGATTTTTTTGGCAATGTTACAGAGGAATCTAATTTAATGGTGCCCTTTTGAAGTACCGAAACTACAGGCGCGTGATTGTCCAAAATTTGGAATTCTCCATTTATACCTGGGACATTCACAGATTTAACCTCTTCACTGAGTATAATTTGTTCTGGACTTACTATTTCTAGATGCATTGAGTATATTTTTTACTAGTCTTCTTCTTTCAACATTTTTTCTCCTGCCTCGATAGCCTCTTCAATAGAACCTTTTAAGTTGAAAGCAGATTCTGGAATGTGATCAAGCTCACCGTCCATGATCATATTGAAACCTTTAATGGTTTCTTTGATATCAACAAGAACTCCCTTAAGCCCTGTAAACTGTTCTGCTACATGGAAAGGTTGAGATAAGAATCTCTGTACACGTCTTGCTCTGGATACAGACAGTTTATCTTCTTCAGATAATTCCTCCATACCTAAAATAGCAATGATATCTTGTAATTCTTTATATTTTTGAAGTAACTCTTTGACGCGCTGTGCACAGTCGTAGTGATCATCACCTAAAATATCTCTAGTCAGAATTCTTGATGTAGAATCCAATGGGTCAACCGCAGGGTAAATACCAAGTTCTGCAATCTTCCTTGAAAGCACTGTAGTAGCATCTAAGTGAGAGAAAGTTGTTGCAGGCGCAGGATCCGTCAAGTCATCTGCAGGAACATATACTGCTTGTACAGATGTAATAGAACCTTTCTTAGTTGAAGTAATACGTTCTTGCATCGCTCCCATTTCGGTTGCTAAGGTTGGCTGGTAACCAACAGCAGAAGGCATACGACCAAGTAATGCAGAAACTTCAGAACCAGCTTGTGTAAATCTAAAGATATTATCAACAAAGAAAAGGACATCTTTGCCTTGAGCTTCTCCAGCTCCATCACGGAAATATTCTGCAATTGTAAGACCAGATAAAGCTACTCTAGCACGTGCTCCAGGTGGTTCGTTCATTTGTCCAAATACGAAAGTTGCTTTCGATTCTTTCATCCCGGCTTTATCAACTTTTTTCAAGTCCCATCCACCTTCTTCCATTGAATGCATAAAATCATCACCGTATTTTATAATACCTGATTCTAACATCTCACGAAGTAAGTCGTTTCCTTCTCTCGTACGCTCTCCAACACCGGCAAAAACAGAAAGACCACCATGACCTTTAGCAATGTTATTAATTAATTCTTGGATAAGTACTGTTTTACCAACACCTGCACCACCAAACAAACCAATTTTACCGCCTTTTGAATAAGGCTCAATTAAGTCAATCACTTTAATTCCAGTAAATAGAACTTCGGTAGAAACTGCTAAATCCTCAAATTTAGGAGCATCTCTGTGAATCGACATCCCATCTTTTTCAGTTTTAGGAAGATCTCCAAGTCCATCAATAGCATCTCCAGTCACATTAAATAAACGACCATAAATGTCTTTACCGACGGGCATTTGTATTGGGTTTCCTGTACTTAGAACTTCAACTCCTCGGCTTAAACCGTCTGCAGAATCCATCGAAATGGTTCTGACTGTGTTTTCTCCAATGTGAGATTGAACTTCAAGAATGAGGTCTGATTTGTTTTCACGTTTGACTTCCAAAGAATCGTAGATTCTTGGTAAGTCTTTTGTGTTTTCGAATTCTACATCGATAACTGGACCAATGATTTGAGTGATTTTACCTTTAACTTTAGACATTATCTAAGGATTTTATTTATTGGACTTTCTAAGAAAATCCGAATTTAAAATTTTTGCAAATATATATTATTTAAATAAATCTTTTATTGCAATATGCTATTTTGTAAATAATTCATTTTATCTATTCTACCGTTACAGATTTTGCAAGATTTCTCGGTTGATCAACATTTTTACCTAACATCACTGCGATATGATAGGAAAACAGTTGCAAAGGAATAGTTGTAAGTAGCGGTGTAAGAGCTTCAAACGTTTCTGGAACCTCTATCACATGGTCTGCCATATTCTTTACAGATGTATCACCTTCGGTTACAATAGCGATAATTTTACCTTTTCTAGACTTTATTTCTTGAATATTACTGACTACTTTCTCATAATGCCCTTTTTTCGTAGCAATAACAACTACCGGCATTTGTTCGTCAATTAGTGCTATTGGGCCATGCTTCATTTCTGCTGCAGGATAACCTTCAGCATGAATATATGAAATCTCCTTAAGCTTCAAAGCTCCTTCTAAGGCAACAGGAAAGTTATATCCTCTCCCTAAGTAAAGACAGTTTTTTGCATTTTTATAAACTTCTGCCACCTTAATTATATGCTTATTAGACTCTAAAGCCTTTTCTATTTTTGAAGGAATTTGTTCCATCTCATTCAAATACATATGATAATCTGAATTTGAAATAGAACCTTTAGCTTTACCAAGTTTAAGAGCAATTAATGTAAGAATCGTAATCTGAGTTGTAAATGCTTTAGTAGATGCTACACCTATTTCCGGACCAGCATGTGTGTAAGCGCCTGCATGAGTTTCTCTTGAAATCGACGACCCTACTACATTACATACTCCAAATACAAAAGCTCCATTTTCTTTAGCCAACTTAATAGCAGCCATTGTATCTGCTGTCTCTCCACTTTGAGAAATTGCAATTACCACGTCGTCTTTGTTAATGACAGGGTTTCTGTATCTGAATTCTGACGCATATTCAACCTCAACAGGAATCCTTGCTAAATCTTCAAAAATATATTCAGAAACAAGACCAGCGTGCCAAGAAGTTCCACAAGCTACTACTACAATCCGTTTAGCGTTTAGAAATCTTTCAAGATTATCATCAACTCCAGCCATCCTAATAATTCCTCGGTCAGCTAACATTCTACCTCTGTAAGTATCTTTTATTGCACTTGGTTGCTCATAGATTTCTTTCAGCATAAAATGATCATACCCTGCTTTTTCAATTTGGTCAAGATTCAGCTGAAGTTTTTGCACATAAGGATCCACAAGCGTATCATCCTTTATTTTTCTAACTTTCACATGCTTGCCCAACCTTACAACAGCCATTTCACCATCTTCAAGGTAAATAGCTTTTTTTGTATACTCTATAAATGGAGAAGCGTCTGAAGCGATGTAATATTCATCATCTCCAACCCCAATAGCTAAAGGGCTACCAAGTCTTGCAACTACTATCTCATTAGGCTTAGTTTTATCAAATACTGCTATAGCATAAGCGCCGATAGTCTGATTAAGGGCAATCTGGACTGCTTTGCCCAATTTAACCTCTTCATTGGTCATTATATCCTCAATTAAGTTCACGAGAACTTCTGTATCTGTATCTGAAACAAATTTATAACCTCTATTCTGGAGCTCAGTTTTTAAGGATTCATAATTTTCTATTATACCATTATGAATAATCGCTAATTTCCCAGAATTGGAATAATGAGGATGAGAGTTCACATCATTAGGTTCTCCGTGGGTAGCCCATCTAGTATGACCAATACCTACGGTTCCAACGAGATCAATTTCAGATTCACACTTATTTTGAAGGTCGGCGACTTTTCCTTTTGTTTTACAAATATTAAGATCTTTACCATCATATATCGCTATACCAGCACTATCATAACCTCTGTATTCAAGACGTTTTAATCCTTTTAGTATAATAGGGTAAGCTTGTTCTTTCCCTATGTATCCAACAATTCCACACATGATAAAATAATTAGTTAGTTAGTTTCAGTATAAATGATTCTCAGCTTTAGCTTTTTTGATTCGGTAGCAGATTGATTCCCGTGGATGACAATACCTCTTGGAGTTTCCATCATGCCCCTGAGCACATTTTCCGAAATTCCTAACTGAGGGTTTTTAGTTTTAACAAGACTTGGTTCGTTCACATTGGGTGAAACATATACACCCAACCTGACATTAGTCGAGTCATTATTAATTACGTTATTGATATGTGATGTCAGTCTAATTCTGTAAAATAAGTCTCCATTATCATCCTCTGACAAAGGTCCTAAGTGAACTTGTCTTGATAAATTTGGGTTATCTGAAGCTGTAGGATCCCTTAGATAATCTTCTAAAACTTCCTCTTCATCTAGGTTAAATAAAAATACTCTTCCGATTCTATTTTTTGAATTTGGAGCTACTTCTTCGTTTATATAAAGGTCTAAATTAGCTTCGTTGATAAGCCAATTATTAGATCTCAACTCATCTAACTCATCTGAATATCCGTTACCATCAGTGTCTGGTCCAGAAAAAAGTTCAATTATACCTGAAGAACCTTCACCACCTTTTAGATAAATGTTTTCCTCGCCTTGAATTGTATCTTGACTGGATAAATCTACATTGAAATCATTTTCGTAAAGATTCAATTTTATGCCATTAAAACTCAAAGTAAACTTGTTATATCTCGTCTCAACTGTTGTCTCACCCTCAGCATTTTCTTCCTCAACTTCATTTCTGTAATATATTGTGATGTTAGCATCGGTATTTTGAAAATTGAACATGGACATGCTCAACACTGGCTGTTGTTGTTCAGCCTCTAAAAGAAATCCTCGTAAATAATTCCTGAAAGCAGAATTACTAGAAAGAACTTCCTTATTGGGAGCATTTATAATTTTTTCTTGAAAATATTGAGTTGGCATTTTGATCCGAATTCTCGGAGACAAATTCAGTGTATCTAAGCCACCATCAAAAGTCGTCTCAACCAAAACAACTGGATCTGTAAGATCTGCAGGCTTAATAACTTCTGAAGTTACAATAGGCTCCGATTCTATATTGGGACTAAACTCATCAAGCTGATTTGTATAGTAGAATTGTCTTTCTTGAAAATCCCCATCTGGTCCCGGATTTAAATCTCTCAAAAATTGATTGGATTGATACACATTAAGCTTAAAACTCCCACTTCCATATACAGAGTCTAGCTCATATTCATTTTCTTCGACTTGTCTACTATAAAAAGGGAGCGTCATGACGACAGAGTCTATAACTGGATTTGTACCAAAATCTGGATTAGTTTGAACTAAACCTACTTGGGTGAGTAATTTAGTTTCAGACAAACCGAACACAGGATCTGAATAATGTCCTATAAAATAATTTCTAAATCCATTGGTTTGAATAGCGTTATGCTTTTCGCTATAGGCTATTACATTTTCGCTTTCATAGGGAGGCTGCACTTCTATACTGTTAATAAAGTCTGTACCAACTTCTGAATATTCATTTTCGCAAGAAAATAAAAAAGTTAAAACTATAATTGAAGCTAAACTTCTTATTGCAAATTTCGACATAAAATTAATCTTCTTCTTCGTTTAAAATATCTCTTAGGTAGTAAGTCTGGTATGCGTTTGCCATCTCCTCTCTCTTCACGTATGGTAATATTGGTAATTCTGAGTTTTCAATGTAGGCTTGAAGTTCATCCGAAATTTCCTCGCTCCCTATTACTAAACCATCAGAATTATCTATAGCAACTTTCAATAAGTTGTCATGAGTAGGATTGTCCAAATGCAAAACTGCATCATCTTCTATACCATCAAATAAAACTTTCTTTTTCATCTCATCATCTAACGGCCCTTCAAAGCTTTGATTGTACAAAGAAGTAACAATTTTAGCATCAGAAAACAAAGGTTCATTTCCGTAATAATGCCTCAAATACATTGGCAACAAGGAAGACATCCATCCATGAACATGAATAATATCTGGAGACCAATTTAATTTCTTTACAGTTTCAATAACTCCTTTTGCAAAAAAGATTGCACGCTCGTCATTATCATCAAACAATTCACCATCCTCATCAGAAAAAGTTGCTTTTCTTTTGAAATAATCTTCATTATCTATAAAATACACCTGCATTCTTTCCTTTGGAATAGAAGCTACTTTTATAATAAGTGGCATATCTAAATCATTGATAACCAAATTCATCCCGGAAAGTCTGATAACCTCGTGTAATTGATGCCTACGCTCATTTATATTTCCAAATCTTGGCATAAAAATTCGGGTTTGACCACCCGCTGCATTAATGAGTTTTGGAGCTTCAAAAGCAGCTGAAGAAATATCATTTTCCGGCAAATAAGGAACAACCTCAGATGAAACGTATAGTATGCGTTTATCTTTCATAAAATTTTTACATTAAAGATTAATGACAAAAAGTTTGCAAATTTACAAAAATTTATGCGGATTCACGCGAAAATATTAATATTGCAATCTTAATACATATACACAACTTGTGGTTATAAACTCAAAGACGTCTCTCCAAGAAACTCTAGAAATTGCTAGAAAAGAAGGAAAAATAATAGGACTTGTACCCACTATGGGAGCTTTACACGACGGGCATCTTTCCTTAATAAATTTCGCATACTCTCATTGCGACAAAGTTGTTGTTAGTGTTTTTGTAAATCCAACACAGTTCAATAACGCTTCAGATTTGGAAAAATATCCTCGCGATGTTACTAAAGACGCAGAATTCTTAAGAACCCATAATCCTGAAACAATTATTTTCACTCCTGAAGTAAGCGAGATTTATAGTGGTAAAGTAGAATCTGAATCTTTTGATTTTGGAAGCTTTGTTAACTACATGGAAGGAGAGTTTAGAACTGGACATTTTGATGGAGTCGGGAGTGTTTTAAAAAGACTTTTTGAAATCGTAAAACCAGACAAAGCGTTTTTTGGGGAGAAGGACTACCAGCAACTATTGGTCGTAAAGAAACTAGTTGAAATTACAGGTCAAGACGTTGAGATCATTGGTTGCCCAACTAGTAGAAATGAATTTGGTCTTGCTCAAAGCTCTAGAAATTTTCGCCTCACTGATTCAGAATTGAAAGAAGCAGAGTTGATTTATAAAGCTTTATCTAAAGTGAAAAAAATGTTTGACACAAATTCAATAAAAGAAATTGAAAATGATGTTGAGAAAATGTTTGAAGCTCACCCCTCTTTTGAACTTGAATATTTTTCTATCGTAAAAGAAGATGATCTCATCCCAACAACAAATAAAGAACCTAAACAAAAATACAGAGCGTTTATAGCAGCATTTCTTGGTGAAGTAAGACTAATTGACAACATGGCGCTCAACTATTAAATTATGCAAATACACCTCATAAAATCAAAAATACATCGCGTCACTGTTACAGGCGCAGATCTCAATTATATTGGCAGCATCACCATAGATGAAGATCTTATGGATGCTGCAAACATAATTGAAGGCGAAAAAATACAAGTTGTCAATAATTCCAATGGAGAGCGCCTAGAGACTTACGCCATTCCCGGACAAAGAGGGAGTGGAGAAATCACGCTAAATGGAGCCGCAGCAAGGAAAGTTTCTCCTGGAGATATTCTCATCTTAATGGCATATGCTATAATGACCCCGGAAGAAGCAAAATCCTTTAAGCCTAAACTTGTCTTTCCAAACGAAAGAAATTTGCTGAATTAACACTTATGAAAAAAGCCATAAAAAAATGGGTGAAGACTCTCGGCCCAATGGCTTTAGGAATTTTCTTTATTTGGTATTCCTTGTCAAAATTTTCTTCAGAAGAATTAAACCAATTATGGCTCAACATCAAAAATGTAGATCTCATTTGGGTTATTATATCCTTTATTATGGGAATTTTATCTCATTTATCTAGATCTTACAGATGGAAATACCTACTTGAACCCGTTCATATTACTCCAAAGTTTTACAACTGCTTTCTTTCTCTTATGCTTGGCTATCTTGCCAATCTCGGCATACCCAGATCTGGAGAAGTTTTAAGAGGCGCCACCCTTGCTTCCTATGAAAATGTTAAGTTTGAAAATACATTTGGCACTATCATAACAGAACGGCTCGTAGATTTGGTCATGCTATTATCTATAGTTGGTTTTACCTCTATTTCTCAAAGTGATAAGATATTTGATTTTTTCAGAAATCAAGATATTAACCCATTTTTCGGAGGATTGGTAATTCTTACTTTAATCCTTCTACTCATCATAGGTTTTAGAATAATAAAATATAGCAAACTTCCACTATTTCAAAAAATCAAAGGTTTCATAGTAGAACTTTTCAAAGGAATGAAAAGTGTGTTTTTAATGAAAAATAAAGCTTATTTCTTATTTCACACATTTGTGATCTGGGGGCTTTACGTAGGGATGTTTTATGTCTTAAAGTTTGCATTTCCAGAAACTCAAGAGCTTGGTCTGCAAGCTACTTTTGTAGCTTTCATTTTTGGAGCGTTTGCAATGAGTGTTACCAACGGTGGAATTGGACTTTACCCTATAGCAATTGGAATTGCTTTCAATGCGTTTGGAGTTTCCTCAGAAACAGGAGAAGCATTTGGATGGGTCATGTGGGGAACACAAACTGGTCTTGTTATCGTTTTAGGAGGCCTTTCGTTCCTGCTTTTACCTCTCCTCAACAGAAGATAATTTTATTAAATTAGCAACTTAAACCAAAAATTATGAGGCTAACCCTATTTTCTTTTTTATGCTTTTTTTCTTTTCATTCATTTTGTTTTTCCCAAACTGAATTCATTGAAGTTAATTCTTCAATCTTAAAAGAAACCAGACAAATCAAACTTCAGCTTCCTAGAAATTATTCTTCAAGCAAAAAGGAATACCCTGTTATTATAGTTTTGGACGGCGATTATTTGTTTGAGCCTTTCGCAGGAAATGCAGACTACCTCAGCTATTGGGAAATCATACCAGAATCTATTGTAGTAGGTATCAATCAGGCCGGATATAGAATGGAGGATGGAAATACAGATCCAGATAACGAACTACCAGTTTCCACAGGTGCTGATTTCTTTGAGTTTATAGGTTTTGAAGTACTTAAGTATATTGATGAAAATTACAGAACAACTCCATTTACGATAATTGCAGGTCTAGATTATATGGCTAATTTCTCAAACTTCTACCTGTTAAAAGAAAACCCACTTTTTAATGGCTACATCAACCTGAGTCCAGACACAACTTCTAAACTTCCAGAACGTCTCAAAAAAAAGCTGGATAAAATTGATACAAAAGTTTGGTATTACCTCGCCACATCAGAATACGACATCCCTGAATTGAAAACTAAAGCCAAAGAATTGGACTCGTATTTATCTATATGCAATAATCCCAATTTCAATTATCAATATGAAATTATAGAAGATGCGGATCATTTTAGCTTTGTGGCTGATGCGATACCTAAATCTTTACTTTCAATATTTTCTACCTACGGACCAATTTCAGATCTAGAATACGAATCAAAATTTCTTGAAGCTAAATCACCCGCCAATACTCTTGAAGACAAATACCTTACTATTCAAGAACTTTACGCCATTGAAATCCCAATTAGAATTGTAGATTTCCTAAAAACAGCAGAAGCTATTGAGGAAAAGGAATTATGGGACGATTATCAAAACTTGAGCAGACTAGCAAGGAAGCAGAGCTCTAACACAGTATTGCACAATTATTTTCAAGGCCGATATTTCGAGAAAATTGGTCAGCCCAAACGCGCTATTAAAGAATACCAGGCTGCATACGGACTAGATAGCGCAGGCTATCTCAATAGCGACGTGCTTCTTGGCAAAGCAGATGAACTCAAAAGAACCTACGGATACTAAAATTATGGCCAAAACCAAAACAACCTTCTTCTGTCAAAACTGTGGAGCTCAACATGCCAAATGGCAAGGCCAATGCAATGCTTGTAAAGAATGGAATACTTTAGTAGAAGAAGTAATTGACACTAAGCCAGAAAAGACCTGGAAACCCGCCAGTTCTTCTGCGCCCAAACGCATATCCAAACCCCAACGCATCAATGACATCAAGATTGGAAAAGAGATAAGGATCCCGACCTCCAACCAGGAGTTCAACCGTGTGCTGGGAGGAGGCATCGTCCCGGGAAGTATCACTTTACTTGGAGGCGAACCAGGGGTAGGAAAAAGTACGCTACTGCTTCAGCTTTCCCTGAGTTTTAATCAAAAAGTGCTTTACGTATCAGGAGAAGAAAGTCAACAGCAAATCAAAATGCGAGCAGAACGCATCCAAAAAGAAGAGTCCAATTGCTACATACTTTCAGAAACCAAAACTCAACTCATTTTTACTCAAATTGAGGCCTTGGAACCCGAAATCTTAATTATAGATTCCATCCAAACCCTTCATACCGATTATGTCGAAAGTTCGCCAGGTAGCGTTTCTCAGATTCGGGAATGCACGTCAGAGTTGATCAAATACGCTAAAGAAACCAATGTCCCGATTATTCTCATCGGTCACATCAATAAAGAAGGAAGCATTGCTGGTCCTAAAGTTTTGGAACACATGGTCGATACTGTGCTTCAATTTGAGGGTGACAAAAACTATGCTTACAGAATCTTAAGAGCACACAAAAACAGATTTGGTTCCACGCACGAATTAGGTATATACGAAATGCAGGCCGGAGGTTTGGTAGAAGTGTCTAACCCTTCAGACTTACTTATTTCAAAAACCGATACGCACTTAAGCGGTACGGCAATTGCCGCAACTCTGGAAGGCATGCGGCCTATGATGATTGAGATACAAGCCCTTGTGAGCTCTGCGGTTTACGGGACCCCACAGCGTTCTGCGACGGGTTATAATCTCAAACGACTCAATATGGTCTTGGCTGTTTTAGAAAAACGAGCAGGTTTTCGCTTGGGCGCCAAAGATGTGTTCCTCAACATCACAGGAGGCATCAGCATCGATGATCCCGCTATAGATCTAGCCGTGGTAGCTGCCATCCTATCCTCCAGCGAAGATGTGTCGATTCCTAAAGACATCTGCTTCGCAGCCGAAGTGGGTTTGGCTGGTGAAATCCGTCCTGTCACCAGAGTCGAACAACGCGTTATGGAAGCCGAAAAGCTCGGTTTTGCTTCGATTCTAATCTCCAAACAGAGCAAACTCCCCCGAAATGATTACAAAATCAAGGTGATTCGTGTGGCAAAAATTGAAGACGTTGTAGATGCTCTTTTTTAATTCTTAAGCTGAATTTGCCGGTTTTGACTTTCAAACTTAGCGATAGCTTGCCTTATGTGGTAAGTTAATTTAAGACGTATATGCTATTAGACGTTTGATAAAAGCTGAAAATATTTTATAATTTTAAGGCTTAAGAACGGATTAAAGCTTAACGCTAAGTTCATTTCAGATTTTTCCAAGACAGAGGGTCAATTTAGAATAAATCCTTATTTTCGCAAATCATTTGAAAAAGAGCAAAAATGAGCAACAAATTTCCTGAGTATAAAGGACTTGACCTCCCAAAAGTCGCAGAAGACATCACAACGTTTTGGGATGAAAATGCCATTTTCGATAAAAGTATGGATGAGCGCGAAGGCGCTGAGCCTTTCATTTTCTTCGAAGGACCTCCATCTGCCAATGGCATGCCTGGTATTCACCATGTTATGGCCAGAAGCATCAAGGATATTTTTTGCCGTTACAAAACACAGAAGGGATTTCAGGTGAAGCGTAAAGCGGGCTGGGACACTCACGGCTTGCCTGTCGAGCTTAAGGTGGAAAAAGAACTCGGCATTTCCAAAGAAGATATAGGTACCAAAATTTCTGTAGAAGACTATAATAACGCCTGTAAAGAAGCCGTCATGCGTTACACCGACGTATGGAACGACCTTACCAAAAAGATTGGCTATTGGGTAGATATGGAAAATCCATATGTTACTTACAAGTCCAAATACATGGAGACGGTTTGGTGGTTGCTTTCAGAAATTTATAAGAAAGGCCTTATTTATAAAGGCTATACTATTCAGCCGTATTCTCCAAAAGCAGGTACTGGCTTAAGCTCACACGAACTCAACCAACCCGGAACTTACCAGGATGTGTCGGACACAACAGTCACTGCTCAGTTTAAAGCCAAAAAAGAGACCTTAACAGAAAACCTTCAGCAGGTGGAGGGTGATATTTTCTTCCTGGCCTGGACCACCACACCCTGGACCTTACCTAGTAACACTGCGCTTACCGTTGGCAAAAAAATAGAGTATGCATTGGTGAAATCCTACAATCAATACACCTTTGAGCCCAGCAATATCATTGCGGCTAAAGCCTTAATCCCTTCACTTTTCAAAAAGAAGTTTGTAAAAGTTGAAACTGAAGAAGAACTTAAGAATTACAAAGAAGGCGATAAAAAAATCCCATATTTTATAGATCAATCCTTCAAGGGCGAAAGTCTCATCGAAGCTCGATACGAGCAATTGATGACATTTGCTAAGCCTTACCAAACTCCAGAAAATGCCTTTAGAGTGATTGCAGGAGATTTTGTCACTACAGAAGACGGTACGGGAATTGTGCACACCGCACCAACCTTTGGTGCAGATGATGCTATGGTTTGTAAACAGGCTCAACCCGAAGTTCCAGGACTTCTGGTGAAAGATGACAATGACAACTTAGTGCCTTTAGTCGACCTTAAAGGCAGATTGCGTCCAGAAGCTCGAAATTTAGCTGGAAAATACGTTAAAAACGAATATTACGAAGATGGTGAAGCTCCTGAAAAATCGGTAGATGTGGAGATTGCCATTCAGCTGAAGGAAGAAAACAGAGCTTTCCTGGTTGAAAAATACGTGCACTCCTACCCCAACTGCTGGAGAACGGATAAGCCTATTTTATATTACCCATTGGATTCCTGGTTTATCAAAGTGACTGACTTCAAAGACAGAATGCACGAGCTTAACAAAACCATCAACTGGAAACCTGCAGCAACAGGAGAAGGTCGTTTTGGCAACTGGCTCGCCAATGCCAACGACTGGAACTTATCCAGATCGCGTTACTGGGGTATTCCATTGCCTATCTGGAGAACAGAAGATGGTAAAGAAGAAATCATCATTGGTTCTATAAAAGAACTCAAAGAAGAAATCCAAAAAGCAGTAAACGCTGGCGTGATGGATAAAGATCCATTTGAAGGCTTTGAGGTGGATAATTACAGCGAAGACAACTACGATAAAGTAGATTTACATAAAAATACGGTCGATCAGATTACTTTGGTTTCCGCTTCGGGTCAACCCATGAAGCGCGAAGCAGACTTGATAGATGTGTGGTTCGATTCTGGATCTATGCCTTATGCGCAATGGCATTATCCTTTTGAGAACAAAGAAAAAGTAGAAGACACCTGGCGTTCTGCAGACTTTATTGCTGAAGGTGTGGATCAAACTAGAGGCTGGTTTTACACCCTTCATGCTATCGGCACCATGATTTTTGATGATGTGGCCTACAAAAATGTAGTCTCCAACGGATTAGTTTTGGATAAAAATGGACAGAAAATGTCCAAACGTTTAGGCAATGCCGCAGACCCATTTGTGACTTTAAGCACTTACGGCCCGGATGCCACTCGCTGGTATATGATTTCCAACGCCAACCCCTGGGACAACTTAAAGTTTGATCTGGAAGGTATTGGAGAAGTTCAAAGAAAATTCTTCGGAACGCTTTACAATACGTATTCGTTCTTTTCCATGTATGCGAATCTGGATCAATTTCAGTATAAAGAAGAAGACATTGAAAGGGAAAAGCGACCAGAGATAGATCGCTGGATACTTTCAGAACTGAATACGCTTATCCAAACCGTAGATGATTATTACGCCAACTACGAACCTACAAAGGCAACGCGAGCCATTTCAGAATTTGTTCAGGAAAACATGAGTAACTGGTACGTTCGTCTCAGCAGAAGAAGGTTTTGGAAAGGTGACTACAAAACCGATAAAATATCGGCTTACCAAACCTTATTCACGTGTTTGAAAACAATCGCACAACTTTCTGCACCAGTGGCGCCATTTTTCTCTGACCAACTCTACAAAGATTTAACATCAACATGTGCTGGGGAACATAAAGAGAGCGTACATTTGGCCGATTTTCCAAAGCAAAATCCTGAGTTAATTGATAAGGATTTGGAACATAAAATGCAGATGGCACAAAGTATATCCTCTTTAGCTTTATCCTTAAGAAAAAAGGAAATGATCAAAGTGAGACAGCCTTTGGAACGCATCATGATTCCTGTTTTGGATCCGAACATAAAAGAGCAAATTGGAGAAGTTTCAGACTTGATCAAGTCTGAAATCAATGTCAAGACCATTGAGTTTATAGATGACACTTCAGGAATCCTGGTCAAGGACATCAAGCCCAACTTCAAGGTTTTAGGCCCTCGTTTTGGAAAGGACATGAAGCATGTGGCGCAGGCCATACAGAAGATGGACTCTAAGGCTATTGCAGAATTAGAAAAAAATAAAAGCATAGAATTGCAGGTTAACGGGGAAGCAACAAGCATTAACCTGGAAGAAGTAGAAATTAGTTCGCAAGATATTGAAGGCTGGCTTGTTGCCAGTGGAAACGGCCTGACAGTCGCACTGGATGTAACACTTAACGAAAACCTAGTCAACGAAGGTATCGCCAGAGAATTGGTCAATAGAATTCAAAATCTAAGAAAAGACTCAGGACTGGAAGTGACCGATAGGATTAACATTCAACTTCAAGAAAGTGATAAACTTTCTAATGCCGTTCACCAAAATCTTGACTATATAAAAACGGAAACACTAACCGATAATATTAATTTAACGACAAACGTAAAAGACGGATTACAGATAGAATTTGATGATGTAAGCACCGTTTTAGCAATTGAAAAACAAAAGTAAAATGGCAGAACAAACTAATAATAAAGAGCGCTATTCTGACGAAGATCTAGCGGAATTTAAAAAGTTGATTCAAGAAAAAATCGAAAAAGCAAAGAAGCAATTAGAGCTTTATGAAGACGCTTACAAGAATGGCAGCAGCAACGATACAGAAGACACTGCACCCACCTTCAAGTCTTTCGACGATGGAAGTAACACCTTGAGTAAAGAAGCTAACTCACAACTGGCTATTAGACAGGGGAAATTTATCCGTGATCTTCAAAATGCTTTGATTCGTATCGAAAATAAAACTTATGGTATTTGTCGTGAAACAGGAAAATTGATTCGTAAAGAGCGTTTGATTTTAGTACCTCATGCAACACTTAGCATAGAAGCAAAAAATAAGCAGTAAAATAAACCATACATTTTTTAAACGATCAAAGCACAGAACTCTCTGTGCTTTGATCGTTTAAACAACTATATTTGTATATTAAATTAAAATAATTGAATTTGCACTCAGTTTTTACTATTAATGAAAATAAAAATAGAAAAAAATAATGCCCTAGGTTTACATACCGCATTAAATCAAAACCTTCATACTATTGACTCTAAAAGAGGTTTTGAGCTTAAGACTCAAATTACAAATGGAATAGGAGATCTCAATCTTATTAGCTATGAATTTGACAAAGGTTTTAATTTTAATATTTTAAAAGGAGATATCAGCTCTTTACTAGAACTTGATTTTGAAGAAGATAAAAATAATTATTTGAGATTTTTCTTTGTAAGGAAAGGAGAGCTAATTCATAATGTATCTCCAAATATTCGTTATAGGCTTACAGACAACTTTTCTTGTATGGTTGCAGCAAAAGGTGGTGAAAATCAACTATTTACATTCCCTGTCCAGAATGATATTGAGCTCTTGTTTCTGCAGGTTGAAACTCAAAGCTTTTCTATTGATTTGAAATCAGATTTTTTTAGCTTACCTAAACAAATAGGTAATGTGTTGATGAATAAGAAAATGGATGATCATTTTATTTATCACAGTCTTTACACTTTAGACATTAGCGAAACTATTTCAGAAATAGTAAACACTGAAAAAGAAGGGATGGTGAAGCGATTCTTTTTGGAGTCCAAAGCTCTTGAATTACTTTGGCTTCAATCCGAACAGTTTGACAAAGAAACCTCTGAAGGTTACAGTAAAAAAGTCCTGAGAAAGCAAGATGTGCCTGTAATCAAAAAAGCAAAAGAATACATTCATAACAATCTTGAGAAAAAACTGACATTGTCTTTAATTTCTCGAGAAATAGGCACAAATGAAACAAAGCTTAAAACTGGATTTAGAAAATTATATGGCAAAACTTTCACTGACATTATAAGACTGGAACGATTGAATAAAGCAAAAGCTCTCATAGATGATGGCGATCTAAGCATAAAAGAAATTGCTAATTTTTGTGGCTATAAAAGCACATCAATGTTCAGCACTAGGTTCAAACAACGCTTCGGAACTACACCTGGCAAATATAAAAACTCTTAAAAAGCTTTTTTTTTATCTCAATCGGGTGAACTTTTCAAAAAAGAAAGATTTGAATGTATTTCTATTATATATTTACTAAAAATTTAAATGCATGCCAATCAAGAACTAGAGTTCTATCGATCTACTCTTCTACAATTGAATAAATACTGAAACTTATTTTTTTATTTAAAAATGGACTTTTTAAATAAAAAAATTAAAGTTTTAAAATAGAAATAAATTGCCCCTAATAATCGACCCCTAATGCGCACTCTTAAATCCATTTTATTATTGATAATCATAATAGCAGCTACTATTTTCATATTCCAAAATATGGAAACCGTTAGCTTAAAATTTATCATATGGCAGCTAGAAATACCCCTATCTGCTGCAAGCATACTGTTGTATGTTTTAGGTGCGGTTTCCGGAGGTTTGATTTTTTCAATGCTAAAGAAACTTGCTATCGAAAATAAAAGCAGAAATTAGAAATTCACAATTAAAAAAATAAATTAATTCTGAAGCTCATACTAAAGCTTTATAATTAATAAACCCTTTACATAAACTATTAAACATGAACAAAACATTACTTACGACTCTTTTACTTCTTTGTTCCCTAACAGCATCTTATTCACAAGAAAGAAGCGTTAAAATTGATTTTGAATCTGGAACATTTTATAACACTCCAAGAATACCTTTTGATGAAACCCTCTCAATAGTAGGCGAAGCTGGAAAGGATATAGAGATGGTAAAAGTCAATATCTCTTACGAAGAGAAAGATTACACCCTGCATTCTTATCTATGGAATAGAATAGAAAGGAACTCTTCTGAAACCTTCAACATAGTAGTTCCTCCTGTTTTAAGATCGAATACAGAATATGATTTTGAAATCATCACCTACAAGCTGTTATCGAATTCGCAAAAGTCAAAATTGCTTGAAAATCTTAAAAGCAGAATACGTTTTCTCTTGATGAATAATATGTTTTACGATGGGAAAAATGTCGTGGTAAAAAAACCAAAACACGTGTATGAGGAATTGGAAAAACTGGTGAAGGAATCATTAAAATACCATGAATCTAAAAACATGATTTCTGTAGAAGCTCCTTCGTCTTTGGTACTACAGGAATTAGAAAAACAAAATGATTTTAAATTCAGTAGATTTTTTAAGAAAACGACCAGAGATGAGAAAAGCGAAAAAGCGAACGAATTGATCCAAGAAAAGGTAGATCACCTTGTGAAATTAATAAGCACTGAACTTGCTCCTTTTATCAATAGTGATGTTGTACAGCATTATAAGCTGGTAAATATAAAATCAGTAAAAACAGATAAAGAACGCTTCACTTTACCAGTAAATGTTGGCATGTACGCCTGGAGCAAATCTGTGGATATCAACAATTCATCTGTTGAAAATATTGATTTCACCCCTGGAGTTGGCATTACCATTCCTTTCAACAATAAAAGTAAGCTAGCAATGAAATCTCGTATTTTTGACTCTTTTGGCTTTTCTGTAGGCGTATTACTTGAGCCAATCGAAGATGCTGAAGGCACAGAATATGTGACGCCAGGAGTAGATTTACCTGTCTATACCGGCCTAGGTTTCAGGATGTTTAAGGTGGTTCGTTTTAACGCTGGTATCCTCATACTTGGAGAAAAAGGAACCGAAAATCTTGAAAAATTATCTATCATACCAACGGCTGGATTAGCCTTAGAACTTGACCTATGGATGGGAATAAGAAAATAAAAGCACTGGTTTATTCACTTGTTCTGGTCGTTTCAATCACTGCCTGCAGTATTCAGAGTACGAGCTACACAGGATTGTATATTGATAGTGACTCAGCACTTGAATTTCCTGTAGAAACTGAAGTAATAAAGCCAGAGAAAGTTGATTTAACTCAAGTGGATCCTACAGATTCAGCAGTAGGTCCTCATGAGCAAAAAAGAGTTATGAACATTTCTTCTGATAGTGTCTATTCAAAAAAACTTATTTACGAAAATACCTCTTCGTTACTTAAGAATCATTCTCGTAAAAAAAGTATGAGAGAGGATGCAAAATCAACAGAAGGTAATAGCGTTTCAGGTTCTAAGACTAAAGATTCTTTAAACAAAATCAGTCTGGACGCACAAAATAAAGAGTTCAAAAAACTACAACAACAGTTTAGCGAAGATAAAAATTCAATGTACCTTAGAGATAGTACTTTCACTTTAACCAGGGCACAGAAACTTCAGATTGTATCTGGAGAAAAAAAGACTCAGGAAGAAGCAGAAAATTATAATAAAGCGAATACCGACCGAAATCAGACACAGAAAACGGATACGGTCTTTATTGTAAAAGAAATTTACAGGAATACAAACGCTAATTTTTCAGAAAAAACCGAATCTGAAAACGACGATTTAAAAAAGCGAATAGAGCGCTTAGAGTCTCAAAAATCAGAGTCTCAAAAAAAAGTTCAGCAAGACAGGGAGCCTGTTTATATAGAAAAAGAAGTTCCGTCTAGAGAAGTAGAAAAAGGCAGTGATGAAAGTTTTGAGTCTGTTTACAAAGAAGTTGTAAGGTATGAACCTGCCAGAACACAAAATAATAGAATCCAGCCTCTGATAACTATTCCACAGCAACGAGATACTGTCTACATCGAAAAAGAAGTGCCTGTAAAAGAAACAATAGTTTTAGAAAACAAGAGTGATAAAGCTGTTTACGAAAAGCTAAATTCTCAGAATGATACGATTAAACAACTTAAAGAACAGCTTACTCAGAAGGCGCTTTTACAACAAAAAACGGATACCATTTATAAGATAAATGAAGTCCCTGTTTATAAAACAAAGGAGGCTGATTCTCTAAGTATTACTGCATTTTATGATATAGGTAAAACAGTACCTTCCAACGATGTGATGAAGGAATTAAAGGTTGAACTAGAAAGTAAGCCTGTAGGAAAAATCATGCTTTCCGGCTATACCGATGCTTCGGGAAACCAAAGCATCAATAAGGCTTTGACGGATAGAAGGCTTGAATATATAAAGGAACTCATGGCCAAAGTTGTACCTATCCATAAAATTTATGTACAGAATTTTGGAGATAGATTTGCTTCAAGTGAAATTATTCCGACAGAGCGAAGAGTTGAGATTACAGTGTACATCAAGCCAGAAAATGAACAAATTAAAATTGATAAATAAGATATGAAAGTAAAGATTTTAGAAGCCAAAACCCTAAACGAACTCGATTCTTATTGGTCAAATGAAGATTACTCAGCTTTACTAAAAGAGTTTGACTTCCCCGAAGCTGATGAGGTTAAGGATGAAAATTTGAGAGAAATGCTTTTCATGGCCATTTCAGATTTTGAGCCGAACGAAGCTGCAAGTATTATTCTAACCTACAAATTGAGCGATCAACTGAATGAAGGCCAAATTCACTCTATATCTCATGAAATGACAAACGATAAAGTGGCTGAAGAATATCCCGAACCTAGTTTGCACTACGATTTATTCAACATCAATCAGCTTTTATACAAGGCTTATAACGGTACTTTTCCTAATACTGAAGCTACACTTCTAAAATTTGAAGTTGTGGAAGACGATGGAATTGAAATTGGAGAAGACAGAGAAATCCTGGCAAAAGTAATTGCGGGAGCCCTCAACAATAGAAGCCTTGTAAAAAGACTTTTCGCGGATCAACTTGAAGCTAGTGTAAAATTTGAAGATGCTCACAAATTCATCTGGACCATAAAAAATCCTGAAAAGAATAAGTATCATGTGTTAACATCCAAGTACTGGATAAGCAAAGAAGATATTGTAGGCTCTGACTATGATATCGAAGTCAATAATTTTGAAGAAGAATAAATAAATTAAGATTAGAATCTGAAAATTGACTATCTTAATTTCAATAAATTTAAACTGAATTAATTAAAAACCATACACAATGAATAAAGAAGAATATAAAGCAAAGGCAGCACAACTTATAGATGAGGCTTCTGCAAAAATCAATGAATTGAAGGCTAAAAAAGAATCTGCTAAAGAAGACTCTGAAACAAAATACGACGAGGCAATAGCAGAATTTGAAGCTAAAAAAACTGATCTGGAATCGAAATTTGAAGAATTGAAAACTACTTCAGAGGACAAATGGGAAGAGTCTAAAGTAAAGTTTTCTTCTGCTTTTGATTCTTTTGAAGAAGGGTGGAGTAAATTAAAATCAATATTTACGATACTTATCGTTTTAACTTTATTAGTTGCCTGTAATTCATCTAATAAAGATGAAAAGACAACATCTGAAGATGTACAGAAAGAAATGAAAGATGTCATTGAGGTGTCTAAAGATTATAGTGCAGAAAAGTGGGAGGACTTAAGCAATAAAGTCGAAGAATTAAAAAATGATGTTGAAGACAGAACCAAAGAAGCCGAAGAGAAGTACAACAATCTAAGTGATGACCTTCAAGATAAATACAAAGAACAAAAACAAGAGATTTCCAATCAAAAAACTGAACTGGACAAAAAGCTAGAAGCCTTTCAAAATGCATCTGGCGAGAAAAAAGAAGAGTTAAAGTCTGAAGTTATTCAGCTTAAATCTGCTTTAGACAAAAGTGTTTCAACTTTCAAAAAAGAAATGGAAGAAAACCAGCAGTAATGGATCTTGAGTCTAACTTAATTTTCTTTAAAAACCTATGAATAGATCTGAGGAGTTTTATGAAGATGTGATTTTTTACTTTGAGACAAATTACATCAATCTTGGCTTAACCCTGCTTTTCTTAATTGTAGGGTTTTTGATAGCCAATTTTGTAAAGCAAAGGATAAAATTACGTTTGGTTAAGAAGTCTCCAAACCGAATCACAGCTACGTTTATATCTCAAATCATCAGTTTCGTTATCAAAACTGCTGTGATATTGATTACGCTTTATTTGCTTGGACTCGATTCTTTCACAAATAAAATTCTGGCAGGTGCAGGATTGTTAACCTTCGTTATCGGTTTTGCTTTAAAAGACATTGGAGAAAACTTTTTAGCCGGGATTATTCTTGCCTTTAAAAGTCCTTTCAGGCTAGATGATCTGATAGAAGTAAATCAAATTGTCGGTTTCGTTAAAGATATCAGCATTCGCGAAACTCTCATAAAAACACCAGATGGGAAAGATGTTTTTTTACCGAATTCTATCATTCTAAAGAACCCACTTTTCAATTACACTATTGATGGTTTTTTAAGATATGAATTTATAGTGGGTATTGCCTATGAAAACAGTCCTACCAGAGCAACTGAAATCATTGAAAAAACTCTCAACCAGACCGAAGACGTCCTCAAAAGAGATAAAAACCCTACCATAGCTATTGACGAGTTGGCAACTAATACCATCAATCTAAAAATAAGATTCTGGGTAGATACATTTAAATCAAAAAAGCGTTCTGTACATCAAAGTGTGCGTTCTGAGGTCATGAATAAAGTGGTTGCAGCCTTAACTTCTGAGGGCTTTAGCTTGCCAGCATCTATCGTTGAGTTAAAAAATTATGAATCTTCAAACTCTTTAAAAATCAAATTAGACAAATAAACTTTATAAATTTAGCATTGTCAATACTAAGCATATGAAAAGCATAAAATTCACACTACTTGCAGCCTTAATATTCGTTTTAAATTCCTGTTCAGAAACCTACGAGTTCCCGGTATCAAAGGTAACACCTGCAGCAGACATTACAGCTGAGATAAAAGAGCAACAGGATCCTAACTATTTAGTAACTCTGGAAGCAAAAAACTTAGCTGCTCCTGAGAGATTAGAAAAGCCAAAGAAGAATTATGTCATTTGGGTGATGTCTAAAAAAGGAACACTTAGAAATGTAGGACATTTTAATCAGGAAAACGCAGTAAAATCTACTTATACAGCATCCTTTCCTTACCAGCCAATGGAGATATTAATTACTGCTGAAGACGAAGAAGGAGGGTGCTTTCCGGATGGCATAGAAATTTCAAGATTAAATCTTAGGAAAAATAAAAAATAGTAAATTAGAGTAAATTTAGTATCTGACTAAAAAATTCAAACACTTTTATTAACACTTAAATTTTAATATCATGAACAAAGAAGAATTCAAAGCTAAAGCAAACCAAAAAATCGACGAAGTTTCTGCAAAAATCAATGAAGTAAAAGCAGAGAGAGAATCTGCAAAAGAAGATGCAAAGTCTGATTATGATGAAGCTCTTAAAGAGTTAGAGTCAAAGAAATCTGACTTAGAAAATAAATACTCTGAACTAGAGAATGCTGCTGAAGACAAATGGGAGGAAGCAAAAGATGCATTTTCATCTGCTTCAGACTCATTTGAAGACGGTCTTACTAAAATTAAATCTCTCTTTTCCTAACAACATTTTTGTCGGCTATGCTTTCGTGGTATAGCCGCTTTTTTTTTAAAAAAAAAAATGAATAAAACTCTTATCTCCGCCTCTGTTATACTAGCCCTTTTCCTGTCAAATATTAAAGCATTTACTCAGGTTCTGCATACAGAAAACTTCAACGTTGTAATTGATACCTCTAAAACCGTAAAAGGTAATTTCACGCCAAGTTTTAGGTACCGTAATCTGAAAGATGACTTTTTAGAAATAAGCAATACTGCAGATGTATCTCTAAGAATAAATAAACATGCATTTACGATAGCCAACAGAGTTGAATACAGTTTTTTTGGTGATGAAGATATTCTAAGTGGTGGATTTTTATATTTAGAATATATGAATCTTCAAAATAAAAAAATTGCATTTGAACCTTTCTTCCAGGTACATTGGAATGAAGTGAGAGGTCTCAAAGAGAAATATGCCTCAGGAATGAATTTTAGATGGAGAGCTCTTGAGAAAAAGAGTACAGGTTTATTCTTTGCTATTGGTAGCTTTTACGAGTTTGAACGTTGGGGTTATTCCGGAGTAAAGGA
This sequence comes from Psychroflexus salinarum, assembly GCF_042677225.1. NCBI lineage: Bacteria > Pseudomonadati > Bacteroidota > Flavobacteriia > Flavobacteriales > Flavobacteriaceae > Psychroflexus > Psychroflexus salinarum. The sequence continues at coordinate 145,921 of NZ_JBHTIV010000005.1, forward strand.
AGAATTATTACCTCCTAATACAGACCCGGTTGAGTCAAGTAAAATACGAGCTAATTCCTACATAAGTTTTAAGCAAAAATTTGGCTCTTTGTTCGATCTAGACATAAGTGGCTATTACCAACCGGACTTTTCATCTTTTTTTTCAAATTACAGGCTTGCAAGTAGTTTTGAATTAACTTACAACATCACAAAATTCCTGGGCCTCAGATTGCTTTATCAAAATATATACGACCCAGATCCATTGGTGCCTATAGATAGGTTATACCATGATATAAACTTTGGAATTACTCTTACTTTCTAAGATCTGAATAATCTCAATTTAAGCCTTAAAATAGCAAACTAGTCCTTTAAAAACTTTTTTAGTGAGATGTATAACATTGAGCATAAAAGTAAACATTCATAAGTAGAATTTACAAACTGTTTAAATCTATACAGAATAGTATTAGATTAAGTTTGTGCGCATGAGAAAAATTGAAAACTGTCCTGTTTGCAGTTCAGAAAAAGTACAACATTTTATATCTACTTCTGCGCAAATGCATTCCGACAAGGAGGTTTTTAAGTTTGACCAGTGCACAGATTGCGAATTTGTCTTTTTGAACCCAAAAGTCTCGCCGGAGCAGCTTAATAATTACTATACAAAGTATTATTTGCCTTATCGTGGAGCAGAAGCATGGGGTAAATATGGAAAATTGGTAAATAACAGTCTCAAGAAGCTTGATTTAAGAAAATTGAAATTTGTAAATAGTGTCCAAAAACTCAACTCTTCATCTTTACTGCTCGATGTGGGCTGTGGTCAACCCAGTTTTTTGAAACTAAGTAAAGAGAAGTCTAACTGTCAAACTTTAGGAATTGATTTCTCCAATGAAGGCTGGAGCAACCAAAACCATAAATACCAAAATATAGAATTACAGGTCGGTGAAGTTCGGGATTTATCTAAAAAATTAAGACCAGATATCATCACTATGTGGCATTATTTAGAACACGATTATTCTCCTATAGAAAACCTAAGTTATCTAAAGTCCATCTCAAAATCTTCTACAAAACTGATCATTGAAGTTCCTAATTTTGACTCGTCAAGTAGAAAGAAATTCGGAAAGCACTGGGCCGGCTGGCACACTCCCAGACATACGTCTTTGTTTTCGCCAAATAATCTTAAGATGATGCTCAATAAAAGTGGCTGGAAATTGGAACGCAGTTTTGATTATGGAACTATGAACCCTTACCTCATAGAGTGGATGAGTAAAATGGAAGAAAAAGAAATCGAATGGGATAAAAACATGGAGAGTGAGATTGTATCTTTCATCATGGGAATGATAGCTTTTCTTCCAAAACGACTTATGGAAAAGAAATTATCACTTGGGATTATGACAATGATAGCAAGTCCAGACGTATAATTTCCTGAAAGCATTTACCATTTTGAATAAGGCTGCTTGGATAGCATGGAGTTGTAGTATTTTACATCTCCTGTCACCTCCTTCCCCAGCCAGTCTGGTTTTTCAAACACCTCATCTTCAGAGGAAAGTTCGACTTCAGCAACAATGAGGCCTTGGTTTTCACCATAGAATTCGTCAACTTCAAAAATATGCTCTCCTACATTTATGTAAAATCGTGTTTTTTCAATTTGACCAGGCTCACATAGCAGAAGCAATGGTTTTGCTTCTGCTTTAGAAATTTCAGTTTCCCATTCCAGTCTGGAAAGACCAGATACAGAGCTTTTTCCTTTTATGGTAAGAAAGCCCTTATCATCGGTGATGCGAATTCTAACTGTTCGTAATTTGTTGGAATTTAAAAATCCTTGAGAAATCCTAGTGCTTTTATAAGCTTCTTCTTTGAAGGCTTCAGAATTCACTAAGAATTTACGTTCGATTTCTTGCATTTATAAATTCACTTTTTCACCTATACTCGTAGCTAGTGACTTAAACTCTTCTTCAGAAAAGGAATCTTTCTTTTCAAAACGCATATCATCCATTGTATTAATTGGAATAACATGAACATGTACGTGAGGTACTTCCAAGCCTACAACAGCCATCCCAACACGCTTACAATCAATTGTAGCCTCAAGGGCCTGAGCAATTTTTTTTGAAAATGACATTAGGTCTAAATATGTCTTATCATCCAGGTCATATATTTTATTGACTTCTTTTTTGGGAATACATAAGGTGTGGCCTTTTGTATTTGGGTTGATATCTAAAATAGCAAGGAAATCATCAGTTTCTGCCACTTTATAAGATGGCTTTTCTCCTGATATAATTTTTGAAAAAATAGTTGACATAAGATTATATTTTAAATTTTGTTTTGTTTTTCTAATTCGGCCTGTAACTCTTCCATCACAGGTTTCACTGTGCTTTCCGGAATGTCCTCGATACGGATATACATCAATCCATCTACAGAGTTATTAAAAAGCGGATCGACATTGAAGGCTACCACTTTCGCATTTTGTTTAATATATTTTTTAATTAAAACAGGAAGTCTCAAATTTCCTGGTTCAATTTCGTCTATGATTTTATCAAATTTAGTCAAATCTGCTTTGGTAGAATCAAATACAAAGTCTTTATCTGCATCTTTAAGCTTTACTTTGAACTCTTTTTTAGGCCTCACAAATTGAGCCATGTATGGGTCATAATAATTGGATTTCATAAACTCAATCATCATAGATTTTGAAAAGTTAGAAAACTTATTGCTAATACTTACACCTCCAATCAAATATTTATGCTCAGGAAACCTTAGCGTGCAATGCACAATACCTTTCCAGAGTAAAAACAAAGGCATAGGTTTTTGCTGATATTCTGCAGTGATAAAAGCTCTACCCATTTCAATAGATTCACTTAAGGTGCTGTGAAGTTCTGGTTCAAAGCGAAAAAGTTCGTTTAAGTAAAAACCATCAACTCCGTGCTTTTTATAAATCTGGCTTCCCAATCCCATTCTGTAGGCACCAGCAATCTTTTTGGAGTGGTGATCCCATAGAAACATGTGCTGATAGTAATCGTCGTATTTATCTAAATCTAAAGCTTTGTTTGTGCCTTCTCCTACCGACCTGAAAGTAATTTCACGAAGTCTTCCTATTTCTAAGACAATATTTGGAATCTCTTTCCGCTCTGCAATAAAAACTTCGTAATTGTTACTTGCAAGTAGTCTTCTGGATTGGTCTCTACAATCTTGAACTTCTCTTTCCAAAGCTTCAGAAGCTATTTCATCTGCGATGGATTTAGGCTGTCTTTTGATTGGAAACTTTATTTGTGTTGGAATATTGCCCAGTAACTTTTTCCTTTCGTAAGAGTTGGCTAGAAAATAAGTTTTTTGCCTTAAGAAATTTGAATACTCTGTAAGGTCTTCAAAGGTACTTTGATCTTTTACTGAGATTGAATTTCCAATTCTCACATGAATAGGTCTATGATTTTGATTAAGCATTTCACCTGGAAGCCTGGCAGTTCTGAGATTTTCATTAAGTTTTGCCAAACGGTAAAATGATGGTGAGTTTTTAGCATGAAAATAGACAGGAATTACAGGAACTTGAACTTTTTTAATCAATCTCATTGCCTCGTTGGACCATGCCTTATCGACAATATTTCGACCTTCTTGATGAGTGGACACTTCTCCAGCTGGAAAAACGCCAAAAGGACTTCCTAACTGGATATGAGATAGAGCTTGCTTGATACCAGCCACACTCGACTTAGCCTCTTTTCTAGACTCAAATGGATTTACGGGCATGACATAGGGCTTCAAAGGCTCTAAACGATGAAGTAGGAAATTGGCCACGACTTTATAATCTGGTCGCTGTTCCAAAAATAATTTCAGAAGAATTAATCCATCAATAGCTCCCAACGGATGGTTGGAAACAGTAACAAAAGGGCCTGTTTTTGGAATACGCTTGAGGTCTTTTTCTGGAATTTCAAACTGTACATCAAGGTGAAGCAAAACTGCATCAATAAACTCAACACCCTCTAAATGTGCATATTGATCGTAAATTTCATTCAATTCTGAAATTCGAGTCGTTTGCATGATAAAGCTGCCCATGACGTTACCAAGTATTCCAAATTTGGACAGGTTAAGTCCATTGGCAATTTCAGAAGCAGTGATAAATCCCATAGTGATATATTTAGTGAGTAAATATACTAAAGTTTGGGATTTTGTTTAGGAATGTCTGGACTTGAAAATGATTAATAAACTGCGAATAATCTGCTATTTACCTTTTATTTATATGCATTTAAAATCGAATACATTTTATTGTATAAGAAGTTTAGAAATTAATTTCATTTAAAACTCCTCAACAAATGTTAAGTGCGGTTTTCCCGTAACACAAGTAAGGTTGAACCGTAATCATTAAAGAATTGTTATCCTACATTTATAAAAAATTAAAGCAAAAGATAATAGTAATTGATAAGAGGCAATGCTCCTAAAGGGTAGAAACACTCACCGAAATTTGACATGGAAAACCCACATCTCTTAAGCAAGACAAAAATAAGTTTTTCATGATGAACTCGAATTACTTTTCTAATTAAATACTCAATAGAAAGTAAGATTCAACCTGCTTACGTTGTAAAACTGAGTTTCAAATTATTATAAAATAGAAAAAAATGAAAAATTTATTTTTAACCTTGACATTATTATTAATTGGGGGAACTAGTTTCGCTGATGCAGATATAAACAATAGTGATACTGAATTAATAAGAAGCTGTATAGTTTCTGTAACAAGTAGTTCGTATGATGAATTTTGTAATTGTTATACTACTGATACTGAATATCATTATTTAGGTGAAGTAGATAATAATGGATTTGGCAATTTGGATTGTCTATCAAGAGCTAGAAGATTTATGAATTTAAATTATTAATCACTTATGAAACCCATTTTATCTTTTTTCCTTTATATTTTTCCATTTTTACTATTTAGCCAGAATTCTGTTATTGTGGAGTATGTGCAAATATCTGAGACCAGATACATGAAAAGTAATACGAAATCTATACTATATGCAAATAATGATATGGCAAAACAATCTCATTTTAAGCCTCAACTCAATCAAGAGTATGAACATGGAGCAAGTATGAATGAAAATGGGGAGATTTCAATCATCGAAAAGCCTGAAGAGTCAGACATAAATTGGTTCATTAATCCTAATAAGAATGAAATTTTAAAATCTGTTACAAAAGGAAATATTCAACAAATTGTTTATGATTCAAATCTTAAATACGATTGGAAAATCACCGATGAAGTGGATAACATTGGAAATTACCAAGTGATAAAAGCAATGACTCATTTTAGAGGTAGAACTTTTATTGCTTGGTTTGCTCCTTCAATTCCTATTGGTTTTGGCCCATGGAAATTATATGGCTTACCAGGTTTAATTTTGAGAATGTATGATGAAGACAAAAAATTTACTTGGATAGTTAGGAAAATCAATATTAATGTAGAACTCCCAAAAAGTGATTTAAGCCCTGTTATACAAAATGATGCTACAAAAATGACTTATGAAGAAGCACTGGAAATCTCAAGAAAACAAAGAAATGAAAAAGCCAAAATAAGAAATACAAAATTAGGAGGAAGAGGTAATAGCTTTAAAACAGTTCACCATAGAGAAGAAAATCTGGAAAGAAAATATGAATGGGAGAAAGAAAATTAATTGTATATTAAAATATTTACAACCATCTTATGAAGTCAATATTATCTATTTATTTAATCATATACCCTATTTTTATATTTAGCCAGAACACTATCATTGCTGAATATTTGCACATATCTGAAAGTTCATTAGCGAAAAAGAACAAAACCATACTTCTATTTGCAAATCAAGAAAAAGCTAAACAAGTGCATTTTAAATCTGAGCTCAATCAAGATTACAATTATGGGGCTAGCATGAATAAAGATGGTATTATAGAAGTAATCGAAAAACCAAATGAGTTTGCTAATACGTGGTTTTACGAAGCAACTTCAAAAGATATCGTAAAATCTCTTGAAAATGCTAATCAAAAATTTGTAGTTTATGATTCGGGTTTGAACTATGATTGGAAAATTACTGATAAAATTGATAACATTGGGGGATATCAAGTGGTAAAGGCTATCACCAACTTTAGGGGTAGAACATTTACCGCTTGGTTTGCTCCTTCAATTCCTATTGGTTTTGGCCCATGGAAACTTAAAGGCCTACCAGGATTAATTTTAAAAATGCATGATAAAGAGAGAAAGTATGTCTGGACGCTTACTAAACTTAGCCTAAATGAAGACTTTCCCAAAGGCAGCTTAGAGCTTAACATACCTAAAGATGCTAAAGAAATGACGTATCAGGAGGCTTTAGAAATGTCTAATCAAGCGTATGACGAACAGAAAAGAAGAAGAAGTTCAAAATTGGGAATGAGAGGAGGAAATATTAAAACTGTCCGTCATAGAGATAGGGAATTGGAAAGAAGTTACGAATGGGAAGAAAACTAACCCACTATTGAAAAAAAAGTACACTTTTAACACCTTACTTACATTCCTATCGTTTTGGATAGGAATGTTTGGTTTTGCTCAGTCCCAAATACAGGGCAAAGTCACAGATAGTCTAAATCAACCTATTGCCTATGCCAATGTCTTGCTTCAGGAAGCAGAAGGACATAAGATTTTAAAATTCACGTCTACTAATCAAGATGGGGATTACCAATTTTCTACAGAGAAAACAGGAATCTTTAAATTGGCGTTTATCTCTATGGGTTATGCCAAAAAAGAGGTCCAAGTTGAAATTAGCGGTGAAGAGTCGATTACACTTAATGTTATCCTATTTGAAGAAGAATTTCAACTGGAAGAAGTCATTATACAAGACGAGCGTCCTATTTCGGTTAAAAAAGACACCGTAACATACAACGCCGATAGTTTTAGGCGTGGAACGGAAGTGGTAGTTGAGGATTTATTAAAAAACTTACCTGGAGTAGAAGTAGATGCCGATGGCACCATAAAAGTTGGTAATCGTGAAATTGAGCGCTTAATGGTAGGCGGAGATGATTTGTTTGAAAAAGGCTACAAAGTTTTGAGTAAAAACATGACCTCGGATGCGGTGGATAAAATAGAAATATATGATAAATATTCTAATAACCGCTTATTGAAAGGTATAGAAGAAAGCGATAGAGTTGCAATGAATATTAAACTGAAAGAAGATTATAAACAGCAATGGTTTGGAAATGCTGATTTAGGCGCTGGTGGTTTTGACAAGCTCTATCACAAAAATAGAGTAAACCTTATGTCTTTTGGTCAAAAAAGCAAATACTATTTTTTAGCAAATTCTAATAACATAGGTGTAGATGCTATTGGAGACATCAGCCAGATGATATGGCCTATGCGTTTCAACCAGTCTGGAAATGTTGGTGATGGCGAAAGAGCCAATACCTTACTTGGTCTTAACACCAATGTGCCTCAACTTAAACGTGAACGAACTAATTTCAACAATGCACGTTTAGTCTCTATAAATGCAATTCATAACCTTAATGAAAAGATGAAGCTTAGAAGTGTTGGCTTTTTCAATTGGGATGAACAGGACTTTTTTAGAAACCAGACCACACAGTTTGCTTTAGATGAACAAAGCTTTACCAATATCGAAGATTTTTCTCTAAATAAGACCAAATTTCTAGGTTTTGGAAAACTCGATTACACCTATGATATTGCTGATAACATTATGCTAGAATATACAGGAAGCTTCAATGGTAGTGATGGAAATTCTGAGAGTAATCTAGTGTTTAATGGCAATTCAACTTTAGAAAACTTACAAAGCGATAACCAGCTTATCGATCAAAAATTGCTTTACACCCACAAGTTGAATACAAAAGAAGTTTTTTTACTAAGCGGTAGATACATCAATGAAGAAAGTCCTCAATCGTATATCAATACTCAATTTCTTTTTGAAGATTTGTTTGAAAATACTCAAGATATAGATGCGGTTGGTCAATTGAGTAAAAATAGAATGAATTTTTACGGTACTGAAGCTGAATACAAAAAACGCAAGGACAATCAACAGCTCATTGAGTTTATTACAGGTCTTACCTACCGTGAAGATGACCTGAACTCTTCATTTCAACTTCGGGATGAAACTGAAAATAGTATCGTTTTGCCTCAAGATTTTCAGAATAAAACAACATATAAGGTATTGGATGCCTATACAAAAGCTAAATACCTTTATCCTATTACAGAAGACTTAAAATTTATAGGGAATTTATCTGCCCATCAATTAGTGAATAGTTTAACTCAAAATGATTTGGAAGAGCAAAATCAAAGTTTTTTCTATTTACAGCCTAGTTTAGGTTTGAGATGGAAACTTAATTCTAAAAACACATTGATAAGCAACTACACGTATTCAACAAATAATGCATCCATTATTGATGTATATCAAAATAATATTTTAACGAATTTTCGAGGCTTCAATCGTGGTATTGCAGAGCCTACACAGCTGAATGCTTCCAATTATCTACTGACGTATCGATTAGGCAATTTTGGAGATAAATTTTTTGCTAATGCTACGATTAATTATGTGCAAAATCACGATTTCTTTAGTAGCCGATCTACTATTGAGCAAGATTTTCAACTTTCTGAAAAAATTTTGATAGAGGGTCAGGAACTCATTTCTGTAAATACTACTATAGATAGATACATTAAGGCGATTTCATCCAATTTAAAATTAAAACTAAATTATAGTCAAACCAATTTTGAGAATTTTGTTAATGCCTCTGGTCGAAGAGATATCAATAACAAAAGCTATATTTATGGTCTCGAAATACGATCTGGGTTTTTATCTGGGTTTAATTATCATTTAAGATCAGAATTTAGAACTTTTGAAGTAGAAACTAACCAAGCTAATTTTAGCAATACATTCTCAAATACAGATAATTTTAGCTTTTTGGATTTAAGTTATGTGTTTTCAGATCGATTTAATATGTCCTTAAACACAGAACGTTATTACTTCGGAAATTTAGAACGCAATAACGAGTACTACTTCTCGGATTTATCGGCGATGTATAAATCCAAAAACAAGAAATTGAACTTTAGTTTAAGTGCAAAAAATTTATTCAACACCCAAACCTTTAGAAATTTCAATATTACTGATATTTCGACCAGCACAACTAGTTACAGGCTTTTACCAAGAATTATAATGCTAAATATCGACTTTAAATTTTAATATTTTTTCTGCTCTTTTAATAAATCTCGGATTTCTGAAAGCAGTTGTATATCTCTAGGTGTGACGACATTTGTATTAGTTTCGTCTTCAGCCTTTGTTTTCAATCTGTTGATGGCTTTGATAACCAAAAATATTGTAAGCGCAATAACTATAAAATCTATAGAATGCTCTATAAATTTGCCATAATTTAAAATTATTGCTGGTTTCGATAAACTTCCAGCCACAGACTCTTCACGAATTACCCATGTCAAATCCTGATAATTCATAGATCCGGTAAAGTATCCAAATAAAGGCATTAAAAGATCGCCGACTAGAGAGTTTACAATCTTGCTAAAGGCTGTACCGATAATGATACCAATCGCCATGTCGAACATATTGCCTTTGACGGCAAACTCTTTGAATTCTTTGATTATTTTCATTATGAATAAATTTTATTCCAAAACTAAGCTATGAAATATGAATTTCATAAGGCATCTCAAAAGTTACTGGTTTGTCTTTAACGTCTTTTGACTCTATGCGCTTTATCAACATCTCAGCAGCTTTTTCACCTATTTTCATCGCTTTTTGGTCGATGTAATTTATTCTGGGATAACTCAACAAAGCATTCTTCTCATCTGAAAACCCTATCAACATAATTTCATCCATCATTTCAGGCTTTTCGGATTTAACTATGCTTTGAAACATAAGAGAGGATGTATTGTCTGCAGAAATCACAGCGTCAAATTCATGTAAAGAAAGAAAAGCTTTAATCAGGCTATGTGGCTGTGAAGATCCCGTAAGATCCAATTCTAAATCCGGGTTTGGCTCAAAACCATGATCTATAAGTGCTTTTTGATAGCCACCTTTCCTGAGCAAACCAATAGGAAGGTTTTCAATTGAACTTACAAATGCTATTTTGGTTTTGTTTTTAGAAATTAAAATTCTTGTCGCATCGTAAATAGACTTTTGATCATTGATTACAACCTTATCGCAGTCAATTTCAGAAGTCGTTCTGTCAAAAAGTACCAGGCTTTTTTTATTGAGACTGATTTGATCTAAATGAAGAAAATCCTGTTTGGAGAGAGTCTCTGTTGAAAGTGAAATTATAAAACCATCAACCCTGCCTTGTAACATCAATTCTACGCTTTTGGCCTCTTTTATAAGTTGCTCGTGACTCACACAGATAATAGTATCATAACCTTTGGTAGTGGCATATTCTTCTATTCCATGAAGAACTTTTGCGAAGAAAGGGTTTAAAATATCTGGCACTACAACACCTATGGTGTTGGTTTTGTTTACTTTGAGTGCAAGTGCTGTTTTATTAGGTCTGTAATTATAAAGCTCTGCAGCTTCCTTTATTCTTTTTTTGGTATCCTCACCAATATCTTTTGCATCATGTAATGCTTTAGAAACTGTTGAGACAGAAACATTAAGTTGTTTGGCAAGTTCTTTTAGAGTAATCATATAGAAAAAACATAAAAAGCGTATGCTTGATTATATCAAACATACGCTAATTAAATAAGTTTATAAATTTATTCTTTTATTAATTTAATAGTTTTCGTCTGATCTAAATCATTCGAAACTTTAGCTAAGTAAACTCCGCTAGACAAACCGTTTGTGTTTATCACAGCTTCCGAACCATTTACCTGTAAATCTCTTACTAAACGACCTGTGATATTATAAACCTGAACATTTTTAATGTTTTCAGTTGTTCTAATATTCCAGTCATCTTTAGAAGGATTTGGATAAACTTTAAATTCAGCTTGAGTAAATTTATTGTTGCTTAAAGTTGTATTATTATGGAAATATAAGTTATCCACATAAAATGGACCTGTAGCTGAACCGTCATCTCCTGCTACTTGAACTATCACTTGTTGTATCGCATCTCTTGGGTTTGTAGAATTTAAATCGAAATCAGCAAAAGCCACATCCATTTCATGCCACGTATCTGAAGCTAATGATGTAACATCAAAATTCTTCTGAATGTTAGTTCCATCTGAATATTGTGCTATCACTAATAAAACAGTTCCTTCTGCCGTTGGATTACCTTCAAAGTAAAAATCCACATGCATATTTGACATAGCAGATAAATCTAAAAACTGAGGAGTAACACCAAAGTATTGATATTGTAAACCTGAGCCATTATCTGGAGTAGTTACTTTTAAAATAGTATTTGGAGAAAAGTCAATCTCTGTAACCACAGCATCACCAAAAGTTTGGAAACCATCAGTTGGAGCTTGAGTATAAGCATTACTATAAACAGAAACTACATCTGAAGCATTTCTGTTAGGTGGTGTTGTTGGAGGTCCTGATGGAGGATTCGTACATGGAGCACAAGAACCACCACAATCTACTCCTGTCTCATCTCCATCCTGTACACCATTATCACAAGTCGTTTGGACTTCTATAACTGAAACATTATCTAAAAACACAAATCCTGTTTCAGCCGCCATATCAAACAGAACTCGATCTGCTACACCATCCCCATAATTAACTGTGAACTGGTAAGTAAACGTTTGAGAGGTCGCTGTTAGCGTAGGCTGCTCTGTCAAAGCATTGAAGGGATCTCCAGCCTGACCTAAACCTACTATTATAGTCCTAGATGAAGTTATTGCATCCGTAAAAGCATCAAAAGACATTTCATAAGTTTTTCCACTTTCTAATATTATTTCTTGACTCAAGTTTGTTAAAAAGGGCTGAGTTGGTGAAGCATTTTCAACCTCAGCTTGATTAACGTTATTAGTACCCTGAGCAACAATATTAAAAGCATTACCGTACCAAGCACCACTTGGAGCAGATTCAAAATCCCCATTAGTCACAAGTTCTTGGGAAAACCCAAATGTCACCATAAGCAACATTATTAATAAAAGAGTAATTTTTTTCATCATACTTTAATTTTAGTTAATATAAATTTATTGTTTACTAAATATAGACATAAAAAAATAAATTACTGATAATGTGAACACTACAAAACTAATACACTTATTTATTCTAACATTTTGATAGATTTAGGCGTCCAAGAAGGATATTTTCAATCAATGTATTGTTAATGTATAGAAATAATTGTTAATTTTTTAATATTTAAGCTTTTCATCTTTATCCCAAAGACCCCAGTAGGCTCCAACGACGCCTTCAGCGCCAACTTTCCAGGACTCATCAAAAGAGGAGAAATAGAAACTTTCAATACCTGCTTTTTTACACCATAACTGTGTGTTTATGAAATACTTAAGCGCATTTTCATAAGATGGCTCTGCACCACCTAGGTTTTCCCCTTTACTTGGCCAGCCGGTTTCGGTGATAATTACTTTTTTTCCTCTTCCAGCATTCAGTGCTTGTCCATACATTTGTTGCATATGCGTTAGGGAGTAATCATGATGGCATTTCTCCCAGAACGGATAGCAGTTCGATAAAATGACATCACACATTTCGGTTAAATCTGGATGCACCGTAAACTCGTAATACGCATCTACATAACCAACAGGGATATGTGAAGGGATGGAATCTTTTACTTCCTGTATATGTTCCTTTAATTCTTCTAGCGGAATATCATCCCTATATAAAACTTCATTACCAACAGCAGCAATATCGACAAGACCATTATTTGCCATTTCAATTAACGCATCTAATTCTTCTCTGTTTTTTTCTTTATCATCGCTAATCCATGTACCTACTAAGGTTTTAATCCCCAATTCTTTGGCGACTTTGGGCACAAATTCATTGCCTTCAATGCAAGAGAACGAACGCACCCATTTGATATGTGGTTCCAGGATTGACATTCGTCTTCTCACTTGTTCTTCGGTAATGTTGTCACCTGGCTCTTGGCCATCTTCATACATACTAAAACAAATCCCATGAAAACCATCTTTCATGATGGTATTGAATACATCATGGAGTTTTTCAGGTGGAACATCTGTTACGAAATCTGTGTTTTCTATAGAAGCTAAAAATTGTTCTTGTTGATCGGTTATTTGTTGTTCTTTTCTATATGACATGATTTAATTATATTTTAATTTTTCATTTTTATCCCATATTCCCCACCGTTGACCAACGTCTCCTTCATGACGTGTTTTCCAGGATTCATCAAAGGAAGAGAAATAAAATAGTTTAATATTTTCCTTCTGTGCCCAATTATTCACATTTATGAAATATTTCATTGCATTAAGTTCTGTAGGTATTGCTTTTCCGGTGTTTTCGCCTTGATTTGGCCAACCTGTTTCAGCAATCATCACAGGCTTATCTTTCGCTTTAGCTTTAATTAAGGAATACATCTCACGTAAATAGGCCGTTGAAATTTCAATATCTGCACCTTCCCAGAAGGGATAACAGTTAATTAAGATTACATCACATACTTCTATGAGTGATGGACGGTCATTGAACATAGAATAAGCATCAACATATCCCACTGGTATATTTGGCAATGCTGTTTTAACCTCTTGGATGTAACTCAAAAGCTCTTCTTCTATAAGTTCTTCTCGAAGTAGTACTTCATTTCCAACCACAGCAATATCCACTTGACCAGCTTTGCCCAACTTTATAAGTTGATTTATTTCTTTTCTGTTCTGAGCTTTATCATCACTTATCCAAGCTCCAACCATAGTTTTTAGGTTGTTTTGCTTAGCAATCTTCGGCATGTGTTCGTTTCCACCGGTACATGAAAACGACCTTAACCAGTTAGTGTAAGGTTTTATGATTTCAACGCGTCTTCTGATTTGTTCTTCAGAAAGAATATCGTCTATATCCTGCTTATCTGTGTAAGGACTAAAACATAATCCATGCATACCTCTGTTTAGAGTAGTCGAGAAAAGAGTCTTAATGTCACCCATTGATTTTGATGAAAAATCAATATCATACTTAACGTCTGGAGTGATTTTAGAGGAAATCAAAGAAAGAAGATTTTGACCATAGTAAGAAGAACTTGTTCTTTTTGGCAAGGCTTTCCTTTTCTTAAGTGCAGCCCCTATCTCTCTGACGCGTTTTTCATCAAGATCATAGCGCCACATTACAATAAAGGCTAATGCAGCAGTTGATGCAGGTACAATAATATCTGCAATTCTTAGATTTGTCATTGTCTCAACAGTTTGATCTGTAATATTTTGATCAAACCCTACAATTTTAAGAATAACACCACTTAATATAATAGCTAAAGCCTGACCTACTTTTACCATCCACCAATAGATGGCACCGAAAGTACCTTCCTTTCTCGGCAATCCGTTTTCAAGTTCATCTAAGTCACAGACATCGGCTGTCATAGACATCATAAGCGTAAATAGACCGCCCATTCCAAAGGCAAAAAATGGGATAGGTAAGAAAATCAGCCAAGGCACACCATTATCAACGTCGATTGTAAACCAAGTCGCTCCAATGCTTTCTAGATGTGGATTAAGAAAATTAAAAACAGAACCTAATGCATTTGTCAACCCTTCCCCTACAGAGGTTTGATTGAATTGCTCATTCAATTCAACATCAAAACCCCACCATTTTAGGATATATCCTATGATAGATAAGAAAGTAGCAATCAAAAAGGCTTTTCGTTTTCCAATTTTTGTAGCCATTTTAGAAACAATCGGAATAACAATCAAAGCAGTAATCACCGCATTAAGTGAATTGAACCAAGCTGGCCATGTTCCTGCTACTTCCCAGCTACCTTCATACATATAAAACACAATAATGAACACTGAAAAAGCCGCTACCAGTTGAAAACCGTTAAACACTAAGAAAGTAGCCCCACAGAGCTTCATAAAAGGCTTGTTCTTGGATACTTGAACAATTCCTTTAAACAACTCTCTCAAGTTTGAGCCTAATGTTTTAAAATTAATCTTCTCCCTGTCTTCCATTTCACCAACATCTATCCCCTTACAGAACAGAGCTGGTAATATTCCAAAAACTATACAGACTCCACCTACTATAAAGGCCATGGTTCTAACGCCCTCTGCTGGATTATCAAAGGTGTTGACATCTGGAATAATCACATAAAGCCAAGGCACTATAATCCATGCAATTTGTCCCATGGAGTTAGCAAGACTCATCAAGCGAGTTCTTTCATTATAATCTGGAGACATTTCGTAACCAAGACCTACAAGAGGTGTCGCAAACATAGTATTCCCAACAAGAAATAAAATTTGCAAAATCATCACATACCAAAAATTATAGGTCATAGATGCATTTTCATCCAATTGCCACATTAAGATGAATAATATTCCACTTATAATCGCTCCTGTAAAAATATAAGGCCGTCGTCTTCCATATCTTGATTTTGTATTATCAGAAATAAAACCCATGATGGGATCTGTAAGGGCGTCGAAGATTCTTGGCAAACCACCTAAAAGCCCTGCCCACACTGGGTCCATGCCAAAAGCTGTAAGGATAAATACCTGCAAGTAAACTCCCAAGACTCCTGGTAAAAGGTTTAAAACAAAATGACCTGCTCCAAAAGCAGCCTTCTGACCTACTGGCACTTTATCCTTTTCTGGAGTTTTTATTTCAGACATACAAAAAAGAGTTAGTCAATGAGAGTTATCGTTTGAATAGCCTGCGGGCTAATTGAAATCCTTTTAGAAACATCGTCCAGTTCTAGATCAAATACTTTTTCTTCTTCTGAAGGGTTAAACACAATAACAACATGACTACCATCAGGATTGGTTGCTGCACTTACTTGCAAATCTTTATTGTTGGATTCAAAATCAATGCGTTTTGCACCTGGTCTTATAAATTTACTGAAATGCGCCATGGTATAATAAAGAGGCGTAAAGTAAACTTCATCCTGGTCTGGATCTACAATTACAGGAGCTACACACCAGTTTTCAAACCAGTTTGGCCCGCCTTGACGATCCAGAACCATATTCCAGTCTACCCAACCGTCTACCCAGTTGTTCATACATCCTATGATATCTCTGGCGTATCTGTAAACGGGACGGTATTTTGGATGCAAATGCTTTTGATCTTCTGGAGCCCAGTCCCAACCCCAATCGGTAGCTTCTTTTTGCCAGTACCAATCGTCATCTTGCCATTTAGGAACTTCTGCGTCCACACAAGCTTCAGTTTGAATCAAGTACTTATCTGGTGCTTTTTCGTGAGCATATTGTAGGGCTTCTGGAAAAACTCTAAATGTACTTTCATACCAATGTATTGCTGTACCATCATAATATTTAGCATTGGCTTCATTTTTATACATCACATCTACCCATTCTTTGATTCCAGCCCTGTTTTGATCGTAACCTAGAATTTTCAAATCTCCTTTACCATCTTTCTCCAATTGTGGGCCGAGATGTTCTCTTACAAATTCAGTCATTTGCTCTGGAGTATAGTGCATACTTTCCCAGTTGTTACCGTTTCCGTGAGGTTCATTTTCAACAGTAAACCCCCAAATATCTATACCTTCGGCTTTATAAGCATCTGCGTATTTAGAGAAGAACAATGCCCAGGTGTCATAATATTCTGGTTTTAATTCTCCACCAACCCATTCGTTATTTGTTTTCATCCAGGGCGGCGCTGTCCAGGGCGATGATATAATATTAAACCCTTCTGAAGAAGCTGCCATAGCATCTTTGATCATAGGGATAATATCATCTCTGTCTTCCTCAATACTGAAATTTTTTAATAAAGTATCGCCTTCAACTGGTGCATAAGAATATTGCCCCAGAGAAAAATCACTTGAATTCATATGTGTCCTCGTGAGAGAATATCTTGCTCCACTATCAGCGAAATACGCATCGATAACTTTTTTGCGATTTTCGGAGCCTAATTGGTTTAATAAATAGGCGGAAGATTCAGTAAAAGAACCTCCAAATCCAGTAAAGGTTTGAAAAGTTGTTTTAGGATTTAACCTAATTTTAGAAGTAGGTTCTGCATTGCTAAAAGCATCAATTTCAGAAAGCTTATTTCCACTTCTAGAGGTTTCAACAACTTCAACTTTAAGAGATGTTTCTTTTTCAACACAAGAACTAACCAACATAAGAGCTATCAGGTTTAAGAATAGAAATTTTAGATTTTTCATAACTGCAGTTTTTCATGATTGACTTAATGATTTACCATTATTTCATTTTTAACTGGAGGCATTTGTACATCCAGTAGAAGGTCTGTTATTTTACCCTCGTAGGTTTTTGTGATTTTATTTTTACCGCGTTTTAAACCCTTAAATATTCCATTATCCACAGCATCCCACAAAGCATATTTGGCTTTACCATCTACCGTGAATAATCCGAAAAAGTTTTCAGAACCATTCGGATACTGGGCATCTTTCCAGGGCTCATCGAAAGCTTCAAAATAGAAACATTTTATCTTATTCTGGGTGGTCCATTCTCTCATTTTATGGTAATACAAAGCTTGCTTGTACTCATCTGTAGCTCTAGCTCCTTCAGGACCATAATGCCTGTCAGAAAAACTTGCCCAACCTGTTTCACCAATATGAATAGGTTTTTTAACGCCTAATGTTTTGATATAACTGGCTACGCTATCGTACTGCGAAACTGCATAACTAAGCGCTCTATTCATGGCTTTATCAATTTTTTCAGTATTGCTTAAACCTTTTTCTTTATGCAGTACGCCCCAAAACACGGGATTATAATGCGTATCGTGCATTGGGTAGGTATGAATAGATAAATAATCTACGCTTTTTACAAGTTCTTCAAGCTCTAGAGTATGGTATTCACTTTCTCCACCACCCCAAGACGCAAAATTATCTGAACTTGTAATCCAAACATCTTTATCTAATCTTCCTTCTTTTTTTACTTCCTGTAGGTATTTTACCCACTTTAAAATAATGTGGGGCTGAACAAAATATGCCGTTGCCCATTTCACCATAGCCTCATTTCCTACTGCAATTATCTTAACAATCTCTGGATATAAATTTGCTAGTTCGATTGCACGTTCAATTTCGGCAGCATTGTGCACACTTTCTTCATTGTGATTAAGCGGTAGTTCTGTCCAAGCATTTTTGCAGTCTATCCAAGCACCAAGCATAACATACATTTCAAAATCGGCATCTGCCTCTTTAAGTTCTCTAATAGCTTTAAGAATATTAGCAGCATGTGGCAAACGCACATTATAAGTTCGTAATACACGAATATCCATAGCGTGAAGGATTTTCAGATCCTGCTTCAACTGAGTAATTGAAGGCTGGGAATCGCGCGTTTTCTCACGATAGCCACCATATGAAATTGCTAAATAATCTGGTTTACTCAGAATTTCCTTTGCGGTTAAGTTGCGTTTAGTTTGCATTAAATTTTGCTCTTTTTTAGATTGTTGACATGAAGCCAATAAGACTAAACTCATTATTAGAAAGAAATGTACAAATGGCTTCATTGTATATTATTTTAAAATAGACTCTTTAACCTGAACATGAATCATTTTAATTTTTCCAGATCGATCAAAGACATCCTGACTTATTTTTCGTGGTAACTGCAATCCTTCAATTATCTCTGAATCAGCTCCATAAAATTCGACTTCAATTTTACTCTGGGTTGAGATAGAATAGATAACTGGCACTTGGCAGTAAGTGAATCCTAAAGAATTTTGCTTTAATTGATGTTGATGTTTTTTGTTTCTAAGATCCACGTATCTAAAGATATGTTCCTCGTCTAGAAATTCAGTTTTTCTCAATAAATCTGGCCTGAACTGAAGTCTTCCTTTTTTAATGCTTACGCCCAATTCGCCGAATCGGCTCAGGATATCTTCTTTTACCTGACCAGTCATACCTGGCTGTTGCGCTCCTTTCCCCTGTGGTGTATGTGAATAAGGATCGGTTGGAAATGCACCGTAAAGTTTTGGTGATTTATGAACACCAATACCTTCATTAATTTCATAATAATGTTCCAATAAGCGACCCACAACTTCGGCAGAGTTCCCGGAAGTTATGGCCTGAGTACAGGTTTCCAAAACTGATAATTGAAGTTTAGAAACCATGTGCCAATAAATAGATCCTAAACCTTCGTATCCATAGAATGTTCCTGAACGCCCAGTAAAAGATTTGTGATTGAATACTTCTTCATAGATCTTCAAAATATCACCGTGTTCCTTTTCAGCTAAAGTTGAATATGCCTCATCTTCAAGTGAGTTTAAAGCTTGTTTCAGTTTTTTAGCGTTATTGAAATTGGCATTGAAATGATAATTTCCTTCAGCATCTTTTTCAATAATTTTTTTACTTCCCTCTTCAATCATTTTTTGAAGTAATTGAGATGATTTTACAGAAGCTTCAGGAACATTATTACGATCCAAGAATCCTTTCAATTCTTTATTTGGATACAGCAAGTAACTGTACTGATCTGGTCTGAATAAAGCACTTTGTTTTAAGGCATCAAGTAACTTTAAAGCTTCGTCTGAGTTTAAATACCCGGAGCTTAAAACCGCTACTTGCCCTTCGAGCATTTCAGAAAGGTAATCGATAGACACCTCATCTTTATTTACCGTCATTAAATTATACGCATGATATAAGTTATCTGTGCGTTTATTTACTTCAATAGTATGTTCGAGATAAACTAAACTGGTTTTAATAAAATCATTAATCTTTCCAGCAGAAACTTCAGTTTTGCTTCCTGAGAAACCTGACTTGTAAACTCCGGTTCTGTAAATAATAGCAGCTTCGCCTAGTTCATCTAACATTTCTTTACGCTGAACATCTGTAAATTTCCTTTCAGTTATATCTTGATACTTATTGAAAGACGTTTGCATTTTATCAAACATCTCAGCCAATTCTTCTGAAACCTCAAAGTTTTCTGAAGCATCAACCTTTTCAAAAACAGATTCAAAAAAGGCTAAGAAACGTCTTAAATAAGATAAGGTGACCATGGAAACACCGTTGCCCACTAAGGCATTGTTAGCATCGTTCCATTCTGGTCTTTGCGTATTCATCCATATACCCGCTTCAGGAATAAAGTTAGATAGTTTAGCTAAAGTTGTAGCTAGTATTTTTTCAATGAAATTAACGTGAATGATTTCTCCCTTTTTATCTTCAAGCAAGGCTCCATCTGCACCGATTTTGTGACGTTTTTTTCTGATTTTAGCATCAGCTTCATGGTCAAATTCTATAGTGTCTTTTGGGTCATCTAAAATGTCTTGATAAGATTTTATTTTATAAGGAACGTTGGCATAGACAAATTCAGATTTATTAAATAGTTCAGCTAGACTATTTGGCTTATAATCTTCATAAAACTCTAAAAACTTCAGCAGATAAATGATCTGGTGATCACCCCAGTATCCAATATATGACCAAGGGTCGTCTGGCTCAATGGTCTCCCAATCGAACCCATCTTTGGTAACGCGATACGGATTGTAACCATCAAAAGTCGTAGCGTTTAAAAATTTATAAATCATACTATCAATAAACTCTGGGTATGAATGCAAAAGGCTTTCCCAGTTTTGAAAAATATCACGCCAATTACCTTCATAGTCTAAGATCTTAGAGCCGTCATCATCTTTAGTGTTAATTGAGAATTGATTCCATGGTCTACTTGGGTCACCATGTCTGCGACTAAATTTAAGCGGTAAATATTCTATAGAGAGACGTCTAAAGTCCTCATTGTCTAGTTTTAAGATTAAAGCTTTTAAATCAAAAAGAGAGAAAATGTCTGGTAACTCATTGATTTTGGATTCGAATTTGTTGGCAAGGGGCTTATTCGCCTTATTCAAATATTGTTTAAAATCCCAACGTTCAATTTGATAATTGTCATCAAAAATACCACCCCGCATGATATTAAACATAGTATTGGAATAGTGACGAATATCTCTCAAATTATCATTTGAACGCTGAAGTCCATCAGCAGCAGCATTAAGTCGAATCAACTTTTCAGTCCCCGCCTTAATATCTTCTTCTATTAATTCTAAAAGGTTTTCTTGTTGTATTTCCTGTTGAAGTTTTATTACTGCAGCATGATTATAATTTACATCTGCAACAATATGCCATGATTGACTTTCTTCTGCATCAAGATGTAGTGTTTTATTGATGAAAAAGGCTCCTTTTTCAGCTTTTACATCTGTTTCTTCAGTGATGTTTTGACCTGTTCTAAAGTTTTCTAGTTGTAATGATGAAAGCAAATAAGTAGGGTTTTCAACATCTAAAGACCAGGCAATATTTGCTTTCAAAGCTTCGCTAGGTTCTGCTTTATCGACAGGCACTGCGCTAAGTGCAAAGATCCCCAAACCAGTTTTTTTATCAAGTTCACTACGTTTATACGCATCAACTAGATTACTGCTTTGGATTTGTAAATCACTAACAACACCCGCTGGTAAAATATTTTGTAATCCATCTAAAAATTCAACTTTTAAAGAGAATGTATTTTCATTGTGTAATTGAGATTCTTTTACAAATCCAAATTTATCACTGGTTGACCATCTGTATGTAAATCTTAAGCCTAGACTATGGTTGATTTCTTCAAAAAGCAATTTGTCACCATAAATATTTTTGTAGATATTTCTGGTAATCTTGTATTGCTCTAGGAAACGATTTGAAAAGGGCTCCCAATATTCAATTTTATCGTTTGAGTGGACTTTAAAAATTGTTTTACTTCCTGTATAATGAGCAGACTCAGTAATTTTATCATCTGTATAATAAGGAAAAAGAGAGTATTCAGCATTTCGCCTTCCAGCCGTTAAACCTCCATTACTAGAAATAAACATCCAGTGATTGGAATCACTAACAATACTCATGAAAAAAGGCCTCATAGCATTATTATTAGTGATCTTTAAAAATTTTTCACCTTCCAATCTTACTTGTTTTAATTCACTTGTTTCAGACGTTTGATTGTCAATAATCTTGTCTTGGTTCATCCGTTAATTATTTGTTTTCTTTATTTCAGCTCTTTATTAAACAAAAGCGGTAAGATTTCAGTTTACCGCTTTTATAATCGTGTTTTTAATCTTTGTGTACTACTCATAAACTCTTACATAATCCACCTCCAAAGTTTGTGGAAAAACAGTGTTAGTATTTGGTGGACCGACAAAAGATCCGCCGACAGCCATATTAATGATGATATAAAAAGGCTTGTTAAATACCCATTCCCCAGTCAAATCTTCGCTATCTGGTGTAATTTGATTGTATAGTACATCATCTACGTAGTAATTGATATAGTCCTCACCCCATTCTATTCCATAGGTATGAAAATCTGTGTCCAATCTGTCATTTTCAAATTCATAGCTTTTTGTGACAGCATTTCCACCAGAATAGCCAGGTCCATGAACACTACCGTGAACTACGGTTGGTTCACTCCCGTCGTATTCCATAATGTCAATTTCACCAGTCTGAGGCCAGCCTACTTGATCTATATCTGTACCCAGCATCCAAAACGCTGGCCATATACCTGTTCCCCATGGCAATTTCATACGTGCTTCTATACGACCGTATTGCTTTTCAAATTTAGCTTTTGTAACTATACGTGCTGAAGTATATCCTGAGCCTTCAAAAGACTCTTCTCGTGCCGTTATGGTTAACACACCATTTTCTACTTTTAAATTTTCTTCTCTGTCGGTATAGTTTTGGAGTTCGTTATTTCCCCATCCTGGAAGACCTTCTTCAGAACCATCTCCAAGCTCAAAAGACCATAAAGAGGAGTCTAACTCAGAACCCTCAAACTCTTCCCCCATAACTAAATTATCGAGAGTAGTAACGGTTTGTTTTTCGTCCAGATCACAGCCTTGAAAACTGATTAAACCAATGCCAAGGATTAGTATCTGAAATATTATTCTTTTATTCTTCATCGTTTCTTTTTTTTAATCAATTATTTGAATATCATCAAAATAATATGTGCTCCCATCACCCGGAGTACCCTCTATAAATTCAAAAAATAGAATAACACGTTGATAGTCTATAGCTGGATTATAAACGCTACTAAAATCAAACTCAAGTTCTTCCCATTCATTAGATGTTGTTGTATTAGTATCGACAAAGATTTGATTTTCGCCACCAGCTGTTTCAAGAGCTAATCTTACAGGAATGTTAGCTTTAGGTGAATAAACTTTCATGTTTACGGTTTGGTTATTTGATAAATCAATAGGAGTTGATAAATCCAAAAATGATCCAGCAAAAAAAGCAGCACCATTGCCCTTGGTATATCGACCAACAGTGGAAGTGGGATTAATACCGCTAGCTGAAGGATTTGCTTCTACAGCAGAATCGGCACCCTCGAAGCTAGTGAAGTTATAACTCACATTATTTGACTCAAAGCCAAGTGGTAATTGAAGCTGTGTAGCATCCTCATCGTTTACATTAGGTTGTGCGTCGACAACCTCTTTGTAATAATAGATATTATCAACATAAATGTCAGATATAGAATTGTCAGATATAAAGAATAACAATCCAATTTTGGCTCTACTGGATAATCCAGAAAACTCGCTCAAGGGTATATCAAAACTTCTCCACTCACCTGTGGATAATTCCTCCGCATTTAGGGTAACTGAGCCTGAAGTTTCATTTCCTCCGACATCATTAAGCAACTGAAGTGTAATAAAATCACCAGGATCAATATCTTCATTGACATTGATATCAACATGCAAGTGTGACATTGATGATATATCTAATGTTGGCACGTTTAGGAACGTTCCTATACCTACAAAATTTAAAGAAGTGTAGTTTATTATACCGTCACCTTCTATATTAATATCTGCACCGTTTGGCCCATCACCTCCTTGAGTGGTTTGACCGTCTCCAGTAAAAAAGCCGTTGTAATAATCAACAGGGACGTTATCGTATGCGTCACTAAAGACAGAAATTACATTTTCTGGATCTCTTGCTGGCACTGGAGCTGGCGTAAAATCTCCTAAAGATTCAATAATCAAAGAGCCAGCTGCTTCATTACCCCCTAATGTGGCAGTAATTTCAGCAGTTCCCGAGCCTATGACATCAACTCTGCCGAGCTCATTAACTGTAGCTACACTTTCATTTGATGATGAAAATTCGAAATAATACGGGGTTATGTTTGTTGTCACATCCCCTTGTGTGGTATTAAAAGTTTGAGTTAAGCCTCCTACTTGTAAATTCCCCCCTATAAAGGTTTGAGCAATTGTGGTTTGACCATTTTCTATTCTAGGTCTAGGCTGAGCAACAGTCCCCAAGTCTTCAAATTTAATTTCATCTATCCAAATCGTAAAGCCCATCCCATTGGTGCTTTGTGTTCCAGCAGAAAACGTAAACATTCCTCTTTCCTGAACTAATTTGGAAGGGTCAGGTATAGGGATAATGTATTTTTTCCAATCTGTTGATAATTGTAAATTGCTATTGGTTGTTCTGTATTTATCTTCTATAAAATCACTACCAAAGCCAGCTTCAAATACTCCAGTTGTAGAGCCTTTAGCCCAAAAGGTTAAAGCATCATAACTCGTTAAGTTTCTTCCTTCTCCTCTATCTCTGAATATTCCACCTATGAAACCTCCATCTGGGTCATTAGGAGCTGGGACGTCAATTCTTATGGAGGTTGTGCCCTCATAAGACTCTGAATCATCTGTGCCAAAACCATTAACATTTGCACCACCAGCTGGATCAAAAGATATAAAAAACTCATCTGTGAGTCCTACAGGGGCATCATTAAACACTTGCGCATTAGTAGGAAAAGTAGCTAATACAGCGTCATCAGAAACATCTCTTTCACAACTTGTTATCATCGTTATAGACAGTATAACTAGTCCCAGTAATTGTAAATATTTGTTATGTATCATTTTGAGTATTATTTACCTATATTAAATCTAATGTATGTCATGATTTCCCATTCAGAACCGTCTGGAAATCCAACTGGACTTATTCGAGGCTCCGTATCAAAAGAACCAATAGGGGTCGCATTTGGTGAATATCTTGGGGAAAATTCATTTAATGACCTCCAAATGCCTCTAATTCCTATTTGAGTGGTTGGGAGAATAAACCACTCTGGCTTGCCTAAGGTTGTAGATAAGTCGATCATGGTTTGTAATGGGAAGGTTAAGTTGAAATCCCTATGGTAATCGTAAGGCCCCCAGTCATTAACTTTTACATCACCTTGTATCCAGTATTTTCTATATCTCACGTCCAAATTGGCACCAAAACGATCGGTAACTAGTCGTTCCGAATCTCCTTGGGCCTGTCCATTTCCATAGTAAAATGTTCCAACGATTCCCAAATCAGGGCTTAAACGAGAGACGAATCTAGCATGAGCTTCCCATAAATCTTCTGCTGGCACTGAATTGGCAAAAGTCAAAAACTCCCGAGTATCCAAGAAACCAATATGCCCATCCATAGTTGTTGGTAAATGCCTGTATACAAAACCTGCACTCAATGCAAACTCTGCATCTTCTGCTTTGTTATTGTCCCAGTTGTACATATAGCTTCCTGGAGTTGGATCATATGTAAAAAGAATTTCACCTGCTGTAGTTTCACGATTCCATCGTACTGCAAAGGGATCATCTATAAAATTTCTTAATCGGCCAGGAGCGTCTCCATTATTCGGCATTGGGTCTACCAAAGGCTTTTGCCATAAAAAGTTAGGAGCGATTTGCCATTTTCCAATATTATAAGTGAAGCCGGATAAAAAGTTTGACTGGTTACCACTTCCGGTATCTTTTAATTTCCATCCAGTAAAGGTTAGCGTAGGGTCTGCACTTCCATTAGCTACAATGCCCATAACGGCACCTTGCGCATACCAATTAAATTTACCTCCAGCATAAGTGATTTTGGCTTTACCACCCCAATTATCATCAGAATTTACAACGTCCACTACAACTTCACCTGCATCATTTATATCTTGGTAGGTACTTCCATTAAGTGGCCGTCCTGCCCAAATCCCACCAAAGGTCAATCCAAATTTGCCAAAATCTCTTTCAAAGGCGAGTGTAGCCCTTTCCATTGGCCAGGGAGGAACCACACCACTACGTACCTGGTTTTGATCCAGCACTCGACGTCCATTTTCATCAAACTCGATATCGGTTTCCACATCTCGGTTGTAGATACCAGTAATGTCCCACTTTGCAATGGTTTTCGAATACTTGAATAACATGGTAGGATTGGCGCCCCACCAGAGTTGTGGGCCTAAAGCTGCTTTGAGACCTTCGAGTTCTCCTTTGGCGTCGATTTCAATGCCTGAAATAATACCACCATAAATATCCAAATTGGGGCCATAGTTCGCTTCCGGATAAAGTCCAAAAATGTCGCCTTCGTAGCCCCAATGGTAATGACCGGTTCTGTAAAACCCTCTTAAGTCAAATAAATCATTATTCCATTCAAATTCTGCTTGATATACTTGTAAGTTATTATTGTCTTGAATAATCGTTTCTCCTTCAGGAGTATTCACCCTTATCGGTCTTGCTCTATTTTCGTAAAAAATTTCGTTGATTGGATTTTCTGCAACATCACCTACAATATTAAATTGAACATCAAAAATGACATTAGCCGCAGGCTTACCACCAACCCCTATAAAGTATGACTGCATTTGATCAAATCCAAGCTGATTTGGATAAGAGGTTGAATTTGGATCTGGATTATCTGGTGTTGTAATTAAGCTACCCCCGGTGTAGAAAGTTGATAAATGTGCTGCTAGTCTACTGATTCCAACCTTTTCTGAATCTCCGCCATCTAAAGCTGCTTTATCTCCTCTTGCTTTGAGTACTGCATCCATTAAGGATATGTTATCAAAATAGTTGAGGACAAATTCTATATTGACCCCTTCAGCGTAAGGATCTAATTTATGGGCTTCCTTTAAGGCATAATAAGACGCTCTGGGATATAAGTCATACAAACCTCTTGCGTTGGTAGGACCTTTAGCGCAAACCCCAAACCATTCTTCATTCATATTGTTTTCACCTTCAACAAAATCCCTATCATAACCTCCATTCGCCCAAGACGCATTACTATCATGAACATCCAAATTCTCGGTTTGGCCATATTTCCACCAACCATCACTAAATTGAAAAGTAAATCCTCCGATAGAGTTTTCTGCAAGTCCTAGACCTGCAGCATTTGCGTAAATGTCTTTCCAATTATTAACCATGTAATAAGCCTGAGACTTTTGGTCTTCTTGCATCTCTATTGCATTAAAGGCATCGGCTCCAAATTCTGTAAATAAGATAGGCTTACCATACACTTCTTTAACTTTTTGAAAAGCATCACCGAATGACTCTCCCCTGTACATATTAGTTCCATAAATATCTACATCGGGACATTCTTCAGCAATAATATCAAGGAAAAGAACATCACCGTTACAAATTGCTACAGGAACTGAATCACTTATAGACTTTATTTTTTTTGTAGCTTCATTCATCAAGCGATACATTGGTCTACCGCGATTTTCTCCAACAGCATTAATTTGATCTTCCTCATCAGGAAAATCTTCTGTTGCAGCACCTGCCCAGAACAAACCATAGTTATTTTCATTTCCTAAAAGAAACAGTAATAAACCAGGTGTATCTTTATAATCTTCTGCAAGTTGAGTTATTTCAGAAAGAAGCAATTCTTGGGTAGCTGGATCATCATATTTTGTAACAGGCGTCCACACCCCATCTATGGTAAGCCCATACCGACCAAAAGAATGGTTAAGCATGGTATATATACCATAGTTCTCATAAATATATTTAATCCATTTGGGCTGAATACCGGTATAAAGTCTAATTGTATTCACTCCCATATTTTTTAGTAGTCCCATCTCTGCATCAAGTGCAGCTTTTATAATATCGTCGGACTGCTCCCAGAGACTATAGCTGAAGTTAGTGCCTCTAGGGAAATAATCCCAATTCATTCCATTTACTATAAAGTCTTCTCCATCTACCTGTAGCTTCACCCCTTGGCTACTTGTAACTACATCTACGTTTTGAGCTTGAGAAAAACCAATAAATGCTGATAAAACAAAAACACTTATCAATAAGATTTTTTTCATGTTAAAAAATTTAAGAAATACTTAATTACCAAACTTAAAGGATTACGTTGTTAATTCCTTAAAAAATTACACTACAAAAAATATACATCGCAATAAAAAGTAATTTTATTTATAATAAACTCAAAATATTTAAAAAACTCTTTATTAAAAGGGTCCCGACAAGTCAGAAGAGTATGTGTTGATTTAATAAAATAAAGTCTTGTATAGTTAATGTTTGGTTTCTAAACCAAAATGTTAAGGCGCTATAAGTAAAGTCTAAAAGATGTAAGGATGATTTCTGTAAACATTTCTCTTAACCTAAATCGATATAGCTTAGCATCAATTCTAGACTTTTGTCTACTAATAGTAAACAAAACACACTTTTATTATTTGTTTTTGATTTAGTAAAACTATAGCTCAAATTTACCTGAAAGTTCAGCTTGAGAATCCTCACCCACAAAAACTTGAAAACTCCCTTCTTCAACTGTAAATTTTCCAGTATTGTTATAAAATCCTAAGTCTTTATCTGTAAGTTGAAATGTGATCTTTTGACTTTCACCTGCTTTTAATTCTACCTGTTTAAAGCTTCTCAATTCTCTAACTGGCCTGGTTACACTTGCAAATTCATCCCTGATGTATAACTGAACTGTGGACTTACCCTTTCGATTACCAGTGTTGGTTATTTTTACAGATACTGAGATTGAGCCATCTTCAGCGTAAGTGTTTTCTATCTCTAGGTTTTTGAAATCGAAAGTCGTATAACTTAATCCATAACCAAAAGGATATAAAGGTGAATTTTCTTCATCTGTATAATGCGACCAAAACACCTCTCCTGGAGATGGGAGTGAAGGCCTGCCTGTAGATTTTTGGTTATAATAAATCGGTACCTGCCCCACATGCCTTGGAAAGGTCATTGGTAACTTACCACTAGGATTATAATCACCATAAAGAACTTCTGCAATCGCATTTCCGCTTTCGGTACCAAGATGCCAAGCTTCAACAATAGCAGGAATATGTTCATCTGCCCAAGGCAAAGCAAGTGGTCTTCCATTTTGTAAAACCAAAACAATATTCTTATTGACTTTGTAAACTTCTTCCAAAAGTTCTTGCTGAACTCCTGGCAAATCGAGCCTAGTTCTACTTCTTGCTTCACCACTTTGCAAACCGTGTTCTCCTAAAACCATAATTACTACATTAGCTGATTTTGCTGCTGAAATAGCTTCTGAAAAACCACTTTTATCAGTGGTATTTATTTTGAGTTCTCTGGTAAAAGAGGTTTCACCAGTAACGACATCTGCACCTTTTGAGTAGGTATATCTATTTTGATCATACTTTTCTAAACCTTCAAGCACACTAACTGCTGTTTCATCATCGGCTCCTATTCTCCAACTTCCTAGTGGTGACGTTTTATCATCTGCTAAAGCTCCTATTACAGTAATATTTTGACCAGAAGCTATTAAAGGAAGTAAATCATTTTCATTTTTGAGCAAAACAATAGACTTTTTAGCCATATCCAAAACACCTTCTCTAAATTTTGGATTATACAAAGTTTCATTCTCTCTTTTTTCTGAACAATATTTATAAGGATCGTCAAAAAGGCCAAGTTCATATTTTACTTTGAGAATTCGTCTCACAGCATCATCAATCAATTCTTCATTTATCTCACCATCTTCAACCAATCCTTTGATCTCTTCAATGTAATGGTATGATTCCATATCCATATCTGATCCTGCAATTACGGCTTGTTTAGCTGCTTCACGACCATTTTTCACAAAGCCATGAGCAACCATTTCTCCAACAGAATCCCAATCTGAAACTACAAAACCTTCAAAGTTCCATTTATCTTTTAATATCTCTCTTAAAAGAAATTTATCCCCAGTGGCCGGAACACCATTTAAGACATTAAACGCATTCATGAATGATTTGACACCTGAGTCTACGGCAGCTCTAAAAGGAGGAAAAACAACATTATAAAGTGTAGAAGTTCCAATATCTACAGTATTGTACTCCCTGCCAGCTTCAGCAAAACCATAAGCAGCAAAATGCTTGGCTGTTGCAGCAACGGTATGGACCGAAGAAAGGTCTTTTCCTTGAAAACCATTTATTCTAGCTTTTGCAATTTGACTACCGAGATAAGGATCTTCTCCGGCTCCCTCCATTACACGACCCCACCTGGCATCTCTTGAAATATCAACCATAGGAGCAAATGTCCAGTTGATACCAGCTGCAGATGCTTCTTCTGCAGCAATTTCAGCAGAACGTTGCATGGCTTTAAGATCCCAGCTCGCGGCTTCAGCGAGAGGAATTGGACTTATAGTTTTATAGCCATGTACAACATCGAAGCCAAATATAAGAGGGATACCAAGTCTAGATTCTTCAACTGCTATTTTTTGAACAGCTCTTACATTTTCAACGCCATGAACATTTAGCATTGACCCCACCAAACCTTGTTTGATATGCTCCAATTTTTTAGCAGCTCTACCTTTATCTGGTTTTGGACCAGTAAAATCCATGAACCCGCTATATTGATTCATTTGACCAATTTTTTCTTCAAGTGTCATTTCAGCGAGAAGTTCTTCCACCTTTTGGTCATTATTTGGTTCGTCAGTATTATTATTTAAAGAAGGGTTTTGCTGACACCCCATAAAAAAGGTGGCAACAAAACCCAATAAAAGTAATTTCATGTATTTATTTTTATTGTTTTTTAAGGTTTACTACAACTATATGTTATTGATAAACTCTTATATAATCGACTTCCATTGTACTCTCTGTAAAAGCAGGATCTACGTCACCACCAAATGTTCCTCCCATGGCCACGTTTAAAATCAAGAAAAATGGATTGTTGAATGGAGTACTTGAGGTATTAGTAAACTCATGGTAAACTTCATCATTTACTGCAAAAAGAATCCGATCTGCGGACCACTCCACTGTATAGTTATTAAACTCTTCAGAAACACTTTGTACAGTAGTTGTTTCACTTACAGCATTACCGCCAGAGTTGCCTGGAAAATGTAAGGAACCATAGACAACACCTGGGTCATTGCCTTTATGTTCCATAATGTCAATTTCACCTGTTTCAGGCCAACCCACTTCGGGAAAGTTCGAGCCAAGCATCCAAATTGCTGGCCAAGTTCCACCACCTTCTGGAAGCTTTGCTCTAACTTCAATTCTCCCGTATTCAAAGTCAAACTTATCCAAGGTAGTCATTCGGGTTGAAGAAAAGTCAAACCCATTGGTTTGCTCTCTTTTCGCAGTAATTTTCAAAAACCCGTCTTCCACAATCACATTATCTTCAGTATAGTATTGTAGCTCTTCATTACCCCATCCGTTATCTCCGTTTCCGATTTCTAGATTCCATATGTTTGGATCTGGAGCTCCATTAACATCAAATTCTTCTGAAAAGACCTCATCCGTATATTCGGTTTGAAGTTCGTTTGAATTGCTATCACCAATACTTCCATCTGGGTTTGTAGTAAATTTCAAATACCAAGCTAAAGGATTTGCCTGTCCAGAGAGAGCTCTTAGAAATAAGTAATCCTCACCAATATCAAGTACTTCGTAAGAACTCGTATTGATATAATAACTAAAAAATCCATCATCACTTATATTAAGCTGTGTACCTACAGTAAGATCTGATGGTAATGTAGAATTTGCTGATGACAAGGTCAAAGATTTTTCTCCAGAAACATCAAAAGGTAAACATTGATCATCTGGACCACCTCCTCCTCCTACAGAGTTGAAAGCGGCATTGAAGAAAGTTACCCCACCATTATCATGATTGAAAGACAATGCACTTTCTCCTGTATCTGCAATAGTGATTTGTTCATCATAAAAACAATCCGCCAATCCATTAGCAGGAGCAGCAAAGAAATCTGGTGTAGCACTATCTAGCGGACCAACGCCTAAGTGACCTGACTCTTCTTTCGCTACATACCAAGTTTTAGATTGTCCTTCTCCGCCTGTTAATAAATCTTTCGTTCGCTGATCACTAAACAAACTTAATACTGTAACTTCTGAAGTGGCACTAGATGTAGTACCACCAACTCCAGAAGCAATAACTGTAACTGTATAGGTATTTACACCTGTTAATGCATAAGCATGTGAAGCTGATCCATTGGTTTGATTTTCTACATTTGAATCCCCAAAGAGAAACTTGTAATTAATGGCGTTATCTGCTGTCGCAGTAAAATTAACCATACCACTTCCGTCTCCAAATTCATTTTCTGCATCTGCATTAACGATTGTATGTTCTATTTGAAGGTTTGAAGGGGCTTCAATGGCTCCAAATTGATTGTCATCATCTTGACAACTTATGAAAAGCATAAGTGTCAAAACACTGATAATAAAATGATTATAATTTTTCATTTAAAAAATATTTTAGTTGTAAAAGTAAAAGTTGTCTATATAAACTGTATCGTCCGCATCTTCAAGCTCCAAATTGTCAAAGATCAATTGAGTAACAGCAGAAAGATCCATATCAAAATTAGATAATTGAATATCAACACTAACCCACTCACCTAAAGCTACATTACCTACATCCTCAAGATCTTCTTGAACAGGGTCTAAGGTTGTATTTACCAATTTGAGCCCGAGACTTTCAGCATTAGGAGACCAATAATCAAAATGAACATGAGTCATTCCTGTTAAGTCTGTAGGATTCTCATAATCTGTTACTATACCTAGAAAGTCGAAGTTGGTAAATAGCATTGCATTATTTCCATCTATACTGACTTCCTCGTATATTGAACCAGACCAAGTTGTAGGTAGTTCGGTAACTGTGATAGATGTATATGTATCACTATAAATTGAAATAACGTTTTCTTCAGGAACAGAAGGAACTGGTGCAGGAACTATAGGCTCTGTTGGGGCATCGGTGTAAAAATATAGGTTGTCTATGAAAACAGTTGCTCTACTTCCTAAAGTATCAAATAGCAATTGAGTGATTTGAGATCTATCTAAATCATAATCACTTAAAGGAATATCTACACTCACCCATTCTCCTTGAACTGGAGTACCTATATTTACAATATCTTCTTGAACAGGGTCTGTTGTTGTATTCACAATTTTAAAGCCTAAATCAGTTGCATCTGTTGTCCAGTAATCAAAATGAATAAAGTCCATTCCAGTTAAATCAGTTGGATTTTCATAGTCTGTAACGATACCAGTAAAAGCCAGTTCGGTATATTTAATAATATTATCACCTTCAACTTGTATCTCTTCAAATCCAGTATCGGACCAAGAGGTTGGGAATTCAGTTGTTGTAATAGGTGTGTATTTATCACTATATATTGCAATAACATTCTGTTCTGGTCTTGTTGGAACAGGTGCAGCCACAACAGGAATAAGAACTTCTGTAACTTCAAAATCTTCTTCAGTGTATGTAGCAGTTTCTGAAGATGCTCCCATAGCAACAACTGTGATTGTATAAATACCAGGTTGTTGGTAAGTGTAGGTAACAGTCTCTCCTATACCACCATTAATTACGGAATCAACCCCGTCTTCTCCAAAATCAACATCGAAGCTAGAAGCAAAATCTGCAGACGCAGTTACATTTACGGTATTGGATTGTACACCGTCATTTTCTACTGTAACTACTAGGTTTGATGGTGGGTTAAAAGAAACTTCTAGAGGTTTTGCTAATTCTTCAGTTCGTCCAGATATATTGGACGCTATAATTGTAACATCATATGTTCCTTCTTCATAACTATGAGAAAGTGATTCTCCTGGTGCAATTGTATCTGAAACTGGAGTACCATCACCATAATTTAATAAAAAGGCTGTAGCGTTTTCAGCTGTTGGTTGAAATGAAACCACACCTGAATTATCCTGAGTCATAGTAATCTTTGCATCAAGATTGGTTGGAGCTCCCATTGAAACTTCTTGCAAACCATCATCATCTGAGCATGACACAGTAAAAACTGAGATCACACATAACCAAAGTATATAAAATTGTTTGTTCATAATTTTTATCATTTAATAATTTGTGTTTTGTTCCCAATTTCCTTGAGAAAACTGAATTTCTTCTAGTGGTATTGGGAAAACTTCATTTTTATTAGAAGTAAATCCATCTATGGCGTTTGCAGCTCTACCAGTCCTTACGAGGTCAAAAAATCGGTGACCTTCCCCAACTAATTCTAGCCGTCTTTGTCTATAGATTTCATCTGTAAGTTGACTCCCTGATGCATTGATTTCAGAAAGTCCAGCTCTTTCTCTTACCTGATTGACGTAATCCAAAGCAAGTCCATCATCAATATTTCCACGGTTTAAAGCTTCGGCAGCCATTAACAATACATCTGCATAGCGTATTGCTCTGTAGTTGTTAGGCTGAGTCAAGTTGGGATCTCCTAAGTTTTCGTTTTCCCTAGGAAGGTATTTTTTGTTATAGTACCCTGTATGTCCAGTTTGAGGATCTTGATTACCTATTGTGTAATTTGCACCAGTGTCTGAAGCCCATGCTTCAATGTCCAAAATGCTCAATTCTCTTCTCAGGTCTGAGCTTTCAAATGCATCGTAAATCTCTTGAGTTGGCAGGTTAAAACCATAACCAGGTTCATATACTGGCCCTTCATAACCTCTTACTCCACTAAAACCAACCATCACATTACCTTCACTACACTGTAAGCACTCGAAACCAGCGCCTTCTGCACCTGTGTATTGAATTTCAAATACAGACTCAGCACTATTTTCGGCTACAAATTCAAAAAGATTTAAGAAGTCTTCATCACCTTCAGTTCCATATAGATGAAATTGGTTAGAATTAATGACTTCACTTAATAATGGAGCTGCTAAGGTAAATTCATCCTGATAAAGGTGAACTTTTCCCAATAGAGCCTGAGCAGAAGCTTTTGAAGCTCTACCCACTTGAAGTGGCTGCTGAGACATTTCTGGAATTGCTAGATTCAGATCATTTTCGATGTAAGCGTATACATCTTCAACAGATGATCTTGGAATAGACGTTTCTTCTCCCAATTGAAATCTTCCTTCTGGTTTAATAGGAATAGCTCCAAACCATTTGACTAGTTCAAAATTGAAATAGGCTCTTAAAAATCTTGCTTCAGCAATGATTTGAGCTTTGCCATCAAAGCTAATTTTGGCTTCATTTTCTATGATATATGAAGCTCTATAAACTCCTGCAAAATTAAAATCCCAAACATCATCTATGTCATCATTTACTGGAGTGTGTTCCATTTTATCAACTTGTTGCCATCCAACAACGTCTGTTGCGCTTTCTCCACCTGCATGTGTATTATCAGATGCAATCTCACCTAAAAGAACATTTAGATAAGTTGATTGAAGTATATCATAAGCTCCAACAAGAGCGTTTTCATAATCTTCTTCAGCTTCAAAAAAGTTTTCAGAAGTTAGCTGATATGGAGGCTGTTCTTCCACAAAATCATCGGCACAGGATAGCAATCCAAATGCTATTAATACCATTAACGAATTTCTGTATATAATACTCATCATAATTTTATTATTAAAGTTTGACATTTAAACCAAGAGAAAACGTTCTAGGCAAAGGATAGAACCCTAAGTCTATTCCTCCTCCAATTGGAGCTCCTGTAGAAGCCGTTGGGTCGTATCCTGAATATTCAGTAAAAGTGAATGCGTTATCAACTTTACCATATAGTTTCACAGAGCTTATACCTATAGATTCCAGAGCATCCGTTGGAAGAAAATAACCTAAAGAGATGGTTTGTATTCTTATAAATGACCCATCTTCCACAAAATAATCTGAAAACAACTTATTTGCAGTTGCACCAGCAGAAACTCGAGGTTCTGTATTTGTAGAGCCCGGCCCTGTCCAACGGTTCAACCTGCGATTCATCATGTTTACGTTAGGCTGATCACGCTCAAAATTTCTTACAATATCATTACCAAGATTAGCAAATGAATAGGCACTGAATTCAAAATTTTTGTAATTAAAAGATAAATTCAATCCCATAGTCACATCTGGAATTGGATCACCAATACTTGTCCTGTCATCTTGATTTACGATCCCATCTCCATTTATATCTACAAAACGTATATCACCTGGTCTAGCTTCTACACCAGCAAGTTGAAGTTGAGAAGGATGTGCGTCTACTTCTGCCTGTGACTGAAATATTCCATTGGTTTGTAATCCATAGAAGTAACCAATAGGCTGACCTACTTCCATTCTTGCTGGAGGTAATTGCCCTATACCAAATTGTCCGCCTCTTATAACATCTGCACCATTTATTTGAGTGACTTCATTATTAATAGTACTGACATTGTAATTTATATTGAATGAGAAATCTTCACTAATATCTTTACTATAGCCTAGCGCAGCTTCAAAACCACTGTTAGTTACTGTTCCCGCATTTATAGTAGGGGCAGAACTTCCAGGTGCAGCCGTTCCGAAAATACCAGAGGTTGGAATCCCAGGTATGAGTAAATCCTCTCTTGTATTGTCATAATATTCTAGGGTAACATCAAGGCTTCTTTTGAATAGCTTTAAATCTAGACCTACATTGAATTTTTTTGCGGTTTCCCATTTTACATTTGGATTAGCAAGTGGACCTAAAGCTAGACCATTAACCAATTCCTGATCTTCACCAAGCACATAAGTCGCTTCACCGCTTAGGACTGACAAGAACAGAAAATTAGGTATTCTATCGTTCCCCATCTCACCATAACTCGCTCTAAGTTTAGCAAAATTCAATACATCGCTTGTTCCAATAAAATCTTCTTCTGTTAACAACCAACCTCCTGTCACCGATGGGAACCATGCAGTTGAATTATTAGGGCCAAAATTTGAGGAGGTATCTCTTCTATTAATAACAGATAATAAGTAACGGTCCTTAAATGAAAATTCAACACGACTGAAATAAGACAATCTTCTAAACTCACTTACAAACGATCCATTGGTTTGGTTATCGCCTAAGCCAGTAGCTGAATCTAAATCAGCAAATTCATAACTATTCCGAAGAACACCAGTTCTAGATCCAAAAAGTGCTTCACCATGAGTTCTAAAGGCTGTCATACCCAGAGTAAACGTGACATCTAAATCATCAAAAAAGGTCTTTTCTATGGTGTTAAATAAATCAAAGGTATAGTCATAAAATTCCTGTTGGTTTAAATTCACCTGATTGAATGGTCTGTTGAATACTTTATTTGTACCGAAATTAAATTCAGGAAAGAATTCTCTGTTATTCAAATTGGATGAGTTAAATCCATATCGAGCAGTCAGTTTAAAGTCTTTAATATACTCTAATTCAGCTTGAAAAGAACCACTTAATCTATTGCTTTCAAAATCATTAAAAGTGTTATTGATTTGTGTAAGCGGGTTAACAACCTCATTACCTAAATCGATGGTACCGTTAAGATTATCACGATTAGGACTGATGGTTGGTGCAATATTAATAGCATTGAAAAGCACGGAACCTAAACCAAAAGAATTAATTCCTGAAGATCTATTATTAGTATAGATGACATTAGCACTTAAATTAAGAAAGTCACGAACATCTGTATTGATAGATAGCTTGGCGGTTGTTCTTTTGAAGTTAGATTTTTCAGGAGCTACAATACCTTTTTGATCGAGATGAGAAGCACTAAAAGAATAATCCGTATTCTCTGAACCTCCTCTTACAGAAACGTTGTTACTTATAATCGTGGTTTGTTCAAAAACTTCGTCTTGCCAGTCTGTATTATATTGAATTTGTGATAAATCTGAAAAAGGCAAATTAAAGCCTGCATTACCATATTTTTCGTTGATGAGTAATGCGTATTCATTACTATTTAGCAATGGTAATTTTCTAGTGGTTTGTTGCAACCCTACATAAGTATTATAGGTTACTTCTGCCGCCTGATTCCGTTTACCGGTTTTGGTTTCTATCAAAACGACACCATTTGCACCAACAGATCCATAAATCGCTGCTTGCGCATCTTTAAGAACCGTTATGGACTCTATATCATTAGGATTAATTGAATTAAGTCCTCCATCGTATTGAAATCCATTCAATATAATAAGTGGCGCACTATTACCATTGGTTGAGATACCCCTTATACGGATATTGGATTCTGCTCCAGGAGAACCAGATTGCGGCGTAACGCTCACCCCGGCGGTTGTCCCTTGAAGTGCATTCGCAGCATTGATGGGCTCTAAGTCTTGAATAGACTCAGCATCTACAGTAGATACAGAACCTGTGATCTTACGCCTGCTACTCGCCCCATAACCAATGACAACCACATCATCTAAAGCCTGAGTATCAGATTCTAATTGAATATTAAAATCTGTAGTTTCTGCTACATTCACCTTTTTAGTTTGAAAACCTAAATAGGAAAACACCAAGGTTGCATCGCTTGGAACTGAGGTTATGATGAAATTACCATCAAAGTCTGTAGTTGTTCCTTTAGTAGTTCCTTCAACAAGGACATTTACGCCAAGTAAAGGCGTGCCAGAATCTTTATCTGTGACATTTCCTTTAATGTCTATCTCTTGTGAATATGTCCACATGGATAATAGACATATAGCCGTAATCATAAAGTTTTTAACCATAACTATAAATTGTTTGATGTAAAACTAATGTTAAGGAAAATTTATTAAGATTATTTTTAGTTACAAAAAAACTACAACCTGTTAAAAATTAACATCTTCCCTGTCCAAAAATGGTCTACGCCATGAATTCATTGAAGTTATAGTGATTGTTAAAACTGAAACTATTACGTTGTAGACGTTGAAAAATAGGGATTTGTATAGCTAATGTTGGGTTATTTTAGACTTTTGTATTGGTTTATATTTCTAAAATATAGTCAGTTAAACCAACTTCTCGCGGGAGACTCATTTTTTTACGCAAACGATATCGTTTCACCTCTACACTTTTTGTAGATATATTGAATAAAGGTGCTATCTCTTTAGAAGATAAATTAAGCCTTAAATAAGCACATAGTTTAAGGTCATTGGGAGTTAGAGAGGGATGTTTGGATTTCATTGTTTTTAAAAAGTCCTTGTCTGAATTATTAAAAGCTTCTTCAAACATTCTCCAATCGTCTGTGTTGTTGATGTTTTTATTGATAATCTTGATCACGTTTTGGGAGGATTTAGACAGGGGTTTTTCCTTCTGAAGTTCGTCTTTTATAGATCCCAAAAACTCATTTTTCTTTATTAAACTCATTGTAGATACTGCCAATTCACGACTTTTATTGTCTATATCCTGTTGAAGCTGTTCGTTCTTGACATTAATGAGTTGCTTTTGGCTTTCTAGTTCTTTTAATTCTAATTCTCTATTAGCTCGTCGCTTTAATTCATTTTTTTGCTTTTTATAATATCGTCTATAAGCATTATGAATTAATAAAATTGTTATTAATAGTAATAGAATGTAAAGGACAATCATACCATTAGAAAAAACGAACGGCCTCTTTATAGTGAAAGAGTAAGACTGAGTTTCTGTTTGATAAAGATCGCCGACACGGGCTCTCACCTGAAATTCATAATCTCCAGAGGGAAGATTACTAAAGGTCGCCTCATGTTCTTCTTTCCAGCCAGACCACTCATCTAAAAACCCTTTCAACTTGTACTGATATTCTGAAGCAAAATATTTCTGAAAATAAGGAATACTAAAGTTGAAATAGATATTGTTAAATTTATTCTTCAGATTTGGAGAAGCTTCAAGGTCTAATGCTTTATATATACCGCCATTTTCTTTGAATTTAATCGTTGTTATCTTAAGGGTTTTATCAATATTAGTCTTGAAAAATTTATCAATATCTATAACTAGATAACCCTGTGTTGAACCCATTAGGTAGTGTTGCTTATCAAGCTGATAAACGTTTTCATATCCAGCCATCGTCTCTCTGGTGTCTGATGTAATTGGAATTGAAGCAAGTCTGAATTTTTCATCTATTTTACCTTGTAGAGTAAAATCAATACTATTTTTATTAAAACTCCATAGACCTATCTCACCAGCTGTACTCGCAAGTTTTCCGGATGAATAAGTAGAAGGAGAATACAATTTACTTAACAGAGAATTTCTTACAAATTCATTTTTATCAGGTTTATATTCCCATACTCCAGACCTTTGAGCGTAATAGACGGAATTCTTAAATTTAGTAAGGCTTGAATACAAGCCTTTATCAAAATTTTCAAATTGATAAATATTTTCAACTTCAGAGTAATTTTCGTTTAATGTAACTTTATAAACGCCTTTGTATTCATGGTCTATAAGAACTTCTGTTGGCGATACAAATTCAATAAATTTTGATGATACATCAAATCCATTTATACTGTTACGCAGACTCCATGTTCCGGATTTCTTTTCAAGAATACTCATCCCTTTATAATGTCCTTGGAGAATTAAATTAGGATTATTTGGTATTGGTTTGAAACACCAGGTTCCAATAATATTTGATATTTGATTGAACTGATTATTGCTATAACTAAAAGTTCCATTATTATGGCCACATAATAAGTCTCCATCCACAACATTGAGGGACCAAACCTGACCACTGGATCCCTCAACAAGAGTAAAATTTGCACTTGCATCATCCAAAGGTCTGGTAAACAGGCCTTGATTTGTTCCCAGAAAAAGTTTATCCTCAAAAATTGCAGATGCATAAACAGTCCCTAAAATCCCTCTGTCACCCTTGTAGACAGAAATTGGAGAGTCTACATTAACACAGTTAATACCATTGTCTAAACCAAGCCAGATGTTTTTATCTTTATCTTCAAAAATAGATAACACAGTATTGTTATATAAGGCTTCCTGCTGTGAGATCTTTTTATCAAGAGACCCATCTCTATTAAGAAAAACAACACCTTGAGAAATAGTACCTAAAATGAACTTACCTGATTTGGTTTGAAGACTTGTATAAACCGAAAGATCCTGAATCTTATTATAGGATTGAGGCCACTGCTTAGGCGAATTTTCTAGTGTAAAAATACCTTTGGTATCCGTTTGAACTAAAATTTCAGTATCGTGTTTATAGAGATTGATAATTAAATTTTCTCGGAATATTGGATGATCAGAAACCAAAACAGGATTCCCATCTTGGATTTTGTAAAGACCTTGATTTGCTATTTGAAAAAATAAATCATTACCAAGCTTATACATTTTAGTAATAGATCCATCAATAATAACTTTCTTAAGGTTTTGATCATCATAATTATAGGTATAAATATGATCTAAAGACTGAAAAATAATCCACTTCTCAAGGCGATCAATCTTCCAAAACTGTTCATCTGTTCCTATAGAATCTATAATGTCATTGGAGAGCGAGTGGTATTTCAATTCGCCTGAAGGCTGATTTTCCCAAAAACCAAACTCACGATAACTTCCACTATAAATTTTATCATCGTGGTAAAAAACGGATCTTAAAATACTTTGATTAGGCGATGGATATAAATTCCAGGTTTCACCGTCATGCTCCAAAAGTCCTTTATTGTTGGCAACATAAATATGTTTGTTTTCTCCTTGAGTTATAGACCAATTTTGATTATCAGCCTGATAATCTTTAGGTGAGAAGGTAATGACTGGCGGTAACTCCTGCGCTTTTACACCTAGCGCAAAGCAAAAAGCCAAAGCTAAATAGATAAGTGAGTATTTTAAGGGATTAATCCCAAATGTCCTCAAGTTCTTCAAGGGTTTTATTTTTGGTTTCAGGAATAAATTTATATGTAAATATTATAATTATAATTATAAATCCAATAAAAATATAATAAGGTAAAGAACCATTCCAAAAGTCATTCATGTTAGTTTCACTTTCAGAAACAACTGGAAAAAACTGGGAAACCAAATAATTCGAAGCCCATTGAGCCGCAACTGCAATAGACATAGCAACACTCCTTATTCGATTTGGGAACATTTCAGAAAGTAATACCCATACCACGGGCCCCATAGACATTGCAAATGATGCAATAAATAATAATACTCCTATTAAAGATAAAATCCCCACGCTTTCTAGCTGAAGTGTGACACCAAGTAACGCAAACCCTACAATCATACCGACACTCCCTATATAAACAAGTGGTTTTCTTCCAAACTTGTCTACAGAAAACATTGCTATAAAAGTAAATATCAAATTGATAAAGGCAAGCAATATTTGTTGTTCCAAAACATCATCTTTACCAAAACCCAAAGCTTTTTCAAAAATATCCGACCCATAATAGAGTACTGCATTGATACCCGTAAACTGCTGAAGCATAGAAAAAATGGTCCCTATTAAAATAATACCTAAAATGGCTTTGGAAAAGAAGTTGACTTTCGGCTTTTCTGTGTTTTGGTCTATAGAATCTTGTATCTGTGCAGCTTCTTTCTTTGCTAAATCCGGTCCATGGATTTTGACAAGCGTTCCATAACCTTCTTCTGCTCTGCTCATCAAGTAAAGCCAACGCGGACTCTTAGGAACGAAAAACAAAAGTATAAGGAATAGTCCACTTGGAATGAGCTCCGACCAAAACATCCTTCTCCAACCAAAAGCTATATTTTCTTCAATACTCAAGTTTTTTCCAATAAAGTAAGTTGCTAAAAACACAAGGAAAAACCCTATAACGATTGCCAGTTGGTAAAATGTAACTAGACTTCCACGTTTATGAGAAGGAGCAATTTCTGCTATATACATAGGAGCACTCATGGATGCAATTCCAATACCCAAACCACCAATAATTCTAAACACTACAAGCAGTGTCACAGATTCCGGAAGAAAAGAAGGAAGCCCTGACCCCCAAGCTGAAATCGTAAATAATGCAGCTGAAATAATCAATGAATATTTACGCCCTAGCTTCATACTCAAGTAACCTGCACTTATCGCCCCTACAAGACACCCAATAAGAGCTGAACCAACAACCCAACCTTTCATCACTGGATCTAGCGAAAAATACTGACTTAAAAAGTATTGAGCACCGTTAATAACTCCTGTATCGTAACCAAACAAAAAACCGCCAAGAGCGGAAACAGAAGTAATAAGTAATAAGAATGTTCTAGACTTCATACAAAAATTTAAAAAGGCAAAGTAGAAAAGATATTTTAAATAAGTAACACTACATGTAAAGATATTTTTCTTAATTTAATTTGTATAGGTTTAAAAATAAAAAAATCCCATTGCTATAATGGATTATAGAAATGGGATTCAAGATGAAACAAGTAAGGCTATCTTTGATTAAATGATTTCTAACTTTTTACCGAAAGTCCCAAACGAAGATTTACATGAATTGAAATCTCTTCATGAACTTTGATTAATCCCATCATTTTAGTAGGAGTATCAAGATTGAAGTCTTCAATATTCAATTTCAAAACACTGGTATAGGTGATATCTTCACCTTTTTCTAAAGTGACAAATACAGGTAATGATTTAGTCACCCCTGCTATAGACACTTTAATGTTGGCTTGTAGTTTTGACTTTTCAGGTATAATTTCAAAAACCTCAATTTGTATGGATGGAAATTGACTAGATTTCACAAGCTCCTCGAAGTCTTTATTTATTCTTCGACCACCACAATCAAATGACGTAGATTCTAATTGCAGCTGAGCATCTTCTATAATCCACCCGTTTTTAATATCTTCATAGGACAACGTAAAACTATTTGGTTTTATGGGTTTAAGATAGTCACAGGTAAATCTATTAACATTGGAAGTACCTTTAATATAAAGATGACTTCCTTCTTTGATTTCTACCTCAACTCTATTTTCAATATCTCTATGCAATAACAATGAGAAAAGGCTTAAAAATAAAATGCTAACTACTTTCATCTTATAAAGTTATAAAGTAAAACTCACCCCAAAAAGGGGCAAGTTTTACAAGGTTTGGCTAATTAAAAACTTATTACAGCCTCAAGCATAAGTCCATCAAACTGTCCGTCTGCAAGGATGCTTGCTGCATCAAAATCAGAATAAGATTGATTTACATATTCTACTTTTGCAAGAATATTCTTGGTCATAAACCATCCCGCTCCAAGTTGTAATCTATCAACACTTATGTCTTGTCCTGAAGAGTGCTCTCCATCAATATAACTATATCTACCTCCAATATAAAAATCTTCTTTAGCTCCAAATCTGTAGAGTAAATCTGCTGCATAATGATTGTAAGTTCTGCTTGGAGGATTTGGACCAAAACCTTTACCAGAAGCATTTTCATAAAGACCGAAGAATTCTAATCCTTTATATTTTACAAATGGGTTTACCATTATAGAAGTTAACTCTGTAGATAGTCCTGGGTTAACTCGACCTGAACGGAAGTTACCACTAGAGCTAGCTTCAACATCTTCCATTACTAAATAGTATCTAGAACCTGCACGGTCTCCATCGTATAACCAAGTTTTAGAAGATTCACTTGTAGTGTACATAGAACCTGTTA
Organism: Psychroflexus salinarum; assembly: GCF_042677225.1. Classification (NCBI taxonomy): domain Bacteria; kingdom Pseudomonadati; phylum Bacteroidota; class Flavobacteriia; order Flavobacteriales; family Flavobacteriaceae; genus Psychroflexus; species Psychroflexus salinarum. The sequence goes on from NZ_JBHTIV010000005.1 coordinate 190,133, forward strand.
ATCTAAATCTTAAGTCATCATTTAGCTGCTTGTCATAACCAAATTTAGCTACAAAAGATGGCTTGGTATTGGTTTCTTCAACTGACTGGTTAAGCTTACCATTAGTTACTCCAAGCATTGCAATCCATCCGCTTCTTCTATAGTATGCTTCAAAACCAACTTCAGTAGTAAAAGCATCCATCAGATAGTTACCTATAAATGGATTATAAATGGTTGCTGCATTATCAGAACGTCTAAAGTGCGCATCACCATAGTTAATTTCCATGTGACCAAACTTAAAAGTCAAATATTGCATCGCATCCGCCATAAAGCCTTCACCAATAAATTCTAGTTTATCCACCAATAAATACCCACCTTTTACGTAAGGTTCTGGGTGGTGACGTGAAGATAGGTAAGTTCTTAAGTGCATACGTACACCATCATAAAGAGCTACATCAAGATCTAAGTTAGCTGTTGCCAGGTTAAAATTATCTCCTAAAGCAATAAGAGGGACGTTGCCATTGTTTTCGTGATCAATAGCTTGAAATTGTAGAGTCGATGCACCTCCAACTCTTACTTTTACTCCATCAAAATTTGTTACGGTATCCTTTGGAGCCTCAAAAACATTGATACCTCGTTGGTCCCTTGGTCTAAAGTTGTCCAAGTCACGCTTCTGCGCGAAAGTTGTTAGTGAAAATGCCAGTGTTAGGCAAAATAACATTGTGAATTTTAATGTTTTCATGGTTGTTTTAGTTTAAGATTTGTAATGTGTTAGGTTAAATATTATATTGACTATTTCGCCTGTTGTGATTGTTCCAAACAAGGCTGTTGGCGGCTCAATGCCAAAATCGAGCATTTTTAAATCTTTTTCCGCTTTCAAGGTATATCCGGCAGAAGACTTGTGTAATTCAAGAGGGATTTCCACTTGTTTGGTAGTTCCAGATATGGTCAGGTCTCCTTTTACATTTGCCTGATAAACTCCTGGTGACACCTCCTTCATCAAAGTCGATGACGTAGAATTGAAAAAAATCATCTCGTAGGAATCGGCTTCCATGGCTTCGTAAGCGTTTTTGTCCATCTTGCTTTTTCCGCTTTTAAGACTTTTTACAGGAATGGTTAAATTGATAGAACCAATTTTCACAGACTCGCTCTCTTGAGATAAATCTAGCTTACTTGTAAAGTCTTCAACTTTGATTTCCCAATCATGAATGTTTGAAGTGCCTTCTATGATAATTGTATTCTTATCACCAGGGGCAGCATTAAACTGAGACTGAGCAAATCCTACAGAAAAGGTAAAAAGTAGAATAAATGCTGAAATAAATTTTGAATGTGTCATATTTAAGAGTATTTGAGAATGTTCACTAATTTATAATTATTTGTTAATGCAAATGTATAGGTCAAGTTCCCTTTAGAAAATGAGCAATATCATATATTAAGGATTTTAACAACAGAAGGTCGTCTTTGAAGTACTAAAAACTATTTGAATAATCATTAAGGTTAAAATGAAGTCAAATCATCTTTGCTTTCCATTTCCAAAGCCTATTTTTAAGAAAAAAGAATTTATATGAGTGAAGTAAAAGCATACGGTGCAAAAGCAAGCGACGCCGATTTAGAACAATTGGACATTAAAAGAAGAGAACTTCTCCCTACAGATGTTCATATAGAAATAGACTACTGCGGAGTTTGTCACAGTGACATCCATCAGGTGAGAAACGACTGGAAAAATTCAAAATATCCAGTGATACCTGGTCACGAAATTATTGGTCACGTTATCGCTGTTGGCAGCGAAGTCACAAAATTCAAAAAAGGCCAGAAAGTAGGTGTAGGCTGTATGGTAGATTCCTGTCAAAAATGTGATTCTTGCAAAGAAGGACTTGAGCAGTTTTGCGAAAATGGAATGACAGCTACTTACAACAGTCCAGATGAGCACCTCGGAGGACACACTTTCGGTGGCTATTCCGAAGAAATTGTAGTCGATGAGAAATTTGTCTTGAATGTTCCAGAAAACTTAGACATAAAAGCTGTTCCACCATTGCTTTGTGCGGGCATAACCACCTGGTCTCCACTAAGACAATGGAATGTACAGAAAGGAGACAAAGTTGGCGTTGTAGGCCTTGGCGGACTTGGTCATATGGGAATCAAATTTGCTCATGCCCTGGGAGCACACGTAGTGATGATCACAACCTCTCCAGAAAAAAGTAAGGATGCAGAACGACTTGGAGCCGATGACGTCTTAATTTCTAAAGACGACAAGCAAATGAAAGAACATGCCAATTCGTTTGATTTTATATTGAACACTGTACCCGTTGGACACGATGTGAATCCTTATTTGAACTTACTCAAACGAGATAAAACCATGTGTTTGGTTGGAGCGATTGAGCCTTTAAAAGGTGTTAACGGCGGTGCATTAATTGTTAAAAGAAAACGCCTGGCAGGTTCACTTATTGGTGGGATTGAGGAAACTCAAGAAATGTTAGATTTCTGCGGAGAACACAATATCGTTTCTGATATTGAAATGATCGATATGCAAAACATCAACACCGCTTATGAAAGAGTGGTCAATTCTGATGTCAAATACAGATTTGTGATTGATATGCAGTCCTTAAAAAATTAAAACCATTCCATCTTAACTATCAACTCCCTTTCGAAATCAAATTCAGAAGGGAGTTTTTTTATACACTAGTAAAATAAGCACTAATCTTGATACTCCCATTCCTTAAGGGTTTCCATAGAGACGTACTCCAGCATTTTTTCATGGCATGCTTCTAGTTTAAGATACAGTGGATGTCCTGCTTCCTTGCTTTTTAGCCAAACGCCCATGCAGACACACCACCAGTCTCCAGGTTTCAAACCCGGGAAACTCCACTGTGGTTTTGGCGTGACCAGATCATTTCCACGTGCTTTGTTCCATTCCAGGAAACCTTCAGTCACTTTCGCCGCTACAATATGTAAGCCATTATCCTGTTCAGCATATTTACAAAATCCATCTCTAAACACTCCCGTCATAGGATCATATGAACATGCTTTTAACTCTGTACCCAATACATTTTTCATTCTTCGTTTTTCTTCTGATTTTGCTCTAAGATAATCAATAATAGGGAAAGTTAGTTGGCTTTGAACTTTAGAACTCGCTTCATTTGGATGCCGCATCTTAGAAGAACTAAAGCTTTAAAAATTAACTTACCACACGATGTTATCGTGTGGTAATTAGAGAAGGCTTTAATTTTAAATAGTGACGCGATGCAATCGCGCACTAACTAGAAAGAAGTTATCTTTAGTAATGACGCAAGGAACTCACGTTATTGCACGATTGCATCGCGCAATTCTTAATAGTTACTCTCCTAAATTTTATGACCTCTAAAGAATACTATTTTCTCATTACATCCTTAAATTTGGAATGTAGGGTGACGCGGTGCAATCGCGCACCTACCAGGTAATTACCAAGTCACATTCCAAAATTTCGAAATACCATTATATCATCCAGCAAGCCCTTTTCACCCGAGTAATCTTTGGCACTACTATATTTATAATTTTCGGGTCTCAGGACTAAACCAGCTTTAACAGGATTTTGATGTACGTAGTTTATTTTTTGTGCAATGACTTTATTGCTCCACAACTCAATAGGCTGGTTATCATGTCTCCAAAACTGATAGTCATTGACGTTTGAGGCTTTTTGTGCAGCTTTCTTGAACTGTCCTAATAAAAATTCTTTCCTGTTTTCCTTTGGATGACTCGCTATACATTTTACTATGGCTTTGCTGGTAAATCTCTTAAAGTCGCCAAGTAGATTTGCAGGATGCAGACCCCCTATACTTCTGAAAATCAAATGTACATGATTGGTCATAAGGCACCATGCTGCTATTTCCATTCCTTTGTGTTTTTGGCAAAAGGATAAGCTATCCAATACAATATCGATGTATTCTTTTTTTGTAAAAACGTAAAGCCATTCCACGACAGCAAAGCTTACAAAGTATAAGCCTTCAGGGTTGTGGAACTTATAGTTCCTACTCATTTCAAAATTTAATCTTTAGGGTTCTCGCGCGATACAATCGCGCTGGAGCAAGGAAAACTAAGTATGCCTTAAGACTTAATACATTTAGAATAAAAATTTACTCATGTTCCTCGCACATTTTATCGCGTAAGAAGAAAACAAACTAAATCTAAAAAGCTATTACGAAACTCAATTGTACAGCAACTCAAAAACCTTATTATAACCAAATCAATACCCCAGCTTCATCCTTACTCTATTCAACACCTCATCCGCAACATCTTTTGCTTTACCAGCACCAATTCCCAATAATCTATCGATTTCTGGTTTGTTGTTCATAAAATAGTCAAACTTCTCGCGTTCTTCTTTATAAGTATCACGTATCAGTTCAAATAAAGCTTGTTTAGCATGACCGTAACCAAAGCCACCAGCAAGGTATTTAGATTTTAAATCAGCTATTTCAGCCTCAGAGCCAATGAGTTTATAGATTTGAAACACATTGCAAGTCTCCGGGTCTTTTGGCTCTTCCAGCGGCGTACTATCCGTTTCAATCTGCATGATTTGCTTGCGCAGTTTCTTGTCGGTTTGAAACAGATTGATGGTGTTGCCTTTAGATTTACTCATCTTAGCCCCATCGGTTCCAGGCACATATTTGGATGATTCAGAAAGTTTAGCTTCTGGTAAGACAAAAGTATCGCCGTATTGGGCATGAAAACGCTCAGCCACATCTCTTGTCATTTCTATATGCTGAAGTTGATCTTTTCCAACGGGAATAAATTCAGCATCGTAGAGTAAAATATCCGCAGCCATCAACATTGGATAAGTAAATAAGCCTGCATTTACATCACTCAATCTATCAGATTTATCCTTAAAGGAATGAGCCAAAGTCAAGCGCTGGTAAGGAAACATACAGTTGAGATACCAGGTTAATTCTGTCACCTGCGGGACATTGCTTTGTCTATAAAATGTGGTCTTTTCTACATCCAGACCAAATGCTAACCAAGTGGCAGCAGTAGCATAAGTATTCTCTTTTAAGACTTCAGCATCTTTTATCTGCGTTAGCGAATGCAGATTCGCAATAAAAAGAAAAGATTCATTTTTAGGTGAATTAGCCATTTCAATAGCGGGAATGATAGCACCCAATAAATTTCCTAAATGAGGAACTCCTGTGCTTTGCACACCGGTTAAAATTCTAGACATAGTTGAGATAAATTACAAATGGCTTCAAAGATAAATGTTTTGTTTATCTGAAACCATTCTATTTATTAAATTTGCCGTCTATGAAATGGATTAAGAAGTTTTTTATAGTTGTTTGGCGAATTTGGTTTTACATCCTCGTCATTACTCCGCTTATCCTTCTACTTCCTTTTCTCTTAATAACCACTTCTAAAGAAAAGTGGTATCCTGGCACATTTTTCTTAGGAAAAATTTGGGCCAACATAGTTTTATATGGAATGGGATTTTTCCCTAAGGTCACTTACAATACAAAACTCGACAGACGAAAAAGCTATATGCTCACCGCCAATCATAGCAGTATGATTGACATTATGATGATGATTTACGTGTCAAAAACTCCTTTCGTATTTATTGGAAAACGTGAGTTAACTAAGCTTCCTGTTTTTGGTCTTATCTATAGACGCTCTTGTATTTTGGTAGACAGAGGTAATGCCAGGAGTAGAAAAGATGCTTTTTTAGAAGCCCAACGCAGATTGAAAAACGGAGTGAGTATCTGTATATTTCCAGAAGGTGGTGTTCCGAACGATATCCATAAAAAGCTCGACACATTTAAAGACGGAGCTTTCAGACTCTCAATTGAGCATCAAATCCCTATTGTTCCCATTTCATTTCCAGACAGCAAAAAACGTTTTCGTTATGGTTTCGATTCAGGAAGTCCAGGTGTGCTTCGGGCGATTGTCCACCCATTAATTCATACCGAAGGGATGGAATTGAATCTCCCAAACCGAAAACTTCTTAAACAACAAACTGCTGAAGCCATTGCTTCTGAGCTGTATTGGTAGAACCATTTTGCAAGGCTAGTTTTTGAGTTCTTGAGTTTGTGAGTAAAAAAACAGGATTTAGGTCGTAGGGATTAGGTTGTAGGAAAATTTGAAATAGTTGTTGAGATTTTTAGTTTATGAGTAAAATAACAGGGATTAGGTTGTTTGAAAGTTTGAAATCATAACTTCACATTCAGTATTCAGTATTCGATGTTCAGTATTTGGTATTGGGTATTTATGGTGTAGGAAAATTTGACACTATTGCTTTGATTACTTATATTGATTGAAATTTAAATTCATAATACATGGCCGGACACAGTAAGTGGGCGAACATTAAACATAGAAAAGGCGCCCAAGATAAAAAGCGAGCGAAAGAATTTACAAGAGCAATTAAAGAGATCACTGTTGCTGTAAAAGAAGGGAACAGTGCAGATCCAGAAACCAATCCAACCTTGAGAAATGCTATTTCCAATGCAAAAGGCGTGAATATGCCTAAAGACACCATTGAGCGTGCCATAAAGAAAGCCTCCGGAGCTGACGCTGATTCCTATGAACTCGTAACTTTTGAAGGTTATGGTCCTCATGGTATTGCTATTTTTGTGGAATGCACTACAGATAATACCAATCGAACGGTAGCTTCTATCCGTTCTATTTTCAGTAAAAACGGAGGGAGTCTGGGCACCAATGGATCCTTAGAATTTCTATTTGATCGAAAAGGCGTTTTTGTCCTGGAAACAAACAGTATCGAACTTAGTGACGAAGAATTAGAACTTGAGTTGATTGACGGGGGTGCCTTAGATTTAGATAATGACAAGGACGAAGAGCTTTTGACGGTTTATACCGACTTTGTTGACTTTGGAAAAATGTCCACAAAGCTTGAAGAACTCAACATAGAACCCAAAAAAGCAGAAGTCCAACGAATCCCACTCAACACTATTGAACTTCCTGTTGAACAAGGACTTAAAATCTTAAAACTGATTGATAAATTTGAAGAAGATGACGATGTTCAAAATGTTTATCATACTTTAGATGTCACTGATGAGTTAATAGAATCTTTGGAAGAAGAATAAATTGAAACATCAAATTCTAGTAGTTGCTCCAATCAAAACAAAAAAAACACTTCATCATGAAAAAACTCTATACAACTTTTGTTCTTCTACTGGTTTTCACATTAGGCTTTAGCCAAAATGAAAATGAATCTCAACCTATACCTTCTGATGTAGAAAATGAGAAGAGTAATTTTAGCTTAGATTATTACTTTGGTATTGGAATGCTTTACACAGACGCTTTAGATATCAATCCTTATTTGAGCGAAAGCAATGTACCGACGGTCAGACGTTTCCCTTTTGAATTTTCTTTGGGAATGACAGGAGATTTTGGCAAAAACAGGATTGACTTAGATGTTGGATTTTACAATCAGGAACGCGAACGTGATAATTTTGGTCATAAAGTAAACTCCGCAAATTTAACTTTAAGGTACTTAAGAAATGTTGTTCAGTTTGAAAATAAAAACCAAATTTTTATAGGAGCAGGATTAAGCTATATGACTTCTGAACTGGAATTTTTCGATAAAAGCGAAACTATTGATTTAGAGGATCCAGAAAGCTTTGGAGATTTGGCTAAATTAAATAATAACCAGTTTTATGTCAGTCCTGGAATTGGCTATTCTATTCTCTCATCCAAAGATAATGAAGAGCATTTACGAATTCAACTGTCTTATGATATCAATATAACCAATTCCAGCTGGGACTCTGATTATGCCAGGGTTTCCAACAGTAAAGATGAAACTGGCAATAGATTTAGGCTACAGTTAATATTTCCTTTCTAAACTTTTTTGTTTTTCAGAAATAAAGCAATCACGGCTGAAAAGAAAACACCGGTTGCAAGGTTGTTGAATATAGCATTAATCACCATCGTATTCAGGTTATAAATTTGACTCAACCCTTCTCTTGGCATTCCTTGTTCAGCTCTTACCTCTACAATATTGGATAGAAAATCCGGGGAAACTATCTCTAACATTATGTAGATAGCCGCTGGCGAAAGCCCGGCAATCACGGCTGACAAAACTACACCAGAAATAAACGCCTTCTGCCAGGTGATTTCACCGCCATAATATTTTTCACGCTTTTGACGAATAGCAACCACATAAATCAAAGCCTGCGGGATCATTAACCAAAATGAAAAAACGGCCTGACTACTTACGTTTGTACTATGATAGCCTAAGTACTTTTCAAAATAGACCCAGGCAATGCTTATTGCTGTAAATACTGAAGCCCATTTTAGTTCAATTTCAAATTTCTTCATAGGATTAGCTTTGAATTATTACTGACGAAAGAATTGATACTTATATATCAGCAACCTGAAAATTACTTTATTAACTATTTACTCTAAATTTTAATGGCCTCATAAAGGCTTATTTATAAAAACTATTGATCATCATCTCAGCTTTACTAGCAATAAAGCTTATATCCAAATTATCGATTTCCAATGTGTTGTTTCAAGGTCGAGCCCTTCGACAATGCTCAGGATAAACTAAACTCAAGAACGATTTAAATCTCAATACTTCAACTATCGCTCAGTACAGACAATCTCGAAGCTAAACATGTATGATTAATTACTTTAACATAACACCTTAAGACTTCCAAAAGATGAAATTGAGATCAATGGTTCATCAATACCCATTCTCCTTTGTCAATTAAAGGAATTGCCTGTTTATATTTCAACGTTTTTTCTTCGCCGGAACCTACATGCTTGATAGTTACTTTATCGTTTCTACCAATCTTCGGCTGTTCTCTTACTACTGTTTCAACTACTTGCTGCTGCTGGCTTGCCTGCGCTCCCGCCTGTCTTGACTGAGCTGCACGCTCATCAAGGTTTTGGATTTCCTCTTTGGTCGTTTCGAGTTGCTCTTTAGGTCTGCTTTGCTGAGCTTCTGTAATTTGCTCGGGCTCACGCTGAGGTAATTCCCCTTTAAATAAGAACGAAATCACATCCTTGTTCACCTCTTCAATCATCACTTTGAACAATTCAAAAGCTTCAAATTTATAAATCAATAAGGGGTCTTTTTGCTCATGAACTGCCAGCTGTACACTTTGCTTCAATTCATCCATCTTACGAAGGTGGTTTTTCCATGCTTCATCAATGATGGCTAGAGAAATGTTCTTTTCGAAATCGGTAATCAATTCTTTACCTTCACTTTCATAAGCCTTCTTCAAGTTGGTCACCACCTGAAGTGTTTTCTGTCCATCCGTAAAAGGAACAGCAATACGTTCAAACTTCTCGCCTTGCTTTTCGTAAACTTTCTTAATGACAGGGAATGCTTCTTCAGCATTGTTAATCATTTTATTTTGATAGTTCTCGTAAGCTTCCTTATAAACTTTCCCCGCTGTTTTTTGAACAGGCTGCTTTTCAAATTCAGCTTTGGTGACAGGAGAATTCATGGAGAAGAAGCGAATCAATTCAAATTCAAAATTCTCAAAATCGTTGGTGGCGTTATTGGAAGCAGTAATCACTTCAGCCGTATCAAATATCATATTGGCAATATCAATTCTCAATCGCTCACCATATAAAGCATTGTAACGACGCTTATAAATTACCTCCCGCTGTGCATTCATGACATCGTCATATTCAAGCAAACGCTTTCTAATTCCGAAGTTATTTTCCTCCACTTTTTTCTGAGCACGCTCGATGGATTTAGAAATCATGGAATGCTGTATCACTTCACCTTCCTCAAGTCCCATTCTATCCATCAGTTTGGCTATTTTTTCACTACCAAACAGACGCATCAGGTTGTCTTCCAGAGACACATAGAACTGAGAACTTCCCGGATCTCCCTGACGACCAGCACGACCTCTTAACTGTCTGTCCACACGTCTGGAATCGTGACGTTCTGTACCAATAATAGCCAAACCACCCGCTTCTTTCACTTCTTTGGACAGCTTAATATCTGTACCACGACCTGCCATGTTAGTGGCGATAGTCACGATGCCACCTTTACCAGCTTCAGCCACAATATCTGCTTCACGTTTGTGTAATTTGGCGTTCAAAACATTGTGAGGAACCGAACGTAACTTCAGCATTCTACTCAGCAATTCTGAAATTTCAACAGAGGTTGTACCAATTAAAATCGGTCTTCCCTGAGCTGAAAGCTGAGCCACCTCCTCGATGATGGCATTGTATTTTTCTCTTTTGGTTTTATAAACCTTGTCTTGCTTATCGTCTCTGGCAATCGGTTTGTTGGTTGGAATTTCCATCACATCCAACTTATAGATTTCCAAGAATTCACCGGCTTCCGTCATCGCTGTACCAGTCATACCAGCCAGCTTGTTGTACATTCTGAAGTAATTCTGAAGCGTGACGGTTGCAAACGTCTGAGTAGCGTCTTCAATCTTTACGTTTTCCTTAGCCTCAATCGCCTGGTGAAGTCCGTCAGAATAACGACGACCATCCATGATACGACCCGTCTGCTCATCGACAATTTTAACTTTATTGTCCATGACCACATATTCGGTGTCCTTTTCAAACAACGTGTAAGCTTTTAGAAGTTGTCTCAACGTATGAATACGTTCACTCTTGACGCTAAAATCTCTGTATAATTCTTCTTTTTTATCTGCTTCTTCTTCTTTAGAAAGGCCTTGTTTTTCAATTTGGGCGATTTCCATACCAATTTCAGGCATAACGAAAAAGTCTTTGTTATCTTCTCCAGAAAGGTAATCGATACCTTTATCGGTTAAGTCGATCTGATTGCTTTTTTCTTCAATAGTAAAATACAATTCGGCATCGACCTTATGCATTTCCCTATTGTTATCCTGCATGTAATAGTTCTCCGTTTTTTGAAGCAATTGCTTCACACCCTCTTCACTCAGGAACTTAATCAGTGCTTTATTTTTTGGCAAACCTCTATAAACTCTCAGCAACTGGAAGCCACCTTCTTTGGTATCGCCATCTCTAATAAGTTTTTTGGCCTCAGCCAAAACACCGGTTAAATGCTTACGCTGCACTTCAACGATTTTAGCAATTTGAGGTTTTAGGTTTTCAAATTCGTGGACATCGCCTTTAGGCACAGGACCAGAAATAATAAGTGGTGTTCTAGCATCATCAATCAACACAGAATCGACCTCATCCACTATAGCAAAGTGATGTGGACGTTGCACCAGATCTTCTGGTGAGTGGCTCATGTTGTCACGTAAGTAATCAAACCCAAATTCATTATTGGTACCGTAAATGATATCTGAATTGTAAGCTTTTCTTCTGGCTGCAGAGTTAGGCTTGTAGTAATCTACACAATCCACACTTAGGCCGTGAAACTCAAAAATAGGCGCCATCCATGCACTATCACGTTTGGCTAAGTAATCGTTTACCGTTACCAAATGCACTCCTTGTCCACTCAGGGCGTTTAAGTACATTGGCAAGGTAGCGACAAGGGTTTTCCCCTCACCCGTCTGCATTTCTGCGATCTTACCCTGATGCATCGCAATACCACCAATGAGCTGGACATCGTAATGAATCATATCCCAGGTTACAGGTTTACCAGCAGCATCCCATGAGTTGTTCCATATTGCTTTGTCACCGTCGAGGGTTACATAATCTTTATCTGCAGAAAGTGTTCTGTCAAATTCTGTAGCAGAAACTTCAAGAGTCGTGTTATGGAAAAACCGTTTAGCTGTTTCTTTTACAGTTGCAAAAGCTTCAGGAAGAATATCATTTAGAACATCTTCTGTCGTTTTATAAACCAGGTCGTTTAGCTCATCAATTTCAGTATAGAAATTCTCTTTGACATCGATGTCTTTTTCGTTTTCAGCTTCTTCCTTCAGTTCATCAATCTGAGTTTGAAGATCTGCTGTTGCTTCTTTAATTTTAGCTTTAAAACGGACTGTATTTCCACGAAGTTCATCTATGCTTTGAGCTTCAAACTGACTTTCGAAGCTTTTGATTTGGTTTACAATTGGAGTAATGGCTTTAAGATCCTTCTTGGTCTTATCGCCTACAAATACTTTTAATACGGAATCTAAAACACCCATAAGTGGCTTTATTAATTTAGTGATTCAAAGGTAACGAAAAAAAAAAGTCTCTTTACGAGACTTTTTGTGTGATTTTAGTAAGAGAAAAGAAGTTAATATTCGTCTTCATTCCATAAATAATCATCGTCTGTTGGGTAATCTGGCCAGATTTCCTCTATAGAGTCGTAAGTATCACCTTCATCTTCTATGGATTGCAGGTTTTCTACAACCTCAAGTGGTGCACCAGTTCGTATCGCGTAATCTATCAATTCGTCTTTGGTTGCTGGCCAAGGCGCATCACTTAGGTAGGAAGCAAGTTCTAAAGTCCAATACATTGTAAGGATATTTTAATTTTTGCAAATGTAATTTTTTTAGCATAATAGCCAACATTTTTGAGGATTATTTAGCCTTAAATTTTCGCTAAGCCTCTGATTTCAAAATATTTCAAAATTTGAATTCGTCATTTGAGATTTTAAATTTTGATGACCAAGTGAAGGAATTAAGGTATAAGGTTTAGGTCTGAAGCCTTAGAAAATGGAAAAATTGAAGTGAGAAGAGAAAAGAGCAAAGACCTTTCGGTGTTTCTGGCTAGCGCGGTGCAATCGCGCAAGAGCGGAGGTGTTTTAAGACTTCCATTCACCACTCACCAACTCCAAGACTCATCACTACTCCTCTCCTCTTTATTTCAAAATTCAAATTTTTGGAAACTTACGGCTAGCGCGATGCAATCTCGCAAGAGCTGAGGTGTTTCTAGGAGGTGTTTCAGCGCGATGCAATCGCGCAAGAGCGGAGATGTATTAAGACTTCACTCATCACTCACAAACTCCAAGACTCACCAACTCAAAAACTCACCGTTACTCCTCTTCTCTATATTTCAAAATTCAAATTTATTATTTCAAATTTTTGGAAATTCACAACTCAAAGACTCACAACTACTTACAGCGCGACACAATGGCGCAAGAGCGGAGGTTTATTAAGACTTCAACTCACCAACTCAAAAACTCGCCACTACTCCTCTTCTCTTCATTTCAAAATTCAAATTTGTTGTTTCAAATTTTTGGAAACTCACAACTCAGAAACTCACAACTACTCCTTTCCTCTTTATTTCAAAATTCAAATTTGTTATTTCAAATTTTTAGAAACTCACAACTACTTACTAGTATCGGGAATCCATTTGACTTCGTCCGCATTTTTTTGTTTGGCGATGCTCCTGGCCAGCACAAACAGGTAATCCGAAAGCCGGTTTAAATACTGTAAAACTTTTTCATCAAAAGGTTCTAAATTGAACAGCGCCGCGCAAATGCGTTCTGCTCGTCTGCATACTGTTCTTGCGACGTGGCAATGCGACACGGCTGTATGTCCGCCTGGTAATACAAAATGTGTCATTTCCGGCAGGTCTTCGTTCATTCTGTCAATCTCCTGTTCGAGAAACTCAATGTCTTCTTTGTCAAGTTGTGGAACTTTCGATGCGTTTGATGCCTTGCCCGGATCTGAAGCTAAAATGGCTCCCACAGTAAACAGTTTTTCCTGAATCTTAATCAGTCCCGATTTAGACTCTTTATCCAGATCCTGATCTCGTACCAAACCTAAATTAGCGTTTAATTCATCTACAGTTCCGTAGCTGTCAATTCTTATGTTATGTTTTGCTACACGCTTCCCTCCAAATAAAGAGGTGGTGCCTTTATCGCCTGTTTTGGTATATATTTTCATAAGGTCTTTTTTATTCAAATATAATGATATCTGAATGAGTGGAGAACTATGAGGCAAATTGAGAACCGAAGGACTCGTTTGAAGCTTTTTGTTTTCGGTTGTTTGTTTTTAGAGTGTAGAATTCTCAATAGGGTTGACCTTTTTTTGCTTCGACGAGTCTGCCTGTGTTTGCCTTGGAGAGGCAGGAGATCTTTTATTATTCGATAGACTTAGTTTTTTCTTATACTTTAATACCTTCAATTTAAATTAATGTTTTCATTCTTTTTTGCATTGCCCAAAAAAGAACCAAAAAACGCTAGGCTGACTAAAAAAACATAAGAAATCCCTACGGAACCCCCAGCCACAGATAAAAAATAACTCAACCGCCTATCGCCGGTTTCAAACAGATTTTTATCTCTTAGCCACTTCTGCTTCCTTGGTTTTCAATGTTTTTTTAGTAGGCCGTTTTTCTCTAATTGTCATTTACTTTTAATTTCCCACTACTATACTATTATTCCATTACACAAATACACGTCAACTGGTCAACTGGTCAACTGGTCAACTGGTCAACTGGTCAAAAATTAAATTTTCCAGAATAAGTACACAAGTTTAATGTATTTTTTATTTCAAATTTAAACGTAGAACTATGAAAACACACAAAGATTTGGAGGTTTGGAAGGAGTCAATTGGTTTTGTTACAGAACTTTATAAAGAGACTAATGAGTTTCCGAAAACAGAACAATATGGGCTAACAAGTCAGATAAGAAGAGCTGCTATCTCTGTACCATAAAATATTTCAGAAGGCTTTGCGAGAAAAGGAATCAAAGAAAAAAATAAGGTTTTTATATATCGCGTTAGGGAGTAATACAGAAATAGAAACACAGCTTATTATTTCAAAAAACCTAGGCTTTGTAAATCAAGAACCTTTTGAAAGTCTCGAAGCGAAAAATAAAAATTTAGGTAAGCAACTTATCAATTTGATTCGTTATTTTTAGAAGAAGAACAAGAGCTAGTCAACTGGTTGACTGGTATACTAGTTCACAATATCAAAACTGAACAAAAAACAGACAACTGTGAACAGTCAACTAATTTAAAACTCCTGCCGTGCTTCTTCGTAGTATTCCTTGAACAACTCCAGTAAGGCAATGGAAGTTTTGGTTAGGTTCTTGGTCTCAAGCAGAATTCCGAAGTAAAGTTTTGAATTCTTTGGACTGTTTTCGGTGTCCCGTATTCTATCAATTTGCTTTTGAAGTAAGTCAGATATTTTATCCAACACTCTTTTTTCATCGGTAATCAACGTCTGAATGCTGTCAAATTCTGAAGACTGAAAGGCTTTCACCAATTCATTATACACCTCATCCAGATCCCGCTGAACGCTTTTCAGATCCCGTATCTGACTAAACTTCAGATTTTTATGATTATTACTCACATGGGTGTGGCTGCTTCTGGTAATGTAAGCCAGGGACTGCACCATATCCTGCAGATAATCCAAAGTCAGTACATAGAATTTTGAAGCTTCCACATTGGTGTCTTCCAAAGACTTGATGTAATAGAAAATATTATCCTTCAGTTCATCAATGATCAGCTCCAGTTCTTCCTGAGTTTTTAAACTCTTCTTCAAACGGCTTAAATCATGATACCCCAGGTTATTGACCACATCAAGCAACAAATCGTTGACCCCCGAAATGATCTTTACAATATTTTCCGAAGATTCTTTAGTAATTTCATTAATGGTAATGATATCCGTTTTATTGAATTTCTTATGATCACGCTCGTATTTGACTCGCTTAGAATGGCGGATCGCACTCCTCACAATAGAAAACAACGCCAGAATAAGCAGTACGGCAATCGCATAATAGGATCCAAACCAAATGATAAGCGATAGCAATCCAGCAGCAGTAAACGCAATTGCTGCCGTAGCAATCCAGCTTCCTATCACATTGAACACCCCAGCTACACGGTACACTGCGCTTTCTCTTCCCCATGCTCTGTCCCCAAAGGAAGTTCCCATCGCCACCATAAAGGTAACATAGGTCGTTGATAAAGGCAAGGTATAACTTGTGGCTAGCGAAATCAATATACTTGCCAGGACTAAATTTACCGAAGCCCTCAACAAATCGAAAGCTGGCTTAGCAACTCCTTTTTTGTAGCTAAAAGCCTTTTCCGGATAACTAAATCTATTATTAATTTTATCCTGAACAGGATCTGACAAGACCTGTGAAAACGTCTGACCCACAAAAACGGAATACCTCACTACAGTTCTTGACAAGGCATTGGGCTTGAAGCGCTCCTGCCCTTCACCCTGTCTGCCAAGATTCACTCCCGTCTGAACCACGTATTGCGCCTTACTAGAAAACCAAAGGGTTACGACCATAATCGCTCCAGCAATGACCAGTAAATAGGCCGGGGTTTGCACCTCCCCCGATAACCCGTCCATCAGGAATTGCGAAGGCAGTACGCCAGACGCTAAAAAAGCCTCCTGCCACAATATAAATGACTGCCAAGCAGCAATACTCACTCCAATAAAGTTAACCAGATCATTTCCTGCGAATGCTAAAGCCAATGCAAATGTTCCTAATACCACAATGACTTTTAAGATATGAAAACGAAAGACCTGAATCAGCATCTGAGAAATCACTGTCCAGAACAAGAAGCTAAAACCTATGATCCAGAGCTTGTTTTCTAAAACTTGTTCTACTACATTTTGATCTAAAAAGGTAATCGAGTTGGTTCCTTTTAAAAGGATAAAATAAGTAATGGCTGAAAGAGACACACCCCCGTATAAACCACCTATATATTTTAATTTTTTGTGGTAATCGAAGGAGAAGATCAGTCTTGAAATGAACTGAACAACCGCCCCGACTCCAAAGGCTATAAACACCGAAATCAAAATACCAAAACTGATTTCTGAAGCTTTTTCAACGTTGATGAATTGCTCCAAACCTCCAAAGCCTTCTCCCCTTTCATAAAGCTTCAACAGAGATATTACGACTGCAGCCCCCAGCAATTCAAAGACAACAGAAACTGTGGTTGACGTTGGAATTCCGATGGAATTAAAGAAATCGAGAAGAAGAATATCGGTGATCAGTACGGCTAAAAATATGATGATAATTTCATCGAAAAAGAACATCTCCGGGTTGAAAATGCCCTTTCGAGCTACTTCCATTAAACCCGATGAAAATACGGCACCGACCAACACTCCTAGTCCCGCTACAATGAGAATTGTACGCATAGGCACCGCTTTGGATCCTATCGCCGAGTTCAGAAAGTTCACAGCATCATTACTCACTCCCACAACCAGGTCGGCTATGGCAAGTAAAAACAGAAGAACAATAAGGGAAATGTAAAGCGTTTCCATCCAGAAAAAATCAACCGCAAAAATGATACATTCTAATGGTCTTCAGAAGGGTCTATTGTTATGAAATGATTAAGATAGTCTTCTGTTGTCAGTCATCTGTTGACAGTTTTTCGAGTAATCGTTTATTCGTTTATTCGTTTATTCGAATAGTCGAGAAGTCTTAGGGCTTTCTTATGTCTCCTCGAGTGTTTTCATGTAGTAAAACGGAATGAAAAAGTATCGAGAGGTGGTTTGTCGTATAGTCGTGAGTCGTGAGTCGTGAGTCGTGAGTCGTGAGTCGTGAGTCGTGAGTCGAAAATAAAAATTTGAAATGATAAGAACAAGGAGAAAATAAAATAGAACAAAGACTGGGCAAGGGTCAAAGGTTTTCTGTCATTCTGCCCGCCCGCCTTAGGCGCGGAACGCAGTGTAGCGGAGTGAAGAATCTCTTTTCTAGCAATTAGGTTTTAGGTGTTGGGAAAAATAGTTTTTGAGTTAATGGGTTTCTGAGAGATGAGTTTTTCAGAATTAAAAATTTTCAATTCACAATTATAAATTACCCTGTTTGTGTCCTGCAACTTACGTCCTCTATTCTGCATTAAGTCTGATGTCTTATTACGCTTATTGCCAAATTAACCTATTCCATAAAAAACTCCGAAAGATGACTCTTTCGGAGTTTTAATAATTTTTTTAAAAAATAACATTTATTTCAATTCGAAAGAGACTCGTCTTACGATTTGTCTTGCTTCTTCAGAATTTTTATCTACTGAGTCATCAACACCTCCACCTCTGTAGCTTAAGCGTGATTCTTCAATACCTGAAGCGATGACGATGTCATATACTTTCTTAGCACGATTTTCTGACAATGTTCTGTTGTATTCTGTATTACCAATCTGATCTGCATATCCAGTTAAAACAGCTTCTGCTTCAGGGTGCGCTCTCATGTATTTCACAATTTGGTTGATCGCATCCAGAGAGTAATATTCTGGCTGTGTGCTGTCAAATCTAAAATATACATTGATTAAGTTATCGTTAGCATCAGGCTTCACTCCTTCTACACCACCAGCATAGTAAGTTTCTTTAGCGAACTCTTTGGTCACATACATTTTCTCTAACGAACTTTCAAGCTCATCAGGAATTCCGTTTTGGTTTACATCTATAGATTCCCCTTTAGTATTTACCGCCACACCAGAAGTTGTGTTTGGTTCTCTATCCAGGTAGTCTGCAACCCCATCCTTGTCTGTGTCCTGTAAATCACGTTCGATTTTAGCAATCTGGCTTTCCAGCTCAGCTACACGGTCTCCAAACAATTTCTTTGGTGAGTTGTCCACCCAGTCTGCATGCTTATCGTGCTTACCAAGATAGATTGAAAGCCCTGCAGTTGCAGTAGCTATCATCCCATCAAAGTTACGTGTCTGACCATTGTTGAAACCATCTAAAGTTAAATCCTGGTCTAATGTTCCAATTACTGAAAGATCTAAATTTAATGTAAACCGATCTGATAATCTGATTTGTGGTGTAATCCCCCCCATAAAATTCAAATTGGTTTCACTTTGGTTTGCTGCTGAAGCATTGGCAGGTAAGCCAATATTGGTTATACCAGCACCTGCATGGAATAACAGGTTGAAACGTTGCGTGAATTCTCTAAATCCAAGAATGTTCCCCAAATTAGCTACTCCTTCCAGGTTCCCGCGAAATATTTCAACATTTCTTTCTGGTCCGCTTTCAATTGAGTTTGTACTTTCAAAATAAAGTCCGCTCAACTTAAGACCAAACTTATCATTGAACATGTATCGCGCTCCCAATTCAAAGGCTAAATCCTCCATCTCAGTATGAAAAGGAATATTTTCTGACACCGGAGTCGATGCTTTCGCCACTCCCAAGCCAAAATCTATAGAGAACTTGTTATAATTTTGAGATAGTGCTTCCTGGGCATAGCTACTGTATGAAAAAGCCGCCAGGATAAGAGTCAATAATGTAATTTTTTTCATAATCTTGATTTTATTGAAGCAAATATAAAGTGTTCGTTTTGAATTAAATGTAGAATTAATTGGATTTTTTAAGGATTGTGGAGTATTTTCTGTAATTTATTTAGTTGTTGTTTTTAATTTGTCACAAGTATATATTAATTGCTTATTTCTTTCCTCTAACCTTAAAAAGGGGGGGATGTTTTATCGTGTAGTTGTTATCGGTTTTCAGTTGTCAGTTGTCCGTTGTCAGTTTTCTGTTGACCGTAAATTTGTGTAATCGCGTAATGGTATAATCTGATAGCGGGGCTTCGATACATCCGCCTGAGGCGGACACTCAACCTCCGGTTTTAGTTTGTTATTGAGCTAACCTGCGTAACTTGGGAGGTAGGTTCAGCCTAATAGATTGAGATAAAATAATTGCTTCTGTTCATTTTTTCTTGACAAAAAACGAACCAAAAAGTCAAGCCTGATTTAAGGAAATTTTTGCTCCGTTACTCTTCGCAAAACCCCTGATGTCTTCTCCGCTTCATGCCTGTTACTTCGTAACGCACTTCCGCGAAAGCCACAGGTATTTCTGGAAATCAGTCGGCTTTCTACTAATTAGATATTTACTATTGTATTTTATGTGAAATTTAGTCTTAAACATGTAATAACGTATGTCTCCTCGAGTGTTTTCATGGAGTAAAACGGAATGAAAAAGTATCGAGAGGTGGTTTGATGTTAGAGGATCTGAGGAGGTTTCGATACAAATTCCACTTTTTTAAAAAAAAGTGAAATCCACTCAACCTGACATATATTTTTACTTTGGTTTCTATTAATTTTTAGTAAGTCGGATTCTATGATCCGTTTTCAGTGTGGCTTCGATACATCCGCTTAAAGCGTTCACTCTGCCACCGGTTTTTAGGTTACTTGCATAGAAATGACGTATGTCTCCTCGAGTGTTTTCATGGAGTAAAGCGGAATGAAAAAGTATCGAGAGGTGGTTTGATGTTAGAGGATGAACTTCCCTGATTAAAGTTGACCGTTATTAAACTTTAATCAGGGAAGTTCATGGAGTAGTTGTGTAATGATTTAGTCGTTATCTGTTTTCAGTTTTCTGTTGACCGTAAATTTGTGTAATCGTGTAATGGTATAATCGGATAGCGAGGCTTCGTTACATCTGCATGAGGCAGGACGTTCAACCTACGGTTTTCAGGTTACTTGCATAGAAATGACGTATGTCTCCTCGAGTGTTTTCATGGAGTAAAACGGAATGAAAAAGTATCGAGAGGTGGTTTGATGTTATAGGGTCAGACGAGGTTTCTGTATGGGTATGATGAAAATCTACAAGCTATTGGGTTTATAGATAAAGATCCTGATCCCAAGGCTTCGGGACATGATGACAACTAGTTGATTTATAAATGGAACTTGATAGGTTTTGCAGGATTACCTACAACCTTAGCTCCATCTGGTACATCTTTTAAAATTACTGCTCCTGCTCCAATGATGCAATTGCTGCTAATTTTCACATTAGGAAGCACCGTAGCCCCTGCACCTATATGCGTTCCGTTTCCAATACTCACCCCTCCACAAATACAGGCTTTTGGAGAAATATGTACAAAATCACCAATCCTACAATCGTGTTCTACAACGGCCCCAGAATTTATTATGCCATGTGTTCCAATTTTAGTAGAAGCGTTTATAACCGCCAAAGGCATGACTACACTTCCTTCCAAAATGTCGGTTTCTTTTGAAATTTGTGCAGAACTGTGTACTAAAGCTTTAGAAAATGAGCTTGAAGCCAATTGGTTCACTAGTTGCTCTCGCAGAAGGTTGCTGCCAACACTAATGATTAATGGATACTCATTTAATTTATCCTGATGCACTGAAGGTGACAAGACCTCACGATCTAATAAAGTTGTAACCGAAGTATCATCGTCAAATATGTAAGCCACCTCCACATCATCTAGAGTAGAAATGATATCCAGTATAACTTTGGCGTGACCGCTGGCTCCGTATAAGTTGATTTTTCTTGATTCTTTACTATTCATCTACTGTGGTTAAACATTTTAATATCGAATTTGTAATTGAACTAATTGTCCTTATTCTTTTTTGCATCGCCCAAAAAAGAATCAAAAAAGTCTAGGCTGTAGAAAATTCTACTAAAATTATCGTTTAGCCTCTAAATTTTAGAAACTCAGCTTTAAAAAGCTTCAAACAGTCTAAAATTTTACGAGGCTTTCACTTCAATTTTCACGTATTCTTTTCTAAGGCCATATTAAAAAATAGTTTACTTTTTTTACTTAATTAGAAATATCCTGCTTAGTCATTCCCTTCAAATTTCTGAGCGGTGGCCTGGCCCCCTTGGTTTATACCTTCTGACTTCACCACTTTCTTCAGGGTTAAAAATAGAATTTTTACATCCAAAACAAAGCTTTGGTTACGGACGTATTCCACGTCTTTTTCAAATTTCCCCTTCCAGGATAAGGCGTTTCTGCCATTGACCTGTGCCCAGCCGGTGATGCCTGGTTTCACCTGGTGTCGTTTTTTTTGCTCTTCATCATAAAGTGGCAGATATTCGGGCAGTAAAGGCCGTGGTCCGACTAAGCTCATATCGCCTTTCAGCACATTGATCAATTGTGGCACTTCATCCAAAGAGGTTTTACGTACAAACTTACCAACAGCGGTAAGCCGATCTGAGTCTGGCAGCAATTGTCCATCCTCACCTCTTTTATCATTCATCGTCTTGAACTTGATGATCCTAAAAGTATGCTCATATTGACCTGGGCGTTTTTGAAAAAAGAAGGGTTTACCAGCGTTGGCAATGGCTAACAAAAGTGTCACGATGATAAAAATCGGACTTAGTAAAAGCAACCCAAGGAGCGCAGCAAGAAAGTCGAGAAAAGGTTTTAGGATTGATTCATACATTCACCTTATCTTCAATGAGTTGACAGCTATATTGCACTAAAAAATCTCTTTCTAACAACTCCCAACACTTTTCACCCATAGCATTCAAGTCTTCATTGCACATCTTTTTTATATTTTGCTGAATGCCTTCCAAGTTTCCAGCTTCTATCCAAAATCCACACTTTGCTTCTTCAATCGTCTTTCCAATATCAGTATTTATATCTGTTGCAGCAAGTACTGGTTTTTTCATTTCTAAATAGGATAATAAACGTGAAGGAAAGTTAGGAATGGTGAATCGATTATCTAAAAAAATCATTCCTATATCACAAGCTGCCACAAGTTTGTCATATTCATCTTTCGGTAGACCAGAGAGCAAAGTTGCTTGTTTAGGATTATTTTTACTAAACCATGTTTTGAGTTTATGATACTGTGTCCCAGAACCTACAATTAGAAAGTAAGCTTCTGACTCTTGTAAATTTGAAATGGTTTCAATTAAAAAATCAATGCCCTGAGGAACACCTAAATTCCCGCCATACACAAAAACTATTTTATCTAATGGAATATTATATTTTTTACGAATTGCTTTTTTTTCAGATTCAGAATAATCAATGAACACTGGTTTAATGGAATTTGGATTAACTTCTACTATAGACGCGTTAATTTCTGGGTTATGTTTTAAAATATATGCCTTATTAGCATTGGACATGCAGCCAATTTTGTCTGATAGCTTATATAGCCGTTTCTCTTTCTTTTCAAAATATTTGTGCAATAGGCTTTTGCTCTTTATAAAACCCATATCAACAGCATTTTGAGGAAAAATGTCCTTTAATAAAAGATATGCATAAGCATTATCTCGCTTTTTAATGTATTTAATAAGGTTTGTAAAAGTAATAGGCGGTGTTGAATATAACACTAAGTCAAATTGTATTCCTCTAAAATGTTTTTTTATAGCTCGCAAATACTGACTTTCAACCATCATTTGACCTACTCCTTTTTCTATAATAGAAGATTTTGTCAAATTTAAAGTCTTTACATTCAGCATGTTAAATTTAGACTCTTTTTTAAAAGCGGTAGGTTTATTTAAACGCCTTTCTAATGGAGAAACGACACTAATTTTATGACCACGATCAATAAGCTCATTTATTAAATCTTGGTAAATCCCCCTATCATTAAGAGATGTAATTTGAACCATTGTTAAAAATAAAATCTTCATAAATTAAATACTTTCACTCCAAACCACTCGCTTAATATAATCGGTATAACTTAATATAATCCTTAATACTTTATCTGAAACATTGGGCATACTGTAATCTGATACTTCTCTGAAGTTTCGATCATCTGTCAAGTTTTGGTTTTGAACTTCTACTAAACCCTGCATGATTCTTTCTGGAGACAGACCTACCATCATTACGGCAGCTTCTTCCATAGCTTCCGGACGCTCGTGGGCCTGCCTTATATTTAAAGCTCTGAAATTCAGAATAGAAGATTCCTCTGAAATGGTTCCCGAGTCTGATAAAACGGCAAATGATTTCATTTGCAAAGCATTGTAATCGTGAAAACCTAAAGGTTTTTGCCATTGGATTAATGGGTGTAGCGTGATAGATGATGGCGTGTTATTTAATTCTTCTAAGCGTTTACGTGTGCGTGGGTGAGTAGAAACGATGATAGGGTAAGCATAACGAACTGCAATTTGATTTAAAGATTTTAAGAGACCAAAGAAATTTTTATCGTTGGTAATGTTTTCTTCGCGGTGTGCAGAGACGACAAAATACTTCCTTTCCTCAAGTTTTAGTTTACCCAGAACCTTTGAAGCTAGTATCTGAGGCAGATAGTGATGTAAAACCTCATACATGGGTGAACCCGTCTTGATGATACGGTCGGCAGAAAGTCCTTCTCGCAATAAATATTCTCTGGCAATATCTGAGTAAGTTAAATTGATATCAGCCGTATGGTCGACAATTTTACGGTTGGTTTCTTCAGGCACACGCTGGTCAAAACATCGGTTCCCTGCCTCCATATGAAATATGGGTATCTTTCTCTTTTTGGCAGCAATGGCACATAAACAGGAATTGGTGTCGCCTAAGACTAAAAAGGCATCTGGGTGTTCTTTTTCCAAAACAGGGTCAATATTTATTAGTATTTGTCCGGCAGTGGTGGTGGCATTAGATCCTGCTGCATTAAGAAAATGATCGGGTTTACGTATGCCTAAATCTTCAAAAAAAACTTCGTTCAATTCGTAGTCGTAATTCTGACCGGTATGCACCAGAATATGCTCAATTGCAGAAGATTTGTCCAGGGCAGTTAATACTCTCGAAAGCCTAATAATTTCAGGTCGTGTCCCAACAACCGTAATCACTTTTAATTTTTTCATAACTTAATTAACTTGTAAAATAATTTTTGTCAAACCTGTGTTCATCACTAATTTTACCCAGTAAATAATCTGACATGACCAATAACTTTGAGTCTTTCTCAAGTGCCTGAATACTACTGACAAATCCTGGAGGTACAGATAAGACGTCTAAGCTCCCATTATTTAATTCAAATAGTAATGGCTTAGATGCCGGATCCGGTTTTTCCCAGTTATCAATTTGTATAAGTTTTATTTGGAATGCACCCTGAGTAGCTGTAAACCATCTTTTTTCAATGGAATGTCCCTGCCAGGCTCTTATCAGACTAGTATCTACATTTTCAATAGTATAAATTCGCTTGATATCGGAGGCGTCAAATTCATTATTATAGTGAATTTCACCCCGTTTATCCCCATGATGACCTCCTTTAATTAGTTTTGGCTGCATCTTACTATAATAGTTTTATACTGTTTCAAAATACGTATCCGGTTGCTCAGGGTCGAATATTTCATTGACCCACATCACCGTTACCATGTCTGTATCCCCTAAATTTTCAATATTATGTGTGTATCCTACGGGAATATCCACTACTTCCAGTTTTTCACCTGAAACAAAATATTCAATGACTTCTGAGGGTTCATCTACCTTTCTAAAGCGTATGACCCCAGACCCGGACACCACCAGAAACTTTTCATTTTTTGTATGATGCCAGTGATTTCCTTTTGTAATTCCTGGTTTAGAAATATTAACGGATACCTGACCTCTGTCCGGAGATTTAATAAACTCAGTAAATGAACCCCTAGCATCTACATTCATTTTTAAGGGATAAGAAAACTGATCTTTAGGCAAATAGCTTAAATAAGTTGAATATAACTTTTTTGTGAAAGCATCAGATAAATCAGGAACCTGTAATGTGGAACGGCTATCCTTAAAAAATTGGATCAATTCAACAATCTCACCTAATTTAATCTGATGTTCTACTTCAACTTTGTAATAGTCTCCGGTTTTATTGGCTTTATCAACTAGACAGTTTATCAATTCCTGAACCACATCATCTATGTAAATCAGCGTCATGTTAACATTTGGATCATTGACTGTAATAGGAAGATTATGTGCTACATTGTAACAAAAGGTAGCTACCGCGCTATTATAATTGGGACGACACCATTTACCAAAAACATTGGGGTAACGGTAAATAAATACTTTTGCACAAGTTTCTTTAGAATAATTCAATAACAAATCTTCTCCTGCTTTTTTGGATTCACCATACGGATTATTCAACTCCGCCTGTATGGATGATGAAATCATGATGGGACAAGTGTTATTATATGTCTTTAGATTCTCAAGCAATTCACTCGTAAACCCGTAGTTTCCTTCCATAAATTCTTTGGAGTCTTTAGGTCTGTTTACCCCTGCTAAATGAAATACAAAATCGGCATCTTTGCAATAGTCATCTAATAAGGAAGGCTCGGTTTCTCT
Source organism: Psychroflexus salinarum (assembly GCF_042677225.1). NCBI lineage: Bacteria > Pseudomonadati > Bacteroidota > Flavobacteriia > Flavobacteriales > Flavobacteriaceae > Psychroflexus > Psychroflexus salinarum. Next base: position 215,805 of record NZ_JBHTIV010000005.1, read on the forward strand.
GTCATATTCAAAAATACGCAGGTCTTTAGAAAGCAATGGATGCTTTGCCTTTCCTTCTTTAATATTATTGAGTTCTGCAACCAGATTTTTACCAACAAAACCTTTGGCGCCGGTTATTAGTATGTTCATTTTATTATTTTTAATGTTTTTTTCATGTCTAATATGAAACCTAAATTAAACTGAAAGTGTCACATCGAACGCAGTCGAGACGCTTTTGTTCATGCCTTAGTCTGCACTTTGAAAGACAAAAATATTTTTTATATCTAACCGCTTTCCAGATAAATAAACATTATCTTACAGTAATATGGTTAATACCTTTAAAAGCTTGTGAAATAGATTTACTTAGGCATCATTTTCTGTACTATTGGCAGCTCTTTCAGCAACTTTTTCATGCCTTCTACACCTTGCTGTTCTGTGTTATGAGAATTATAGTCTTCTATGGCTGAAATGGCTTCCTCACCTTCAGAGAAATACTTTTCGTAATTTAGGTTTCTATTGTCTGCCGGTATTCTATAAAAATCTCCCATATCTTCAGCTTTAATCATTTCTTCTCGTGTACAAAGCGTTTCATAGAGCTTTTCACCATGTCTTGTGCCGATGATTTTAATCTCATTATCAGCCTGACATAATTCTTTTACGGCTTGGGCCAGGTCACCAATATTGCCAGCTGGAGCTTTATTCACAAATAAATCACCTGCATTACCATTTTCGAAAGCAAATAGAACCAGCTCTACAGCCTCGTCTAGAGACATTAGGAAGCGTGTCATTTTAGGATCTGTTACGGTTAAAGCCTTACCGGCTTTGATCTGATCTAAAAAAAGTGGTATCACAGACCCTCTTGATGCCATGACATTGCCATAACGTGTTAAACAAACTGTAGTTTCTTTTAAATTTCTCGAAGCTGCTGTAGCTACTTTTTCCATCAGGGCTTTAGAAATCCCCATAGCATTAATAGGATAAGCCGCTTTGTCTGTACTTAAACAAATGACTTTTTTCACTTTATTAAAAGCTGCCGCATCAATTAAATTTTGAGTTCCCAAGACATTGGTTCGTGTTGCCTCTAAAGGAAAAAATTCGCAGGAAGGGACTTGCTTGAGCGCTGCTGCATGAAACACATAATCCACATCTCTGGTAGCACGCTCCAGACTATCGTATTGCCTAACATCGCCGATATAAAATTTTAATTTGTCGTTATTGAGCAGCTTTCGCATATCATCCTGTTTTTTCTCATCTCTAGAAAAAATACGGATTTCAGAAAAATGATCGGTATGCAGAAAGCGTTTAAGAACCGCATTCCCAAAAGAACCAGTTCCACCGGTAATCAGAAGGGTTTTATTTTTGATTTTCATAATTGTCTTATTTTAACAATGAAATGAGACTATCTATTTCGTTAAATACTTTTTGTCTTGTCTTTTTCATATTATTATTTATTGCTATTGCAAAACAATCTGCAATTTCAGAAACAGAATATGGATTGAAAGACATAGTAGGTCCACAAACGGCGTGTAGATAGGGGAGATTCGAACCTATAATTTTACAATTTGTATCTAAACCTTCTAAAATACCTAAACCAAAACTTTCAGATAACGATGGATATATAATATATTCTGCTTGCGAATAATAACTTGCCAATTCTTGTCTAGAGACAAGTCCAATATTGACAATAGGATAGCCCATTTTTATCAAATTTTTCACTTTCTCAAATAAATTAGTATGCATGGAATCTATAGTAACCGTTAAAACCCCTTTCTTATGAATATCATAAAATGTCTTAAAAGCATTCAATAATAAATCATGATTCTTATGAGGAGAACCGCTACTCACATATAAAAATGAATTTTTAATTTTTTTCAAGTTTTGGTTTTGCATATTTTGATAGAAAGGAACAACTAAAACTTTATCAGATTTTATGTGATTAATTTTTTTCAAAAGCTCTTCTTTAACGCTTTCAGTCTGCAATAAAATATAGTTTGTATTTCTAAGGAAGTATCTAAAGAGATAACTCTTCAGTTTAAAATTAAAACTTTGCTTTATTGAAAATGATTCAGGTACATTTAAAAATATTCTTTGATGAAAGTAAGTATAAACTTCTACATCTAATTTTAAAGAAGGTGCCAAATTTCCGAAACAAAGTACTTTTGAAAAACTTGTTCTATTCTTAACATAAAAATTGTGACGTTGAAGTAAACTTGGGTTCAGATAAGTAACTTCATTATTGATTATTTTTGAATGATTATTTCTAATTCGCTCATCCAAAAGGTAATGTACTTTCAAATGGTTTCTTTCAAATTCTTCAATTAGATAGTTGAGCAAAATTTTTCCTCCACCATTGTTGATGTATAAACTATCTAGAAGTATCATTTTGTCTGGTAATGAAATAGTTTATAAAACCGTAAATGAATAGTAAATAAATGAAAACAGAAGAACCAAGCCCAACAAAGAAATCCTCTCCAATATTTGCTACGGCGAAAACTAGTAAAAAACCCGTTAAAATTAAAGGCACTTTACTTCTCTTAGTATATGTTGATATAATAGAAAATAGGTACATTAATAAGGTAAAAATAGTAAAAATTATACCCATATTTAAAACAAACCGGATATACGAATTATGCATATTGCCAGTATTTGCAATTTGTAAATTTGCGTCCATTCCATTACCCCACCAAAAGTTCTGATTGATTGCATAATAAGCACGCTCCCATATATCTAAACGACCTGAATCAGATGCTGCTTGAAATATGTTTTCAAAGCGACTGGTCAAAAATGACAAATCTATAAATTGAGAAATTACTAAGAATACTGATAATAACAAAAAAACTCCTACAAGCATTTTATTAAGTTGGTTATAATATTTGATGATAAGTATTAGCGACATCCCAGCAATAGCATTACGCGAACCAGTAAAAAGCATTGTAAAAAATAAACCTATTAAAATGAAAGTGAATAGTTTTTTATTAATGACCTGAAAATAATTTGCCAGTAAAAGTATAATCAACCAAAAAACTGTTGAAATTCCGTATGTATTAGGGTTATTTAAAAATCCAAGAAATCTTTGCCCAATTAAAACTAAGTGACCATTCAGGAAAATAGAAATAATGAGAAAGAAAAATATACAAAAAATAAAATATTTAATAATTTTTTTGTCATTTTTTATAGCTAAACCAATCACTGGAGGTATTAACAAACTAAATACTGTCATGAGAAAAAATCTCACATAGTCTTCACCATCAACTAAAGCATAAAGAAATTGCATGAAATAAAATGTAGATATAAAAACAACCGGTGTTGTGATTCTATAATTTCTTATTCTGCCTAAATAATAGATACTTAAAACAGTCAAAAAACCTAAAGCTGCCCATCTGTATAAACCAGTAAACGTCGAAATAAACGTTGGTAAAATACGGGCTGAAATTAATCTTGCCTTTTCAACATCCTCATAAGCCATAATAAAAGGAGCCACTAGAAATAAAGAAAAAACTAGAAACTGTAATATCTTAGTCCTTTTAGTTTCCATTGATGAGCTGCAATAAACTGGCCATCTGAATTTCCGGATTGATGGTGTGCGATAACTTTCGGCTTCTTTTTCCATATTCCAGCAGAACATTTTCATCCGTATGAATGATAAGTTCTAACTTGTCTTTCAAGTCTTCAATAGAATTATCTTGAATTCTAAATCCATTATAATAGTTAATAACAAAATGTGGTGCTGCGCCACAGGTTTCAGTGCAAATGATAGGCAATCCTGCTGCTGCCGCTTCATGAATAACCAAAGCCCAAGGCTCCTTTAAAGAAGGCAAAACAAAACAGCCTGTTAACTTCATTTCTTCCAATAATCTATCTTGTGTCATAAACTCTTTCACAATAAAATTTTCAGTAGACTCTAATTCTTCTTTCATCTCTCCTTCTCCGATAAGTGTAAAGGTCCACCCCTTTTTATCCTTTATGGAAGACCACGCATTCATTAAGTTCCTTAAGCCCTTCACCTCTGTGTATCTTCCAATATATAGGAAGTTTTTGGGGTAGTTGACTACTTTAGACATAATATCCACTTGATGAAAAATTCTCGTATCTGCTGAAAGGGAATTAAAAATTATCTGATTATTGGTAAAACCCAATTTTCTGGCATAATCATATTGTCTTATGCCTGCAACCCAAAGATGGGTGAACGCGCTTTTGATATAAAATAGACTTAGATGGACATTTATTTTCTGTTTGACACTACCATACCAAGGTGTATCTGTCATCGCTACAATAGGGATTGTACTTGATTTCTTCAACCTTTTGCAAAGCCAATTATACTCCGGGATCATCCAGCCGGCAGTAACTACAACATCGGGATTAAAATGAATAATATCGGATAAGATCTGGTCTTTTGGTTTCTCAGTGTAAAGAGATGTAGAAAAGTCTGGTAAATGCTTGGGAGTGCTAATATTAAACCTGCCCACATGAAAGGCTAAAATTTCTGCACTGTTTCTTTCTATCAATGTTTTTATTGATAATACCTGATGAGGTACATAATCTATGATTAAAAAAACGGCTTTCATTTTGAAACTTTCTTTGAACTTTTGATAATTTTTGCAGGGACGCCTGCTAATATACTAAATGCTTGAAAGTTTTTAGTTACAACTGCACCAGCACCAACGACTGTCATTTCTTCTATAGTCACACCAGGCATTATTATTACATTAGAGCCAATCCAACTGCCTTTTTTTATTAAAACATTTTTGACAATACCAGTACCTGCCATTCTTTCCTCTTTATCTCCGACAATATGAGATCCTGTACCAATATAAACCCTAGGAGCGATATCGACATTATTTTCAATTTTAATAAATGATGACGATACAATCATAACTTCAGGTCCTATCCAAACATTATCACCAATTACTATATCACCGGACCCATATATTCTAGCTGAGGAACAAATTTGGGTGTTCGAACCTATATAATACCCCTGTAGCCTATACATGAACCTTTTTAACGAGAAACATCTTGTTTCCGGCAATAAAAAGAAAATATATTTATTAAGATACCGAAGTAATATTTTCATTATTTAAATTTTACAGTAATGATTTTTAATTTGTATGTCAATTCTCGAAGATTGTCTAACAAAAACTATCTTTTAACTAATTCGTATATCTTTAAAACATTATTAGGGAATAATGAAAATATTAAACCTTCGATTTTAAATTTGATTTTTTTTGATTTTTTCATGTGGTCAAATATATCAGTATTTAATGCTATCTGTCGCTTAAGCTTTACTTTGGACAAAGGATCTATTTCCCGTGAATAAGACAAAAGACTATTAAATGATGTACTTATCACATTATTTATATAAGGTTTAATATCATCTTCTACTTCCTCGGACAATACCATAAGGTTATGACATACTATTAATAGGTCAAAGCATTTCTTTGGATTTACACTTTTTGTAGTTGAACCCATTCTTGTATAATAATAATAATATATTGTTTCCGTAATACCTATTCTCTTAGCATAGTACAATGCCTTAGGAGTAAACTCATTATCCTCATGAAAAATATTCGGATAAAATGACAATCTGTTATCTGTCAAAAAAGCCCTTCTGAAGATATGCAGAGGCGGTCCAAAAACAAAATCAGTTTTAAGTATTTCTCTATTATTGGCAATGATTAGGGTTTTGGGTTCTAATTCAGTTTTTGCAATATCTGTATATTCATCATTAATTTTCTTAAATCCAATTCTTAAAATATCCAGAGTGTTTGTTTCACACATATTTAATATTGAACTAAGACAATTACTTTCAACCCAGTCATCTGAATCAACAAACCAAATATAATTGCCCACAGCTTTATCAACCCCATTATTTCTTGCTACACTTTGGCCGCTGTTTTCTTGAATCAGATAATGTATATTACTGTAAGCATTTTTATATGATTCACAAATATCATGGCTATTATCAGTAGTTCCATCATTGATTAAAATTATTTCATAGTCATTGTTGGAAATATTTTGATCAATGCAACTTTCTATGCATTTTTTTAAAAATGGGGCTGTATTATAAACAGGGATGATTATAGATAATTTCATTGGAAAAAAAGAAAAAATGGTAATTGGGCAAAATCTGTATTTTATTTCCTAACATATTTATTTAATAAACGGCTTATATAAGTTTCAATCATAACTTGAGGCAAGAAAATAAGCGCCTTGTTAATCATTTTAGAGTTGATTGATTTATATCTCTTATATATCTCTTTCCGGTCTTTACTCCTTATTAATAGTGGTAAAAAAGACTTACGAACGCTATAAATATATTTGACAGTGGAACTTTTATTTTTAAGTAAATAATTATAGTATTTACTTATAATACTGTAATTCTCATAATTTATTTTATGATTGATAAATGCTTTCTTGGAAGTATTGGATACATGGTCTCTATAATTCGATAACGTTTCGTTTATGAATGCAATCTTGAAGTTCATTGAAATATTATTATAAGCAGCCCAATCACCTGCATATCTAAATTGTTCTAAATTAACGTTAGCTAAATCTAGTGCATCCTTTCTCATCACGACTGCACTTGCATTATTTATAACGCATTTTTTACTAAGATATTTTTGTAAAAACAGTTTCCCATCCATGATAAACGAGCTATCCCAAGTAGGTGTTTTAAACATATATCTTCTCAAATCATTTAGTGTGTATAATCTTTTATTTGCATTATTTTTATCGTAAATGACATTCGAATTACAATAAATTAGTCCTATTTCTTTATCCTGGTCCAAGACAGGGATCATTTTAGATAGCAATTCCGGCTCAGCAAAATCATCGCTTTCGGCAATCCAGATGTATTCCCCTTTCGCTAGTTTAATTCCCTTAGTCCATTGCCTGAACACTGAACCACTATTCTCCTTATTATAAACAACAGTAGATACTTTAGGATGATTTTTATATTGTTCAATAATATCTCGGCTATTGTCTAAAGAGCAATCATCGAGAATAATAATCTCAATGTTATTATATGTTTGTGATATAACACTATCTATTCTCTGTGTTAAATACTCAAAGTGATTATAGTTAGGTATAATAACAGAAACCATACTTTCAAACATCAGATATTCTTTGCGATAATTTTTCAAAGCTATTTAAAGCAATTTGATTTGCTTTTGTCTGAGCTTCAATAAGTCTATTCTGATCAAACTCATCTAGTAAAAAAGAATGCAATGTCTTGGATATATCAATTTTCCCATCAAGTATGTCTTGCAATCTTACGACATAATCATCCAGGTCTAAAATCTTCATCATATCTTCCATCTTGTGTTCATAGCTTATCGATAAAAAAGGAGTATGATTATTGATGGAAAAAATAGTCTGGTGCAACCTGGACACGACTGTAAATTTTGATTTACTTATTATGTATTGATATAAATCTGAATCGGGATTATTTTCTAATATATATATACGTTTCGGATTACTGCACTTACTCTTTAAAGAATTAAAATAATCGGTGTCCTTATTATCTTTATATATATGTGGTAACATTACAATATCAAAATCTGTCTTTTCTATAATAATATTTATTATTTCTAAATATAATTCCACAAATGTTTCTGAAGAATAATTTGAAAATCTTGGATGCCATTCAAATGCAGAAGGTGTAAATACCATGTAATTACTCCCATAATGTTCGATTAATATTTCTTTATCAATATTTTCATAATCAGGAATGTTTGAAAATACAACATCTATAGAAGGATAAAAAGGTATTCCTAAATACTTAGCCTCTGTCTGGCTCCTTTGATCTCTCAAACCATTAAATTTTGAGTATTTCAAGTACTTTACAACCTTTCTTTTAAAAAAAGAGTCTAAAAAAGTTTTGTCTTGAAAATCACCTATTGATCTAGAGTAAATACCAAAATTCTTTTTGAACGCTACAAAGATTGACATCATCCACAAATAATCCCATTCTTTATACAGACCGAGTTCCAAACCTCCTGGCGCAAAAAGAAGAAAATCAGGCTTTAATAAAACTTTATATTTCTCTTTTAATTTAGGAAATAGAATTGAAAGGAATTTTAATAATTTTGGACTTAGAATCGCTAACAATTTTTCGTATTTACTAACGACTGGAATGTCGCTTAAGAAGGATATCTCACTATCTTTAGTGAATTCTAAATCTATCTTTCTACTACTCAAAACGGAATATTGTATTTCTGCTTCAAATTTTTCTTTCAAAAGTTGATTTAATGATTTAAATGCTGCGAGATCACCAATGTTATACATAGGCTGCCCCACAACTTTTATGCTTTTATTCATATTCTGGTTTTTTAAAGTCTTTTGATTCTAAGATATTTTGTGTTAAAATTTTAATTTTTATTGATGAAATTTATAAGCAGGGATTTAACAAACTTTCTCTCATTATTTTTAAGGCCTATAAAATACACGAAAGTCATACTCAGTATAAATGAAATAAGCATATTTATAAGCGTCTGAAATAAACTGTTTGATTCAAAAATTGATTTAAAAATAATTGGAATAGAAGCTGAAAGCAAAATTACTGGTATATTTCTCCATAATATATCTTTTAAAAACTCTAGGATTGAAAATTCTGGCACATTCTTTTTAACAAAGATTAACCTGGTACCAAGTGCTACAAAATTGATGAATATAATACTTATAAATGCTGATTCAGGCGGAAATCCAAATTTAAAGAGCAGGTAAGCAATTGGAACATTCAATGTGAAAATTGTAGCTATAAAAATCTGATAAAATTTGATTCTCCCTGTAGCCTGTATTAAAGTAACTAAAGGACTTGAGAAAGAATCAATCCATGAATTCATTAAAATCAATATTGTAAAAATAACTGTATATTCAGGCACAACGTCAAGCCACAAATTAAGTATAAATTTAATTTCTAAAATAAATGGTAATGTCAAAATAAAAATCAAATAAAAAGAAAATTTTGAAGTTCTTCTAACTAAATCAAGCATGTCATATATATTCCCTGAAGCATAATTTGAGATTATTTGTGGATTACTAGCCATTTGGAAATTAGAGACAAATGAGTAAACTGAATTATAAATTTGGTTTGAAATGGCGTAAGCTGCATTAACAGTTGTACCAAAAAAAATATTAGAAAGAATATTAATTCCTTGACCTTTTGAAATCATAGAAAAACTTCCAAGCAAGTTCCAACCTGAATAATTGATTAATTCTTTGTAAATATGTCTTTTCCGAATTAATTTAAAGTTCGTTTCGCTGAAATTACGTTTAGCGAAAATCAAGTAAACTAAAGCTACGATAATCGAAACTATAAAAAGTAAAAAGCTATATAATTTCAGTTTATCATATGAAAACCAAATGAGTAAAAACACAGCTATAAGCTTTAAAACCATTTCAAAAACGCCAAAGTAAGCAAATGCATACATGCGCTCTCTTGCTATAATAATTGCGTTATAAGGAACTTTAATGATAGAAACGACAAAAGAAAACACAGAAAAATGATACACAAATAATGCTGCGTCAATACGATTTGAAGGAATTTTTAAATAAAACCGGACGAACCAAAGCCCAACAGTCTCTGCTAATATCAATATTGTGAATGCAAGAAATATATGTATTAATAAAGCTGCATTAAAAGTTTCTTTAAGCCTGGAAAAGTCATTCCTTCCAATTTCAAAAGATAAAAATCTTTGAGTTCCTGCAACCATTGCACCGTTGAGAAAACCGAAAAACATGACAACTCCACCTACAACACTATAAATACCGTAATCTTCAACTCCAAGTTCTATTAATACTATTCTAGATGTATAAAGAGATACAACTAAAACAATCAACATTCTTACATACAAGAAAATAGTATTTTTAGCTATTAACTTATTATCAAACACAGATATAGTATATATTAAATTTCTTGATTCTTTTTATTGTAACATTTTTAATGATTATTTATCTTATTTAATGTTATTTTCATTTCTTTAAATTTAATTTGATAAGCTTGAATTTTTCTTTATTGGTTTTATTGTTTACTAACTTGCCTTCAAAAACTTCGTTAACTCCAAGCCCCTTTAAACAATCAATTTTTAATTGGACAGAATAATACCTGAACAAATCACTTGATGACCTATATCAAGAAGTTTTTTGATAGATGGTATCCAATAAAGCCTGCATCTCCTGTTACTAAGATGGTTTTCATTTTTTTAATTGGTTTATTGTTAACAGTTTTCAGTTGTCAGTGACTAGTGATTTGTGACTGGATATTTTAATTTTTTTTTCATTTCGATAAACGGTAAACTGGCAACGCTCAACTTTTTCACTTACACAAAAAACTGATATCACTTTACTGCAGTATTACTTTTCCCAAGGCTAAACAATTGAAACCCGATTTTTGTCAAATTTTTGAGGTCTAAAATACCCCGACCATCAAATACAAAAGCAGGCTTCATCATATTGTGATATACCTTTTGCCAGTCGTAAGCAGCAAACTCGTCCCATTCTGTCAGTATGGCTACGGCATGGGCCTCTTTCATGGCTTCATAAGGATTACTGACTACAGTGATGCGTTTATGGATAGCTTCCGGATCCAGTGTTCCCAGATTTTCCAGGTCGGTTATGATTTGTTCTTTTTTCACCTTGGGATCGTAAATGCTGATGTTGGCCTGTTCCTGGAGTAATTTTTCGGCCACGTAAATGGCTGCAGACTCCCTGGTATCGTTGGTGTCTTTTTTAAATGCCCAGCCCAGAAACGCAATTTTTTTGTCAGCTACCGTATTATACAGCGTTTTTACGATTTTCCTGGCAAAGCGGTGCTTTTGGTAGTCGTTCATAAGGATAACCTGCTCCCAGTAGTCGGCGACTTCCTGCAGACCCAGCGAACTTGCGATATAAACTAAATTCAGTATGTCTTTTTGGAAACAGGAGCCCCCAAAGCCCACAGAGGCTTTCAGAAATTTGGAGCCAATACGGCTGTCCATGCCTATAGAACGGCTTACTTCAGAGACGTCTGCTCCGGTGACTTCACAGAGCTCGGAGATCGCATTGATGGACGATACCCGTTGTGCCAAAAAGGCGTTAGCCACCAATTTGGATAATTCTGAAGACCAGACGTTGGTCGTCAGAATACGCTCTTTCGGCAACCAACTGGCATAAATATTAACCAGCTGCTGCATGGCTTCCCGTCCTTCTTCAGTATCATCACCGCCAATGAGCACCCGATCGGCATTTTGTAAATCTTGTATGGCCGTTCCTTCTGCAAGAAACTCAGGATTGGAGAGAATCTGGTAACTGACTCCGTTACCGGTATTGTGGAGTATGCTCTTTAAAGCCTCTGCGGTTTTAACCGGTAGTGTTGATTTCTCAACGATGATCTTATCATCTTTAGCCACCCGCGCAATTTGTCGGGCACAAAGTTCGATATACTTCAGGTCAGCCGCTTTGCCTTTCCCTTCTCCGTAGGTTTTGGTGGGTGTATTGACCGAAATAAATATCATATCAGCTTTATCTATCGCTTCATCAACTTCTGTAGAAAAGAAAAGATTTCTCCCGCGTGCTTCTTTCACCACCTCAGCCAGTCCAGGCTCATAGATGGGTAAATTATCTAAATTGTCGTCGTTCCAGGCGCTGATCCGAGCTTCATTAAGATCTACGCAGGTCACTTGTATATGTGGATTCTTTTGTGCAATGACTGACATGGTTGGTCCCCCAACGTAACCAGCTCCTATGCAACAGATGTTTTTTATGTTTTTCAATTTTTTATTAGTTTATGGTTGACAGGTTTCAGTGACTAGTGATTTGTGACTGGTGATTAGTAACTGATTACTTTTTTTAGTTTTGAGTTTAATGTTATCTCTTAAATTGAAGCTTTCATTACTTTTTGTAGCTCACCCGCGACTTTATTGTTTTAAGTGTTCGTGAATCTCGTACCTCGATTTCATCGCCGCAATCCCGAAGCATCGGGAGTAATCAACAACCCCGATAGCTATCGGGGAGGCTTATTTTTATGTCTTTGAAAACTACAAAAGTGGTTCCACCTCGTAACGCAAACCGTTTCACTCGTGCATTACTCCTTCAGCCTTTCCTCACCACTTTCTTGTTTTAGTTCACCCCCGTTTCTATTGATTAAGTGTTCATGAACCTCATTCTTCGGTTTCTCACATCCATAAAAAGTAGGCCATATCTTTTAATTCAGAAATAAATTTCACTAGTGATAATTTTTTATCGATAAACAGTAAACTGGCAACGGACAACTCTTTCACTCAATACTCACTTCCAGGAACGGCTTCGCCACGGTGAGTCCCATAAGTGGGAGCACCGTAGCTCGTTGTCTACATCACTACAACGTTGAAAAATGATATCCTAAGTCAGTGCTGGCCTTGCGATTTGGCCTTTAGTCATGAAGAAATAGGATAAATTTTTCAATAGTTAAGTAGCATATAGATTTGGTTTTGCAAAGAAGGTAGAATTCTTAAAAAAAACCAAAGGAATTGGAAAGTATTTTTGGTTAGTTTAGAGTTGTTCGTTTTCGGTTTTTCGAGGATTCGTGTATTCGTATAGCATAGGGTCAAGAGTCGAAGGGTCGAGGGTCGAGGGTCAAGGAGTCTAGAGTTAAATAGTGAACTGATTGACTGGTATACTGGTTGACTGGTAGACTGGTTCACTGTTTTCTGTTTACAGTTGAGCGTTTGGGGGGTACTGAAATAAGTTGACCGTTTTTAAGCATTAATTTTATCAAACTAACCGACTCATAAACTCATGAACTACTGTGGCTTCGATACGATCCAATCAAAATGTCGTGATCACTCGGCCACCAGTTTAAGTCGGTCATTGAGTGTCCGCCTATGGCGGATGTATCGAAATGAAGTTAATGTTTTCATTTTTAAGTTCACCGCCTTAGTCATTTATAATTTATTTTATGACTTAAAAGCTTTCGATGTGATTAATGCTTCCATTCTTTTTTAGTTCACCCCAGTTATTACTGATTAAGTGTTCATGAATCTCGTTCCTCGATTTGCATTGCCCAAAAGAATCAAAAAACGCTAGGCTTATTTTTATGTCTTTGAAAACTACGAAAGTGTTTCCTCCACGCAGCGCCAACCGTTACACTAGGGCACTGTTCCTCTTCCTTCCATCACCACTTTCTTGTTTTGACTACATCCATAAAAAGTAGGCCGTTTTTTTACATTGGATATTAATTAAACATTTTGAATTTTAAAAAGCTCTAAAAAATTAATTGAAATTGGTCATTGAGTGTCCGCCTATGGTGGATGTATCGAAATGACGTTTCTCGTAATTTTAAATTGAGAATTTTTAATTAAAAAAGCTCATTAACTCAAAAACTCACGGACTAATTAACTTAACGTAAAAAGCTCCCTTTAGGGTTTGGGAAAAGAGTCTGTTTTCTGTTTTCAGTTGAGCGTTTCGAAGATTCGAGTAATCGAATATTCGTATCATCGTATAGTTGGTTAGTCAAAGGGTCTTGAGTTGCTATAATAGCTATGTTAGTGAACTATTCAACTAGTATATTGGTCAACCCTATTCAGGACTCTACAAACTGACAACCGAAAACTGGCAACGCCTTCTGACTCCCTACCATTTTAAACTTTAAGCCTTATCTTTAGTCTTAAAAAAAACTCAACAAATGAAATACGTATTACTTCTTGTCTTTGCACTTAGCCTTCAGATGGGCTTGGCGCAGGACAAAAACACTAAAGATTTAGATTCTATTTTAGAAACAATGCCCAAAAGCGAAGGGCTGATCACTACTTTTTTTGAAGATGATAAGCTTTACTTTAAATTTCCTGAAGAGATTCTGGAAAAGGATTTGCTCATGGTGACCCGTCTTAAGCAGTTACCGGCTAACTATTCGGCTTACAGAAATGCGGGGTCGAAAACCTCTGAACAAATGATTCACTTTGTGAAAGTGGGTAAATCGATAGATCTGGTTCAGGTTCTGACGACCAATGTGGCCGATGAGGATGATCCCATCAGTCTGAGTGTGGCTCAAAATAACCTTAACCCTATTTTGGCTTCCTTTCCGATCAAATCTGAAGAAGGAGAAGATTTCGTCATTGAAGTGTCTTCCTTCTTCAATGCAGATTCACCTTCCTTCAACATTATTCCTGACGGATTAAAATCAGAATATAAAATCGGGAAAGCAGACGATAAGCGCAGTCGTATCAATTCGGTGAAAAGTTTTCCTGAAAATACTGAAATTACGCACACCCTTACCTTCCCAACCAGCAATCCGCCAAGAGGAAATTCTACCAATACCTTTACGTTTCAAATCAATCATTCCATCATCGCTTTGCCAGAGGACAAAATGCAGGTGCGCTATGAAGATTCGAGAGTGGGCTGGTTTGGTTTGAGAAAATACAATTACAGTTCTGAGGCGCTTAAGGCGGACGAAGAACGATTAATTCGTCGCTGGAGACTGGAACCGAAAGACGAAAAGGCTTATGCCAGAGGTAAACTCACCGAGCCCAAGCAACCGATTGTGTATTACCTGGATCCCGCAACTCCTGAAAAATGGAGAAAATATTTTATCCAGGGGATTGAAGACTGGAATTCAGCTTTTGAAAAAGCAGGATTTAAAAATGCTATTCAGGCTAGAGTAGCGCCAACGAAAAAGGAAGATCCCGATTTCAGTCCGGAAGATGTACGCTATTCTACCGTGAGGTATGTTGCCTCTACAACTCGAAATGCTGTTGGACCTAGTGTTTCTGACCCGCGAACTGGTGAGATTATTGAATCGGATATCATCTGGTATCATAATCATTTAAGATCTTACCGTAATCGTTACCTTTTGGAAACCGGTGCTGCCAATCCAAAAGCCAGAACACTCGACACGCCAGAAGAGGAAATCGGTGAAATGATGCGCCGTGTGATTTCTCACGAAGTTGGTCATGCCCTGGGGTTACCTCATAACATGAAAGCGAGTTCTGCTTATGATGTAGAGCAGTTAAGATCTGGAAGCTTCACACAGGAAATGGGAATTGCGGCGACTATCATGGATTATGCCCGATACAATTATGTGGCGCAGCCTGGAGATAAAAACATCCGTTTTGTAAGAAAACTAGGGCCTTATGATGATTATGCCATTGAATGGGGTTACCGTTATTTTCCAAACAGCTCTCCGGAACAGGACAAGGACATCCTGAAAAGCTTTGTGGACAAACGCAGCACAGATCCTATGTACATGTTTGGCGGCAGAGGAAACGATCCCAATGCACAGACGGAAGATATCGGTGATAATTCTGTTAAGGCAAGTACCTATGGTCTGAGCAACCTCAAGATTGTGGCCAAGAACCTCGACTCCTGGACAACTTCTGAAGGGGAAGATTTTGACAATCTGGAAGAGCTATACGGCGAAATGCTGGGTGTGTACAGACGCTATATTTATCATGTAGTTTCTATGGTTGGCGGGGTTCATGAAACTCTTTTACATAAAGGTCAGGAGGGAATTCCATACCAGGCTGTAGACAAAACAAAGCAGCAAGATGCCCTGGAGTTCATTAGCGATAATGTATGGACACCACAATACTGGCTTGTGGATGAAGCTTTGGTTTCCAAGTTTGCGGAAAGCGGAAAGCTGGAGAGCCTTATCAGTATAAATAAAGGAGTGCTCAATCGCCTTACAATTGCAAAGCGACTCAACAGGATGTGGGACACCCATTCTACCCTACCAGGAAATGGTTTATCACCTCAGGAGCTTCTTGATGCTTTGGTAAAAGATATCCTAACGTCCAGAACAACGCCAGATCAGGTGGAGCGTGAGTTACAGAAGCATTTGGTCCATCAGTTGATCGAATTGGAGAAAGACAAAGACCTGGCTCTGGAGCTAAAAGGTCATAGCCTGTCACTTCAAAATGAGCTTTTATCCAACTTTAAAACTAAAATGAATACCAACACTAAAGTTTTAAAAGCGCATTATGGTTATATGATGAAGATGCTGGAAGAGGCTTTGGATGACTAGTATTCCACTATCTATAGGCAGTGAGTTATGACTAGTGAATTATTATACGCTGGACGAACCCGATATATTTTGATAAAAAATCAATTCATATGGAAGCAAATGTTAAAAAAATTGTACGGTTCGACCGTAGTAAATGTACGGTCGAACCGTAACTCAAAGTCTTTTTAATAACTGACATTTGCATAACTAATCCAATTAACACTGTCAAAATTTCATCTGATTTTGAGACCGTTCCAATGAAAAGCAAGGCGTAACCGCCTTGCTTTTTTAATTTCTTCTTTTTTATTGTTGTCATTCCGATCCTGAAGCGTCGGGAAAGCTTTTGCTTCGACGAGCCTGGCTGATGGCACAGTCAGGGAATGTTTGGTTATTCGTGTCATCGGGTAGTTGTATAGTCGAGGGCTGAGTGATGAACGCGAAGACCTCAGGCTTTATTTCATTTACAAGCTTTACGAAAGCATTTTCGATACAATCTAATTGTTAACCAACAAACAGATCACTTAAACTGACGATAATTTTAGAGTCATTTTGAATACAGAAATTGAATTGAAACTTAATCCTCAGCCTCATAACTTATTAAGTCTCCAGGCTGACAATCCAATACCTCGCAGATACGTTCCAGGGTGGAAAAGCGAATAGCTTTAGCTTTGCCTGTTTTCAGAATAGACAAATTAGCCTTAGTAATGCCAATGGCATTTGCCAGATCTACTGACTGCATGTCACGCTCTTCCAGGACCTGATCTAAATTGATTTTAATAGACATAATTATATCGTTAAATCCTGATCCTGTTTCGCCTGAATGGATAACTTAAGCATTTTGCTTAAGCGTATAAAACTTAGTCCAAGGACCACTAAAAGCAGATAAATAACTGAATTGCTTTGGAAATAATGATTGGTGAGCTCGAAATGATAGCTCAAAAAGGCTTTTTTAATCATCAGACAAATTCCTATCACAACCAAAAACTGCCCGCCACGCTTAAGGTGTTTGGCAAGATTAAAAGACTTGAAATCTGCATTCAGCATAAATATTTTGGCTGCTTTTCGCAAATGGTAGGCGACGAATACAAAGGCCACTAAAAAAATAATTTCATTGATGGCTCCAATATAAAGCGATGTTGAAAATTCACTTTTAGGTTCATAAATAGAGTTAGAGCGACTTATATCAAAACCTTCAAAAAACATCATAATAAGAGTAGCTATTGAATTGATAACCACCAGGATAAATAATATATCAAAAATGAGTTTGAAGCTAGATTTTTTAAACATAAAATAGAATTTAAATGGTGAGTTTATGATCGATTTCCAAGGCTCTGCCACGGTCGATAATTTTGGCAAGTAGTAGGAGAATTAGGCCTAAAGCCAGATGACTGACAAAGGCGTACTCTATGTCAAATACATAACTGAGTTCAAGTCTGTTTTGTACAAAAGCTTTCAAAATAAATTTCAGAACAGGGATGCCTATCGCATAAACAATGAGAACATAAGCCAGAAATCGTACGGATGACGCGTTGGATTTGTTAAAGTAATCACCCCGTTTACAACGCTTTATTACAGGTACAATTCGATTAAGAGAAATAAAAGCAAACACCCAAAATATAAAAACTGGAAGGAACAAAATAACAGATTCAAGATTTGTTTCTCTTATTCTTTCTGCGCCAGTGATTAATAAAACAACCGGAGTAACAATACAGGCACTTAAGACCAAACGCAGAACCTGAACTCCAAGGTAAAGTGTGTGTAAAATAGTTTTCATCAAGATCGGTGATTATTGTTTTACGATAACAAATATAGTTTTTGTTACTGTAAAACAATAACTAAACTTGTTTTTTTAATATTATACATAAGTGCTTTTTTGTAAAACACATTGCAGTATATATTCATTTGAACGAGCGTGACGTTAGTAGCGGTGGGTTTTCATTCCGATCCCTAAGCGTTGGGAAAGCTTTTGCTTCGACGAGCCTGGCTGGTCGGCAAAGAGAGTGAGTCTTTTGGTTATTCGCGTCATCGGGTAGTTGTATAATAGAATGGTTAGGAGTCGAGAATTAAGTGTCGAGAGTCAAGAATATGTACTGGTGGATTCAGGAATTAAAAATTTTAAATTAGTAATTATTAATTGATTTAAATTTTCCACTATATCACTCCTCCATTACACGAAGAACCAGTCGCTAGACACAAATCACGATTTATCGACAACTGATTTACAGCTTTTATGGCTTCGATACAATTCTCCTATCGTCGAATCACTCAGCCAGCAGGCCACAGTCTAAATCGGTCATTTAGTGTTCCGACAGGGTTCGTTAGGATGTATCGAAATGACATTAATTATCATATTCTTTCACACAACTTTACTGTCAGGTGCTGAAACCGACAACTGTTTTAGATACATAAAAAGTAGGCCAGGTTTCTAAATTCGACATGCAATGAAATCTTGACGTAAGTAGACTCCCTTTAGGGTTGGAGTTAATGGTTGTGGAGTGGTGGATCTTTTCCGTTTATAATTTAATCGTTTTGTAAAAAACTAATCTAAAGGAATACGCTTTTTCAGTGCGTTTATTGAGAAAAGATTTAGTGTAGACAAGTTCTGCTTTAGTTGGGTCGAGTTCTCGATACACTGATTTTAGTCTATCGACATAAATCAGCACTCGAACAGACACCGATAACTCTGTCCTTATAACTAAATGTAGCTTCGATACACCCGCCTAAAGTGGATACCTGCCTTTAACAAGGAAATACAGGCAGACTCAGCCCCAATAGACCAGTTCTACCAGTTTGAATAAAAACTACTACTCGATTTTACTAATATCTCATTACACGATGAACTGAAAACTGTTAACGACTATAAACGGTAAAGTCTTCAGATTCAACAATTTCGTGAAATTATGATTTTCGTCATGGTATAAACGGCTTATCTGATGCATCTTTATAACGAATTAAAATTCAGAAGCCATGAAAACGACACCCATTCACAAATTGATGACCCGAAATCTTGTGAAACTAAATCTAGAGGATCAACTTACAAAAGCAGAATCCTTATTCAAAAGCCACAAGATCAGGCACCTGCCTGTTGTAAGCGGTGATAAGATTGTAGGTATGCTTAGTTATAATGACTTATTGCGTATCTCGTTTGCAGACTCCGCCAACGATGACGGGGACACTGTAGAAACCACAGTGTATGATATGTTTACATTGGAGCAAGTGATGTCTAAGCAAGTAGCTTTTGTCAATGCATCAGACTCTATCGAAGATGCCGCAGAGTTGTTTATCAATAAAAACTTTCATGCATTACCAGTACTAGAAAATGACAAATTGGTAGGCATAGTGACTACTACAGATATGATTCGGTATTATAATACGAAGTGTAAGTAGGAGTTGATAGTAATTAGTTGTCAGTTTACTGTTGCCTGCTATTAAGAAATTAAAGCTTAATAAATGGCAACTAGCAGACCGTTGACCCGTCTGCTAGTTCACCTTTATTTATTCCACAATCAGCTTCACTGACTGACTTGCTTTTCCATCTGAAAGGCTTAGTATATAAACCCCTGCAGATAAATCGGATCCTACATTAACTTCAACTCTTGGTGCATTGTCGATCTTTTGATCCAGGACCAATCGACCTTGAAGGTCAAACAGTTTTAAACTTACCTCATTTCCATTGAAGGCTTGCTGGTGAGAAATACTGAAACTTTCCCCTCTTACAGGGTTTGGGTATACCGCTATAGAAGAATTCAATTCAAAATCATCATCGCTTAGCGATACCTCTTCAAATTTGATCACAAATCTATCAGTAGCCCTGGAAGCAGGGATAGACTTGTCTAGCTCAAATGAAACCGATGTCGTCACATCTGAAGACAACTCTGTTGAAGTTTCCAAATACCTGTCATATAAATACGCTTTAGTTCCAGTAAAGTTTTCTGGTTTTATTTCTAAACGGTAATTGCTACGCGTTGAATTTCCAAAGTAAAGTGGTACATTATCCTCAGCTTTAGGCATATCTCTCGTCTCTATAGACATATAGTTTGGATGTCTATTAATAGCAAAAGATTCTTCGTAATTCCAAATCTTGGTTGCATCTAAAGTATCTTTAGCATTGTTACCCCCTTCTCTAAATTTGACCTTTACAGCGTCTACTGATTTTGTTTCTAATTCGTCGTAATATAGATTGATATTAAGATTGGTTAATTCTCCAGAAGTTCTAAAGGTTGCATTATTGGCAACATCTGTCGATTTATAACTTTCTCTAAAAAATACTATAGGTGTAGAAGTGGCTGAAACTGTTTCAACGAAAAAGGCTTGGTTGGGATCCAAAAACTGATTGGCATCTGAACCTACAGGCGTGGCAGACCCATCACCTAAGTCTACTGTCGCATACCCTCCTACCGAACCTAACGTGGGATCATAGATATAAACATACTGAGAGCTAAGCCCAGCAGAATTACCACTTGTAAGCAGAGTTCCCATATCAACTTTTGCTTGATAGGGATTCCCTATAAGTGAGAACTCACCAACAGTTGATGAGAGATTTGGAGCACTTCTTGATCCCACAGCCAATCTACCCGTAGTTCGTAAGGTAGTTGATGGTCCTACTGCTGTATTGGAATTAAGCGTTGTTTCTCTACTACCACGAATTAAAATAGCATAAGCTTCACCAACATTGAAGCCTTTTAAATCTGTATTAGGTATAGAATTCCATTGTTGGTTACTTGCGTTCCATTCAAACATAGAAGGATTGCCAGTAAGAGTTGCATCAAACCCATTTTCTCCAGTTGTTGAGCCCGTAATATGAGTTCCGAAACCGTTTAGTGTATTGCTATTATTACCATCACCAGTTTGTGTATTATTTTGTCCTTCTTGCCAGTTAGCATTGATAGTAGCTTTTGGAGATAAAGAAGTAGTTACAGAAGGCGCTAAATATCTATAGGCTCTATTGTTTTTAGGAATATAACGTTCAATTTCAAAGTTATTTCCTACGAGTTTTCTGTTATTACCGTCAAAAGGGCCTAGTGCTGCTGTTTCTTTTACAGTACTTCTAAAAATCACTTTACCAAAATTAGCAAAATCACCATTTAAGGTTATAGCTTTATTAAGGATTAATGTACCACCTGCTCTAACCACCACATCTGAAATCAGATTGTCATCCGTTAAAGTAACAGTACCATTCTCTACAAAAATACTTTTGTCATCGTTGAGTCCACCACTAGACCCTTCAGGGGACTCTCCTATTCCAACTGGAATCCATCCATCTGTATCATTGCTGTAAACAAAATCATTATCCCCCACACCGGGAGTTGCATCTGCAGTTGCAATTACTTGTTCTTTTATCCATTCTCCTGCTTCATCATAAACCGGATTAGAATTTCTCACATTTGGTATATTTCTATAAAAACGTCCGGCTGTGTACTCCCAAAGTGGCTTCCCCCCAGACTCATCTGGAACTCCATGAACATCGACTAAAGAAGCTCTTGAATTTTGAATAGATAGATAATAAGAATCTATCCCATTCGATGAGACTACTTCTGTACTTACTAGATCTGTTGTCACTCCGTATAAATCTTCGAAAGCCGTTGCATCTGCAAAGCTGATGATATAATAGGATTTTGGAGCTAAAGTCCCAGTTAGTTCCACACTAAACCCTGAAGTTGCATTATGCAAAAAGTAAGATTTTTCGTTGAAGTTGATCGGCTCAACGCTCATATTGAATAGCTCGACAAACCTACTATTATCTCTTATAACCTGAGTATTTCCATCTGTTGCTGCTATCTCAGAAATTAAAAGATTGCTTTCATAAGTTATATCAAACTCATCACTTGTGATGCCTGTAAATCCATTAGCACTTGCAGTTAAGGTTAAATCAAAGCCTAAAGCTGTGTGTACAAGTGGATTAAAATTCGCGTAACCCTCTGCAGTTATAGTTTTAGTAATTGGATCACCAGTTAACGTTCCTGAAGAGGCAACTTCAACACCCACTCCAACACTAGCTAAGTCAAGATTACCGTTAGCATCTGTATTTGCAACCCTAACTATAGGGAACATATTTTCATTGATCAAGGTATTGGTAGGCTGAACAATGAATTCCAATCCGTTACCAACGACATCTATCAAAAATTCATTGCCTTCAAAACCTGTTATATTGTTAGAAAAAATAGAGCCATCATTGGAGGCCAACTGATTTTCATTGCCAGATGCAATAGCAAATTGAATGACCTTTTGATCTATTATGTCTGTTTGATTTAAAAACAAGCTTAAGGTATATGCTTGAGAATTGGCATCGCCAACAACAAACACATCGTCTGGATCTGAAGTGATGTCAACTATAATTTCAGTTGGTGTAATTGTTAAGTTAGCATCAGTCTTTACTAAATCCAAACTATTCACGCTACCATCAGAAATCGAAATTCCTTCAATTACCTCTGCCCAGTTAGCTGTATTATTCGTGCCAGGTACAAATCTTAATCTTGTGATATTCGTTGGAAGATTATCAAAATTTCCAGAATCTACTACTTCAAAACTAAACACCTCAACTGCCTCAGCTAACTCATCATTTACATCTGCGACAAGAGTTCCCGCAGGAACCTGACCTGCTACTACAGGCTCAATAATATCAGTATCCCTGGCATTGGAGTTACCTGTAAGTTTTACATTGTCTAAACCAGAATAACCTTCAGCTCCATCGTTTTTAATATAGTAGCGAAATGATACTTCAGATACTGTATTTGGAATTTCAATCAATTCATTTCCAGATCCGTCTGAAGTTAGTTCACTTCCAGTGAAGAGATCGACACGTGGTTGTAATATTCCATCATGAAAAACTTGATATTCTATTTCATCTTCACTGACATTGTAACCTACGACTTCCCAATCAAAGCTAAGCTCTACGTCTGTAAAACCGGAAACATCAACGGTAACAAAATTCAAAGATGCAAAGCCTGAAGTACCATTTGAAGAATTTAAGTCATTTTCGCCAAAAATATTATTTATAAAACTTCCACTAGACAATGGAAGAGCATCATCACTATTAATCACTCCAAAATAGTCCGTACCCCATCCATCATCAAAAGCAGGTATGCTGGTTGTATAAAGCCATTCTGGTTGGTTGTTATCAAAATCCTGAATGGCAATCACAGGACGACCTACATCAAAAGGAACGCTTGTAATTGAGTTTGGGCTGATTAAAGTTTGAGCCGTTTCTGCCGTTAAAGTTAGACCTGTAGCCTCTGCAGAATAACCTATATTTGGAAAGGTCACCACACCCTCCACTGCAGGAAAAGATCCAAGTGGGTTAACCAAGTTTCCTCCAGATGAAGTTAAAGTTATATCTGTTGTAATAGATGTATCTACATTTCCATTTTCATCGACATAACCTACTCTTACCGCTGGCGCGATAAATGCATTGACCTCTACATCTGTAGGCTGTTGTAAAAAGGCGAGCTGTGAAGCTATTACGTCTATAGTAATTTCATTTCCTTCAACGTCTCCATCAGAAAATAAAGAACTAAACAATGAACCTGAAAAATCTGCTGTAAAACCAGAATCTGTTCCATCCACCTGAAGCTGAATGACACTTTGATCGATAATTCCAGTCTCGTTTAAAACAATGTCAACTGAAAAATTTGAAGTTGAATTATCAGCAACAACTACAGGTGAAGCTGGTGTAAAAATAATCTCGGTGTCAGAAATAGAGTAACTTCCTTGTATTCGCTGACCTGAATTATCATTTACAATGACTTCTTGAAGTGTAGTTGACCAATTTGCAGTATTGCCTGTTCCCGGAACAAATCGCATTTGATTCACTATTGTTGACAAACCATCTCCACTTCCAGAGTCTGAAATATCAAAACTGAAGACTGGCTCACCAGCACCTAATGTCGTGGAATTATTAGCAGTAATGGTCGTCGATGGAACTTCATTTATTGGATCGGTTGCAACCACTTCTGAGGTTTGATCGTTGGCAATAACATCAAAGAATACACTTAAAGCTGAATAAGGATCTGCAGTAGTAGCAGTTAATGCTAGATTAGTTCCTGCAGTAGAATGTACCAAATTTGAAAATGTCGCCACTCCATCATTAGCAGTTACAGAAACAGGATCTCCATCTAAATCTCCAGAGGAAGAAATTGAAACAGCATCTATAATATCAAGGTCTCTATTGCCATTTACGTCGACAAATTCGACTTGTACATCGGGCTGCATGATTGCAAAAAGATTGACGTCTGTAGGTTCTTGTAAGAAAGCAATATCAGAAGCTACAACGTCGATTGTCATTAAATTACCAATGACATCAACAAAAGAAGAACCAAAAGCCGATCCCGAAGGCAGAGCAGTGAATCCAGAATTATCACCTTCTACTTGAAATTGGATATTGCTTTGATCAATAATTCCAGTCGTTTCTAAGACAATATCAGCCGAAAAATCCAGAATCGCACCATCTGTAACTTTTACAGCAGTGGCTGGGGTGAATATTACCTCAGTATCTGAAATTGTAGAAGTGCCTGAAATTTCAACTCCTCCGGCATCTTTTATAATTACATCTTTAAGCGTTGTAGACCAGCTTGCCGTATTGTTCGGGCCAGGAACAAATCTCATTTGACTCACATCTGTATCTAGATTATCATTGGTTCCAGGATCTTGAATTTTGAATTTGAATATTTCTTCAGACTGAGTCGGATCTGTCACATCAGCAGCTGTTATGGTTTTTGATGGCGATTGAGTACCCGGCTCAAGGACAACAGAATCATCATCATAAAGAAAGTCACCTTCAAGCTTGACGTTATCAATTCTGTTGTTTCCAGTCGCTGAGCCAATATTGCCGTCTGTATATCCAAAAGTTATCCTAATCACCAATTGAGATTCGTCATTAACATCTGTAGAGATAGTAGACAAGTCATAAGAGAATAATTGTCCACTTGTTGAATTTGGAGGACTATAACTATCTACAGTTGTAAAGTTTGTACCATCAACTGAATATTGAATTTGATTATTATCAAAGCCATTAAGAGTTCTTCTAGACCAAAAAGAAAAAGTCAAATTTTCATATCCTTCCGAAGAAAATTTAAAATCAACAGTTTTGCCTGTATTTCCATCTGTACCTAAAGTACTTCTTTGAACTGAAAAAGCATCACCTGGAGCACTACCTGAACAGGCATTAGTTAGAGAACCAATAAACTTTGAAGTAGTATTAAGAATATGAGATATAGTCCCATTTCCAGAGACTCTGTTAGCTGTATTTATTTCTGAAGGATATTGATCACTTACTACACCAGTAGGAGTATTAAAATCCCAACAGTGGATCACGTCTTGAGCATAATTGGATTGGGTAGCAAATAGGAAGATGAGTAAAAGTCCTAAGAGCCTAGGATGTAATAGTGTTTTCATAAAGGATGTATTTGGTCCAAATATATAAAAAATAGAGTTGAGAATATGGAACAGTCTTCAAATTAAGCTCTTATCTATTTCAAAATCAGATTAATGAAGCAATAAAATGAAAATTAAGCAATTTTCAATAAACTGTAGCGCAATTTACCTTAGATTTTTAAGGTATATGCTAATCATGACCGATGCCTCCCTGAGCACTTCTACAGCGCTTTGGCTAGACCAAAGTCGGGAGGCAATGTAAATTTTCCTGGCTGATAAAAAGTCTTAATTCCTCTCTAACCGACCTAATTATTGCGTTGACATCACTAGCGTTTATAATATTGCTTATTCATCAGGATTCCAACCACTTAATTCAGTTTAAAACTGATCTTTTGCTGTTCCAGTTCTGATATCAATTCGTTACAAATATTCACCTTCTTAGACTTACTTGGCATGTGGATTTTGATTTTGTTCTTCATTTCATACACGACAAAATTCAGAATATGATCTCCAGTATAGTTTGATAATAAATCCTGCATGGCCAGGACCTGTGATTCAGTTAAGTCTGCAACATCCATTTGAATGGTCAGCTTTTTGGCGTTTTCTTTTAGCACATCCTGGAGTTGTTTGAATCCTAAAAAGCCTATTCTCGTTCGTCCGGGCTCACCCGTTTCTCTATTCATGAATTGTGTGGCTTTCAGCTTCACGTGCACAAAATTATCCTGAATCAAAAAGTGCCTGTACTTCAAATATTCCTCTCCAAAAATCCAGAATTCGTGGCTTTCGTTATAATCTTCGAGCACAAAAGTCGCAAAGCCTTTACCAGTTTTACTGACTCTGTGATTCACATCGGTCACCACACCAGCCAAGCTGATTTCTTTATTTAAATTATCTTCGATATGAGCCATATCTCTAAGATTTGAATTGCAAAATGACTTGATTTCCAATTTAAAATCATCCAGGGGATGACCCGATAAAAATAAACCGACCACTTCTTTTTCAGCCTTTAGCGTTCGCATAGTGTGCCAGGGCTCGCAAGGCGGGACTTCAGGTTCCGGGATTTGTACATCACTGGATTCACCAAATAAACTCACCTGCGCAGAATTTTTATTTTCCTGATACCTTGCTGCGTATTTTATCACCTTTTCCAAAAACGTCAATTCCCCTTCGGTGACTTGAAAATACTGAGCGCGATGCACTTCTCCAAGACTATCAAACGCTCCTGCATAAGCCAGACTTTCAAATGCTTTTTTATTGGCTGCTCGCAAATCAATGCGTTTAGCTAAGTCAAAAATCGATAAGTAATGACCTTCTTTTTTTCTAATCTCCACAATAGTGTTTACAGCTCCACCGCCAACACCTTTGATAGCTCCCATTCCGAAACGTACGGCATTGTCTTTGTTCACTGAAAATTTATAGTAAGATTCATTCACGTCCGGCCCCAAAACGGGTAAATCCATACGCTTGCATTCTTCCATAAAGAAGGTGACTTTTTTGATGTCACTCATGTTATTGGAAAGTACTGCTGCCATATATTCCGCTGGGTAATGGGCTTTGAGATAAGCGGTTTGGTAAGCGATAAACGCATAACAAGTCGAGTGGGATTTGTTGAAAGCATAACTCGCAAAGGCTTCCCAGTCTTTCCATATTTTCTCTAACTTCTCTTCGTCGTGACCATTGTCTTTCGCCTGATTGATGAATTTGGGTTTGAGTTTGGCCAGCACGTCCTTCAGCTTTTTACCCATGGCTTTACGAAGGATATCCGCCTCACCTTTGGTAAAACTGGCCAACTTCTGCGACAGCAGCATCACCTGCTCCTGATACACCGTGATCCCGTAAGTTTCTTCCAGGTATTCTTTCATTTCAGGTAAATCGTAAGAAATCTCCTCTTCACCATGTTTACGTTTAATGAAACTCGGAATATATTCCATCGGCCCAGGTCTGTAAAGCGCATTCATCGCAATCAAATCCTCAAAAACCGTTGGTTTCAAATCCTTCATATGCTTCTGCATCCCAGGCGACTCATACTGAAAGATCCCAACAGTTTCTCCACGCTGGAAGAGCTCGTAGGTCTTTTCATCATCAAGAGGAAAAGCTTCAGGATCCAAGTCTAGATCATGACGTGCTTTTACAATTTCGACGGTATCTTTAATCAGAGTTAGTGTCTTTAAGCCCAAAAAGTCCATTTTCAGCAGACCTGCATCTTCTACCACCGAGTTGTCAAACTGAGTGACGTACAAATTGGAATCTTTGGCTACAGAAACCGGGACAAATTTGGTGATATCATCGGGCGTAATAATCACTCCACAGGCATGAATCCCTGTATTTCTTACTGAGCCTTCCAAAATTCTGGCCTGGTTGACCGTCTCCGCCTCAGGAGAATCCTGTTCTGAAAGACTTACCAGTTCTAAAACTTTATCTACTTCTTCTGCCCTGAATTTCTTCCGAATTTCTTTCTCATTCATGCCGAAGATCTTGCCCAACTTGGACATGTCTGGGATCAATTTCGCTATCCGATCGGCTTCGTAAAGCGGCAAATCTAAAACTCTTGCGGTGTCTCGTATCGCTGACTTGGCCGCCATCGTTCCGTAGGTGATAATCTGAGCCACCTGATTTTCTCCGTATTTATCAATCACATAATCCATGACCTTGCTTCGTCCTTCATCATCAAAATCAATATCAATATCGGGCATGCTCACACGTTCAGGATTCAAAAACCGCTCAAAAAGCAAGTCGTATTTGACGGGGTCGATGTTGGTAATCTTTAAACAGTAAGCTACGGCACTACCCGCCGCCGATCCTCGGCCAGGACCGACAGAAACGCCCATTTTTCGAGCTTCCCGAATGAAGTCTTCCACAATCAGGAAATACCCGGGATAACCTGTATTGGCAATTACCGACAATTCAAATTCCAATCGCTCTTTAATTTCGTCACTGAAATCCCCGTATCGCTCTTTAGCCCCTTCAAACGTAAGATGTTTTAAATAGGCATTTTCACCACGCTTGCCTCCATCTTCATTGTCTTTATCATCGAGAAATTGTTCCGGGATTTCAAAAGCTGGCAGCAAGACTTCCCTGGCCAACTCATAAGCTTCTATCTTTTCTGAAATTTTTTCAGTATTGGAAATGGCTTCAGGTAAATCTTTAAACAAAGATTTCATCTCCTCCGCCGACTTGAAATAATATTGATCGTTTGGCAAACCATAGCGATAACCTCGACCTCGCCCTATTGGCGTTGCCTGTTTTTCACCGTCCTTTACACACAACAAAATATCGTGAGCATTGGCATCTTTTTGGTCGGCGTAATACGTATTGTTGGTCGCCACCAGATTGACCTCATGCTTCTGAGCCAGACGAGTCAAGGCTTCATTGGCACGCTCTTCATCTTCCTGTTGGTGACGCATGATTTCCAAATAAAAATCATCCCCAAAAGTTTCTTTCCACCATAGCAGAGCTTCTTCCGCCTGATTTTCTCCAAGATTCAAAATTTTACTGGCGATTTCACCATACAAACTTCCCGATAATACGATCAAATCCTCTTTGTAAGTTTCAATGACTTTTTTATCGATTCGTGGCAAATAGTAAAAGCCTTTGGTAAATCCAATTGATGACATTTTTGCCAGGTTGTGATAGCCATTTTTATTTTTAGCCAAAATCACCATTTGGTATCCATTGTCTTTATGAGACTTATCCAAATGATCTTCACACACAAAAAATTCACATCCAATAATCGGTTTAATAGGCTGAGAGGAACTTTCCCCTTCTTCAGAAGCCACCGACGCATTGTGTTTTTTGACGGCATTCACAAAGTGAAACGCCCCCATCATGTTAGCGTGATCTGTAATCGCCACCGCCGGCATATTATGTTTTGCTGCTGCAGCAACAAGATCCGGGACTGAAGTTGTCGATTGTAATACCGAAAACTGCGTATGGTTATGCAGATGTACAAAACTCGACTCCTGGAGCTGTTCCAGATTTTCATCAAGCTCAGCTTTGGAGGGTTTTTGGTCATCTGATTTTGCCTCTTGTTTCTGTTTAAGCTTAGCAGAGGCTTTTTTTAGATTGATGTGGTTCAACCCAACCTTATCAATAGGTTGTGGATGTTTAGCTTTAAAATCCCGTAAGTAGCCAGGTTGCGCCTGAAGTTCTTTTTCAGTGTAGTTTCCGATGCGTATTAGTTCCAGAAAACAACGCGTCGTCGCTTCCACATCGGCAGTAGCATTGTGCGCTTCACTAAAAGGCTCACCAAACAAATGTTCGTGTAATTCTGTAAGCGTCGGCAGTTTAAATTTCCCCCCACGACCTCCGGGTATTTTACACAGTGTCGCTGTTTTTTCGGTACAGGTATCCAAAACAGGCATGGCAGTCATTGGGGTCTCGAACTGAGCTCTATGAAACTCAGCGCCCATCACATTCACATCAAAACCAACATTCTGCCCGACAACAAATTTGGATTTCAAAAGGGCTTCATTGAACTCTCCTAAAACAAACTCCAGCGACTCTCCCTTTTCCTGAGCCAAAGCCGTGGAAATCCCATGAATCCGCTCGGCATCATACGGAATATCAAAACCATCCGGACGCACCAGATAATCCTTAGCCTCCACCAAATTCCCCCACTCATCGTGGACTTGCCAGGCGATCTGTATCGCTCTTGGCCAGTTATCAGTGTCAGTCATAGGAGCATTCCAGCGCTTAGGTAAGCCAGTGGTTTCAGTATCAAAAATGATGTACATGGGGCAAAATTTTGGATTATAAAATTAGCAAAAAACAAAAGTTAAATGAGGATTTCTTCGGAATTTGTCTCAGCAAAATTAGATGTTTTTAGAGAGTAAGCTTTCAGCCTCAGGTTCACTTGAATTTAAGATCAGGGTTTCCAGAAAAAAATTGAATGTATTCGACATCCTGATCAATTTGCAAAGCCTGAAACCTCCAAAATAAAAGAATATGTCAGGGCGCTGCCCCTTTTGAAAATATCCTAAAAACACGAATCACATTCAAATCTAAGAAGGTGACAGGGCTAACGCCCCTATATTAAACATGAATTTTTTCAATCACAAATCTACGAAGATGGAAGGGCTCTGCCCCCCTTTCTCTAAATTCCAATTTTTTTATGAAAAATGAGGGGCAAAGCCCTGAAATCATCGTAAAAAAACTATACACCAAAACATTTAGGGGCAGAGCCCCGATATCTTAATTAGGGGCGTAGCCCTGACATAAAACCTTAATTAATCATAAAACTCAAACACATATCTGGTATCATAATCCACATCAAACTTTTCTAAAAGCAACAGGTACTCATCTTTAAAAGATTGCTTTTTATGGTGTTGTGGCTGATTCAAAACATATTTTACTACTCTATCGATATGTGATTTGGAATAGGTAAATGCGCCAAAACCTTTCTGCCAGTTGAATTGACCTGCTACAAACCTCTTTTCATTCACCCATTTTGAAGAACCAGATTTTACCTGCTCCATTAATTTAGATGGAGAAATATCTGGATGCATTCCTATGAAAATATGCGTATGGTCTGGGTTACAGTAAATCGCATAGGTCTTACACATGTGGTTGCTCACAATTCCACACATTACCTTTTCCAATTCTTCACCAAATGCTTCATTAACGAGGTTATACCGTCCTTTTACAGAAAATACAAATTGAATATATAATTGTGTGTAGGTATTGGCCATCGTGTAATGATTACATTCAAATTTATTAAATAATTAAATATCAACACAATATTAAAGGTGTCAGGGCTAACGCCCCTTTGTCTGTATCACGCCAATCAAATATAATCCAAAAATCTACGAAGATGACGGGGCTAACGCCCCTCCACTCGGATTTACATTCCATTTATTGCTACGAAGATGGCAGGGAAAAGCCCATTTTCTAAATTCAACTTTTACATGAAAATTAAGGGGCAGCGCCCCGTTATCTTCGTAAAAAAATGTAAATCAAAACATTGAGGGGCGTTAGCCCTGACATCTTAACGACAAAGCATATACTTAATTATTACTCGCTTATAATCTTATGCTGATGACTGATAGATTCTTCGTGAATGGCTTTTAAAATTTTAGTAATGAATTCTTCACTCAAATTATGCTCAGATCCAGCGGCAATCATCGTATCTAAAATGAAATTCCAGCGTTTGGCCTGTAAAATAGCCACATTGTTTTTCTTCTTTAATCTACCAATATCATCTGCGATTTTCATTCGCTTGCCCAAAAGATCAATGAGTTGATGATCCACCACATCAATTTGAGTTCTCAAGGTTTGAAGTTTATTTTGAAAAGCAGTGGCTTCAGTAAACTCCTTTCTCATTTTTAAGTCGATCGTCATTTGATCTAAAGCCTTAGGGGTGATTTGCTGCTTGGCATCGCTCCAAGCATTGTCTGGATCAAAATGCGTTTCGACCATAATCCCATCAAAATTGAGATCCAGTCCTGTCTGGCAGATATCAAATATGATGTCTCGACGACCTGCAATATGTGAAGGGTCTAAAATGATTGGTAAATCTGGGAATTCAGTTTGCAAATCGATTGCGATTTGCCATTCTGGGTTGTTTCGGTATTTCGTTTTTTCATAAGTCGAAAATCCTCTGTGAATCACCCCTAAGTTTTTGATATCGGCATCATACAATCGTTCCACGGCTCCCAGCCAAAGCGCTAAATCTGGGTTCACCGGATTTTTAACCAATACAATTTTATCTGTTCCCTTTAAGGCATCTGCAATTTCTTGCACTATAAAAGGACTTACTGTACTTCTCGCTCCTATCCAAAGGATATCAATATCTGCTTTAAGAGCCATTCCCACATGAGTTTTATTAGCAACTTCGGTCGCTAATTTCATTCCTGTTTCAGCTCTTGCAGTTTTTAACCAGTCCAGACCGATGGCACCGACCCCTTCAAAATTTCCAGGTCGTGTTCTTGGCTTCCAAATGCCAGCACGCATCACACTTGTATCGGTGTCTTTCAGTTGATGAGCGATTTTCACAACCTGTTCTTCAGTTTCTGCGCTGCATGGGCCGGCAATGACAAGAGGGTGATCGAGATTGAAGGCGTCCAGCCATTGTCTTTGAGACTTGTTAATTTCCATGGTTTTCTTTTTTTAAAATTCCGTTTAAAATAGGCTTGAGTTCATTGGCATTTACCAATTGCTGATGTATTTCTGTATAATTCTGAGTTTCTAATTCTGCTTTAAATGTTTTTAAGTTTTGAATATATTCGTCTAAAGCCTGAACAACTTCACCCTTATTTTCTTTAAAAATAGCTGTCCAAGTGACAGGGTTAGATTTAGCCAATCTTACAGTTGAAGCAAACCCACTGCCAGCCAAATCGAAAATAGTTTTATCGTTTTGCTCCACCTGAAGCACCGTTTTACCAAGCATAAACGAGCTGATATGTGACAAGTGTGAGACATAAGCCAAATGCTTATCATGGTCTTTAGCTCCCATGTATTTAATGGTCATTTCCATTGGTGCCACTAGTGATAAGGCTATATCTACAAGCTCTGGCTGGGTAGCTTCAACATCGCAAAAAATCATCGTTTTCTTATCAAAAAGCAAACTAAAAGCGGCTTCCGGACCAGAAAACTCGGTTCCAGCTATGGGATGCGCTGCTAGAAACTGACTTCGCTTAGGATGTGCAGCAATTGCTGCACAAAGCGCTCCCTTCGTCGAACCCATGTCCATAACCAAAGCTTTGGGATGTACTTTATCTAATATATCTTGAACAACAGCACTTGCTTTATCCACCGGTATACTGACGATCACCACATCCATTTTGAATAGATTTTCATCGTGTAGAGCTTCATCAATAATATTCAACTCCAGTGCTTTTTGAAGATGTTCGGGATTGTTGTCCATTCCAAAGCGCTTGATTTCAGGAAAATATTTTTTGAGGGATAAGGCGAAAGAACCACCGATTAGACCTAAGCCTATACTTGCTATATTCATACGGATTTAGGTTTTAAGATGCGTTCTCGGCACAGTTTCAAGTCTTCTACTGAAACGCAAAGTGAAAACCGAACATAATTTGCTCCGTTAGATCCAAAAATAGTACCCGGAGTCACAAAAATATCACGCTCATAAAGCAATTCATCTGCAAGTGCTTCGGCAGAAAGAGAAGAATTGATTTTAGCCCACACGAATAATCCCACTGCATTTGTATTGACAGATAGGTCCAAAGATTCGCAAATGTCCCAAACAATAGCTCGGCGTTGTTTGTAAATTTCATTTTGCTGTTCAAACCAGGCCAAATCTAAGTTTAAAGCTTTGGTGGCTGCTTTCTGAATGGGAAAAAACATACCACTATCCATATTGCTTTTTACTTTGAGTACCGCTGAAATAAATTCAGGGTTGCCCACCAGAAAACCAACACGGAAGCCAGCCAGATTGAAGGATTTACTCAACGAATTCAACTCCAGGCACACGTCGCTAGCCCCTTCCAATTGAAAAATAGAGAATTTTTCATCGGTTAAGACCATGCTATAAGGATTGTCGTTGACCAGGAGAATGTCATTCGCTTTAGCAAACCGGATAAGCTCCTGGAGTTTTTGCTTATTGACGGGTTCGCCGGTGGGCATGTTGGGGTAATTGATCCACATCAGTTTTACCTTGGATAAGTCTAACTTTTTAAGCGCTTCCACATCGGGATGCCAGGAGTGATCTTCGGTTAAATTATAAGAAATGAGCCTGGCATTAAGCAATTTGGTCGCCGCCTGGTAAGTAGGATAACCAGGATTGGGCACCAAAACTGCGTCGCCTTCATTCAGAAACGCCATCGAAATTAAAGCAATCCCTTCTTTAGACCCCATCAACGGTAAGACTTCCTGGTCCTGATCAACATTCACTTTGTAATGGGTTTTATAAAAGTCGCACATCGCTTCACGAAGTTCATCAAGCCCTTTGTAAGCCTGATACTGATAGGCCCCTGGTGCCTGAGTCGCCTTCATCAACTCTTCCACCACACCCTTTGGCGGAGCCAGGTCCGGGCTGCCGATTCCCAAATTGATGATAGGTTTGCCTTGTTTTTTGAGCTGAGCGACTTCCCTCAACTTTTTGCTGAAGTAGTATTCTTTGGTTTCCTGAAGTCGGTTAGATACTGAAATCATGACTTTCCACTTTTATATTGACCTACACAGGTCGGATTGATACTGATTTTTGAAATTTCTGAAAATGCCTTCTGGAAGTGAACTGGGTTAGAAAAACTCACATCCACTATAAACGCATATCTCCAAATGTCATTAGGAATTGGAATACTTTGAATTTTAGATAAATTCAATTCATGCTCTGCCATTTTATTCAGCACTTTTGCAAGACTTCCAGATTCGTGGGCAATTTCAAACTGAATGGTCGTTTTGTCAACATCTGGGTTGGTATTTGCCTGCTTTTCAATGACTACAAATCGAGTTTCATTTAAACTGTTGTTCTGAACATCTTCAGCAATCACCTTCAGATTGAAAAGTTCTGCCGTGCCTTTTGGCACCAAAGCACCTACTCCAAAGATTTGTTGCTGCGCAATGATCTGAGCAGGGAGTGCTGTATCTACATCTTCTATCAAATTGATATGAAGCTGATTGCTGAAAAAATCACTACACTGATGCAGAGCCATCTGATGAGATTTCACCTCAACCAAATCTTCTAAATCCTGACCTGGCAAGGCCACCAGATTATGGCTGATATTCAAGTAGTATTCCGCAGTGATTTGGAGTTGGTGATCCAAAATGAGACGGTAGTTGGGCAAAATACTCCCCGCAATAGAATTTTCTATGGCCATCACTGCTTTTTCAGATTCTCCTGTAACTACAGCACTGATGAGCCTCTGGAATGTGGTGCATTCTAAAGCGTCTACTCCCTTTTCATTAAAAAGCTCGGTAAGTGCTTTGTAATGATTGGATCCTTTGATTCCCTGTAAAGCTATTTTTGTTTTCATAAACTAAAAAAGCCCCGTATAAAACGAGGCTTTGAATTTTTTGATACTGAATTTATTTCATATCAACCTCGTTTCGCTAGATCAGCAAAATAAAAGTTGAAATAAAAATAAAAACGAGATGTCATTTGTAAATAATTTCAAGTCTAAATTAAAATTTATTTTGAATAAACAACTCAAAACAATGATTAAATTCAAAAAATTAATTTTTTAAATAAGATTTCTGTCTTGGGATAGTTAAAAATTCTTTCTGCCTTCCGTTAAGATAAATGACATCTTCACCGTTGAAATAGGCACCTTCTTCCAGCATCACTCTTAAGGGCTTTTGCCATTCTTCCAGATAAACTTCAGCATTCAATTCAATAGCATAAACAGTATGTGGATACAACTGATAATCTCCAGCTCCTGGGGTATCGCCTTGATTGTCCCACATGCCGATGGTAGGTCCGGCAGCATGTCCGTGATATCCCATGGGATGGGTGTAAATGGTGCCCTTAATGTCCTCTGATTTCATTTGTGTTCTGGCAGCTCTTAAGATTTCATTTCCTGTGCGTCCTGTTTTAAAATTTGTTATTAGGATATCCTGTAAACGGTTACCAACCGCCAGAGCATCTACTAAATATTGTGGAACTTCCTTTTCGTCAGCTTTTAAAACGTAGGCCAATTCCTGTGTATCGGTATTTAACCTTAAATAAGTAATTCCAAAATCCATATGCAACACATCACCAGGCCTAATGATTTCAGAATCTGGACTGTTATCAAAAGTCCTTAAGTGTTCTTTACTTTCATTACTCGCTCTCTGAATATCCACTGTGGGATGAAACCAGGCTTCCAGACCTAGTTCCTTTATCCTGTCTCTGTACCACCATACCACTTCTGCTGTACTCGTCACTCCGGGAGTAATCACTTTCTCGGACAAGCCTTCTTGAATTAAATCATGAGCAATGGTTTGGATATGCTTATAAGTAGCCATTTCTGAAGCGGTTCGTGTTTCCAGCCAGCCTACTGCCAGGTCTTCTGCAGAAGTCAGTTTCTTCTGAAAGGACTTTGGTAAATGCTTTAAAAGCAGCTTATATTCTGTGTGATTAAGACCATCCGCATGTCCAAAATCTTCCGAGGTATTGATTCCGATTGATTTTGGGTTTCGTTCTTTGATCAGTTCTACCAAACGTTTCCATTGGTCGGGTTGTGTTTCTGGGTCCCAGGCTTTTTTGAAGTGCTCTCCCACATTATACCTAGCCACAGCCAGCTTTTCTACTTCTTTGCCAGAGTCTGGTTTGTACATTAATAGAATCGTTCTACGTCTTGCAGCAAGCCAGGCACTTGGGAGAAGAGTTTTAATAATTGGATCTTCATTGTATTCTCTGGAAATGACCAGCCACATATCAATATCTGCCCGATCCATCATTTTTGGTAGAACTGTTTCTAAACGTTCACCAAGCCATTTATCGATGACTTCAGATTGTTTTTTCTGAGATAGGACAGCAAGATCTTGGGCAAATGCTGAAAACGATAAGAGTATTAAAATAAATTGGCAAAAATATTTCATGGAATCAATCTTTAAGTTTGACTTTAAAAATAAACATTAAAGCATAAAAAAACCTCATCAATACAAATTGATGAGGTTCTTATTATTTATAATAAATATTTATCCTACTGCTTTTAGTTTTCTAAGACTTGTTTTTTCTAGAGCTTTTTCAGCATAAGATTTAGTCACTTTAAGCTCTGTTTCATCACCTTCAGGCATATCAAACATAGCATCGGTCAATATAGCTTCACAAAGTGAACGCAATCCTCTGGCGCCAAGCTTGTATTCTAAAGCTTTGGTGACAATAAAGTCTAAAGCCCCATCCGTAATTTGAAAATTGATATTATCCATTTCAAATAACTTCTGATACTGCTTGATGATCGCATTTTTAGGCTCTGTCAAAATCAGTCGTAAAGTATCTTTATCAAGCGGATCCATATACGTCAGTACAGGTAAACGACCTATGATCTCAGGAATAAGTCCGTAATCTTTAAGGTCTTTAGGTATGATGTACTGGAGGATATTTTCCTTGTCTACACTTTCGCCTAACTTAGAAGCTCCATAACCTACCGCCTGCATGTTCAATCGTTTGGAGATGTTTTTTTCAATCCCATCAAACGCACCACCAGCGATAAATAAGATATTCTCGGTATTGACCTCTATAAATTTCTGATCTGGATGCTTTCTTCCTCCTTTTGGCGGAACATTTACTGTAGTGCCTTCCAGAAGTTTTAGTAAAGCCTGCTGAACACCTTCTCCACTCACATCTCTTGTTATCGATGGATTATCACTTTTACGAGCAATTTTGTCAATCTCATCGATAAACACAATTCCGTGTTCTGCTTTTTCAACATTATAATCTGCTGCAGCCAAAAGTTTGGTTAAGATAGTTTCCACATCTTCTCCTACATATCCAGCTTCAGTTAAAACTGTAGCATCTACAATGGCCAAAGGCACATTCAACATTCTGGCAATAGTTTTGGCCACTAATGTTTTACCTGTACCCGTCTGACCAGCCATAATGATATTACTCTTTTGAATTTCTATATCATCTTTGGAAGTTGGCTGCAATAAACGTTTGTAATGATTATACACAGCTACAGACATCACTTTTTTGGTTTGGTCCTGTCCTATAACATATTGATCCAAGAAATCTTTGATCGCCTTTGGCTTTCTCAACTTCAATTCTGAAGTTAATTCCTCGGTGCTATCCTGCTTGGATTCTTCTAAAACAATTCCATGAGCCTGTTCTATGCATCGGTCGCAAATATGGGCATCCAAGCCTGCTATGAGCAGGTTGGTTTCTGCTTTTTTACGTCCGCAAAACGAACATTCTAACTCTTCTTTTGCCATAATTTACTCTCTTGTCAATAATTCATCGATCATTCCATATTCTTTAGCAGCTTCTGCTTTCATCCAGAAATCTCTATCACCATCTTTATAAACGGTGTCGTAAGATTTGCCTGAATGCTTAGAAATGATTTTGTAAAGCTCCTCTTTTAAAAGAACTATTTGTTTTGCAGTAATTTCTATATCATCTGCCTGGCCTTGAGCTCCTCCCATTGGCTGGTGAATCATCACTCTAGAATGTGGCAGACCACTACGTTTTCCAGCTGTTCCAGCACAAAGCAAAACTGCGCCCATAGATGCTGCGATCCCCGTATTGATAGTCGCTACATCAGGTTTGATAAATTGCATTGTATCATAAATTCCAAGTCCGGCATAAACGCTACCACCTGGAGAATTGATATAAATCTGAATATCTTTTGAAGAGTCTGTACTCTCTAGAAATAATAACTGAGCCTGGATGATATTCGCTACTTGATCATTGATAGGTGTTCCTAAAAAGATAATTCTATCCATCATCAATCTAGAAAAAACGTCCATAGCCACAGCATTCATCTGACGCTCTTCAATAATATTTGGCGTCATCGCCGTAGGAATCATGCTAGTGATAACCTTATCGTAATAATTGGCATTGACACCGTGATCCTTTGTGGCAAACTTTTTAAATTCTTTATCTATTTTCATAGTATCCTCTCTATTTTAAAACGAATATAGCTTGAAGCTAAACACTAGAGTTGTCCTTTTACTAAATGTTAACTTCAAGCTATAAGCTTTATCTTTATATGTTGAATTGATTTACTTGTAAATCTTGTCGACAAACTCTTTATAAGTTACATCTTTTTCTTCAACTTTCATTTGGTCTTTATACAACTGAAGTAATTTTTGAACCATTACTTCTTCAGAAAATTGTCTTACTTGTTCTTCGTTGGACATCAAATTCTGAATGATACCATCCATTTGGTCTTCAGGAAAATCCATTTGACCAAACTGCTGCATTTGCATTTTTATTTTCTCTTTAGCTACTTTTTTAATGTCTTCAACTTCAATTTTGATATCGTTTTTCTTTGCTATTTGAGCTTCGATCAATTGATACTTGATTCCTTTTTCACTTTTGGAGTATTCTTCTTTAGCCTCCTCTGGAGAAAGTTGCTTTTCGCCCTGAGTTTGCAACCACTTCTGAAGAAACTCTGCAGGCAATTCCATGTCTGCTTTTTCAATCAAATGTTCTGTTACATCGTTGAAAAATTGCTGATCACCTTGTTGTTTGAACGTTTCTTTAGATTGCTCTGCTATTTTCTCTCTGGCTTCTTTTTCTGAAGTGACTTCGCCTTCACCAAAAGCTTTATCAAATAACTCCTGATTAAGTTCAGCTAAAATTTGTTCGTTGATTTCCTTGATAGTAAATGTAAGATCTACTTTAAGACCTTCTACTTTATCTTTCTCAAGACCTAAGTGTCTAGCTAGAGTTTCATCATCTTTGAAAAGCTTATTTGACTTTAATGTGACTTGATCGCCAACTTTAGCCCCTAAAAGTTCTTTTTTGTTGGTTTTCCCGTCGATATCCTCTACTTTGAACGTAGCTTCATTATCAATCCCTTCCTCTTCATTATGGAAAGTCCCGACAACGGTATAATCCTCTTTAACCTCTTCCTGAGTTACCAGTTTCCCGTACTGACGCTGAATTGTTTTGATTTGATTGTCAATCATTTCTTCGTCTGCAGAAATATTGTAGTAAGTCACAGGTCCTTCACCTTCTAAATTCACATCAAATTCTGGAGCAAGTCCTAATTCAAATTCGAAAGTATAGTTATCTGACTCCCAATTAAGGTCGTCCTGAGGTTTAGGAAGTGGATTTCCTAAAATATCAATCTTTTCTTCCGTGATATAAGAATTTAAAGATTCTTGTAGTATTTTATTAACTTCATCTACCAGAACAGCCTGACCATATTGCTTTTTGATCATTCCCATAGGAACCATGCCTTTTCTAAAGCCTGGGATGTTGGCAGTTCTACGATAGTCTTTAAGTACCTTTTCTACCTTAGGACTATAGTCTTCTTTTTCAATGTTAATTTTGACTATAGAATTCAGTTGATCTTTGTCTTCTCTCGTTATATTCATTCTAAAGGATTATTTTTTAAAAGTGCAAAATTACAATTTATTTCACTGCTTACCAAGTTTTTATAAACTGGCTAACTCTTCTAAACCTTAAATAAATCAAAAGAATTTATTCATTTTGATCATCTATAGATTTTGAATCTTGTTTTAGTTTAATAAACATAATAACATCAAAAATGAAATGCGCAGCCATTGCTGCATAGATGTCAAAATATAAAGTAAGGTAACCAAATCCTGCAGAAACAAAAATCAGAAAGAAACCGTAAATAGATTTCCTTAAGTCACTCAAAACAATATAGCCATGAAGAATGACAAACAAAATAGCTGTCCACCATAAACCCAGTAAAGGCTGGAGTGCTCCTCTGAATAATATTTCCTCTCCAACTCCAGCACAAAACGAATAGAACAGTATATCTGTCCAGTGAAGCTCCATCCCTTTGAATAGTTTTGCATAAAACGTATTTGTCTCTTGTAACTGTGGTAATTTAAGAAGCAAAATACCTGCTAAGGCTCCAACAGCCCCAAAAGCTAATCCAACAGGAACAGACAAAAACAAATTGTCATATTTAAACATGTCGAAATACTGAACAGTCTCAGAAAACAAAAGAATAAAATAAGCAATACCACTAAATCCGAATAGAGTAAATACGGATAAGCCAAACATGGCTTTTTTGGATAATCCCATAAGTTGTTCTATTTATCTTCTTTCAGATCGTTCTGCTACGGAAAAAATAAGTGATTGCAAGAAAGACAATAAAATACTAAACAATACAGCCCACCAGAACCCATTTACATTGAAACCACTTACAAGCCAATCTGCCATCAAAATGATAAGCGCATTAATGACCAATAAAAACAGACCAAAGGTTACGACTGTTACGGGAAGAGTGAGAACTAGTAAAATTGGTTTTACAAAAATGTTTAATAAAGCTAAAATAGCAGCTACAACTATAGCTGTAAAAAAGCCGTCCACCTGCACACCACCTAATATGTTGGATAATACAAGAACAATTATACCTGTAAGTATGATTTGTAATAGAGTTTTCATCGGTTGAGGTTTTTGTTGAGTACCAAAAGTAAAAAAACTGCTTCAATAAATCTATTGAAGCAGTTTTTTAAGATTATGAAGTCTTATTTAATTAACGTTGTCGCTTAATGTTATTGTCCCATAAGAACCTACTTTGACTTCTGGTAAATTTGAACCATAGGTTAGGTTAATAGCTCTTAGAGTTTCGTTTGCTACTAAAGCATATCCGCGAGGTGTCAAATGAACACCATCTAATGAAAACCCACCTCCAGTTACAAAATCTGAAGTTATAACTCCACCAGGAAAGCTTACCCCCTGACTAACGTCTTGTAGCAATCCATCAGCATCAACAAAAGCCAAACCGTTGGCTTGAGCTAAACCTTGGATTGTAGCGTTATAAGATAGTCTAGCTGTAGTAATAGCTTGTAATTCACTTGAATCTAAAGCATCTTTATCATCAATTCCACTAACTGCTCCTAATACAAGCTGAGCCTGAGCTGGTGTTGGTGAACCCCCTT
This sequence comes from Psychroflexus salinarum, assembly GCF_042677225.1. NCBI lineage: Bacteria > Pseudomonadati > Bacteroidota > Flavobacteriia > Flavobacteriales > Flavobacteriaceae > Psychroflexus > Psychroflexus salinarum. Next base: position 257,563 of record NZ_JBHTIV010000005.1, read on the forward strand.
GCTGAAGAAGACCTAACACTTGCATTACTTCAGGAGTAAGAACAACTGAACCATAGCCTTGAGCCAGAGCACCTTGATCGATAGTTAGCAATAACAATTCATTAGGTTGCATTTGTCTAAAACCGAGTGGGTTGGCTTGAGTTACTGGAACATCTATAATAAAACGGTTAGGGCCTTCATTGAATGTGATCGCATATTGTGCCGCAAGAGCCTGCGCTTGTGCTGGCGGGACACCTTGTTGAATTAGTCCCTGGGTGAAAATGCCAGCAACAGCCTGGAAGAATCCGGTTAAATTTGCTGCAGTTGGTGCGTCAAGTACTAAAGCATTATTAGGTACAGTTGTAAAAAACGGTATGTCAGTTACATTTGGAATGTTATAAACCACACCCCCAGAAGCTGAAGCCGTTAAATTTCCAATCAATTCACTGTAAACCCCAGCGAATACATTTGGATCTGTAATATCGTTTGACGCATAAGTGGACGGATCTAAATTTCCAGTTTGATCTACCCCAGTTCCACCGCTAGTAGCATATCCTAAAATATCATTGTTACCTATCCATAAGGAAAAGAATGAAGGACTCTGTGCTACTGCATCTGCTAAAACTGTAGTATTATCTGAAGAAGAAAATCTTACAAAATAGGGATTTGCCTGGCTTGGCAAGCCAGCCACATTTCCATATCCAGGAGCTAGCAGGTGAAAACTTTTAGCACCAGGAACTCCCATGTTATTAAATGAACCAGAAAGTTTGTTTGTAATTTCAGTCTGTGGATCTCCTGCCAATGGCATTGGAGGAATTACAGGCTGTCCTGCATTAGAAGATAAAACCAGTCTGTTATTGGCTATTTGATTGCCATTCAATTTTAGTCCTCCAAGGTTATCTGCCATCAGCGGCTGAGTGAATTCTCCACCACCAACAAGTTCAAACTGGCCTGACAAAATATTGGGATAAGAATTCTCCTGCCCCTGGACGTAGAGAGCGTTATCTGCATATCCAGCTGTAAGTGAATTTCCTAAAGCAACATAGTTTGAAAAATCTGCTTCACCAGAAGTATAAACTTCATTATCCTCGATAGCTTCATCTAACTCAGGCTCACAAGCGATAAGTCCAAAAGCCAGAAACGGTAAGTATTTTATATAGTTTTTCATTGTTTTCAATTATAGTTTATAAGTTACTCCAATACCAGGTAAAAATGCATTGGACTTGTAAGTTCCTTCAAAAGGAACACTTTGTCCATTTTCCACGTAAGAATCGTAAGAAGCATCTACCTCTTGGAATCTTACATATAAAAATGAAGCGTCAATCGCTAACCTCTCTGAAACCTGGAAAGAAAGCCCTGCAGTGAACCCATTCGCATCATTTCTAGGAGTTTCAGGCGCGAAAAAGCCTGCTTGAACAGGGGATTCATCAAAATAATATCCCGCTCTTAAGGTTAATCTGTCTGTAGCAACATATTGGGCACCAAATCTATAAATAGAAGCATTTTTGTAATTTCTTGGATTAACAGAAGTCGCAACATTAGGGTTTGCAAAATCAATATCTAAAGAATTATAAACTTCCCAAAAAGCTCTCTGGTAATCGAAAGCAAATAACCACTTTTCGTTCATTTCGTATGCAAAGCCAATGGTTAACTCAGCCGGCATTGGAAGAGTAGCGTCAAATGCTGTTGTTCCATTTTGAGGTGTTAGCGTAGAATTTGGAAAATTACTAAAGGTAGCTTCTCCTGCTTCAGCATTCAGAAGTATTTCGGATTTATAATTGAATCCAATTCTAAGTTCTTCCACAGGTGTAAACATAAAACTAGCGCTCCAGCCGGTGTTTGTTACTCCAGAATCATCAACTGTTATATTGGATCTATTCCCCTGTTCATCTGTAAGAGTACGGTTTGCATTCCTGTTGAAATTGACATTACCTGTTACAAATATAGGTCCACCACCAATACTAAAATGTTCTGATAGTTTAATAGATACTAAAGGCTGTATATAAATCGCCGCAAGATCAATGTCATTGACTAAGTGAGAACCTGGCCAATTTCTCTCCCACTCTACAGAACTTCCGTAAGGGGTTGAAACCGATAAGCCAAGACTCATCCATTCATTAACTTTATATGCAGCGTGAAAATAAAATGGAGTCCCTGGATCTTGTTGGGTCTCTGCAAACTGTCCTGTAGATGTGTTTTGCCACTTTACATTTGAAAAAACACCTGTTATACCAGCGGATACAGTAAATTTATCCTCCAAGTACACTAAACCGGACGGATTAAAAAAAGCAGTTTCAGCACTATTGACCACACCAACACCGGCATGACCCATCGCCAGAGCCCTTTGGCCTTGAGCTGCTACTCTATAACCTCCCGCGTAAGCCGTAGCTGAAGCTAGCATTAGAAATAAACCTGAAATCAAAAAGTTCTTCATATTGAATTTATTTAGTTATGAAATTCTAAAAATATGAATCAAATTTATCAATTATTAATAATTTGACAACATAAATTTAAAATATTATGCATGCATATTAAAAAAAATCTTGATTTATGATTTGAGCCAATCTAAAGATAGACTGAAGAATTCTTTCCTTTTTTCGGCATGAATCCAGTGTCCGGCATTCTCAATAGATTTAATTTTAAAATTTTCGAAATGAGAAGCTATATCAGATTTATCGCTTTCTTTTATATAATTGGATTTACCACCTTTTATAAATAAAGTTTCACCAGAATACTTAGCATTTTGAGGAAGTCCTTTTCCCACTTCTTCAATGTTTTGCTTCAAAGCCTTTAGGTTGAGTCTTAAATTAAGCACTTCCTGGGTTTTCCAGTACAAATTTTTAAGAAGAAATTGCCTTATAGGCTTTTCTGAAATATAATTTGCCAAAAGCTCATCTGCATCGGATCTTGAGGAAAGTTCCGCTTCAGAAATTTTAGTAAGACCGTCTAGTATTTGCTGGTGATGTGGAGCGTAATATTTTGGTGCAATATCTACAACTATTAATTTATTCACTTGATCAGGAAACATAGTTGCAAATCTCATAGCAGTTTTTCCTCCCATAGAATGGCCCATAATTGAGGCAGAATCAATACTTTTTTCTTCGAGATATTGTTTTAGGTCTTCTGCCAAAAGATCATAACTAAAAGCCTCGTCATGAGGACTTCTTCCATGATTTCTTTGGTCGACAAGGTGCACTTCAAAACCTTCTTTAGCATAAGAATTTGCCAATGTTTTCCAGTTATCACCCATACCCAGAAACCCGTGTAAGATTATGAGTGGCTGCCCTTCGCCTTTTACTTTTGAATGTAATTTCATGTGTTTATTTTATTGTTTTTTTAATGGTCACATGTAATCTTTGATGACTTAAACAATCATTATCCTGTGGATTAAAAGATTATTCTAATCATGTCGATTTCATCTAGCTTAATTTTTTGAGATAAGACTTGACTACAGATTCTAAGCCATCATATAGCGCTTCAGAAATAAGAGCATGACCTATTGAAACTTCATCTGCAAATGGGATTTTTTCAGCAAAAAACTCGATGTTATCTAGTGACAAATCATGCCCGGCATTAATTCCTAAACCTAAACGTTTTGCTTCTTCAGCACATTTCACATAGGGTTGTATGGCCTGCTCTTTGTTTTTTGAAAATCCTTGAGCGTAGGCTTCTGTATAAAGCTCTATGCGATCTGTACCAACTTCTGCCGCACCTTTCACCATAGAAATATCAGGGTCTACAAAAATGGAAGTTCTAATTCCGTGAGCTTTAAAATCTGAAACAACTTTTTTCAAGAAGTCCTTATGTTTAATAGTATCCCAACCTGCATTGGAAGTAAGCACATCTTCAGCATCTGGTACTAAAGTCACCTGAGTTGGTTTTGTTTCTAAAACCAAATCTATAAACGTTTGATTTGGATTACCTTCTATATTAAACTCAGTAGTGACTACTTTTGTTAAATCTCTTACATCTGCATATCTGATGTGACGTTCATCTGGTCTTGGGTGAACTGTAATCCCCTGAGCTCCGAAAGACTCCAGACGCTCTGCTGCTTCTACTACATTAGGTGTATTCCCTCCTCTGGCGTTTCTTAAAGTTGCGATTTTATTAATATTAACACTAAGTCTTATCATTGTTAGTTTTTAAACAAAAATACAATCAAAAGAAAGACTTTGCTTGTATTTTATGTATTTTGCAGTAAAAGATGATTTTATGATTTGGCAAAATTTTATAGACCAAACTTTAAAACCTATACAGGTTTCAGATACTATTTCAGAAATTAAATTAGCCTTCAAAGCTTCAAAATTTAATCATCTGCCCGTTTTCAAAAAGGAAGTTTTCAAAGGAAGCGTTCATATCGATGATCTTTTGGACTTAGAGCCAACATCTTCCCTTTCAGATTTCAACTATTTATTGGAAGTATTTTATGTAGAGAGTCATAAAACTAACTTGGATCTTATCCATGAATTTGCAAATCATCAAACCAACCTGCTTCCTATTCTGGACCAAGACAAAAAATACTTAGGAGTCATAAAACTGGAAGATACATTAGACCTCTTTGGAGAAAGTCCATTTGTAGCAAATGAAGGTGAGGTGATGATATTAAGGAAAGAAAAAAGCAAATTTGCCTTTAGTGAAGTTGCTCAGCTTATTGAAACTTTGAATGCCAGAGTTTCAGGAATGTATGTAAGTAAGCTTTCTGAAGAATTTGTAGAAATAACTGTCAAAGTGGAACATCAAGGCATCAACGAAATCCTGCAAACTTTCCGAAGGTATGAATATCAAATAGTCAGCGAACATCCTGAAGATCTTTTCGCTGAAGATCTTAAAGAACACTCAGATTATCTTAATAAATACTTAGACATATAATTTATGGTGAATTGTGTCGCAATTTTTGGTCAGTCTTTTTATCCTGAAACTGAAAAATATCTCATTCAGTTATTAGATGTTTTAGAGGAAAATCATATTAATATAACCATAGAAAAAGAGTATTCCAGATTACTTAAAGAGGAGAAACTAGTAGGTAATTTAGAAAAATTTTCAACTTTTGAAAATTTAGACAAATCTGTTGATTTGTTTTTCACTATTGGTGGAGATGGTACCATTTTATCTGCATCGAAATTCATCAAGAACCTCGACATTCCTATTATAGGGATAAACACAGGAAGGCTAGGATTCCTGGCAACGATTCATAAAGATGAAATCAAAAAGAGTATTGAAGAAATTCTTTCTGGAAATTACAAGGTCTCCGAGCGTTCATTGCTAGAAGTAAGGCTTGAGTCTGAAGACAAAATATTAGGCAATTTCCCTTTTGCTCTAAACGACGTAGCTATCAGCAGAAAAGAAACAACCTCAATGATCACTATAGAAACTTGGCTAAATGATGAGTTTCTAAATTCATATTGGTCAGATGGGATCATCATATCTACCCCTACTGGTTCAACTGGTTATTCGCTAAGTTGTGGCGGACCTATCGTTACACCTCAAACCAAGAGTTTTATTATCACCCCTATTGCACCTCACAACCTTAATGCTAGACCACTTGTCATACCAGATGATTTGGAAATAAAACTAAAAATTTCTGGAAGAGAAGATCAATATTTAATTTCTTTGGACTCAAGATTAGCTAGTTTAAACAAAGACACTATCGTACGTATTAAAAAAGCAGATTTCAAAATTAAACTCGTTTGGCTTCATAGCGATAGTTTTATTACTACTCTAAGGAAAAAGCTGTTATGGGGACAAGATAAACGTAACTAAAACAATAAATCCTACCTAAAAGTGTTTGTAGGAGACAGATAAATAAAAATAAAATTCATTAAGTCCGATATTTTTATATTTGCAAACTTTTGAAACGCCATGAGATATATTCTTGTAAGCATTTATTTATGTTTTGGAATCAGCTTAGCTAATGCACAAACCTATGAAGCAGGCTTGGTCTTTGGAGGCACAAATTTTGTTGGTGATGTGGGCTCATCGTCTTTCATTAATCCTAAAGATTATTCCAGCCAGGATAAAGTTTCTTATGGAGCCATTTTAAAATGGAATCGAAGCCCAAGGCATGCTTTTCGCTTCACCGCAATGAAAATAAATACTTTCGGAAGTGACTTCAGGTCGGATGAACCAAGGAAACAAAACCGAGGTTATACGTTTGAGACTGATATTACTGAACTCTCTTTAGGTCTTGAATTTAATTTTTTTGAGTGGGATCTGCATGAATTGAAACGTCCATTAATTACTCCTTATTTGTATACTGGCCCTACTTATTTCTTTACAAATGAATTTTATTTAGACAGAGGACAGCTTGTAGAAGGAAATTCTACTTCAAATTTTGCCATACCACTTATCATTGGCGTAAAAGGAACCTTAAGCAGACACTGGGTATTGGCTGCAGAATTTGGTGCCAGATACACCCTTACAGATAATCTTGACGGAAGTGCGCCAGATGAAATAAACAGTCTAACAATTTATCCTACCTTTGGAAATTCAAATATGAACGATTGGTACATTTTTTCAGGAATAACGCTTACTTATACCTTTGGTCGTAAGCCTTGTTACTGCAATTTTTAGTGAATGGATTATAAGTCAAATATTATAGTAGAGAGGTTACCTAAACACATTGCCATCATCATGGATGGTAATGGCCGTTGGGCAAAAAAGCAAGGTTTATTGCGAGTGCGAGGTCATGAAAAGGGGACTAAGGCTGTGAGAGAAACGGTTGAGGGTTGTGCAGAGCTTGGTGTTGAAAATTTAACCCTTTATGCTTTTTCTACAGAAAACTGGAACCGACCAAAGTTAGAAGTTCAGACACTTATGAAACTTCTTGTCTCATCTTTAAAAGAAGAAATAAAAACTTTACAAGACAACAAAATAAAGCTTCAAGCCATCGGTTGTATTAATAATTTACCTTCCAAAGCCAGAAAGGAGCTCAACGAGGTTATTGAAAAAACTGCTCACAATGACCACATGACTCTCACTCTTGCATTGAGTTATGGCTCTAGAGAAGAGTTAACCCATGTTGTGAAGGTAATAAGTGAAAAGGTAAAAAATAACATAATAGATTCAGAAAGTATTGATGAATCTACAATAAATAAGCATCTTTACACCCAAAATTTGCCAGATGTAGATATCATGATTCGCACGAGCGGTGAGCAACGGATTAGTAATTTTTTACTATGGCAAATGGCCTATGCAGAATTATATTTTACAGATGTTCTTTGGCCAGATTTCAGAAAAGATAACCTTTTTGAAGCAATTTACGAATATCAAAAAAGAGAAAGAAGATTTGGAAAAACAAGTGAACAACTCTAAGTACTCCTTATTGTTTGCTAGAGCAACTAGAAGTATATCTGTTCTAGCGATTATATTATTTAGCACACTTACAAGTGCTCAAAACTCACCACTAGAGGCCGCCGGCAAAAAATATACTCTTGGAGAAATAGAAGTCATTGGCTCTACTAGCTACAACGAGCAAACTGTAATTGCTTTTACCGGGCTCAAAAAAGGTGATGAGATCTATATTCCTGGAGATAAAATAAGTAAAGTTTTAAAAAAGCTTTGGGATCTTGATTTGTTTAGTGACATCAACTTTTATCTTAAAAATGTGGATGGAGATACTGCAGATTTACAATTAGAAATAGTTGAAGTCCCAAAACTTAATGATGTAAAAGTTCGAGGCGTAAAAAAACGTAAAAGATCTGAAATTGTAAAAGATAATAAATTACAAAAAAACACGAAGGTCACAGAAAACTTTATCATTAATCTGCGTAACAACATTCAAGATAAGTATAAAGAGAAAGGATTTCTTAACGCGAAGGCAAGAATCAATACTACTCCTGTTGTAGACACCACTTCAACAGATAATCTGGTAGATATGACCGTCAATATTGAGAGAGGAGATAAAGTAAAGATAAGCTCTATCAATATTGAAGGAAACGAGCAGTTTTCAGACTGGAAGGTTAAACGTATGATGAAGAAAACTAAAGAGAAATTTTTCTTAAGATTCTGGAAGCGCTCCAAGTTTGTTGAAGACGAATATGAGGCCGATAAAAAGAGGATTGTCAAAAAATTTAAAGAAAAAGGTTATAGAGACGCACGAATAGTGAGCGATTCTATTACTGTGAAATCTGATACAGATATTGCTATAAATCTTAAAGTGAAAGAAGGAGACAGATATTACTTTGGAAATATCGAATTCCTTGGAAATTCTGCTTACAGCGATGCTCAACTTAATCAGTTAATGGGAATTCGTAAAGGCGATCCTTACAATGGGACTATTTTACAAAATAAAATTGCGAATAATGAAAAACCAGACGCAGATGATATTACAAATTTATATCAAAACAACGGCTATTTATTCTCAAATATAACCCCTGTAGAAACAAAAATTTACAACGACACAATTGATTTTGAAATCAGAATTAACGAAGGAAAGATCGCCTACTTCAACGAGATTCTGGTTACAGGAAACGACAAGACCAATGATAATGTCATCTTCAGAAATTTAAGGACACGTCCAGGACAGCAATATAGCAAGCAAGACGTGATGAATACCATTCGTGAACTCGGACAACTCGGGTTTTTCAACGCTGAAAATCTTGAGCCAAAGTTTGAGAATGTGGATCCTCAGTCTGGAACTTTAGACTTGCATTATATTGTAGAAGAACAAGGAAGTAGCCAGATTGAACTACAAGGTGGTTACGGTGGTGGTGGTTTCATCGGAACTCTTGGACTAAGATTCAATAATTTTTCTATCAAGAACATATTCAATAAGGAGGCATACAAACCAGTTCCAATGGGTGATGGGCAATCGCTTTCGCTTAGAGCACAAGCAAGTATCGCTTTCCAGAACTACAGTTTATCCTTTGTTGAGCCTTGGCTTGGAGGAAAAAAACCGGTACAGCTCTCTGTATCTTTATCTCAAACCATTCAGTTCTTATTTAATCCATTAACAAGAAGGGCAGATAACGATAGAAGTTTTACAATATCAGGAATCAACGTAGGTTTTGCAAAACGTCTGAGAGAACCAGATCAAAACTTTACTCTATCTACAGCAATTGGTTATCAGAATTTTCAATTGAATAATTATAATATTGGTTTATTTAGATTCCCAAATGGGCAATCCAACAATCTCTCCTTTACAGTAGGATTAAACAGAAACAATACTTTTACAAATCCTATATTCCCAATGGGTGGATCTGAATTTGATTTCTCTGTTAAATTCACCCTGCCTTACTCTGCTTTCAACGATGTAGATTATGGGCAGCTTAGAACTGAAAGAAATGAAGCTCTGGCAAACAACGATGCTGAAGCGCTAGCAGATATAGATCAACAAAGATTTAATTGGCTAGAATTTTACAAAGTTAAATTTAGCGGAGATTGGTATAATAATTTGTTTGATAAATTAGTTTTACGAACAAAGTTCGAATATGGGTTTTTAGGAGCTTACAACAATGACAGAGGCATTCCGCCTTTTGAAAGATTTTTCTTAGGAGGTGATGGCCTTGCTGGATTTGCACTAGATGGTCGTGAGATCGTTGCGTTGAGAGGTTACCCAAATCAATCGATCCTTCCAAGATCTAGAACTGTAGGAGGAGAGGAAAGTTTTAACGATGGTGCTTCTATATATAATAAGTACACGATGGAATTGAGATATCCAATCACATTGAAGCCTTCGGCATCTATTTACGGACTTGCATTCTTGGAAGGTGGTGCTACTTTCGATCAGTTTAAAGATTTCACTCCATTTGAAATGAGTCGTTCTGCCGGTGCAGGTTTACGAATATTCATGCCTGCATTTGGTCTGCTTGGTATTGACTTTGGATATGGATTTGATCCGATACCAGGATCGAATACCGGTGCAAATGGATGGGAAACTCATTTTATCATTGGACAACAATTTTAAAGTTGGCATAGTTTTTAATACATTAGAGTTATGAAGTTATTTAAATATGTTTTATTCCTAAGTTTTTTCACTTTTTCGATGGTTGGTCAAAGTGGTTTAAAGATTGCTTATGTAGACATCGACTACGTCTTAGACAAGCTCCCGGAATATAAGCAGGCTTCAAATCAACTAGATATGAAAGCTCAGCAATGGAGAACGGAAATTGAAAGCAAGCAAAACGAAATAGATGACTTGAAAGCTGAACTAGAAAACGAAAGACCTCTTCTTACAGCTGAACTTGTTCAAGACATGGAAGATGAAATTAGTTATTTAGAGAATAAATTATTAGAATATCGTAATAAACGCTTTGGAGTTTCTGGTGATTTTATCGTTCAGAAAAGACAATTGATTCAACCCATACAAGATCAAATTTTCAATGCTATTCAAGAAATTGGAGAAAGTAGAGATTATGATTTTATTTTTGAAAACTCTGCAGAAACTTTACTTTTGTTTTCTGCCAGAAGACATGATTTAAGTGAAGTCATTTTAAAGTTAATAAATAGAAATTCCAGAGGTGCGGGAATAGAGACCGCTGATGTGATTGAAGAACTAGATGATTATAAATCTGTTGGAAAGGCAGAAGAGGACGAAATTAAGGAGGAAGAAAAAGCGCTTAAGGAGGAAGAGCGAAAGAGCGAAAGAGAAGCTTTAATTGATGAGCGCCAAAGAAAGAGGGATTCACTTAGAGAAGCCAGACAGAAACAATTTGAAGAGCGAAGAGCCAGAATACTAAAACAAAGAGAAGAACAACAAAGAGAAAGAGACTCTATAAGAAACGCAAGAGAAAACAATAAATCATAATCACTAAATTAAAATTAAGAATGAAAACTTTGAAAACAATTGTAATAGCCTTGGTATTGTCTTTTGGATTGATGGCAACCACAAATGCACAATCTAAAATTGCACACATAAACTCTCAAGAGTTTGTACAAAATTTACCAAGTTATAAGTCTGTAATGACAGAGTTAGACCAACGCGAAAAAACATATCGTAAAGAAATAGACGACTTGTTGAAGGAAGCGCAAAAAACCAATGAGCGTTACCAAAGAGAAGCAGGTACTAAAACAGAAGAAGAAAATCAAAAAAGAGCTATGGAGCTTCAGGAAATGCAACAATCTATCATGGAGTATAGACAAACTGCATCTGAAGATCTTCAGAAAAAACAAGAAGAGCTGATGAGACCTGTTTTAGAAAGAGCTAGAAATGTAATTCAAGAAGTGGCTAGAGCTAAAGGTTATGACTATGTTCTTGATTCTTCAATTGGAGCTGGAGTATTGATGGCAGACGGTTACGACTTGATGGCTGATGCAAAAGCTGCTATAGGAGAGTAATTCCATTTACTCATAATTCATAGAAAAAGACCATCTTTGTGATGGTCTTTTTTATTTGATATGTCCCAACAACCAATTGTTTTATTTGATTCTGGCGTAGGAGGAACTTCTATTTTGAAAGAGGTAGTTAAGCTTTTACCTCATGAAGATTTCATCTATCTGGCCGATAGTAAAAACGCACCATATGGTATACGAACACCTCAAGAGATTATAGATTTAAGTGTGAAAAACACAGAACTAGCTTTAAGCATGAAGGCTAAATTGATAGTAGTAGCTTGTAACACTGCTACAACCAATGCTATTTTTTACTTAAGATCAAAATATAAACTTCCATTTATAGGAATAGAGCCCGCAATAAAACCAGCAGCATTAAATTCAGAAGTCAAAAGCGTTGGTATTTTAGCCACTAAAGGAACGCTAAGTAGTGAATTGTTTAAACAGACCTCTGAAGCTTTTACACAAGGCATTGATGTCATAGAAGTTATTGGTAAAGGAATAGTTGAAGCAGTTGAAGGTGGCTGGACGGCAGAAGAAAAGTTTATTGAACAATTGAAAGAACAGCTACATCCTTTTATAAACGAAAACATAGACTATCTAGTTTTGGGTTGTACTCATTTTCCTTACATCATACCTCAACTCAAACAAATTCTACCACCTCATGTGAAAATTATAGATTCTGGCAGAGCGGTCGCTAAACAAACTGAGGCTATTTTAGAGAAGAATAAACTGAAAACTTCTTTTAGGGGAAAGGGAAGAGTTCAAATTTATTCCAATGCAGATAATATATTTCATATAAAAAAACTTATCGAAGAAATCCCGAATGCGAAAGTGAGTCGAAAAGATTTTTAATAATTCACCGCTGGGCAAATACACTTTTGTCGTTTTCTGTTTTCTCCAAAGTCGTAACCAAGAGTTATCTGATGAAATCCACTTGTAGAAATCACTTCGGAAAAAGCTTGATGAGAATAGGTATAAGCCACCATAAACCTATTATAATTGAAACCAACAAAAGGAGAGATGTATTGAAGGTTTTGAGATTGAGTTTGAGCTCCTGAGACTGTAAATTTTAATCCATCTAGAGCTCTTCTATATGAAACTCCACCCCAAACCTGACCAACATTAAGCTGATAATAAGCTTTAGCATTTAAATCAACATTAGATTGATTAATTGCTTCTCTATATTGAAAAAACAAAGAAGGCTCAAAGAGCCAACGAGATTGCAATGGAATAATCGTATAGCCTACTGAAGCTAGGTATTGTCGCTGATTATCAGGTTCTGAAAATTCAGAAAAAACTTTACGCTGTTGAGGCAACAGGTTTTTCAATGTAACATGTGCAAAGAAATCTAAAAAAAAATAAGAAACTCCGATATCTAAATTGAATCCCATTTCAGAATACTGAAGCCCATCAATTGCTGGGTCACCAGTCCCTAAGAGTTCACTTTGATCTAAATGATCCTGAATAATACCAGCACTTAGACCAAATGAAAGCTGATTGATATCTGCTGTAGATCTGGAAAACATAAGGTGGTAAGCAAAGGTCGCAAAGGCTCCTTGCTGACTAAACCTACCATTAGAATCATTATAAAAAACTCCGCCCAGGCCTACTTTATCATTTATTCTTCCATTTACGCTCAGAGTTTGTAAACTGGGAGCGTCATTTACATCAAACCACTGCTGTCTGGCTGTGAGTCTCACTTTATTAAAGTTAGAAGCACCAGCCATAGAAGGGTGTACCAGATAGTAGTTATCTGTTAAATAATCAGAATAAATAGGCAAACTAAGTTCTTGAGAATATATCGAACTTGTAATTAATATAACAAAAAAACGTAGTATCAATAAAGATACTTTTTGAAAATTTATATATAAACCAAAATAGTCCAATTTGAGACTTTAAAATTAACTAACTCAAATATAACTTATTATTGATGTTTATTTTTAATTTTTGCTATAAATATTACGAATACTGCTTTTGTAAAAATTACTTTTATCGAAATTACTATTCCTAATAGAAACTCAAATCAAACATTTCTAGAGTTTTGTTTTGTAATTTTGCACAAAAATGTAGGATTATGTCGAATTACACCGTAGAAATAAAAACAACTAACAAACCTTCCATATTAAAGTTTGAATTCAATGAATTTCTAACTAAACAAAAAGGCTACGAATATCACAATATAGAAGAAGCTTCCAATTCCCCATTAGCCTCTCAGCTGTTTTACTTACCGTTTGTAAAAACAGTTTATATCTCCCAAAACTTTATCGCCATAGATAAATACAATATTATAGAGTGGGAAGATGTGCAAGATGAAGTAGCTGAGCAACTTCTAAAACACCTCAATGAAGGTGGAAAAATCGTAGAGGAAGAAGAGGCAGAGTCCACTAAGAAAATACCTGTTACTGTTTATGCAGAAAGCACACCGAATCCTTCAGTAATGAAATTTGTAGCTAATAAAAAACTGGTTTTGGAATCTGCTGAATTTAAAACCATAGATGATGCAGATCGCTCACCTTTGGCACAGAAATTATTTCATTTTCCCTTCGTGAAAGAGGTATTCATGGATGAGAATTACATCTCAATCAACAAATACGATATGGCCGAGTGGGACATGATCACAAACGAATTAAGAGGCTTCATCAAGACTTATATTGAAGAAGGTGGTCCCATCTTAAAAACGGGTTCTGTTTCAAAAGAGAAATCAGGAGACGCAACAAGTCCAAAAATTGACACCTCCAATCTTGATGATATCTCAAAGGAAATAGTACAAATTCTTGAAGAATACGTCAAGCCAGCTGTTGCGAGCGACGGGGGAAATATCGTTTTCAAGTCTTATAATAAAGAATCCAAGGATGTTGAAGTCATCTTACAAGGCGCCTGTAGTGGTTGTCCTTCTTCGACAATCACCCTGAAAAATGGCATCGAGACCATGCTCAAAGAAATGCTTCAAGGCAAAATCAATAATGTGGTAGCCTTTAATGGATAAAAAACCTTATCGTGTGATTTGGGCTATCCAAAGGATTAGAATTTGTCAGTTTGAGCGGAGTCGATAGTATTTAAAGTTACTAAATTCTTAACCCTCTAGACTCCGCTCGAGGAAACAGCTTTTATAATATCGCTTTTTAGGCAGTCTCGAAATGAGAAAGCTCAGAATGAGATTTACTTGAGGTCAAAACTATTTACAATCAACTCGGCGGTACGGCGACTCGCTCCCACTCCGCCGAGCTTAGTTTTTAAGTCTTTATAATCACTGAGCAAAGTTTTCCTTTTGGAAGAATCTAAAATTTTGTCTAACTCAATTTTAAGCTTTTTGGAAGTGAATTCATTTTGAATTAATTCTTTCACTACTTCTCTATCCATGATCAAATTCACCAAAGAGATATAATCAAGTTTTACGATTTGCTTAGCGATCAAATACGAAATCAAATTTCCTTTGTAGCAAACCACTTCCGGCACATCAAACAGAGCCGTTTCCAAGGTTGCAGTTCCGGATGTCACCAGCGCCGCATGAGATTTACTCAACAGATTATACGTGTCATTTTGAATTAATTTTACTTTGGAATCTGATACTATTGACTTATAAAATTCTTCATCCTGGCTTGGAGCTCCTGCTATCACAAATTGATATGACGGATAATTAGGAACTACTGAAAGCATCACGGTAAGCATTTTGGAAATTTCTTGTTTTCGGCTTCCTGGCAACAAGGCAATGATAGGTTTATCGTCCAATTGATGCTTGTGCTTGAAATCTTCAAAACTGATTTCTTTGCGCTTTTCGATCTGATCTAGTAATGGATGCCCTACAAAATGAACTTTAAAATCATGCTTTTCTTCATAAAAGTCTTTTTCAAAAGGGAGGATGACATACATGTGGTCAACATCTCTTTTGATGTCTTTGATTCTGTTTTCTTTCCAGGCCCAAATTTGAGGTGAGACATAATAATGCGTTGCAATACCTTGTCCTTTAGCCCATTTAGCAATTCTCATGTTGAAGCCTGGATAGTCGACAAAAATGATAGCGTCTGGTTGAAACCGAGAAACATCCTCTTTACAAATTTTAATGTTTTTCAATATCGTTTTCAGGTTAGTGATCACTTCCCAGAACCCCATAAAAGCAAGTTCCCTGTAGTGTTTTACTAGCGTTCCACCCACCTCTTGCATAAGATCACCTCCCCAGAATCTAAAGTCTGCAGAAGTATCTTTTTCCCGTATAGCTTGCATCAAGTTGGAAGCGTGAAGATCTCCAGAAGCTTCTCCAGCTATGATATAATATTTCATCTAATTTGTTTGCTAATATCTAAAAACGAAATTACGATAAAATAAACATTAGACCTTAAGCTTAGATGCAAGTTCATTCTTGAGTTCCTGTGGGATTTGCTACATTTGCAAAATCTTTTTAAGACAAAGAATTTATGATTCAATCCATGACTGGTTACGGAAAAAGCAAGCTAGAAATAGCTGGTAAAACTTTTACCGTCGAGATAAAATCTCTCAACAGCAAAAATTTAGATGCCAACGTAAGAATTCCTTCAGAATTTAGAGAGGTGGAACTTCCCATTAGAAACAAACTTTCGCAAAGCCTAAGCCGAGGAAAAGTGGATTTCTCTCTTCAGGTCGAAAAACATGAAGAAGAAAGCACTGCCAAAATCAATACTAAAGTCGTTGAAAATTACCTGAAACAACTTCAGCAGTTTCCATCATCAACCAACGGAGATTATAACCGTTTGCTTCAGATAGCAATGTCGATGCCTAATGCCTTAAGTTCAGAAAAGAATGAATTGGAAAAAGAAGATTCTGAAGCGGTATATCGGGTGTTAGGTTTGGCTTTAGAACAAATCAATACCTTCAGAACTGATGAAGGTAAAGTTTTGAAAGAAGACTTTGAACTTCGCATTCATAACCTAACGGAATTACTTTCAGAAATAAAATCCGTAGATCCTGAGCGCATTGAACACGTGAAAACGAGACTGAGAAAAGGAATTGAAGAGCTGAAAGAAAAAATAGATGAAAATCGATTTGAACAAGAATTGATCTACTACATTGAGAAATACGATATCACTGAGGAAAAAACAAGACTAGACAACCACTTATCTTATTTCATCAAAGCGCTGAATTCTTCAGATTCTAACGGAAAAAAACTCAATTTTATTTGCCAGGAAATCGGCAGGGAAATCAATACGATAGGAAGTAAATCCAACTTTGCTCCTATGCAAAAACTGGTAGTGCAAATGAAGGATGAGCTCGAGAAAATAAAAGAACAATTGCTTAACGTACTTTAAGTATGGACGACAAAAAACAAGGTAAACTTATTGTGTTTTCTGCACCATCTGGTTCTGGAAAAACAACGATTGTGAGACATCTCCTGAAGCAAGAAGATTTGAATTTAGAATTTTCAATTTCGGCGACTTCCAGAGCCCCTAGAGAAAATGAAGTGGATGGCAAGGATTATTATTTTATGGATTTGAAAGAATTCAAGTCTCACATCAAAAATGATGATTTCCTGGAGTGGGAGGAAGTTTACCGAGACAATTTTTACGGAACTTTAAATGCCGAAGTCGAGCGTATCTGGGCGATGGGAAAACATGTGGTTTTCGATATTGATGTAGTTGGCGGATTAGACATCAAAAGAATATATCCAGAGCAAACTTTGGCTGTTTTTGTAGAGCCACCTAGCATTGAAGAACTCAAAATCAGGCTTAAAAAGCGAAAAACTGAATCTGAGGATCGTATTGCCATGAGAGTTGCCAAAGCGTCTATTGAAATGGCCACTGCCCCACAGTTTGACCATATTATCGTCAATGAAGATTTGGAGACGGCACTTGATGAAGCCTATCATTTGGTCAAAAATTTTATCAAATGAAAAAAATAGGCTTATATTTTGGAACTTTCAATCCCTTTCATATTGGTCATTTGATTATTGCCAATCATTTAGCAGAGAACACAGATTTAGACGAAATCTGGCTTGTAACAACCCCTCAGAGCCCTTTCAAAAAGAAAAATAACCTACTAGATAATCATCACAGGTTTGAATTGGTATATCGTGCGACAGAAGGTTATGAAAAGCTGAAGCCATGTGATGTGGAGTTCAAATTACCACAGCCAAATTATACTTCCAAAACTTTGGCAGAGCTTAAAGATTCGCATCCAGATTTAAGTTTTGCATTGATTATGGGAGAAGATAACTTAGTGAATTTCCACAAATGGAAAAACTACGAGACAATTTTAGAACATCATGAAATCTATGTCTGTCCAAGGGCTACAAGATCTGAAATACCAGAGCAGTTTCAAAATCATCCAAAAATATTTGCCACAGATACTCCACTCATGGAAATTTCATCTACTTTGATTAGGAAAATGATAAAGTCTGGTAAAAATGTAACACCTCTACTTCAGCATAAAGTCTGGGAGTATATAGATGAGATGAATTTTTACAGGTAAGAGGACTAAAACTTTGTTAATCTGAGCTAAGAAACACTAATATTTATCAAGTTTTGAATCTATTGTAAATCACGATTAGATACAGACGACAAATTTTACAAACACAAAACATATGACAAATCCTAATCCAAATTTTGGTGTAATTGGCGGCGGAAGTTGGGCTACAGCTATCGTGAAAATGCTTTGTGAAAATGTTCCTGAGGTAAATTGGTACATGAGGAATCAGGAAGTCATAGACCATATTGAAAAAGAACATCACAACCCCAACTACCTTAGCGCGGTAGAGTTTAATCCTAAACAAATTAAATTATCTAGCGATATCAATAAGGTTGTTCAAGAATCAGATTTTTTGATTTTTGTTGTACCCTCAGCTTTTTTGAAAAAAGAGCTAGATAAGATCACAGTAGATATTTCAGATAAAATTATCTTCAGTGCTATTAAAGGAATTGTCCCGGAATCACAGCTCCTAGTGGGAGAACATTTCCATAAACAATACGACATTCCTTTTGATAGAATAGGCGTTATCACTGGGCCTTGCCACGCAGAAGAGGTAGCCTTGGAACGCTTATCTTATTTAACTATTGCTTGTGCTAAAGAAGATCATGCCACAACATTGGCTCAATTTCTAAGCAGTGATTACATAAAATGTAATGTGTCTGAAGATATTATAGGAACAGAATATGCCGCTGTGCTCAAAAATATTTATGCTATTGCTGCAGGAATTGCTCATGGCTTAGGGTATGGAGATAATTTCCAGAGTGTTCTTATGAGTAATGCTATACGAGAAATGAAACGCTTCATTAAAAAGCGTTACAAAATGAAACGAAACATCAATGATTCTGCTTACTTAGGAGACTTATTGGTTACTGGTTATTCCGTCTTTAGTCGCAATAGATATTTTGGAAACATGATTGGAAAAGGCTACACTGTAAAAAGTGCACAAATGGAAATGAGTATGGTTGCAGAGGGTTATTATGCCACCAATTCTGCTTACGAAATCAGTAAATCATTCGGTAATAAAAAGGCAAAAACACCCATCATAAACGCAGTTTACAAAGTTTTATACGAAGGAAAGAATCCCAAGAAAGTCTTCGAAAAATTAGCTGACAAGCTTAATTAATAAATTATCTAAATGAATTCAACCTTGAAAGGTGGCATTTTTGTTGCCCTGGGCGCTTCATGCTATGGTTTACTTACAACTTTTGTAAAACTAGCATACGAAGAGCATTATACCGTTTATGAAGTTACTTTTTCACAAATGTTACTTGGCTTTATTGCTCTAATGATTTTGAATCTTTTTCTGAAAAAGAAAAAACCACCTATTACAGACAAAAAGTTAAAACATAAAACAATTTTCTATCTTATGCTTGCTGGAACATCCTTAGGATTTACAAGTATATTTTATTATCTGGCAATGCAATACATCACTGTATCTGTGGGCATTGTATTATTGATGCAAAGCGTATGGATTGGAGTTGTTTTGGATAGTATCATCAACAAAATAAAACCGACTAGAATCAAAATCATCTCTGTCATTCTTATTTTGATAGGAACGGTTCTCGCTGCAGATTTACTGATCGAGAAACAAGATGTGAGTCTGGCAGGTATTGGCTTTGGAATCCTAGCAGCCTTATCCTATACAATTACAATTATGACATCTAATAGTGTTGGTACACAATACCACCCGATTACCAGAAGCAAATGGATGATGTTTGGTGGACTCATCATTGTTTCTGCAATAACTTTACCCGAGCTTATCGAGTATATAGATTATGGCATTTTTATGATTTGGGGACCTGTTTTAGCCTTATTCGGAACTATTTTACCGCCATTATTCTTCACGGCAGGCATGCCTAAAATAAACGTTGGACTCGGAGCTATCATTTCGTCTATAGAACTTCCTGTAGCTGTGCTTATGGGTTATTTTGTCCTAAATGAGGATCAAAACATATATAAATGGATTGGTATTCTTCTGATTTTGTCTTCAATAGTACTTATGAACTTGAGGAAGGTTCAGAAAGAGCCGTTGTAAAGAATATCGCATATCCGCCAAGAAGCCTAAAAGCTTATTTGAACAAATTCTCAAGTCTAGCAACATCCCCCTTTTCCAGAGCGAAGTCAAAGTACTAAGGGAGACAAAAATTATTTTTAGGTTATTAAGCAGACAAACATAAAAAGTAAATCTACTTCGCTACAATTCCTTTTGAAGTCAGCAGGGGTAATGTCTTGATGTCTTTAGGTTTCAAGCTGTGTCTTGGAAATTTAAAATCTTTATGCATCAATTTACCATCTAAAAAATAGGTGACTTGAAATATATTATCCACCTCCAATACATCTTCATGCAAGAATTCCAGTTTAGCAAAAGATTTTGGTGGTAAAACATCTAATTTCTTTCTAAGAATGGAAGTTGTTTTGGATCTACTTTCACCTTTAGAAACAATTAAAACAGTTTCTAAGGCTTCAGAATTATCATTGACTAGATAAATCGTCCACTCATCAACCTTGAATGTTATGTTATATTCAAACGAAGCAACGATGTAGACATTCTCAACTTCAGGAATATGTTTATCGATATCCTTCTTCATAATAGCTTATAAAGAAGATTTGAATTGCTCTAGAAAACGTACATCATTTTCATAAAACATACGGATATCTCCTATCTGATACAGTAGCATAGCGATACGTTCTATACCCATACCAAAAGCAAAACCACTATATTCTTTAGGATCAATATTGCAATTCTTTAAAACGTTAGGGTCGACCATTCCACAACCCATAATTTCTAACCAGCCTGTTCCTTTGGTAATTCTATAGTCAGTTTCAGTTTCCAAACCCCAATAAATATCTACCTCTGCACTAGGCTCAGTAAATGGGAAATAAGAAGGTCTTAGTCTGATTTTTGACTTTCCAAATAACTCTTTGGTGAAATAAATTAAAGTTTGTTTTAAATCTTTGAAGGATACATTCTTGTCGATATACAAACCTTCGACTTGGTGAAAAATACAATGTGATCTTGAAGAAATATCCTCATTTCTGAAGACTCTACCAGGAGAAATTGTTCTGATAGGAGGTTCATTATTTTCCATATAGCGCACTTGAACGCTGGAGGTATGTGTTCTTAACAAAATATCTTTAGGATCGGTTTGGATGAAGAACGTATCTTGCATATCCCTTGCAGGGTGATATTCCGGCAAGTTTAATGCAGTGAAGTTATGCCAATCATCCTCAATTTCAGGTCCTTCGGATACATTGAAACCGATGTTTGAAAATATTTCTGTGATTCTATTTTTGACTAAAGATATAGGATGCCTCGCTCCTATTTCCATAGGTTCGCCAGGTCTGGTGAGATCACCATAAATTCCTTTCTCTTCAACTTTTGAAGCTATTTCGCGTTTTAATTGATCGACTTTTTCCTGGGCAGAAATTTTTAACTGATTGATAGTCTTACCAAATTCCTTTTTCTCCTCATTAGGAACGTTTTTGAATTCAGCAAAAAACTCATTTAAAATTCCCTTTTTTCCTAAATACTGTATTCTGAATTGTTCAACATCTTCAGCTTTATCTGCTGTAAAACGCTCAACCTCATCTATATAACCCTTTATCTTATCTATCATGGTAGTTGGTAAAATGAATTCGCAAATTTAGAAAAAATAGACTGTTTCCTACTTAGAAAATCTATTATTTAAAACCTTATACTATTCTAAGTACTTGCGTTTGAGAAAATAGCTTACAAGAGCCTCTTTCATCAAGACAGTTTGCTCGCCTGCTTTGAGTGCTGGCAGCTTAGAAGTGTTGGTGAAATGTGGCCAACCATCTTCATCAATAAAGTCAAATTCATAAAATCCGTAAGGTTCCAATAATGTACAAATAGCAATATGCATTAAATTGATTTTATCATCCTTTTTGAACTTAGCCTGTGGTTTACCAAGCTCCTGTACGCCCACTAAGTATATAATAGCATCTATATCCATTAGTTCGCCATCTGCAAATTGATTGGATAGCTTATTTTGAAGGCTTTCCCAACGTGTTTTTAGTAACTCATCTCTCATGCTACAAAGGTACTCGCTTTAACCGAATTGATTATATTTGACGCTATGAATGTGATAGATATTGTTCTTGGTGTTTTCCTGCTACTAGGTTTTATTAGGGGTTTTCAAAAAGGATTCATTGTAGAGCTTGCTGGAATAGTGGCTTTATTAGCTGGGATATTCGGAGGTTTAAATTACGGATACATCGCTGAAAGTTATCTTGAAAAATGGACAAATTGGTCCTCATCAAGTATTGAAATTGCCAGCTTTTTTATTGTGTTTATTGGTATAGTAATTTTAGTTTCTATCATTGCTAAAATCTTAACTACCATTGTTCATAGTATCGCATTAGGACTGATCAACAGGATATTCGGCTCTGTGTTTGGTGTGATCAAAACAGGACTTTTCATTTTTATCTTACTTCTTATTTTTGATTACATAAATGGTGACGGCAGGTTTATTTCAGAAACAAAACTGAATAGTTCTGTCGTAGTCACTACCATAAGAGAATTAAGCTCAACGCTTTTGCCTTCTTTAGAAGAATTACTAAATAAAAGTGAACTTTTGAATGGAGATAAAGACGCATAAAAAACCCTCAAACAAAATTTGAGGGTTATAATTTAAATAATGAAAAAAGTGATTAAGAAAGTAATTCTACTTCACCTGTTTGAAGAGAATAAACACCTCCAACTATTTTAATTTCTCCTTTTTCTTCCATGCTTTTTAGAATTGAACTTTTTTCCCTAACTCTATTCATGGTAAGTTCGACATTTTTTTGAACCACGTTGTGAACAAATTCCTTATTGGAAGAATCTCTTTTTCCATCAGTCTTTACAGCTTCCACTGCTGGTTTAATGTTGCTAAGTAAATGAGTGATATTACCCAATTCTACTCCGTCGCAAGCTGCACTTACTGCTCCACAACTTTCATGGCCTAGAACGAAGACCAGTTTACTCCCTGCGACTTTACATGCATATTCCATACTTCCAAGGATGTCTGTATTTTCAAAGTTGCCTGCAACTCTAGCTACAAATACATCACCAATTCCTTGGTCTAAGACTGTTTCTACCGGCACTCTACTATCTACACAAGATAAAACCACAGCTTTTGGATATTGACCACCTGTTGCACTTACTTTCATAGCGTTATAATCCCTTGAATGGAAATCTTCTGAAGTAAATCGCTTATTACCTTCCATAAGGTCTTTTAAAACCTCATCTGGAGTTAGAGCTTCTTGTTCTTGTTTTGTAATTATTTTATTTAACATAATTAATCTTCTTTTAAATTTATATTGAAAAACTTATCGAATTTCTCTGGATTTTCAAACTCTCCAAGTTTTGAAATGATTGTGATATTAATGTTGCGATTTTTTGCTTTTATAGAAAAATCATCTAAAATTTCTAAGACATCATAATCCAAATATTTTGATTTTCTGATATCGATAGTTAGGTTGGTATTCCTGGAAATATCGTTTAATGTTTTTAAAATAGTCCCTTTATTAAAGAAAGTAACTTCTTCGGCTAGAGTCATATTAATAACATCATTTTTATCCTCACCTTCAGTTCTCTTAATGTGTAAGAAGTGTGAATTTTTGAAACTATTGATCAGAACCATTGTAATTCCTACGGCTAGACCTAGTCCAATACCAATAAGCAAATCCCCTATAACTATACCTAAAACGGTGACGATGAAAGGTAAGAATTGAGTTTTACCTAACTTGAATAGATCTATAAAAAGTGAAGGCTTGGCCAGCTTATATCCAACGATTAAAAGAACTCCAGCCAATACAGCCAAAGGAATAAGGTTTAGCAAATTTGGGATAAAGACTACAGCTAGCAATAACCATAAGGCGTGTAAAATAGTTGATAATTTGGTTTGTCCACCAGATTGGATATTTGCAGAACTCCTTACGATAACTTGTGTGATAGGCAGACCGCCAATGAATCCGGAAACCATATTTCCAGTTCCCTGAGCAAGCAATTCTCGATTGGTTGGAGTTACCCTTTTTCTTGGATCGAGCTTATCTGTCGCTTCAACACTAAGCAGTGTCTCTAAACTCGCTACAATTGCTAAAGTTAAACCTACTATCCAGATTTCACTTGAAGTAATAATTGAAAAGTCTGGAAACGTAAACTGACCTATAAAGTCAGAGAAATTATCGGGTACTGGAACAGAAACTAAGTTAGAATCTGAAATCCCCAACAAGCTAGCGTCATCGATAAAAAGCTTGTACAGTACACCTACAACAACAGCTACTAAAGGTCCCGGAATGATTTTAAATATCTGATGTTTTTTCTCAAGAACATTGGACCAAAGTAACATGATAGCAATACTGAGAATAGTAATGGTTAATGTACCAACAGAAAGTTGATTCCATGCAATAACAACGTTATCTAGCATAACGGAGATGTTATAATCAAAAAAATTATACTCATCTGGTAAACCAAAAGCAACGGAAAACTGTTTAAGAAAGATAATGATACCTATACCCGCCAGCATTCCTTTAATAACTGAAGAGGGAAAATAATAACCGATAATTCCAGCTTTTAGAAAGCCTAAAAGGATTTGTATGGCACCACCTATAACAACAGCGACAAGAAAGTATTCATATTTACCAAGACTGGCTATTGCACCAAGTACAATAACCGCAAGTCCTGCAGCAGGACCACTCACACCTAGTGATGACCCACTTAAAGCTCCTACGACTATTCCCCCCACAATCCCAGCAATTACTCCTGAAAAAAGTGGAGCTCCACTGGCCAAAGCAATACCTAGACATAATGGTAGTGCTACAAAAAAGACAACTATACTAGCTGGTACGTCTTTGTTTAAATGTTTAAACATAAAATATTTGAAATGGTGCTTTTCATAGAAAAGCACTTAGAGTTATAAATTGAAATTAAAATGATTAAATGAAATAATTCAATTTAAAATCTGGAGGGGGAGAAACTATTTTTTGATAGACACTTTTATAACTTGATGTGTAGTGTAAAAAAGATCTTGAATAATAAAAATCTGATGAACTAATTATCTTGTCAGATTCATCAGAGAGATATTCACCAAATGAAACATTATTTTTTTCTGAATTTTCTTCTTCATTTAGATTAATGAAAAAGGAAATATTCTCACCACCATCATATAACATAACGAGAGTGGGGGTTACCAAGAGGTTGGCAAAGGAAAAAATAAGTATAAATAATTTTAATCTCATATATTTAGTAAATATATGGATTTGTTAAATGATGAATTAAAAATTCTTGTTATAATTTTTTGAAAGAGTTAGTTTTTACCCAACCCTTAGATCCATCGGAGAGTTCAATTTGTGTAAACTCTCTAAAAGTGGACCCCAAAATTACTTTAGTTCCTTTGTTTAATTCAAAATTGATGTCGCTTCTAGGACTAGGCTCAACATATGCAGGCAGTTGATTTTCAAAAATAATAGCATAAGACTGCTCTATCTGACGTTGATTTTGGAAATGACCAAACAGTAAACTCGAAACAGCCAGAACGACAAGAAATATTGCTATTGAAAAGTTTCTGCGTTTCCCTTTAGTTGTAGAGCTTCTAAAATAAAGTACCATAAATACACCAAATAACACTGAAAGACCTATGCTCAACCAAGCCCAGGAATTTAGTTTCATCGCATGTGTAATCGTAAACATTAAAGAATTGAGGTTGGACTCAGGTGCATTTTCAATTTTATCTATCGTTTGTGTATTTGCTATCTCAAGATTTTCTTTTATTTCTTGGTCAGCAGGATTATACTGAAGCGCCTTTTCATAATGGTAAATAGCATTGGCTAAATCATTCTGTTTAAAATATGCGTTTCCCAAGTTGAAATGCAATTCAGCTGATGACAAGCCCTCTTCTAATATATTGTTATACAGCTTTACCGCCTGTCCAAACTCATTATCTGCATAAGCAGAGTTGGCCTTATCAAAAGTATCTTCTGCTTGAGCAAATACTGTACAACTGATTAAGAATATCAATAAGTAACTATAAAACTTCATATTAAACTTCTTTATCAATTTCTGAAATAACTTTAGCGGCTTTATCAAAATCATTTTTCATGTCTTCAGTGACTGATGGCGTGTATCTTGCCAATTCACAACTTTCCAGAATTTTCAAAAAGTCTTTTGTTGCTTCTTGAGAAACCCCTTTTTCTGAAAGCAATTCCTGGATTTTATCCTTTTGCATATCTAAAGTCTGGATCTTCAATCTTGCCTTCATGTAATTATGCAGAGCACGCTCCAAAGACTCATAGAAAGCTTTAGAGTCACCAATATTCTTTTTGGCTTCAGACAAATAGCGTTTAGCCAATTTATTTGCGCGTTTAAGTTGTGCCTGGTTCTGATCAATTTCTCTGTTTTTTACTTTACCAAAAATCAGCATAAAGGGGATGCTTAAGAACGGTATGAAAAACAAAGCCCAATACAGTGGAGATTGAAAGAATTGTGATTGATCTTTTTCCTTCAAGTTTGTTTTCAATTTGATATAATTGAAATTGCTTTTTGAAGAAATAATATTCTGAGGTCTATTGGAATCGTTTTCTGAAGCTACCTGAGTTTCTTTTGGACGTTCTGGACCTGAATTTACCTGAATAGTAATTGGACTAGATTGTAAAGTTTCGTAAGATTCACTATTCGGATTGAAATATGAAAATGATGTTGGTTGAATCACATATTCACCTTTAAACTCAGGTATAACCGTATATTTTTCTGAAATACTTCCGCGCATACCAAGACTTGAAGTTCTTACATTTTCATTTCGCTCTGGCTCATAAACTTCAAAAGATGAAGGAGTTTGAATTTTTGGCAGGTTGAATAATTTCAAGTTCCCTCTTCCACTTACCTCTGACGTTAATTCTAAAGATGTTTGAGCATCGAGTTCTTTCTTATTCGCTTTCAGTTTGAAATCAAATTCGCCAACCGCCCCAGAAAATCCTGCTGGTTTACCTTCTTCTGGGAGAGGCTTTACGTCTACAGTCCTAGTATTGGCAGAGAAGTTTTTTTCAACTACATCATACATTCGTCTACCGAAAAAATCTCTTCTATCTGTCGGCACTTCAACAGAAACGGCCAGGGATAAAGGTTCAATTTTTAGTTCTCCTGTTTTCTGTGGATATAAAACGGTTTTACGAAGTTCTACATAACGAAAAGGTTGTCCCCCAAATTCGCCTTCTTTAACCTCAAGCTGATCTATATTGATGTTTTGGCTCCAGAATCCTTCAAATTTAGGATCATCAAGAGGCCTCCAATTTCTAATGTTTACACTCTGACTAAAAAACAATTTATACACCACATAAATCCCCTCATTCAAATATGGCTTAGGTTTACTTACTTCTGCGATCAGATGAATGCCACTTCCAGCTTCTGCAACAGCTTTGGACTGGTTTGGCGTATCCACGGCCGCTGTGACTTCTACTTTTATTGGTGAAGTCTTATAAACTTGACCATCTACAGTGATCTCTGCTTGACCTATGGTAATTGTTCCTCTTCGTTCTGGCTGAAAAAAATAGGTATAGCTTTTTTGAAAAGAACTTTTGCCATTTATGTATTGCTGAGAATAGGATTGGTTAGGTCCGCCAATTTTTTTTAAACCTTCAAAGCTTGGAGGTAAAAAGTTATCCCCATTAGCATCAACAGTGAATTCAACTTTCAATCTTTCATTGATTCCAAGTGTAGATCTACTTGCCTCTGCAGTAAAAGTAACCTGAGCAGAAGAACTCCAACCAAGTAGAAAAACTAATAAAAATACTAAGTGTTTCATTTTACCAGTCTTTTCCTGTTTTAGATTTTTGACCTTTTGCTTTCTGAGCATTTAGCTTTTCCTGGACGTCTTTTTCCTGATTCTCAATAGCTTCTAGCAAACGCTGAATTTGCTGTGGAGAAATCTGTCCTTTTTGATTTTGGGGCTGTTGAGGCTGCTTTTGTTCATCTTCTCCACCTTCGCCATCTTTCTCTTTTTCCTCTTTATCTTTACTTCCTTGATCGTCTTTTTGATCTTCCTCATTTTCATTCTTATCACCCTTGTCGTTCTCTTGATCTTTATCTTGCTGGTCTTTTTCTTTGTCTTCGTTTTCTCCCTCATCCTTGTTATCCTCGCTTTGGTCTTCATCCTTATCTTGACTTTCGTCTTGATTATCGTCACCATCTTTACTATCATCGTTCTTCTCATCTTTCAATTTAGACTTAGCATAAGCTAAATTATAGCGAGTTTCTTCATCTGTAGGATTGTTTCTTAAAGCATCTTTATAGGCATCTACAGCCATCTGGTATTGTTCTTCTTCCATCAGAACGTTACCGAGGTTATGATAACTTTTATGCTTCAACGATTTATCATCTGTGCTTTCAATAGATTCAATAAGTCTTAGTCTAGCAGATTCCAGCTCATTGTTCTTTATGTATAGGTTTCCAAAATTATAACTGATATCTGAGTTGTCTTTATCTATCGCTTTAGCTTTTCTGATTTTAGCTTCAGAAACAGGAAAGCTCAAGTCACTAGACTCTGCTTCAGCCAATAAAGTTTTAGCTTTTTTGGGCGCATCAGAAAAGCTTTGAGACTGCATTGAAAATACAGTAAACAAGCTTATCAAAACAAATAAAATTATACTTCTAATCTTCATCTTTCGTTCTCTCATTAAATAAATTTAGTCTTCGTATCCAAGCTGTTTTTCTTTCCAGCAAGAGTATATCAAACAGTACCAAAAATATACCAAAACCTAAAAACCATTGATATTTACTCTTAAAGTCAGCAAATTGTTTGGCTTCAAATTCTGTTTTTTCAATTTTTTGCAATTCTCCCAATATTTCGTCTACTGCTTTAGAGGTGCTAGCGCCATCGATATAACTGCCATTTCCGATTTCTGCAATTCTTTGTAAAGTCTCTGTATCCTTTTTTGTAATTACAGTTTCACCAGCATCATTTTTTAGGTAGGATTGGATTCTTCCATCACTTCTTATAGGGATAGGGTCTCCACGTTCAGTCCCTACTCCTATTGTATAAATTCTAATACCTTCTTCTGCTGCTTGTTCTGCCATACTTTCAGCATTGCCATCATGATCTTCTCCTTCAGATAGAATGACCAATACTTTATTGGTTTGATCGTCGTCATTGTAATACGATCTTGCCAAATCAAGTGCCTGAGAGATGGCTGTTCCCTGACTGGAAACCATATCTGTATTCATGCTTTGCAAGAACGTTTTTGTACTGGCATAATCTGTAGTTATAGGAACTTGAGGAAAAGCACTTCCTGCATAACCAACTAATCCAACACGGTCTGAAGTTAAGTTATTAATAATTTCAGTAATAATACGTTTGGATTTTTCAAGTCTGTTGGGGGCAATATCTTCTGCAAGCATACTTTTTGAAACATCCAAGGCAAAGACAATGTCCACACCTTCTCGTTTCACAGTTTCCAACTTTGTGCCGAGTTTTGGATTGACAAGAGCCAACACAAAACAGGCGAAACCAAGTGAAAGCACTATAAACTTTAAGTTTGACTTAAAGCTAGACTGTTCCGGCGCCAATTTTTTGAACAATCTTACCTCGGCAAATTTCTTCTGAGTTTTCTTTTTCCAGTATACGTAACTCAGAAACAAGAGCAGTAGGACTGGCAAGACCAGAAAACCCCAAAAATAAATATGTTCTTCTATTATAAACATCTATACAAAACTTCTAAAAAGTGTGTGTTTTAATAAAAATTCCAAGAATAATAAGGCTCCAGCTATTATTAAGAAAAATCTGTATTTCTCATCATAGTTGTAAAACTTAAATTCTTCAATTTCTGTTTTTTCCAAGGCATCAATTTCTTCATAGATCGCTTGAAATTTTTCATTGTCTGTAGCTCTAAAGTATTTACCACTAGTACTTTCAGCAATCGTCTTCAAAAGTGCTTCATCAATTTTCACCTCAACATTTCTATATTCAAACTGGCCGTTGGGTTTAATTCCTACTGGCGATAAAGCCATTCCATTACTGCCAACACCAATAGTGTATGTTTTAATGTCATACTCTGTTGCTAATTGCGTTGCGGTAATTGGGTCTATAAATCCTGCATTATTTTCTCCATCTGTCAATAAGATTATGACTTTGCTTTCTGCTTTACTGTCTTTTAGTTTATTTACAGAAGTGGCGAGCCCCATTCCTATAGCTGTTCCACCCTCAATATTCTGTGTATAATTGAGATCGCTTATAGCATTTATAATGATAGACTTGTCACTTGTAAGTGGAGTTTTGGTATAACTTTCTCCTGCATAGATCACGAGACCTATTCTATCATTTGGTCTGCCGTTTACAAAATTGTTTGCAACTTCTTTTAAAGCTTCCAGGCGGTTTGGCTCCAAATCTCTTGCAAGCATACTAGCAGAAATATCAACAGCCATGATGATATCTATACCTTCGGTTTTTTTTACTTTAGTTGTTACGTCTACAGTCCTCGGTCTTGCCATAGCAATAGTTAAAAAAACAAGAGCCAACATTTTAAGAATAAACAGTAAAGGACGAAGCTGAGCTAAAGTGCTTTTGGTAAAACCTTGTGTGCTGGAAATTTTGAGAGTCGCCGCTTGTTGTTGACGCTTCTTAAAATACCAAAACACTGCTAATGGAATAGACAATAACAACCAAAACCAGTTTGGATTTTCAAACGTGAAGTTTTCAAAAATCATTGTCCTAAGTTTTTAAATTCCACTGCATTCAATATTCTGTCCGCGATCTTCTCACCGTACTCATCATCACGGTCATAAAAGATAATTATCTGCTGAAAGCCACCTTTTCCAAAGTTAACGATCTTGTATTCTTTCTTTATGTCCTTTTTGGTGATCGGGTTTTCAATTGAAAAGCTTCCAAACACCTTTTTACCTTTTACTCCTCCTAATGTTTCAAAATCTTCTGACTTGGTAATGATATTGTAAGCACCACGCTCCTCCAGGTTCTCGTATATTCTATCTACAATGACATCTAAGTCGATGTCTTGAGACTCCTTGAATCTAACTTTATTAAGCGTCACGTACAAGTTTTGATATAAAGTCCCGAAACTGTAAGTTTCCTTATTAGCAACATTTTCTAAGATGCTTTCAGGCAGCTCCAGTTCCCCTCTTACGAGTACATCTGGAGTTGTCATACTTATTGGTGGAACACCGTAATCACTAGTAACCCAGTCTCCTTCGAGTAATTCTTTAGACGGATTCCCCACAACACTATCCTTTAAATATTCGTACCCTTTTGTAGCTACTACAGCAGTCACCGTAACAGCAATCAATATCAGTCCAAGTATAATTCCAACGATCCATTTCTGTTTTTTACGCTTTTTTGCAAGGGCTTTCTGGAAAGCTTCGTCTTTTTTCTTTTCCTCTTCTGTAATTTGTGGAATAGAACTTTGTACTTGCTTTAGAAATTTACCTATTTGCTTTCTGTCTGACTTTAGAGTGATAAGATCTGGTCTGCTGTTGGCAAACTTAGCAAGATCTGCTCGCTTCAAAATCTTTTCATATTCAGAAATCATGTCTTCTTTGAGCGCTAATTTCTTCTTTTCCTTTTTGAATTTTAATTCAGAAATAAGTTCGTTGGTGGTATATTCCAGAGCTCTTATCTCTAGTTTTTCTTCTAAATACCTTCTCGTGATGTAAGTTAACTCAGAAATATATTCTTTAAAGTCTCTGTTTTCTAGAGCTGAAGATTTATCTAGTTCTTTTAAAGAGATCATAGCCTGCTCGTAAGGGGGAATTCTACGCTTAGCTTCATCGCGTTTTTTCTTCAGTTTAAAAACGAGAAAAGCTATTCCAGCTAAAATCAGAATTATAGCTAAAGTCCACCAAAACCAGGATGGCACTGCAAAAGGTTTTTCAACGCCTATAGAAGGCTTGATAGGATACAACTTTTGCTTTGTTGTATCTAGCACCACGTCGTTGACTCTTACTGTTAGCGTATCTGTATAAAAAGCTTTTTCGTTGATTTTGACCAGCTGTGGAGGTACTGAATAACTGCCAGAATCAAATTGTGTTAGCTTATAAAGTTTTGTGAGAGTAAAAGCTTTGGCCTGAGGATTTAACGTATCAATTTTGTAATCCTCAACCATTTCTAAGGGCACAAAGGTTTGATCTTTTGGAAATACAACCAAATCCTCTTCGCTTACCCCATCTACTTTTATTAGGTAATCAATCTGTTCACCAATCTGTAGGGTGTCTTTATCAGTTTGGAAACTTACTTCCTGAGAATAACCAATGCCACTAACTAAAAGCAACATCAAAAGCATAAAAGAGTTTGATGTTAAACCATTATTCGTAAAAAGTATTTTTCTACTCATATATAATTATCTGGATTTAAAATATCCAAGAAGTTTAATAACGTAATTTTCATCCACACGCGTACTCAAAAATCCTGAACCACTCAACTTAAATGCTTTTTGAAAATAATCTACTCTTTCTCTATAATACTTTGTATATGCTTTTCTAGTTGAACCACTAGAAGTATTTACCCACATCGCTTTTCCAGACTCGGCATCTTTCATTTGAACCATTCCAAGATTTGGTAACTTTTCTTCTCGCTCGTCATAAACTCTGATGCCTGTGACATCATGTTTTTTTCCAAATATTTTTAAAGTATGTTCATATTCGTCTGTCAAAAAATCTGATAATACAAATACAATCGCCTTTTTCTTCATCATGTCAATGAGATATTTAAAGGCTTTTGTGAGATTTGTAGTTTTATGTGATGGCTTGAACTCTATCAATTCTCTTATGATTCTCAACACATGCATTCTCCCTTTTTTGGGCGGAATGTAAAGTTCTATCTGATCTGAGAACAGCATTAAGCCAATCTTATCATTATTTTTGGTGGCAGAAAAAGCAAGTGTAGCGGCCATTTCTGTAATAATATCTTTTTTGAAAGTTTCCCGGGTTCCAAAGGCTGTAGATTCTGAAATATCGACGAGCAGCATCATAGTTAATTCGCGTTCTTCTTCAAAAACCTTAACGAATGGCTCGTTATATCTAGCTGTTACATTCCAGTCTATAGATCTTACATCATCGCCAAATTGGTAAGCGCGAACCTCACTAAAGGTCATTCCCCGACCTTTGAATGTGGAATGATATTCTCCACCAAACACGTGATCGCTCAAACGACGTGTTTTGATTTCAATTTTTCTTACCTTTTTTAAAAGAGATTTGGTATCCATGTAGTGTGTCAACTTTTGTTCGATTTAGTACTAAATCAAAAAAGCAATTTATCTAAAAACTTGTCATTTTGTTCTGAATAAATTCAGAAGCAAATCTTAAGGGACCTCTACTTCGTTTATAATTTTGCTTATCAAATCTTCAGATTTAATGTTTTCTGCCTCAGCTTCGTAAGTAATCCCAACTCTGTGTCTTAACACGTCGTAAACAACAGCGCGGACATCTTCTGGAATCACATAACCTCTTCGCTTGATGAAAGCATAACATTTGGCTGCAATTGCTAAGTTAATACTACCCCTGGGAGAGGCCCCAAAACTAATAAGGGGCTTAATTTCGGCAAGTTTGTATTTTTCTGGATAACGCGTTGCAAAAATTATATCTAAGATATATTTCTCTATTTTTTCATCCATGTAAACTTCTCTCACTACACTTTGAGCTCGTATAATTTGATCTGTTGAAACAACTGGATTTACTTTGCCAAAACTATTGTTTAAGTTAGCTCTCATGACCAATTGCTCATCCTGAAGATTTGGATAATCAATTACCGTTTTCAGCATAAATCTATCAACTTGTGCTTCTGGCAAAGGATAAGTTCCTTCTTGTTCAACAGGGTTTTGGGTAGCCATCACCAAAAATGGCTTGTCAAGTATAAACGTTTCATCACCTATGGTTACCTGCTTTTCCTGCATGGCTTCAAGCAGTGCGGACTGTACTTTAGCTGGAGCACGGTTAATCTCATCTGTCAGTACAAAATTGGCGAAAATAGGACCTTTCTTGATGTTGAAACTATTTTCCTTCATGTTGTAGATCATCGTTCCTACAACGTCTGCAGGGAGTAAATCTGGAGTAAACTGTATTCTACTGAAGCTACCATGCACTGCCTTTGATAGAGTATTGATGGCAAGTGTTTTTGCCAAACCAGGAACTCCTTCTAGAAGAATATGTCCTTGACCAAGAAGGCCTATCAATAATCGTTCTACCATGTGCTTTTGACCTACAATGACTTTATTCATTTCATTTGTAAGAAGGTCTACGAAGGCACTCTCTTTTTCTATCTTTTCGTTAATGGAGGCAATGTCTACATTAGCTTGATCTTGTTCCATATTATATTTCTTATTGTATTATAACCTTTTCTTATATCGTGGACGCAAATTGAAAATTTAATATATTTCCTGTTGTTAATGCTTGGTTAAAAATCAGCTATTTACGATAAGCTTATGATTATGCAAAAAAGATAAAGGATTATTTTAATTTACAACTTATAAATCCACTGCTCAGGATTCAATTTATTGGTATTCTTGAATAATTGAAAAATAAGGGTTGTCTTTCCTGATGAAGAATTAATTCCAACTTCTCCAACCTCTTCTCCTCTAGCTACTTTGTCACCTGATTTCACAAACACTTTTTGCAAATTATTGTATACAGATAAGTAATCTCCATGGCGAATCATTACCACAACATTGGCTCCAGGAATCTTACTTACCTGGCTTACCTCCCCTTCAAAAATCGCTCTGGCTTTCCCATTTTTCTCAGTGTCTATTCTCACACCATTACTCATAATTTTTATTGTTTTTACAATGGGGTGCGGCCTTTCTCCAAAACGCATAGAAACCTCTCCGGACTTAACAGGCCATGGAAGTTTACCCTTATTTTGAGCAAAATCTTTGGCCAAAGCTTGGGCTTCTGGAGTCAACTTGAAGGTAGCTTTAGAGTCTGATCCTACCTTTTTATTTTCTTTGGCAATAGCCTCGCGTATTAAACGGTCAATTTCTCGATCTATCCTACTTACTTCTTGCTGTTTTTGCTTGAGCTCTTGAGCATATTTTTCTTTCTGCTTGTTTATGCTGACTAGTAGTTGTTCAAGATTGTTTTTATCACTTACCAGATTGGATTTTGTCTTGCGATTTTCCGCAAGTATTTTTTCTTGATCTCTTCGTTGATCAAATAATGTTGTATTCAATTCTTGAAGAGTTTTGGTTTGTATCATCACCTCTTCTCCCTGCTTTTTTCTGTATTGAGCAAATTGTTTCATGTATTGAATCCTTTTGTAAGCTTGAAAAAAAGATTCTGAAGAAAATAGAAACATGATTCGACTTTTGCTTGATTTGCTTTTGTAAGACTTCTGAATCATTTGCTCATAATCTGCCTTCAGCTGTTCAAGCTCATTCCTAAGTCTATCAATTTTATTAGCATTAGCATTTATCTCTCGAGTGAGTAAATTGGCTTCTTGATTATTAACCTGGATTAATCTTTCGGTTGCTTTTATTCTTTTCTGAAGATCTTCATACTCGGTTAAGGCAGATTTACCCTTGGATTCTGTGGTTTTGATGATGCTATTGATTTCATCTATTTCCTGCTGAATGGCCTGACGTTTAGCCTCAAGTTCTTCTCTTGTTTGAGCTTGAAAGGACAAACTCGATGTGAGCGTTATAAAAAGAAGTATGTACTGAAAGTATTTCATTATAATTCTAAACGTTCGTAATTACTAGGAATTGAAAATGGAAAGCTAAGATCTTCATCAAAAACAACTGAGCGATATTCAAAATCTATAAGAACTACTTCATCTTCTTTTTTGGCAGTCATCAACAATTTGGAGGGGAATCTTTTTCTATCTACAGATTGAAAATTGAAGTAATCAACCTTTAAACTTTCATTTTTGACATTTTGCAAGGCCTGAGATTTTATTTCAAACTTACGACCATCAATGATGGCAGAGTAAGCCAAAATCGATTTAATATTTTGAAGAAAAACATAAGCATCTTTATCAAAAAGCATCTGATTTCTTTTCAGTTCATACATAGGTCTTCCTATGAGTAAGTTTTGAAGGTTTTCAAAATTTACTTCTACCCCAAGAAATTCTTTAGCCATAGAAAAATCTCCATCAAAATAAGTCCCATTTATTTTTTCGTAATACTGAAACCGATCTGGTGTAATGAAAACTTTAGCTACAGGTAATAAGCCCATTATTTTAGCGCTCATCCAGATCGCTTTGTCTTTCTCTATTCTGTAAGTTATACTGATAGATTGTGAATTAGTTTCCGTTTCGTATCCAGCTTTAATCCTACCGTTTACTGTCTTGAATTCAGCGAGATTGTTTTCAAAAGATCTTAAAACAGCTCTAGCCGATTTTTCTTTTGAGTCCTCTCCAGCACCAGCTTTGGAAGATTTGCAACCCGTTAGGGATATAAAAACGATTAAAATTAAACTTATTCTTTTTAAACTTTTATGCATCAATTTGAGATTATGATTAATTTCTGCTTGTAAGAATTTGCCTTTTCTTGATTTCCCAAAGCAAGATAGGATTCTTTCAATGCACTGTAAACTTTTTGTTTTAGCTCTTTATCGTCAAAAATATAATCCAGAGCGTCTTTCAAAAACTCCACGGCTTCTTTATGTTTACTCAGCTGTCCCAAAGCAAATCCTTTGGTATAATACAATAACGCTTGAGAAGGAAAACTTTCCAGAGCATTTTCGCTGGTTTTAAGAACATCTTCATATTTTTTCAACTCCAACTCCAGTTCCAAAATATTTTTAATCAACTCAAAATCATTTGGCTTATTGCGTAAAGCAAATTTGAAATTTTCTAATGCCTTTTCCTTATCCCTGGATTTGTAGAACTCCCCCAATTCTGCTTTACTGGAAGAATTTTTTTCTGAAGAAAGAGCTGAATTCAATACACTCACAAAAGCACTCTGAGCTTCTGGGTCTTGCAAAGCTAAAGCTTTGAAAGTATTAATAACTTTAACCTTATTTTCTTCTTCGAGGGTAAGGCTTTCCACAACTTTTTTACTGTAAATTTTAGCTTCATTAATATTTCTACTCACAAGGTGAGCCATTGCCATTTCTACGTAAAACTCTGGGTCATTAACTGAATTTCGCTCTAATTCTTTACCAACTGCGATAGCTTTTTCAGGAGAATTATTTAGCCTGTAAAGCTCCATTAATAAGGTTGCAGATCTTATGTCTTCTTTAGAATTCTGAAATCGCTTTTTGAAAAAATCAATACCTTCTTCCAAAATTGAACCTTCTTTGTAAATGATCATCCGGAATTCATCTCGAAATTCATCAATGCCCTTAACCGTATCATAGTTATCTAAAGCATTTAAGGCTAGCTTGTATTCTTTTCGAATTAAATATAAATTGGCCAATTCTTGATAATAAATGGGATCTGTTTTAGAAATTAATTCTGCTTCAGCTATTGCTTTATTATAGCTTTTCTGCATGGAAAAGACGTAGAATAATTGCTTGTGAATATTTGTATCATCTTTATAAGATGGATCCTGTAATGTTTTTTGAAGGTATTCTTCAGCTTTCTCGTAAGCTTTGAGATCGATATAATTTTTAGCCATTTCATAGAAAACCGCAGTGTTATTGGGTTCAATTTTTAAACATCGCTCCAACTCTTCTATGGCTTTTTGCGGATTTTCTACGGCACGCTGAGCAATCGCTTTAAAAAACACCTCCTGAAATTCGTCCGTATTATTCCCCAGATCATCAACATTAATCTCATCCGACAAGTTGTCTTTGTCCTGAGCGTTGCTATTGAGAACTAAAGCAAGGCATAGAAAAAGAAAAAGACGAAGAGAATAAGGCATATTTTTTATTCTAAAGTGGAGTAATCTCCGATACTAACCGAGGTGAAATTACCATTAAACTTTGCGAAATTTCCTATCATAGCTTTGTCTAGCTTGGCATTTGTGATTTCAGAATGTTCTTGAATTAAGGAATTTTTTATTGAACAGTTATCTACAATCGTGCCATCACCAATAGAAACATTTGGGCCTATTTTAGCGTTTTTCAAAAACACATTTTCGCCGATGAAACAAGGTTCTATAATTTCAGAATCCTCGATTTTCACTGTAGAGGAAATAAGTTTTTCTTTTTCGTCTTCATGAATAAATTTCAGCATACGTGAATTGGTCTCAACTGTCACGTGCTTGTTTCCACAATCCATCCATTCCTCTACCTGACCAGGCTTGAATATTGCTCCATTTTCTCGCATTTTCTTGATACCATCGTTGATTTGGTATTCTCCACCATGCATAATATTTTCTTCAATAACTTTTTCCAGCTGAATTTTCAATTGAGCAACGTCTTTAAAGTAGTAAATTCCAATTACTGCAAGATCAGAAACAAAATCTTCAGATTTTTCAACAAGCTCAGTGATTTGTCCATCATCATTCAAATTCACAACTCCAAAAGCTTCAGGGTTATCAACTTTCTTGACCCACATCACCGCATCTGCATCTTTGTCTAATTTAAAATCAGCTTTAAATAAAGTGTCGGCATAAGCTATGACTGCAGGCCCTTCCAAAGATTCCTTGGCACACATAATCGCGTGACCAGTTCCAAGTGGTTTATCTTGATAATAAATAGTTGATTTTGCCTCCAGGTCTTTAGCTATTTCTTTCAGCTTTAATTCAATTTCTGCACCAAAATCTTCAGAAATAATAAAAGCAATTTCATCGATCTCTTCTTCCAAAACCTCAGCAATCCCTTCAACCAAACGTTGTACAATAGGTTTACCTGCTATAGGGATTAAAGGTTTGGGAATAGTAAGTGTATGGGGTCTTAGTCTTGAGCCTCTTCCGGCCATGGGAACTATAATCTTCATATAATATTGTTTTAAATACTTTTATGTTTTTTACTGGCCGGTACTTCCAAAACCACCTTCCCCTCTGTCAGTTTCAGAAAGTGATTCTACAACTTGAAAATCGGCTTGTTCATGTTTGGCAAATACCAACTGAGCAATACGGTCGCCAGGATTTATACTGAATTTGTCTTTGGATAAATTGATGAGAATAACTCCAACTTCGCCTCTGTAATCGGCATCGATAGTGCCAGGAGAATTGAGTACAGTAATCCCTTTTTTAAGGGCCAGGCCGCTTCTAGGTCTCACTTGCGCTTCTACGCCCGCAGGAAGCTCCAGAAACAAGCCTGTCTTGACCAGACAGCGCTCCAGGCTTTCCAAATGTATAGATTCTTCGATATGGGCTTTAAGATCTACACCAGCAGACAAAGTGGTTTCATAGTGAGGTAAATCGAATCCAGAACGGTTGATAATATTTACTTTCATAAGTTAATTGCTTTTGATAAGCCTGTAAATTTCTTTTTTTTCATAGATAAAAACGCCACTACAATAGAATAGTAAGAGTAGAACACCTACAACGTAATTTTCTCTAAAATAGTAAAACGAAATTAGAGAAAATAGAATGGAAACAAAGAGGTAAATTAACATTTTACCATATTTATAAGGAATCGCATAATGCCTTTGTCCGATGAAATAAGAAATCAACATCATGCTTCCATAGGCTGTAAGCGTTGCAATGGCTGAGCCAACGTAACCAATAAGTGGAATTAACCAGATATTGATCCCTATTGTAAAAATCGCACCAATGGATGAAATATAAGCCCCGTAGTGAGTTTTATCGGTTATTTTGTACCACACAGAAAGATTGTGATAAATGCCTAAAAATAAATTGGCCAATAAAATAATTGGGACAATTTTCATCGCCTCCCAGTAGCTTTCATCAGTGATCAAAAGCACTTTGAATAGATCCACAAATACAATAACGAAGAGTAGAATCACAGTGCC
Source organism: Psychroflexus salinarum (assembly GCF_042677225.1). Classification (NCBI taxonomy): domain Bacteria; kingdom Pseudomonadati; phylum Bacteroidota; class Flavobacteriia; order Flavobacteriales; family Flavobacteriaceae; genus Psychroflexus; species Psychroflexus salinarum. The sequence continues at coordinate 297,045 of NZ_JBHTIV010000005.1, forward strand.
CACAATGACAAAATACTTTGTGATCATGGCATAAGCCGTTTTTGGATTTTTACTCGAGGCATGGCTGAAAAAGAAGGGTTCTATTCCCAATCTAAAGGCCGTCGCGAACAAAGTCATGAACATCCCTAGCTTGTAACAGGCAGAATAAATACCAATTTGCTCTTTAGCGATGTCTTCGGGCAGCATCCGCTCTAGAAACAAACGGTCCACAACTTCATTAATCGAAAATGCAACACCAGCTACTAGCACAGGAAGCGCATATTTCATCATGGATCTCCAGAGACTCCAGTCAAATTGGAATTGTATACGAGAGTAAAAAGGAGTAAGCAATAAAAGCGTGAGACCACTAGCAATAATAAGGGAGATAAAAATGTAACTCACTTCAAAATTGGCAATATAAATAGACTTAAAAAAAGTGCTTGAGTCTGCCAAATCTTTCAGGTACAGCAGGAAAAAGACATTTAAGCCTAAATTGACTGCAACATTTATCGTTTTGATTACTGCAAACTTCACCGGTCTTGAGTTGGCTCTCAACCAGGCAAAAGGAATAATCGCAAGCGCATCTAAAGCCAAGATCCAAATGATCAACTTAAGGTTTTGCAGACTTATTCTGGTAAAGTCTTGAATGGAAGTAATGAAAAGATAGGCTAACATCACAAACCCAATAGTTGTAGCTATGATAGACCAGGTGGAGGTAAATACGACTTGAGGTTTATTTTCTTCTTTGTTGTAAAATCTAAAAAAAGCAGTCTCCATCCCATAAGCCAGGATCACATTAAAAATCACGAAATACGAAAAGATAATCGAGTAATCTCCGAAGGAAGTATTTTCTAAAACTCCCGTGTAAAGCGGAACCAGAATCACCGAAAGCATCCTGGGAATGACTGTAGCTACTCCGTAAATAAAAGTGTTTTGAAAAAGTTTTTTGTAGATACTCACAGGTTGAAATTGATTTGTCAAATGTAGTAAAATATGGAATCAAAAAGGGGCACGCGTTTATCACTTACTTTCGACTAAATTCAATGGTTTTCAAGCTGCATTAAAAGAAATTGAATTCTAATAGCTCAGTATAAACTGTCTTTATTTTTAAAAGTTAAGGTTAAACCAATGCTTAGGACTGCTTAGTTGTACTCTATCAATCTTCTTATCTTTCAATTTTAAATTTCAAAACCTAAGTACTTAACAAGAATATTGGGTAAAAGGAATCAAACTACTAAATGTTTGAAGCTGTCTCAAAATAAGATAAATCGAAGAATGTCATATTGAGCGTAGTCAAAATATCTTGAATTTCAATAACTTGGATTTCTCGACCCCTCTCGAAATGACAAATATGGAGGTTTTGAGACAGCTTCTGCAAATCATAAATTATCAAGAATCCTTTTGTGCCTTAGTCTTCAAAAGGAAAACGTAATATAGAATGAAGATAAAAAACGCCTATCAAAATAACCTTAAGAACCTGGATTTGGAAATTCCAGAGCATCAATTGATTGTAATGACTGGCTTATCAGGATCTGGAAAATCATCCCTGGCTATGAATGTGATTGCCAATGAAGGCTATCGGCATTTCCTGGAAAGTCTTCCAGCTTACAATCAGCAAAATGGACAAGCCATTCCGACTGCTGAAGTAGACGAAATCCAGGACTTGCCGCCCGTCATTAAAGTCGAGCAGTCCAAGCGTTTTCAATCCATCACTACTACGTTTGGTACACTTTCTGAATTAACTTCCATCTTCAGAATCTTATTCGCTCGGTATTCTGGAGAGGAAACCATGAGTAAGTCTCTTTTTTCTTTTAACCATCCCAAAGGCGCCTGTGAAGTTTGCCGCGGTATTGGCGAAGCTGAATATATAGATCTGAACAAAGTCATTGGTGATGAGAACAAAACCTTAAGGGAAGGCGCCATCACCACCACTTTACCCAACGGCTACATTGTGTATTCACAAATCACTGTAGAAGAATTGAATAAAGTCTGCAAAGCCCATGGCTTTCACGTCGATATTCCTTGGAAGGAGCTTTCAGAAGAACAAAAAAACGTAGTCTTGAATGGTAGCGATCGCCTCAAAGTATTCTATGGGAAACATGGCTTGGAATCCCGCTTGAGGTGGTCTGGAATTAAAGCCAAACCAAGGGAAGAAGGCTATTACAAGGGCATGCTGCCCATTATGCAGAATATTTTAAGACTAGATAGAAACCCAAATATTCTAAAATTCGCTAGTTCTAAAATATGTCCTAGCTGTAAGGGTGGACGTATTAAAGCAGAACATCTGGAATATAAGTGGAAGGGTCAAAATTTTAAGGCCTGGATGGATTTAACGCTGAACGATCTGTATGATAAGTTAAATGCATTGAAGCTCTCTACTGGAGAAACGTATTTAGTTGATAAAATACGTATTCAAGTTTTGGATCTGATTCGTCTGGGTATGGGTAACTACCGCCTAAGTACGCCTAGCCTGGACATTTCATCGGGTGATGGACAACGCATTAAGCTCATCAATCAGGTCAACTCGAGATTACAGGGTATTTTATATGTATTCGATGAACCTTCGATTGGTCTTTCAGCAGATTATCAAAGCTATTTAATCCATATTCTTAATCGACTTATACCGCGAGGAAATACAGTGATGGTGGTAGAACACGATTTAGATTTCATAAAAGCTGCAGACTGGATCATAGAGCTAGGTCCTAAAGCTGGGATAAATGGCGGAGAGGTAATCTTTAATGGAGCTAAGGAAAATTTCTTGAAAGCTAAACATCTTGAGAGCCCCACCTTATCTGCTTTGGAATCGAACATTTCAAATATCGACAACTACAAGAAGGGTTCAAAAAAAGTATCTGCAGAAAGCTTCCAACCTCAAGCGAATACACTTTCGGTCATCAGCCATAAAACGCCTAAGCTTGTAGAACGCATTACTAAATTTTGTGAAAATGAAAATTTAAACCTCCTCACTGTTACTGACCAGCCCATCGGGAAAACTCCCCGTAGCAATCCTGCAACTTATACAGGTTTAGCGGATAAAATTCGAGATCTACTGGCGAAAACTACAACTGCAAAATCCAGAAAGCTAACCAAAAGTTACTTTTCATTCAATAATAAAAAAGGGCGTTGTGGCACATGTGAAGGTGCTGGAGTCATTACGCTATCTATGAGCGCCATGGGTACAATTAATCAGGTGTGCCCCATATGCAACGGAAAGCGTTTTAAGCCTGAAGTGCTTGACGTCCATTACAAAGAAAAAAACATTGCAGATATTTATAGTCTTAGCATTGAAGACGCCTTTGATTTTTTTGAGGGTGAGAAAAAAATCACAGAAATTCTGTCTTTAATGAAACAGCTAGGTTTAGGTTATATCAAACTAGGTCAACCTTCCAATACCTTGTCTGGAGGTGAAGCCCAACGCATAAAACTCACCAAACACTTTGCTAAAAGGTCAAAACAGACACTTTTGGTGCTGGAAGAACCCAGTATAGGACTGCATTACCAAAACGTCAATCAGTTGTTGGATGCTTTAAATCAGTTAAAGCAGCAAACTGCTGGTATACTTTGTTTTGAAAATCATTCTCTATTTCAAAAGCATTGCGATATCTGGGTTGATAATGCTTTAAAGGTAAAACCTATTGAGCTAAAAACTGGAAAACCTCAGCAACAAGAGCATATTTCGATTCGAGGAGCACGAACTCACTCGTTAAAAGATTTGGATCTCAATTTTCCTAAACATCAGCTTTCAGTAGTCACGGGTGTTTCTGGCTCAGGCAAATCTTCTTTGGTCATAGACACCATACATGGGTTTGGTCTGCAAGAAATGACAAAGCAATTTTCAGCATATCAGCAGTCGAGAGTTGGAGTTAATTTTCAGTTTGAAGTAGATCATATTGAAGGTCTCACACCTAGCATTTGTGTGACGAGAAAACAAAAGAATCACGCTCAGCGTTCAGATATCGCTAAGCAAACCGGAATAGATAAGCTGCTGCGTTTTGCGTTTTCCAGAAAAGCACACTATGAAGGAGAAGAGCTGTCTGCCAGCCATTTTTCAAACACCCATGAATTAGGAAAATGTGAAGTTTGCGAAGGCCATGGGCAAGAATTACTTCCAGACCTCAACAAGCTTGTTTTGGATGAGGAAAAAAGCATTGCAACAGGATTATTTGCACACAACAAAGCCATTGGATATTATGGCGACCCTAAAGGGCAGCATATGGCTATTTTGAAAAAGGTTGGAGCGAGTTATGGCTTCGATCTGAACACGCCTTTTAAAGCTTTAACTCCCCAACAAAAGCAAGTATTGCTTTATGGTACAGGTGATAAAATCTGGGAGGCTGACTGGGTTTACCAAACTAAAACACGTCAAGGAACTCAAGCGCTAACCATGACCTGGGATGGTCTCTTCAGCTATTTGCAGGATGAATATTTGAAAACTCGAAAAAACAAAAACATCAGCCAGTTGACGGCTTTATTTTCTTATCGGGAATGCAATCATTGTAAGGCTAGTGGCTTAAAACCCGAACGTTTAAAGTTTACTATTGCAGGAAAATCGATAAACACCATCAAATCGATGGATTTTAAAACCCTTAAGGTTTGGATATCAAAACATACTGATGCTAAAACAGTAGATGGAAAATTACTTGCCAAAATTGAAACACACCTCATCAATACGATTACCAGGGCTAAAGAACTCCATATTGATCACTTGCAACTCAACCGAAAATCGACTAGCCTTTCTGGTGGCGAAAATCAACGTTTGGCCTTAATTAAGCAATTGAATAGCCCTCTGAAAGGAATTACTTATTTATTAGACGAACCTTCTGCAGGTTTATCTCAAGAAAACATTCCAGATCTGATTCAGATTTTAAAAGAGCTAGTTGAAAAGGGAAATACTGTAATCGTCATCGAACACGATAAATCCATTATTCGGGCAGCAAATCATATTGTTCAAATCGGTCCTAAAGCAGGACAGTCTGGGGGTTATATCACCTACCAGGGTGACTTTGAAGGTTTACTACAACACAAAGACACCCACTCTTTTCTTAAATCACCAAGCAAAACAAGGCAACTTAAAGCAGCAAAGACCCACATCAACATACAAAACTTAGCCAAACATAGCTTAAAGAAAAATCGCTTAGAATTACCTATTGGTGGCATTACAGCTTTAACAGGTAGATCTGGCGTGGGAAAAACTACTTTGGTCAAAGACATTCTGATACCCAGTATAAATAATAGTCAACCCGTGAATTGCTCAGCCATAGATTTTCCAAAGGCCTATAATGGGGCACATTATTTTGAACCTAAAAAACTTAGAGCTTACGCCAGCACCTTGGTAGTGTCTTATTTGGATTTTCTAAAAGTAATCACTAGCGTTTTTGCCAGGGAAACCAAACTGAAAGTCAGTGACTTTTCCTATAAAACCAAAAAGAGTCAATGTCCAAATTGCAAAGGAAAAGGATTTTTAGAAACCAGTCTGGATATCACAGCTAACTCGATTGAAACCTGTGAAGTCTGCCAGGGAAAGCGTTACCAGCAACATATCTTAGATCATAAAGTAAAATCCAAGCATATTGCTGAGGTATTGTCCATGAACATTCTAGAACTAAAAAAATGGTTTACAGGTTTTAAGGTACCAGAAAAGACTATGAATTTTATAAAGAGTTTGGAAGCCGTAGGGTTAGAACATCTCAAATTGGAACAGACCGTACTGTCTTTATCCTCTGGTGAAAAGCAGCGCCTATTGCTTTTGAACTGGTTACTTGATGCTCCAAAACATGAACTCTTTGTTTTAGATGAACCGAGTACAGGTTTACATTATGCGGATATTGACTTACTCTACACTATTTTGGAAAAACTTAGTGTTGATAATGATATTTTAGTGATTGAACACAATCCCTATTTATTAGAGAAAATAGGGGTTGGCTTGGTTTTGAAATGAAACACTGGTGAAGAGCGACACTAAAATTACCAAAAAAATTCTTGGAATGAATGTGACTCTTCCATAAATAGAATGTGTTTTGAAAAAGCTTTTTGCAGAGACTACAGGTTACGATTGATTTTTTCAATCTAGTAGAATATGGGGATGAAAAGCCATAAATAAAAAACTGCCCGGCGGTGGCAGGGCAGTTTATATTGAATAAATATTGGAATAGTAGTTACTCTACACTGATTACAATATCATCCAGCTCATAAGTACCATCTTCGCTTTGCTGCCCGCTACCTGTATACTTGAAAGCAATATGACCATTACCTTCAAAACAAGACATGTCTACGAGTCCCGAACTTATCCAATCAGCAAAAAACTGACTGTCCGAAACTATTGCAGCATCGTCAATAACACCCCACTCTGCACTACTAATGCCTTCTTCTGTTCCATCCCAATCAACAGAATAAAGAACTTCCATAATACTGTCATCTGAAAAGCTATTGGAAGTTTTAAACTCTAAAGTAATCTTTGAATTACTATCCACAGGAATTTCGGGAGAAATTAACCAAGAGACAGTGCTATCATCACCAGAATTGAATGAGCCAACTCTAGCTGAAATTCCTAAAGATTGATTAGTTCCATTATCTACAAAAGCTTCCCAAGCTTCTGAGCCTGCTTCAATATAGTTTGTCCATCCAGGAATGTTTACTGGAGAGTTAATGTTCTGATCCTCAAAATCTACATTTAGAAATTCATTTTCTGCAGAAGAAGCAGCTAAACCACAGGAAAAGACTAGTGGATCGCAACGCTCTCCTGTCATATCAACAGCCTCGGGCGAATTGATGTAAAAAGTAAAAAACTCACCAAAGAAGTCTCTAGTAACAATTCCTTTCATAGAACCAGACCCTGGAGGCAGTGATAGGCCTTTAAAATCTGAGAATGTACTTGTACTAAAAATTAATTCATTAGAACTAGCACAACTTTCTAGAATGCGTTCCCCATCGAAACTATCTCCTGTCTCTGAAGCATAACTTGCCGATGTGTTTTCTGAAAAGTAAATTTTTGAAAATTGAACGTCTGTAAGTTCCACGTAGGTATTCACATCTGAAAATTCCAATTCCGAAAGTTGCCTTTGAACAGGAACAATATCAGCAACAAGGGTGTCTCTAATAATTGATTCGTCAACAAAAGCTTCTGGAATTCTTGCAATATCGGTACCGTCTGCAATACCTAATCTTGGCTCATTGCCTTCTCTTTGCCCTATTGACAGACCATCCAATTTTATATAAATCTTCCTTCCAAAATCAAATTTAGTAAAGAGCGGATTTACATCTACCTGAATAGCAACACCGTAGGTTGGATTTTCTGGTAGATCCTGAACGATAAGTTCTCTAAAGAAGTTTCCCGACTCATCATTGGAAATAACGTAGGCTTCTACTACATTATCTGTATCATTAAATGTAAACGGACCGTTATCATTCTGCTCCAAAATACCTTCTAATACAGAAAGACTCACGATATTCCCTTCAATATCAGGAGGAGTCTGTTCAAATTGTGGCGCGTTAAAATCATCATCTTCAACACAGGAAGATGTTGATAATATCATTCCTAAACCAAGGAATAGAAAAAGTAAATTGTGATTAAAAATTTTCATCTTAATAGTTTTATTTTTTTAAAATCTTATGTAAGCACTTAAATAATATGTAGTTCCAAACCCAAAGAAATAGCGGTTGCCAAACAATGGTCCATTTTCTCTATTCAGATCTTCACCTCGACTCCTGAAATTACTAGTTCTGGATTGTTCAAATCCACCAGTTTTATATTCCTTATCTAGTACGTTGTTGATCACTCCAAAAAATCCGATGAAATAATCTCCAACTCTCCAAGATTTTCCCCCAATTACATTGATAAGCATATAGTCATCAAAACGTTCCTGTTTAAGGATATCTCTGGCCATTGCTTCATCATAGTCGTTGTAAACAATACCATCTGTATCTAAAGAGAAATTATCTGATCTTAGTAAGCCACTTGGGCTTATATAAGAATGTGAAAAGAAATTTGAAGTTAGTCCTACGTTCCAATATTCAGGATCTCTGTATTCAAAACCAAGTTGAAAAACACGTTCGGGTCCTCCTGGAACTCTTACGTTTTTCATGTCAGTTTTTCCATCTCCAAACTTTAACTTCATGTCAGGGAAATTTTGACTTGTTAAGTAAATATCTGGATTACTATCATAGATGTAATGACCAAAAGAGCCTGCAGCTTTTAACTTCAGCGTTGGTAAAACTTGAGCTTCAACGCCAAATTCAACTCCATAATGCAGTCTATCAATACCCGTCATCACTTCTTGTACAAAGGCATTATTTTGATTGTTTGCAGAGGGCAAACCTGTGAGTTCTTCAGAATAATAAAACCCTACATTAGTTTCATCTTGAAAGCCAGTATAAAATCCTGTTACTCGCCCACTTAGAATCGGCGATTTATAAATATAACTCAGATCTGCAGATTGGATTTTCACCTCTGTAATTCCATCTACAACATCTCCATTTTGTCTGGCATTGCTATAGGAATTTCTTATTGTTGGTGCATTTTGAAAGTAAGCTGCATTCATTGTAAAAACATGACGCCCAGATAATCTATAAGTTGCACCTGTTTTAAACGCATAAGTTGAGAAATCCAATTCCTCCCCGGGCCCAAAAGAACGATCTCCTGGGAAAAACCCATTTTCGTAAAACCCTGTACGTTGATACTTTATTTTACCAAAACTAAGTCCTGTATAAAAATCTATACTTCTATATTGAAATTGAGATTGTAAAAACCCATCAAAAACTTCAACATCAACTTTATAATTATATTTGTAGCGATCACCTTCCTGGACAGTTCGATTTGGATTTCTGAGATCTGCTTGAGCCAACTCTGAGCCTAAGCCTGTGAGCAGAGCCGTTTCTTCAGCAAAGAAGTCAACGTCTAAATAACGCTCTCCACCAAGGAGGTCTTCCATCTGGGCAAAATTCTCACTTTCAAGCTTTCTATAGTTAAGCCGACCATTTATTGTAATATTATCTTCCAATTTATAATCCATGATGGTATTCGCCATGAACATTTTATCCTCTACTCGATCGGATTGGAGTGCATAAGTTGAATTACCTCCTCTATTCTGATTTAAATAGTTAGCAAAATAAAGATCATCCCATTGAAATTGACCATCTCTTTGAAACTCTCTTTGAGCTAAATATGCACTTTGATAATCTAATGGAGTCGGATTGGATTCTCTCAGGTAGTAACTAGGTAAATTTTGGTAATAAATAGGTGATGGATTTCTCGCACCACCTAGAAAAGCTTGATCACCAGTGTTAGGATCGACTAAAAGTCGAGTCCCTCCATTGTCGACTCTAGTCGTTGAAAAGAAACCAAACTGATAACCAGCGTTTGTATTCAATGACAACTTATCGTTAATCTCCCAATAGTGGTTTAGCATAAAGACAGGCTCTTCAGTCTTACGAATCCTAGAATTTCTTTGTTCGCCATCAAAAAGCCCCCAGTTAGGATTATATTCAATTCCTTTTAAATCGACAACTTCTTGAGTTACCGCTGTACCCATTCCTCTTCGGTTGGGAGCATAAAACCCTGTAAAATTTAAGCTATGCTTATCATTAATTCTTTTTTCAAGAGATAACGAAATCGAATTGGCATCATAAAGCGTTCCTTCTCTAAAGCCTTCTTCCCCAAATCGTCTCGATAATAATAAGGAGTACGACCAGCCACCTTCGAGTAAGCCAGAATTATAGCTTCCCATAATTCTTCCTTCATAACTTCTGTTGGAACTAGCATAAGATACCCGGCCACCTTTCCGCATTTTGGAAGCTCTCATAATTATATTTGAAACACCAGCGACATCTCCTATGGTGTAATCACTTGCTGTGGTACTCATAGAAAATACGCGATTTCTCTGCACGTCATTCAGACCTCCCCAGTTAGCCCAGTTGGGTCTTCCAGAGAATTGCTTGTTCATTTCTAAGCCATTAATAAGTACTTTACCATTAGCATTATCTAAACCCCTGGGATTAAAAAATGCAGCACTAAAATCGAAAGCTGCTGCACGTAAATAGGTATCTTGAGTTGAGGCTAGAAGTCCTGAAATATTGAATGATGAGGCGTCGTCCCCATCGAGTTCGTCTTCAGAAAGAGAAATCGTTCCTATTTGTCTGTTTTCTTCGCTTAAATCTATTTCGAGAAAAAGATTTCCAAGATCAAGAACTTTTCCTTCCTCAATTATTATTGGATAGCGTTTTGACTCATAATTATTTCGGTTAATTCCTAAAATTTGTTCACCAAGAGGTAAGTCTTGATCAGTAAAGGAAAAATTTCCTCTTGAATCTGTTAAAACTTCAATTCCGGCGCCTTCAATAGTAATTTTAGTACCAGGTAATGGCTCTTCAGTATCTATGTCTAAAACGGAACCAATTACATCGGTTTGTTGAGCATGAATCCCGAAACTACTTAGTATTAACAAAAACGCAAAAGCTAATCGTTGACAACTTATCATATTACTCTATATTATCTTAATGTTAACATAAATTTGTTAATGCATTACAAATATATTTTAAAACTAGATAAGTAGTACTTTTGTATTTAAAAAAATAAAAGAATTTACAATTAATTAATATTAAGATGATTACAAACCTCAAACTCCAGGCCTATCTATTAGGATTTATTTTCTTATTCATAAGCTGTAGCTCAACTCAAAAGACAACATCCACTTCTCAAAAAGCGGATGAATTTCTAATTAATACTATTGCTTTTTACAATCTGGAAAATCTATTTGACACCGAAGATGATCCAGATAAGTTTGATGAAGCATCACCTATAATGGAAATTGCTGAAGGTGAACGAGAGGCTATTTACAAGGAGAAAGTTGCAAATATGGCCAAAGTAATTGCAGACATAGGTTCTGAAGTCACTGGAATGCCTCCTGCAGTAATTGGGGTTTGTGAAATTGAAAACTTTAAAGTCCTACAAGATGTTGTGAATGATAAAAAGCTATCTCCTTTTGATTATGGTATCATTCATTATAATTCACCAGACGCCAGAAGTATTGATGTGGCTTTACTATATCAAAAAAGAGTATTTCGTCCAATTCACTCAAAAGCTCATGAACTAGTTTTATACAATGATTCTGACAGAAATAAAAGAAAGTATACTAGAGATCAACTTTATGTAAAAGGCAAATTGGATGGTGAGGAAATGCATTTTATAGTTAACCACTGGCCTTCCAGAAGCGGTGGTGAGAAGAAGAGCAGACCTGGTAGAGTAAGTGCTGCGAAGCTGACCAAGAAAATAAAAGACTCCATACAAATGCAAGAACCTTATGCTAAAATCATGATTATGGGTGACTTCAACGATGGACCTTATAACGAAAGTATAAAAGAAGTCCTTGAAGCAAAAGAACATGCTGAAGATGTAGGACTTGTGGGCTTATACAATCCCTTCGAAAAACTTCACAAAAAAGGAGTAGGAACAATTGCATGGAGAGATACCTGGGATTTATTTGATATGATTTTGGTCACCAAGCCACTTATTAATAAAAATGATTATAATAGCTATACGCTTTATCAAGCCAATATATTTAACCCTTATTATTTACAAAACCCAAAGGGGCGCTATAAAGGCTATCCATTCAGGTCATTTGCAGATGGAGGATTTACTGGCGGTTACAGTGATCACTTCCCTGTTTATCTCTACCTCATCAAAAAGAAAGAAGAAGCCGAAACTAATGATGGAACTGATGGGTAAATAAGTTTTTTTGATAAAAATTTCACATAACTGTCGAGTCTATCATTTAACTTTAAAGTAAAAATGAAAAATCTCGGTATACCTTTATTGATTCTAACGACTTTAGTTCTAATTCTAGTTACTATATTCGCCTCGTTAGGTTTAGCATTTTCATGGGTATTTTATCTTACCGTTTTAGGACAGGTTCTACTTGTTTTTGCGGTGTATAAAGTGCTTACTGACGATTACCAAACTGAAAAAACCTTTAAGGATTGGTATGAAGATCATCCCAATTCTCAAAACAATTAAATTAAGGCTCCGTAGTTCAATGGATAGAACAAAAGTTTCCTAAACTTTAGATCTAAGTTCGATTCTTAGCGGAGCTACTACTGGTTTAGGTGTTGAACTTAAAACCTAAACTTCATATAACCTACAAAAAACCTGGGGACAGCTCTATACACCAAATCTACTCTTTGGAAATTGGTAATGGAACTAAAGGTATAATTCTTTGTATTGAATATATTCTGAGCATCGATTCCAAATACATAGGATTTTTGCTTCGGTCGATATTCTAAATTAAAGCTACTGGTTTGATAAAGTTCAGAATCGACATCATAAATTTCATTTTTGAAATTTCCGAAAAGCCTATCGTAGAGTTTCAGAACAGTTTCTAGTTTAGCATTGTAAATGTTGTTAGTATTAGAAGAATTTCCAATACCTCCAGAATTAGAATTTAAACTTCCAGAAAATTTAAAGTTTAAGATTCCATTCCAATAGGTTGTTCCCCGGAAATAGTAATTATCACTCTCATTGGTCACTTCAAACAAATTATCATTCAAAACAAACGGATTTTCAAATCTGGTTTTAGTATACCCCAGCTTCAATGTGGCATCTATAAACTTTAAAAAAGTGGTAAATCCAAGTCTTGCTGTGAGTAGACTTCCACCAGGTATAAATTGACGCTGTGATAAATTGAGTCTTTCACTTAGCAGATTATCGGCAGATAACTGTTGTTCATAATCTGAATAAGATACACCAGCCTCAATAAGAATTCGTTTTTTGGGTCTTGAAAAGATATAATTAAACGAATATTGGTTTCTAGTCATTTGCTCAAGCCTATTGACACCCAAAACTAAACTTCTATAATCTTGAACGATAAAATTCTGGTTAAGGTCGGTTAAACTTGGAAGTTCATTAATTCGTTTGTAACGCAAAGAAAAACTGCCAACTTTTGTTTTTCTAAGACGTAGAGCAACATTAGGGTTAAAAAACAAGAAACTTCTGGAATCCACATGGGTTCTCATGTTCACATGAGATACTTCTACATCCGCTTCAGCTATCAATCGATCGGGAATAAAGTCATACTTGGTTTTAAAATTTACAAAGGATTTGAATCTTGCTTCTGAATTTGATCCCGATAGGCTATCGATTTCAGAAGTACCGAAGTCATTTTCCAGGTCTAAAGCACCGTAATTAAACTCTCGATCTTGATTTAAAACCCCTAGTTTTACAGCAAAACTGAGTTCATTGAACTGAAAAATGGAACTTCCTTCAAGACCTTGATATACCGTATTGTCTTTTATTTCGGTTTGAAGTTGACTTGAATTTTGTTCTTCAGAAATAGTATTTGATGAAATATCAAACGTCTGCCGATCTTCATTATAACCCGTAAACCCGTAAAAGCTTAGCGCTCCGTTCTTGATTTTCTTGGTGAGATGAACATTGGTTGATAAGCTTAAGTTGCGCTCATCCAAGACCTGAGCAATGCTTTCATCAGCATTAAAAAGCAACTCATGATTCACATCAGAATTGGTCCCTGATATATCGGTTTGAAACGTGATGAAATGGTCTTCATCTATAGAATGTTTAATTTCAAAATCGTTCTTTAAATTTAAATTTCGGGTGTCAAAGGCATTATCTTCCTGAAAATCAATATCACCGTCTGGCAGAAAATAAGAAATCCTATTCCTATAATCACTGTTGAGCTGATCTGTGTTGACAAACAGGGAGTTCCTAAGTTTACTGTCCCCCCAGATGCTTTTATTCGCTAAAAGGTTATTGGAAAGACTTTGGTTCTCGATATAAAATTTGTCGTCGATTAATATAGAACTTGGTCTCAAGTTCAGAAACGAATCTTGATCTAAACTGAAGTTTTCATCAAAATCATTAAACCCCATTTGCTGATACACATAATTATCTAACTGTTCTCCAGCAGGCTTGCCTATGGAATTGAGGTTTCCTAAATCCAGAAACTTAATTTCAGGCCGGATGAGGCCAAGATTAAGATCCGCTTCATAGCGACTGTCATTTCCTAATCCAGCTTTTGCAGCTCCAAACCAAATAGATTTGGCTTTGTCTTTTAGCTTTAAGTTGAGCACCACGGTTTCACTATCCAGGAATTGTTTCAACACTGGATTTTCGCTATAGTTGTTGATGACCTCCACTTTACTTAAGACATCGGCATCCAGATTTTTGGAAATCACTTTGTAATTTCTGTCGGCAAGATCATCTCCTTCTATGAGTATTTTTTGAATATCCTTGCCTTGGGCTTTGATGTTGCCATCCTCATCTATTTCTATGCCCGGCAAATTTTTTAAAACATCTTCTACGGTTTGCTCGGTTTCATCTGCAAAAGCAGATACCCGATAAGCGACCGTATCTCTATTGACTTTGATTTTTTCTTCAGTCTCCAGAACAACTGTATTGAGCTGTTCTACTTTAGAACTGAGTTCAAAATCTTGGTTGATAGTAGACTTAGTATTGGAAATCATGATTTCCTGAGCCTCATAACCAAAACTACTCACTTTAATAGAAAGTGAATCTGCCTCTGAATCTACTGCTAGTTCATACTTCCCATTTTCTGTAGAATAAGTGTACCCCAAAATGCTATTGGAAGATGTACTTACAACGATACTAGACCCTTCAAGCGGTATCTTAGTTTCCTTTTCTAGGATTTGACCTTTTATTTTAAACTCTTGGGCATAACTTATAGCAGATCCAATAAAGCAAACAAGAAGAAGCACAAAATGAAAGATTTTCAAGTAATTGAATTTTGATTAAAAAGATAACTAGCTAATATTATTCCTTAATTTCATAGACTTCTATATAACTATCTGTTTTCAATACGTTTGATTCTGAACCAGATACTCCCATGTTTTCTGCTATCATTCTGCCTCCCATTCTGGCATCAAGAAAGGCTTTGATTTGCCTTTCTTTGAGTTCTTCAAATGAAATCCAGGAAGAGTTCGGATTGTCTATAGGTTTCAGGAGGTAAGACTTCTCAGATGGGTACTCTATGTTTTTAAAATACCAGTAGATTTCTTTATCAGTATCATAAGTTTCCAAGATTAAACCTGGTAAGCCTACTAACTTCCATGGACCGTAGGGCAGAGGAATTTCTGATGTAAACCAAGCGGTATAATCTCGCCCTCTAAAATGAGCGGTTGCTTTTTGCACTTCATACCTTCCAATTTTTTTTGTTTCATCTGTGATGTCCCATGATATATCTATGGTCTTATCCTTGACATATCGAAACCCTAAATCTCGAGAATATAAAATCTTTTCTTTTGGTTTGTAATAGTATTGAAACCCTTCAGGGTTAGTCACTACAGTAATAGAAAAGCCTTGTTCAGGAGAAGCTCGATATGATTTTTGCTCGCGAATATGTCCTCCCTCTAAGGAATCTTTTCTTGTTACATATAAAGAATTATCCTTATCGAACACCAACATGGCTTTATAATCAGGACCAATTGGCGCTCCCATTTCCATGCTTTGAACTTCCCCGTAGTTTACGATGCCTGTTTGGGCATTTATGTTATGACAGAACAACATTGCACTTGAAACTAAAAGTAGAATTAAAGCTTTCATAAAAATAGATTTTTGATAAAGCTAATAATAAACTAAATACATAGTTTAATTGTTTTAGAGTTTAACATTATAAATTTAGTTGACTACTTTTCTTTGATTTCAAAAACTTCTATAAAATAATTTGTTTTTAAAACTTTCGATTCTCCACTAGATATACCCATATTTTCCGCTACCATTCTTCCCCCCATTCTGGCGTCAAGAAAGGATTTAATTTGGTTTTCTTTAAAGCTTTCAAATGATATCCAAGATGAATTCGGGTTGTCTATTGGTTTAAGCAAATAAGAGTGTTTAATAGGATATTCAATATTTTTGAAATACCAGTAGATTTCCTTATTGGTATCGTAAGCTTCCAAAATTAAACCTGGTAAACCTACTAATTTCCAAGGACCATAAGGCAATGGGATCTGTGAAGTAAACCAAGCGGTATAATCTCTACCTCTAAAATGAGCAGTTGCTTTTTGCACTCCATAGGTTCCAATTTTTTTTGTTTCATCTGTAATGTCCCATGATATATTTATGGTCGTATCCTTAACGTATTGAAATCCTAAATCACGAGAATATAAAACCTTTTCTTTAGGGTTGTAATAATACTGAAAGCCTTCAGGATTGGTCACTACAGTAATATAATATCCATTCCCTGAACTATTAAAATATGAATTTTGCTCGCGAATATGTCCTCCTTCTAAGGAATCTTTTTTCATTACATAAAGAGAATTATCTTTATCAAATACTAGCATAGTCTTAAAATCTGGACCAATTGGCGCACCCATTCCAAAGCTTTCTATTTGTCCATAATTAACTATACCGGTTTGGGCGTTAATGTCATGACAGAACAGCATTGCACTTGAAACTATAAGTAGAATTAAAGCTTTCATAAAAATAGATTTGTGATAAAGCTAATAATAAACTAAATATATAGTTTGATTAGTTTAGAGTTTAACATTATAAATTTAGTTGACTACTTCTTTTTAATTTCATAGACTTCAATAAAACCTTCAGTCTTCAAAACTTTGGATTCTGAACCAGATATCCACATGTTTTCTGCTATCATTCTACCCCCGTATCGAGCGTTAATAAAAGAGTTGATCAGGAATTCTTTTTGCTCTTCATTAGAAACCCAAGATGCATGGGGATTATCGACAGGTTTTAATAAATGAGTATGTTTAGTAGGATATTCTATATTTTTGAAATACCAGTATATTTCTTTATCAGTATCGTAAGCTTCCAAAATTAAACCTGGTAAGCCTACTAACTTCCATGGACCGTAGGGCAGAGGAATTTCTGATGTAAACCAAGCGGTATAATCTCTACCTCTAAAATGAGCGGTTGCTTTTTGCACTTCATACCTTCCAATTTTTTTTGTTTCATCTGTGATGTCCCATGATATATCTATGGTCTTATCCTTGACATATCGAAATCCTAAATCACGAGAATATAGAACCTGTTCTTTAGGATTGTAATAATATTGAAAGCCTTCAGGATTGGTAGCTACTGTAATGTAATATCCATCGCCTGAACTATTAAAATAAGATTCCTGTTCATAAATGCTTTCTCCTTCTAAAGAATCTTTTCTAGTTATATATAGAGAGTTATTTTTATCAAACACCAACATGGCCTTATAATCTGTGCCAATAGGAGCCCCCATCTGCATGCTCTGAACTTCACCGTAATTTACTATGCCAGTTTGGGCGTTAATGTTATGACAGAACAACACTGCACTTGAAACTATAAGTAGAATTAAAGCTTTCATAGAAATAGATTTTTGATAAAGCTAACAATAAACTAAACATGTAGTTAATTTATTTTAGAATTTAACACAATCAATTCAAATTCCGCTTCTGAATAAAAAAAGTCTTCAGTAATTGAGAAGCTTCTGTTTTCATCGTTCCAAAATCCACTTTGGTTTTGGGATGCAGCTGTGTGTTCATGGCTCTGTAACCACGGACTTCATCTTCGGCAGCAAACACCAGTCGAGACAACTGACTCCAATATAACGCACCGGCGCACATCTGGCAGGGCTCTAGAGTGACGTACATGGTACAGTCTCTGAGGTATTTCCCACCGATAAAATTAGCCGCCGACGTGATCGCCTGCATTTCGGCATGGGCAGTGACATCGACGAGTAATTCGGTGAGGTTATGACTTCTAGCGATGATCTGATTTTTATGTGTGATAATAGCTCCCACAGGAACTTCGCCTTTGTCTAAAGCCAAATGGGCTTCTTCCAAAGCTTTTTTCATAAAATACGTATCGTCAAAAGGAGTTAGCATAGTCAAAAATAGTATTTCTAAATCAGAACTATTCGGTTTTTCCACTCATAATTATGAAGATTAATTTGCTTTGTTTATATTCGAGTCCCTCTACTTTGCTCAGGATAAACTAAAGTCGAGAACCATTAATTATTGATCTTTATTCCACTTTTCGACTCCGCACGAAGTTAAAACATGTAGTGATGCTTCCCAAAATTGAATACTATCAAACTCACATCACTCAAAAACTCAAAGACTATTGGTAACTTTGTATCATGACTTTAGATTTGCTTTCACAAATAAATTCACCCGAAGACTTACGTCGGCTTGAGACTAACCAATTGGAAAAATTGGCCAGAGAGTTGAGAGAGTTTATCATCTATATTGTGTCGACCAAAGAAGGTCATCTAGGAGCAAGTCTTGGCGTGGTAGAGTTGACTATTGCTCTACATTACTGTTTTGAAACCCCTGATGATTTACTGGTCTGGGATGTTGGTCACCAGGCTTACGGCCATAAAATCCTAACGGGGCGTCGAGATAGTTTTGAGACTAACAGAAAGCTTAACGGTATTTCTGGTTTCCCTAAACGTGAAGAAAGCATCTACGATACTTTTGGCACCGGGCATAGTTCCACCTCGATTTCAGCTGCATTAGGCATGGCGATTTCTTCTCAGCTGAAGGGTGATTTCAACAAACAGCACATCGCTGTCATTGGCGATGCCTCCATAGCTTCAGGGATGGCGTTTGAAGGCCTCAATCATGCGGGGGTGACCAAAGCCAATCTTTTAATTGTACTCAACGACAACGCCATCGGTATTGATCCAAGCGTAGGTGCGCTCAAAACTTATTTGACCAAAGCTAAAATCGGTAAAAAACCATCACAGGATAATATCATTGAAGCCCTGAATTTTCATTACGAAGGCCCGATCGACGGGCATGATTTACCCGAACTTTTGAAAGCCTTTGAAAACCTAAAAACAAAACAAGGGCCTAAACTTTTGCATGTCATCACCAAAAAAGGCAAAGGCTTAAAACAAGCTGAGGAAGACCAGGTCAAATACCACGCGCCTGGCAAATTTGATAAAACCACAGGCGAAGTCTTGCCCAAAAACAATCAGGATTTACCGCCTAAATTTCAAGATGTATTTGGCCTGACGATATTAGAACTCGCTAAAACTGATGATAAGATCGTTGGTATTACTCCGGCTATGCCAACGGGAAGCTCGTTGAAGTATATGATGGAGGAATTTCCAGATCGCGCCTTCGATGTCGGCATTGCAGAGCAACATGCAGTCACCCTAGCTGCCGGCATGGCGACTCAGGGCCATAAAGTGTTTTGTGCTATTTATTCCACCTTTTTACAACGGGCTTACGATCAGGTGATTCATGATGTGGCTTTGCAGAATCTTCCGGTGATTTTTTGTATCGATAGAGCTGGACTGGTGGGCAACGACGGAGCAACGCATCACGGTGTGTTTGATTTAGCATTTTTGCGCTGTATTCCTAATTTGATTATCGCCGCACCGGCGGATGCCATAGAATTGAGACAGCTTCTTTATACAGCCACTCAAGACCTGCAACAGCCAATGGCAATCAGGTATCCTAGAGGACGCGGACATATCAAAAACTGGAAGAGACCGTTCGAAAAGCTCAACATTGGCGAAGGAAGATGCCTTCAGGAAGGTTCTGATGTGGCGATTTTAAGTTTAGGAAGTATTTCAGGCAATGTATCTCAAAGTATTGAAGCCATCGGTGGCAGATTCAGTATAGCGCATTATGATCTGCGTTTTTTGAAACCTCTGGATGAAAACTTACTGGATTCTGTTTTTAATAAATTTCAGCAGATTATCACTATTGAAGATGGCGCGGTGAAAGGCGGATTTGGAGATGCGGTTTTAGAATTTGCTCAAACTCAAAACTACAAAGGTGACATTCACAAAATGGGAATTCCAGACCAATTTATAGAACATGGCGACACTGATGAACTCTATGACTTAGCGGGGATTTCTTCAAAAAAAATAAAGGAAAAGATTCTTTCAATTCTTCATTAATCTTTATTTCGGCCAGGCTCATCGGAATATAACTTATAAACAGGATCACTTTGCCAAACTTCTTTGGTGTCGATGTCCAAAATGCTAATTGGTCCCTTGAAGGCTGCGCCAGTATCGATATTCCAGACGTTGGCTAAGTTAACAGGATCGGTCTTCCCTATGCGAGTTGTTGGAGTGTGGCCTATATAAATTTCATTGAACAATTTCAATCGATCTGGGTAAAATGAATCTTCTGGAGAAAGGGATTTATCCATAGCTTTTGCCATCTCCCAAAGCGATCTGTCCCAATAGACCGTGTTAGGATAAAACTCTGCCTGAGGACCGTGGAGATTGGAAAATCCAGCGTGTAAAAACAATCGATTCTGTTTATCGATGTGATAGTTGGTCAGATTCTCTAAAAATCTATGGTGCATGTCTCTAATGGTGGAACTCACATCTTCATAAGCAAGCATTGTGCTTTTTCCGCCATGTTCTAACCATTTGGGATTGGACTCGCCTGTCCGGAACCAGGTTAAAACCAAATCATCATGATTCCCTCTTATAAAAATACAATCCTGTTCTTCTTTCAATTGAATGAGATATGACAACAATTCTGGGGTCTCACTCCAACCATCTACATAATCTCCAAGGAAAATTAACTGATCTTCTTTTGTTACTTCAGAGCGCTGCATAGCCTGTTCTAATCCCTTAAATCCACCATGTATATCTCCAATCACAAGTGTTCTGCTCATTCTAATTGTATTTTATTTTTCGTAAAATTCTCATATTATCTTTAAGCCGTTGGTAGGCTTTACGCTGAATTTGTTTTAGCAAGGGTTTTGCTTCTTCCAGTTTATCCAAAGAATTCTCAAAGCCATTAAGATAGGCAATAAGGTAAATTGTCGACATATTTACAAGCTCTTTTTTTTCTGCTGAATTTAGTGCTAACTTCTTTTCAAGCTTTTTCAATAAACTATCGTTATGGTTAAGATAGTGTCTAAGCATTTTTTGATCGAATTGAGGTGGTTCAAAAACCAATTCTGATTCGATATCATAATGCATATTATCTCTAAACTGAATGGACACCTTTTCTAAGGGATAATACTGAAATTTATTCTGAAGTCCAAGATGCACATATTCTAAAATCTCAAATTTATCATCATCGTATTGAATTTCGACTTCATCTAAATCAGAATAAAAGAGTTTTACCTGCTCGTTAATCAACTGAATATTTACTCTGGAATAAAAGGTTTTGTCTCCAACGGTTTTAGGTTTAGCAGCCCAGCAGAGCACAAAATATTCCTTGAAGACTTTGTATTTGGGATCATAATCACGGCTTTTCAAAATGAAATCATGAAAGCCATCGAGGGTTAATTCAATATTGTTCTGTGAGTTTTGTTCTATGGCAGCGACAATTTCAGAATTGATATCTTTTATTTCGATATCAAAAACCTTGGGTTTACTTATGCTACCTTCTCGCATAAAAACGGTCCCGCCCCAATACTTCCAAATGTTTTTTCTCAAAGCACAAATGCTATTATCCATTTTAGGCCGTATAGTCACCAGCCCAACCACTTTATCTTCTGGTAAATGTGGGAACTGGATATTCTCATAAGAAACAATTGGCGGGTTCTCTAGGTAGGCGTTAACCAGATTCTGAATCTTGCTATCATCGAAAAAATCCACCCCTAGTATTCGGTTGTTTTCATCTTCAATACCTATGACGATGTAGCCATTGCTTTTGGGATTGGTATTGGATAAAGAGCAAACATGTTTTAAGAATTTGGCTTTACCTTCTCGTGATCCAATATCAACACGCAATTTCTTGTCGTAGAAACTATTCTCGCCACTATGAGCAAGAAGATTTTTTATAAGGAGACGCTTGTTAATCATAGACTTGGCTAAAATTACAGGAAAAAAGTCAACTTAGCTTCAGACAAGTTTGAATTAATTGTAAAAAAAATAGATCCGCCTAAGGCGGATCTATTTTAGAAAAATTAAATGCTAATTGATTATTAGTTAAAGATATATCTCAAACCAACTTGCATTTGCCATCTTGAAGATAAGATGCCTGAATCATCAAAGTTTTCGATATCTGCTTCAGACTGAAAATCATCAGCGTTGAAACTAAATACTGGATCTGGTCCACCTTCTTCAACATCTAAAATACCTATACTTCCAGGTATGAAAGGTCTACGACCCCAATCCTTGTTGATCAGGTTAGTAAAGTTGAAAATATCAAATGACAATTGGAACGTGTGCTTTTTATTATTAAAGTCTAAGCTGAAGTCTTGTAAGAATTTTAAATCTACTATATGACTCCATGGTCCTCTTTCACCATTTCGTTCTGAATACTGTCCTCTTCTTTCGCTCAAGTAATCACTAGAATTAATATAGCTATTAAAAGCTTCCCACTGTTCTTGTTGCTCTGTAGGATTTCCTTCAAAAGTAATCTCGCTGGCGTCTCTAGGGATATAAATAAGTGCATTATCTCTTGAGTCATCGTTAATGATGTTGTCATTTCTACTGTTGTATAAGTAAGTAAATGGACGCCCTTCTTCTCCTGCATAGAATAAAGAAACTGTACTTTTCACGTTGTCGTTCCATTCGTGCTCATAAGAAACATTACCTGTAATTCTAGAGCCTACAGAAAAGCCTGTACGCTGAATACCTGGGTTTGCATTTTTACCATTAACAGTTTCAAGGTTTCTCCACTGGGAAGAGTTTTGGGACGATGTGCCAGGGAAAATTTCATAAGCATCACCATACGTATAGGCTATTTGCCCAGCAAATCCATTAGAGAAAGGTTTAGTCAATTTAAATGTTGCATTATAAGAGTAACCTTCACTAGTGTTAGTTCCTAAAAAGATACTAGAATAATTGTCGTCTATTAAATCTCTTCTATTGTAATAAGGTCTCCCGTCTGCACCGTTAAAATTCCCTACCGGTCCTCTAATGTTCAAGTTTTCATAAAAAACAGCATTTAAGACATCATTGTATAAGAATTCTCCAGATGCAATTAAGTTCCATACTGGTAATTTTTGATCTACTGCAATATTATATTTCGCAACCTGAGGTAATTTAAAGTCTGGAGCGAATAAGTCGATTTGTCCACCTGTAGCACCAGTACCTGGTTCAGCTCCTGGTTGAACTGGCTGATCAAATGGGTCTGGATTAAAAAACACATCTCCATCTATAGCTCTTTCGTCTACGAATCCAGCAGTAACTCCATTATTGTTATATTGTCCACCTGGCCATACCAAAGGAATTCTAGAGGTAAATACACCTACACCACCTCTTACTTGAGTTGTTTTGTTTCCACCAACGTCCCAAGAAAATCCTAATCTTGGAGAAAAGTGTACTTGAGTATCGATACCCTGTCCAACTCTAGCACCTTGTAAGTCTTTTCCGTTTGCTTCAAGTAGTTCAACAGTTCTGGTGTTAAAGTCATTATTTACTAACCCATCTTCAAAGAAAGGTAAATCAATACGAAGACCTAAACTTAGTTTAAAGTCATCTGTCAGGTCAACATCGTCCTGTGCATAAAAACCTAACTGAGAATAACTAAATTCTGCTGCTCCTAAAGAGCTGTCTCCTGTACCACCAAGAAGAGAATATCCTCTATCAAAAAATCTTGCAGGAGCTTCATTTCCATCAACATCATCTAGGTATGTATTGAAATCAGACAATGAATTGAAAGTATAAGATCCGTAGTTTTGTCTAAAAAATACATTTTTAGAATCAAAATACTCGAAGTTGGCTCCGAAAGTCAATTTGTGACGTCCGCTATATACTTCAAAATTATTGGTAATGTTCAACACTTTCTGTTCCAGTAAATTTGCTGTAGAGAAAGGTTCAGAACCAAAGTAAATAGCACCAGATCCATCAAAAATTCGAACTGATGGAAATGGATCTCCAGTAGGATTTCTATCGTCTAAAACATCAGTATAAGCAATGAGTAAGTTGTTAGACATGTTAGAACCATTTGTCGTACTCCACTCTAAAGTAGTAGAATTGGTTCTTGACGGAAAGAATACACCAGCATTAGTATAGTTGATACTTCTGTCTCCACTCTGTCTTGGGTCTGTATTTTCAGCATTCACATAACTATTCTTTAAAGTTATGGTGTTTTTATCGTTCACATTCCAGTCGATACGAGCAATCAATTTATCACTAATAAGTGAAGTGGTATTGTTATCATATATCCCTGGGTTATACCCATAATTATTAATAAGCCCTTGTTTAAGATTTGCTAGATCCTGTGCTGAAGCATTACCCTGGTAACGATCAAATACAAATGGCTGAGGTGTTTGTTCATCCTGTCTTTCGTAGTTGATAAAGTAAAATAATTTATCTTCAACAATTGCCCCACCTACTCTAGCTCCAAAAAGCTCTGCTGTAAAGTCAGTCAGTTTTTCTCTATTGTCTTCCCTAAGTGCTGTTGGTGTTTTACCAGCTAAGTCTTGATTTCTTAAATAGTAATAAGCAGACCCTTCTGTATTATTAGAACCTGAACGCGTAATCGCATTGATAGATCCACCTGCAAAACCAGATTGTCTTACGTCGAAAGGAGAAAGGTTAACCTGGAAAGACTCAATTGCATCAATAGAAATTGGGCTTACACCAGTCTGACCTCCGTTTGTTCCTGAACCTGCCAAACCAAACGCATCATTATTGACAGCACCGTCAATATAAATAGCGTTGTAACGGTTGTTTTGACCACCTAATGAAATACTTCCATTCTCGCCCACCTGAGCTTCTGGAGTAGTTCTAATGAAGTCTCCTAAAGAACGTGTTGCAGAAGGCAAGTTTTTAACTTGTCTCTGAGAAATGTTAGTATTGGATCCAGTCTGACCTGAATCAAAAATACCGTTTTTAGAAGCTGAAATGATTACTTCATCTAACGCGTTGTTAGATTCAGACATTTGTCTGCTAATTCTTTCAGAATCACCTAGTCTTAAAAAAACTCCTTCTAATAGAATATCCTCAAAACCAACGTAAGTGATAGTCAATGTGTAAGGACCACCAACACGCATGTTTGGAATTCTGTAGTACCCATCAAAATCGGTAACCACACCGTACTGCGTCCCAGTAGGTGTATGAACAGCAATCACGTTTGCCCCGGGAAGAGGCTGATCGTTATTGTCTGTAATCTGACCGTTAATAGAGGAAGTCGTTACCCCTTGTGCAAATACACCTACTCCTATCAACAAGAATAAGCCAAGTAGCAATTTTTTCATTTGAAAATTTTTTTTGTTTATATTTTGGTGCAAAGTAAGCTCAGGATAAAAGTTCTAATATTAAGCCAATGTTAAGAAACACTGTTAAAAAATTAAATTTGAATTTTACTGATGCTACTAAAATCAAGCTTAAATCTTAATTGAAATAAAAAAATAGTTTTTTATTGCGATTAGCTTCTTAAAAATGCTATTGTAGTAAATCTTGAAGTTGAATTTTAAAGAATCTCTTTATACTCAACTTGATCAATTTTGGCTTTTAGAGGAGCAATAAATTCAAAATAAGAAGGCTTAAGTTTTTCTTCCATAGGCTCTGCTTCTGGGAGATCTTGTTTGTAGGGATCTACCTGTCTTCCATTAACCCAAAATCTATAGCAAACATGAGGTCCAGTTGCTAAACCGGTTTGGCCTACGTAGCCAATAATTTCACCTTGCTTTACATACTGACCAACTTTTACAGCTCTACGAGACATGTGCAAGTATTGTGTTTCATACTGATTTGTATGTCTCACCTTTACATAATTACCGTTGCCCCTGGTGTAACTTGATTTAGTTACTACCCCATCTGCGGTTGACCAAATAGGCGTTCCTGTTCCAGCAGCATAATCTGTCCCCTTATGCGCTTTCCAACGTTTCTGAACTGGATGAAAACGACGTCTTGTGTAGCGGGAAGATATTCTACTAAACTGCAAAGGAGCTTTCAAGAAAAATTTTCTAAGTGTTTTGGCGTTTTCATCAAAGTAATCTGTACGACCGGTTAAAGAATCCATTTCAAATTCGAAAGCATAAAACTCTCTCCCATTATGCTTCAGAAGAGCTGCATCGATACTTTCTAATCCAGCGTAGATTGTATCATCTATGTATCTTTCTTTATAAATAAGCTTAAACTGGTCTCCTTTCTTTAGTTTAAAGAAATCGACACTCCATTGATAAATATCCGCAAATCTATTGGTAAGCAAATAGTCTAAACCTGCTTCGTCAATTGCTGCTGAAAGTGATGAAGATATGACTCCAGAAGTTGTCTTCCTTTTTATGCTGACTGGTTTTGATTTGGCTTCACCTCTAACACTGTCAAGGCTTATAACTGCGTAATCAATTACAGATTTTTGGTACACAAAATGCTCAACTTTCTGAGTAGAGTCCTTACTTTTAACTATCACATAAGGCTTACCGTAATTAATTCTTCTAAAATTCATTACTGAATCTGGAATACTTTGTGTAATCTGGTAAACTTTTCCGGGAGAAACTCCATAATTGTCCATAATAGTACCAAAAGTTTCTCCTTTCTTTACCGTATCAAAAACGACTTCGTAGTCGCTTAACGCAAATCCAAAAATCTTAGGCTCTGGAGTTGGCTCTATACTAATAGATTCGGTAATTTCACTGGGCTGAGCGTCTTCGATATCGTCGTTACAGGAGATAATGGTAAAGCCTATTAAAACTAGAAAAAGACGTATCTTGAAGGGATTGAGCATAAATGTTTTAATTGAAAACGTCAAAAATACGTTTTATTATAAAGAGGACAAGACATAGATATAAATAGGCTCTTAAAGAAAATAAAAAAACCTCTTGGAAGAGGTTTTTTTATTATTTGAAATTTTAGACAATTATTTATCTGCCAAAGCTTCAGCTCCTGCGACAATTTCCAAGATCTCATTGGTAATTGATGCTTGTCTTGCTTTGTTATAAGATAATTTCAAATCATCTCTTAATTCGGTGGCATTATCAGTTGCTTTATGCATTGCTGTCATTCTTGCACCATGTTCTGAAGCGACAGAATCTCTGATTGCTTTAAACAATTGGATCTTTAGTGACTTCGGAATTAATTCTTCTACAATTTCAACTTTATTAGGTTCAAAGATATAATCAGATGAAATACTTTCTCCGCCCTTTTTACTAGCTGGTTTTATAGGTAAAAACTGCTCATTAGTGACAATTTGAGTTGCAGCATTTTTGAAACTATTATAAACAAGCTCTATCTTATCATACTTTTCAGATTTGAACATTTCCATTAAATGCTCGGCTATTTCAGCTACATCATCGTAAGATAAATCGTCATATATGTCATTGTGAGAAGATTTAATCTCACGCTTCTTCTTCAAGACATCTCCAGCCTTTTTACCTATACCAATAATATCAACTGATTTGCTAGAGTAGGTTTCATCAATGAGAGTTCTTACTCGCTTTACAATGTTTGTATTGAAAGCACCAGCCAATCCTCTATTTGAGGAGATAGCAACAATCAATACAGATTTTACTTCTCTCTGGTTGGAATAAGGGCTGCTCGTATCGTTGTCTAATGAAGCGCTCAAACTTTGTAATAATTCAGTAAGTTTATCAGCATAAGGACGCATGTCCTCAATCGCATTTTGAGCACGATTTAACTTTGCAGCAGACACCATTTTCATGGCACTTGTAATCTGCATCGTTGACGATACCGATGTTATCCTACTTCTTAATTCCTTTAAATTAGCCATAAACTAAACTTTATGCTTTGTATTTTGCAGATATTTCTTTGGCTGCACTTGTAAGTGTGTCAGTAATTTCATCTGTCAATTTACCTGCTTTTAATTGATCTAAGACATCTCTGTGCTTAGAGTTTAAGTAAGACAAGTAATCTTTTTCAAATTCTTTAATTTTATCAACAGGAACAGATCTCATTAAGTTTTTAGTTCCTGCAAAAACGATTGCGATTTGATCTTCAACAGCAAATGGATTTGCTTCTGCTTGTTTTAAGATTTCAACGTTACGCTTTCCTTTTTCAATCGTATTTTGAGTAGAAGCATCAAGGTCTGAACCAAATTTAGCAAACGCTTCTAGTTCTCTATATTGTGCCTGGTCAAGTTTCAATGTACCAGCAACTTTCTTCATAGACTTAATCTGAGCTGAACCTCCAACACGAGATACAGAAATACCAACATCAATAGCTGGTCTTACTCCAGAGTTAAACAAATCTGAAGTTAGGAAAATCTGTCCATCTGTAATCGAAATTACGTTGGTAGGGATATAAGCAGAGACATCTCCTGCCTGAGTTTCAATAATTGGTAAAGCAGTAAGAGATCCACCACCTTTAACTTTACCTTGTAAAGCTTCAGGTAAATCATTCATCTGTTTAGCAATATTATCATCGTTGATAATTTTTGCTGAACGCTCCAATAATCTTGAGTGAAGGTAGAATACATCCCCAGGATAAGCCTCACGACCTGGAGGTCTTCTTAACAATAGAGACACTTCACGATATGCAACAGCCTGCTTAGATAAATCATCATAAATGATTAAAGCTGGTCTTCCAGTATCTCTAAAATATTCACCGATTGCAGCACCAGCAAGTGGAGCATACACCTGCATAGCAGCAGGATCTGACGCATTAGCGGCAACTATTGTAGTATAAGCTAAAGCTCCTCTCTCTTCTAAAAGATTAGCAATACCAGCAACAGTAGAAGCTTTTTGCCCGATCGCTACATAAATACAATATACAGGCTCACCTTTATCGTAAAATTCTTTTTGATTAAGAATTGTATCGATACAAACAGATGTTTTACCAGTCTGTCTATCGCCAATCACCAATTCTCTTTGGCCTCTTCCTACAGGAACCATTGCATCAATAGATTTGATACCAGTTTGCATAGGTTCGGTTACTGGCTGTCTGTAGATAACTCCAGGAGCTTTTCTCTCGATAGGCATTAAGAAAGTTTCACCTTCGATATCACCTTTTCCATCGATAGTTTCTCCTAATGTGTTTACAACACGACCAACAATTCCTTCTCCTACTTGTATAGAAGAAATCTTCTTGGTTCTCTTTACGGAATCTCCCTCATTAATGTCATTGGACTTACCTAAAAGCACCACACCTACAGAGTCTTCCTCTAGGTTAAGCACCATCCCGTTAAGTCCTCCTTCAAATTCTACAAGCTCTCCAAGTTGTGCATTGGTCAAACCATAAACATTGGCGATACCATCACCAACTCTAAGAACTGTTCCTACTTCATCTAAAGAGGTTTCAGATTCGAAACCCGAGATTTGCTTTTTTAAGATTGCTGTAACTTCAGCAGAGTTTACTTCAGCCATAATTTATTTTGCATTAAATGGTAAATACATACCGCTTAGTTTTATAATAATTGTCTTTTGAATCGTTTAAGACCGCTAGAAACACTTCCATCAAATTGAAGGTCTTTCAATCTGAGTATAAATCCACCAAGAATAGATTCATCGACTTGGTTTGTTAGATTTGCTGTGTAACCAGAAATTTCTTTAATTTTTTCTTGCACTTTATCTTCAAGATCTTTAGTCATTTCGACAGCTGTTGTCACAGTTGCATATTGAATGTGATGCTTGGTATTATAAAGTTCAATATATTGTTCTGAGACATGCTCCAATAATTCAACACGATTATTATGAGCAAGCGTTTTAATAAGTTTTTTGACTAAAGTTTCGACTTCATCAAAAATTTCTAAAAGCACAGCCTCTTTTTTGCTTACTTCAATTAATGGGCTTGTAAGCATCAGTTTAAGATCTTTATTGTTGGAAACGGTAGAATATATAGAATTAAAGTTTTCTAAAACTTTGTCTTCCAGTTTGTTTTCTTGAGCCAATTCTATGATTGCCTTCGCGTACCTTTTTCCTGCTCTACTTCCCATGTATCTTATTAATTAAGTTTGACGTCGTCAAGCATTTTATTCACTAAAGTCATTTGCTCTTTCTTATCATCCAACTGCTTTTTAACAACAGTTTCAGCGATTTGAACAGACAATTCAGCAACCTGAGACTTTATTTCTGCTAGAGCTTGTTTCTTCTCACTTTCAATTGTGACTTGAGCTTTCTCAAGAATTCTTTCAGATTTTTCATTAGCATCTTCAGTAGCTTCCTCGATGATAGACTTTTTCATTTCTTGAGCTTCTTTCAACATTTCATCGCGTTCAGCTCTGGCTTGTTGAAGCAACTTTTCATTATCAGCTTTCAAGTTAGCCAATTCTTCTTTAGCTTTTTCAGCAGAAGCTAAGGCATCATTAATCGAAGCTTCTCTTTCGCCTACAGCTTTCATTACCGGCTTCCAAGCGAACTTAGTAAGCAAGAAAATCAAAATAATCATGACAACTACTTGCCAAACAAATAAACCGTATTCAGGAGTAATTAAATCCATATATGATAAGTGTTTTTTTTAAATAAAAATAAAACCCTCACCCAACCAACCGTTGGCTATGAGGGTTTTCATCATTTTTATGAGGTAAGAACCCCAAGTAAGGCAGCAACTACTCCAAAAAGAGCAACACCTTCTACAAGTGCAGCTGCAATAATCATAGCTGTCTGGATTTTCCCAGAAGCTTCTGGCTGGCGAGCGATAGCTTCCATTGCGGATCCACCGATTTTACCGATACCAATTGCTCCTCCCAAAACTGCCAATCCAGCTCCTAAAGCTGCAAGTCCTACGTGTAATAATTCCATAGTAAATAAATATTAAAAATTAAAGATTAATGATGTTCATGTTCTTGAACTGCCATTCCAATAAATAAGGCTGACAGCATTGTAAATATAAAAGCTTGCAAAAATGCAACAAGTAATTCTAAAACTGTAATAAACAAAGCAAAAGGGACTGAGATGGCTGCAACTCCCGCAGTCTCTAAAATAAAAATCAATCCGATTAAACTTAAGATAATAATGTGTCCTGCTGTAATGTTAGCAAACAAACGTATCATAAGAGCAATAGGTTTTGTGAATACACCTAAAATTTCAACAAGAGCCAAAATTGGCTTTACAAATGTTGGTATACCAGGCATCCAAAAAATATGTTGCCAATAGTCTTTATTAGCATTGATTAAAATAAGTGCCAGCGTAAATAAACCTAAAGCTACTGTTACAGATATGTTACCAGTAACATTTGCTGCGCCTGGCAGAAGACCCATAAGGTTAGAAATCCAAATGAAGAAAAATACCGTTAAAAGAAAAGGCATAAATTTCATATATTTTTTCTCTCCTATTTGAGGTCTTGCTATTTCATCTCTAACAAATATTACTAGTGTCTCAAGTATATTTTTAAAACCTTTTGGCGCAGCTTTGGATTTTCTGTAATGTTTTGCAAGTCCCAAAAATATGAACACAAGCAGTATAGCAGAAATAAGCATAGAAGCTACATTCTTTGTTATCGAAATATCAAATGGTCTGTTAGCATTAAGAGCCGCGTGAGATTCTTCATCAAACTTCAGAGCACTCTCTCCTTCGTTTAATACATAAATTTTCTCATGATAGTTTACGAATTTTTGACCATTGGACTCAACCACATACTCACCCTCTACATCATGATGAAATTCACTCGACATGAAGCTAGTAAGACCCTTATCTGTCCACAGAATTACTGGCAAAGGCAACGTAAAAGAATCTTCTCCTTCCCCAAAAAAATGCCATCCGTGAGAATCACTGATGTGATGCATTATCATTTCGGTAGGATTGAAACTTTCGTCAATAACTTCTTCAGTTTCTACCTGAGCGAAGGATGAAAAAGAATTTAAAATAAGCATGAGCATTAAAGCCACTGTAATCTTTGAAGATTTGTGTGTTGCCATAGATAGTTGACTTAATATCAATTCGAAAATTTCGTGCAAATGTAAGTTTTTACTTTCTAATTTTAAATGAAAGCATCAAAAAAATATTTTTTCAATAAGATATAATTTGTTTTGAGCGCTTTTTATTGAAAATTATTTAATTTAATTTGATTCTTTTGGGTTAATCAGTTTAATAACCTGGACCGCTTCAAAAATCAAAAACAAGAAGTAAGGAACAAAGAAATTGAGAATATTAGCAAAGGATGGCTTATC
The DNA here is from genome assembly GCF_042677225.1 of Psychroflexus salinarum. Lineage (NCBI taxonomy): Bacteria > Pseudomonadati > Bacteroidota > Flavobacteriia > Flavobacteriales > Flavobacteriaceae > Psychroflexus > Psychroflexus salinarum. The sequence continues at coordinate 328,914 of NZ_JBHTIV010000005.1, forward strand.
TTCAGAAAGAAAACCTGGTAGCAGAAAAAGAATGGCTGCTAGCATCTTCAATAGACTTGTCCCCATAAAGGCAAAACCAGCATAGTCTTTATAATTTGCATAAATCAACTGAATAATTCCAGCCACAACTAAAGCTGATATGATGTGGAATGCATAGATCGAAATAATAGAATAATATGTTATAATTGAAAAAATGGAGTCAATTCCCCAGTGAATTAAAATTATAACAATTGAAAATATGAATATGGATACATAGGGATTTCTGAAAATGTTTTTCATGAAGTATTACTTGAATTTTTTAAGTGAAGTTATAACTTGAGCTAAAGCAACGAAAATCCCTAAAAGCGATAATATGATAGTAAAGAGTTTGGAAGAATCTGTGTACTTTTCATCCAGCCAGATTCCAAGAAAAACTGAACCTATTATAATGATACCCATTTGAAAACCTAGCCCGGAAAAATACAACCAAGGATTAGGCTGATTGTTCTTTTTTGGCATTACCAGATATGGATTTTATTGCGCCCTTCATGCTACAGGTAGCGTTGAATACTGCGCCAGGTTCTATTGAAAGTTTATCGGCAAAAACCTCACCTTCAATTTTTGCAGTGGCTCTTAAAGTTAATAGCTTGGTCACCTTAAGTTCTCCTTTGAATTCTCCTTCGAAGTCAGCATTTTCACACTCGATTTGACCTTCTATATATCCTGTTTTGCCAACTACAATTTTACCGGGGGTTTTAATATTCCCAATTACTTTACCTTCTATACGAAAACTCCCCTGAGATTCAATACCGCCTTTGAAAACGGTGCCTTGTGCAATCTTGTTTTGTTCTTTTGTTAAATCTGAATTCATAGGGTTATTTTTTTTTTCTGAAAACATACTGTTTATTTTTTTTCTAAATATTCATCAAGATTTTTATTAATCTGAGCAATCTTATAATTCTCCTCTGTAATCACAAAATAAGTGAAACTTTTATCAAAAATGGCATTTTTTATAAACTTTTCTGCCAAGCCTTCTGCACCTAATTTACTTTTAAGACCATTTATCGTTAATAAAGTTTGATTTTGACTATAATTATTTATATTTAAACTCAATTCAAGACCTTGCTCGTCTTGGATTGAAGCTTCCAATTTATTTTTTAATTCCTGAATTTGAGATTCTTCGGTATTATTTTTATTAAAATCAAACACTAGTAAGTAACCTTCATCTGGACCTGGGTTCATGTCAAATTCAGAAGAAGGTGGATTTCGTTTTAATTCTTCAAATCGCTTTTGAGCATACTTGCCTTCTTGCGACTGAGGGTAAGTTAAAGCAACATAATTGAGAGCTTCTGTATATGCCTTCACCCCTTCATGCTTAGCCAGTACTCGAGCCTTTAGAAGTTCTAATTTTGGTAAAATTGAATTTCCTACAAAAACCTTAGAATAAGTATCAATTTCATTTAGAACATATTCATACTTACCAGATTTGTAACTCTTATATAGATTATTGTAAATATTTTGAGGGTTCTCTGCATCGCTTCTATAAGCCTCAGGATTTCTCAAAATACTAGCGTATCTTGAATCTGGATGGCTTTTTAATATTTCATTTTTCCATTGATTAGCTAATTCTACCTCTCCTATCTCATCATAAATTTTATACAGATAATACTTAGAAGGCAAGACCAGGCGCTCCTCAGGATTGTGCTCAAGCAAAAAATTCAATTTTGAAATTGCAAGATTATATTTTTTAAATTTCTCCTTATATATAATACCGAGTTGATAATATGCGAAATTTCTTTCGTCAGAAATACTATCGATTACTTTTTCATCACTTGGGATTTCAGCAATATAAGTTTGAGGATCAAACTCGGGCTTCACACTCTCTTCTTCAACAATAACTTCATCATTTTCCAAATCAGTCTTTCTAGAAGGATTTCTCCTCCAATCGTCTGTTAATTTTATATTACCCCAAGTCTTTCTGAAGGATTCTTCACCTCTTTGTTTTTGAGTAATGTTGTAAAAATAAAATTCTGAAGTATTGGCTCTTCCTCCACCTATCTGGCTTTTTTGTGCTCCGAATCTTGAATTGCCTAGTTTTGAAGTCTTGTTACTGGCAAAAACACTTTTTTCTTCTTCTTTAAGCTTTTCGATATAAGTCGTGAAAAATTGAATCCGCTTTTCTTCAGAAGCTTCTACCAAATTCAAAATACTATCAGTTTCTTTTGCAATTTTTTCATACTTAATAACATCTTCGAGGTTGTCTCGTTTTCTTTTGACTTGTCTATATTCCAGACTTTCCTGAGCCAGATTGCTTAAAGTACTATCGTAGTATTTTCCAGATGTTTCATAAGAGGCTCTGTCAAAATAAATTTCTCCAAGATTGAAATAATTTCTGCTTTTTAAATATTTATCTTTTGGCTCTTGTCTAAGTGACTTGTTGAATTTATCAATAGCTAAATCAACAGAATCTTTTGCTAGACGAAAAACTGCGTTATCGTAATGAATAAAGTCTAAGAAAGGTCGATTTTCACGGTTTTCTGTAAGTTCTTGAAAGGACAGCTCCGTCTCATACCAAGGTGCGTTTTCAAAACCCTGAAGTCTTAATTTCTCCAATTTTGAATGAATCATATAACGTCGAGGTGACTTCCTGTTCAAAGCAATAACATCGTCAAAGCTTGCCATAGCACTATCCTTTTCTCCTAACAATGAATATAACTGACCTTTTATGTAAAGTAAACGACCTCGTTTTTCATCATCCGGAGCAGTTTCTATAGCCCTTCTCAGAGGTGGAATAGCAAGTCTTTTCTCGTTTTCAAAGATATATGCTTGCGCCAGAGTCGTTGAAGCTTCAAAGCTTTCCAAAGGAGTTAATTCTGTAGAATTAATGAGAGAAACTAAATTCTCAATGGCCATATCAAAATACTCAAGTCTTAAATTGGTCTTTTCAACCCAAATCTTAGCTTCATTTATAGTTGAACTTTTTGGGTAATGATTCAATATAAAATTAAAAGCATCTTTAGATGGAACAAAACGTTGATCATAATACCTAGCTTTTCCTAGAAGTAAAAAAGCCTCATCAATTTGCGGATTGTATTCTTTGCCACCCATAAACATAGAATGTTTCTGGATAGACTTGGTTGCCTTTTCTTCTGCAATTTCAAAATTTGAATTTTCAGATGTATTGGTGTTTTTATTAAAAGTTTTAGGCTTAGCTTTTTTTATTGCCATCCTTTCAACTGGTAAAACTGTCCAATAATCCTCCATGTAAGAAGCTTCAACTTCTTTTTTACCTTTTTCCAGGGCCAAATTACCATTATAAACAATATTATAATAAGTAGTCATAGCATGAAAATTCTTGTTCAAGAATTTATCTTTTTTCCTTGAGCATGATGATACTAAGACAGCACAAAAAAGGAGTAAAAAAAGAAGTTTTAGCCGCATGAAAAATAGTCTTAATTTAATAACTTAAAAAAATAGACAAAATTATAATTTCGTAAAAATAGGTAGAATTTATAAACTCGATGTTTTTGGACGTATTTATGAGTTATCTCTCAAAATAAAGCTCAAGTTCTTTGAGAGTTGCCTCGCTTGTGTAGATATCTTTTACAATTTGACCTTTGTCTAAAACCACCACACGTTCACAAACATCTGTGACATGCATCAAGTCATGACTTGACACTAAAACTGTCACATGTTTCTGTTTTGACAAATCCTTAATGATTTTCTTAAGTCGAATTTGAGTTGTAGGGTCTAGGTTGGCAAAAGGTTCATCCAGGATTACAACTTCAGGATTACCGATAAGGGCTGCTACGATACCGGCTTTCTTTTGGTTTCCTTTAGAAAGATCTCTGAGGTATTTCTTCTGGTTGAGAATTTCTCCGTGAAAAAAGTCTTCAAACTCAGCTAAAAGTTCGTCAACCTCAGCTTTAGATGTGTTACGTAAATCACCAATAAAGTAAAAATATTCTTCAGCAGTAAGATAGCCTATTAAGAAACTTTCATCTATAAAAGATGAAGTATAGGGCTTCCAGTCTTCACTTTTACTTACAATTATTCCTTTGTTTTCAATCTGCCCGGTAGTTGGCTGAATAAGGTCGAGCAGTAAACTAAAAAAAGTAGTTTTCCCCGCTCCATTATTCCCTACTAATCCAAAACTTTGGCCTTTTGGAATTTCTAAAGCTTCTATGTCTAAAACTTTATCGGCGTTATAGCTTTTGGATAAATTTTGAACTTGAATAATCGTTTCCATAGAATGTTGTTATTTTTTTTCTGAAAAGGCTGAAATTGTTTTGTATTTATTCTTTTGATAAATTTTCTCTATCATTTTGAGAAAGTAAGATTTGAAAACCAAACCTAAAACGCCACTCAATGCCAAGGCTACGATACCAGCATTGAAGTTGATAAGTTTATAAGGTATATAAAAGATAATCACTGGACCTAAGATTTTCGGCAAACTGATGAGCAACTGAGTCGGATTAAAACCTTGTGTGTTACTAAAAGCTTTCGCTTTTTGGTTTAGCTCAATCGGAACTCTATTTAATGCACCACCAAATAAGGTAATGAACGAATTAAGACCGATATTAAAAGAAGCTCCAGCTGCAATCATTACATATGTTTCCCAACCAAAATAAATATAAGGCGTACTCAATATAAAAGAAACTCCACATCCAATTGCCATTAAAAGCCACTTGGATTCCAAGTATTTTCTATAAGATACATTTTGACTCATCATCAACTTATAATATTCACTATCCCAAGAAGGCACCAATTGCCCAAAAGTCATCAAAAAACCACCAGTTACAAAGACTCCAGCGAAAGCAATAACCACAGGCATGTCTTTATATATATCTTGTGTAAAGAAAAATAGCCCATAAAAAAGAAAGAAGAAAGACATGAGTAGCACCTGTTTTGGTCTCGCATTTCTTGTAATCATTTTCACATCATTTTTCAAAAACGTAGCTAAAGTTCCAAATCGGTTTAAAAACTCGAGATTATAATTTTTGAATTTCTCTTTTTTGGCCTGTACTGCTCCGTCCACATAAAAATTCTTTCGGAGCAATCTATAATTGGCTTTAAATAAAAAGACGACTAAAGCTAGGGGTAAAAGAACTGTAAATCCAATAGAATAAAAAGAATTAAAGAAAACACCAGTATAAGGCGTAATATCAAAAATACCAAAATACTGCAAGCAAATTAACGAGGCTAATATTGCTACAACAACATAGAATGCCGAGTTGTTTTTGTTTAAAATGAAATTCAAGAAGTTGATAGAAAAACTTATGGCCAGTATACTTACAAACCATAATAAGGCCATAAGCGGATTATATCCCTGAACCATCAAGACTATTGTCAAGGGAATAAAAAACAATAAAGGAAGAATGTTGAAAAAAGAAAAAGAAGTCTTCAAAAGTAAAAACTGAATTACGGATTGTCTTTTGATAGGCAACAACAACATTGGTTTAATGTTCATCACAGGAAGCTGTTGCATAAAATATCTAAGAGCGAGATCTCCAAGAACCCAATAAATTAGATAGTTATTAATGATCAAAAAAGGATCTTGATCTGGAAAAGATTTTTTGAAAATAAAAAAAATACCCACACCAGCCAATATTGCTATTCCTGCAAAATAAAGAGCAGCTAAAAGCATTAAAATTTTTATAGCCAGTCCTTTCTCAAAAAAAGAAGATCGCCTAAATTGTTTCCACTCTAGTCCAAAAAATTGCTTGGTAGTCATTTAATGAAGTTTGTCTGATTAGTATTAAACCTGTCTATTTGTTACAGATCTAAACATCAAATTAAGCTCAAAAATTTCATTTTTTTAAGAAAAAAATAAAGTTATTTTTATGAAAATTTTTAATAATGAAACACATTACAGCTTTCCTTCTACTGTTTTTGGTTCAGAGCTTTGCTTTTTCCCAAGAAGATTACCCAGATTTAAAAGAGATATCCAAACGTCTCAAAGTCTTGAAAAAAAATTCAAACGTTGAACTCTCCACATTAACCGAAACTATGGGAGGCAATCATATTTATGCTCTTAAAATTGGCAAAGGAGACCTTGACAACAAACCAGCTATAGCCGTAGTTGGAGGAGTTGAAGGCTTACATGTGTTGAGCGTTGAACTTGCTTTACAATTTGCGGAGCGAATTGCTACAGAAGAGGAAGCTCTGGACAAAACTACCTTTTACGTCTTCCCTAATATGTCTCCGGAAGCTTATGCTCAATACCATCACAAATTGAGATACGAGCGTAGAGGAAATGCAACAGAATATGATCATGACCGTGACGGCAGATTAAGCGAAGACCCTTATGAAGATTTAAACAATGATGGTCTTATCACTCAAATTCGAATAAGAAGTCCATTAGGTAAACATGTAGCTCATCCGGAGAATCCTAAAGTGATGATTGAAGTGGACACTACCTCTTCAAATTCAAAACGCTATCAACTTTATACTGAAGGCATCGACAATGACAAAGATGGAAGGTTTAATGAAGACTTAGAAGAAGGTATAGCTTTCAACAAAAGTTTTACCTACAACTTCCCAGCTTTTGAACCATTAGCTGGAGATTATGCTGTCTCTCAAAAAGAAAGCAGAGCTTTGCTTGATTACCTCTTTAAACAGTGGAATATTTTTGCGTTTGTGAGTTTTAGTCCAGCAAATAATTTATCGTCTCCACTTAAATATAATTCTCAAGGAGCCAAAAAGAGAATCGTTTCTTCACCTTTGGAAGGAGATGTTGCCATCAACAAAATGATATCAGAATTGTACAATGAAACCGTTTCTAAAAAACCTTACATGCAGGAGAATACGGGAACCGATGGCGATTTTTTTCAGTGGGCGTATTTCCATTTTGGAAGATTAAGCTACAGTACACCAGGTTGGTGGGTTCCAGAAGCTGAAAAAGATTCAACATCAACTTCAGATAAAAGAATAAAAGACACTAAAGAGTCAAACTTTTTGAAATGGGCAGAGCAAGAAAATATTGATAATGTTTTTGTGGATTGGGAAAAAATCAATCACCCCGATTTTAAAAATCAAACAGTTGAAGTTGGTGGAGTTAAGCCTTTTGTGATGGATAATCCACCGTTTTCAAAAGTAGATAGCATCGCCATAGAGCATACTGATTTTATTCAGAAATTGGCACAACATCAACCTAAACTTGAGTTCCATAATTTAAAAGTCGAAAGTCTAAAAGGCGGGCTTAAAAGAATTACTGTTGACTTGCTCAATAACGCCAACTTACCAACCCATTCTGAACTTGGACAACGCTCACGTTGGTTGAAAAAAATCAGAATTGAATTAAGTGCTTCCAAGGATAATATTTTGGCTGGAAACAAAATTGAGTTGGTGACAAAAATGGATGCTTTGGAAACCAAATCTTTATCTTGGATTGTGAAAGGAAACGGAAAATTAAATTTGAAAGCTGGTGCCCCACACTCAGGTTTTTCAGAACTAAACATAAATTTATAAGCCATGAAAATTATCAATTGTACCTCACTATTTTGTCTCGCTATATTGTTGATGTCTGGCTCAATTTCTCAAGCTCAAGAAAAGTTTTTTAGAGCTATTGGAACACCGCACCAACCCAAAGTAGAAGCCAGCTGGAATCGCTATAATACCTACGATGGAATTGTGGATCTAATGAAAAAGATCTCCAAAGCTTACCCAGAACTAACTCGACTAGAAAGCATTGGAAAATCTTACGAAGGTAAAGATATCTATATGCTAACGGTTTCTGATTTCAACACAGGAAAACCAAATGAAAAACCAGCGATGTATATAGATGGAAATATCCATTCTAACGAAATTCAAGGCGCAGAATTTTCACTTTACACCGCTTGGTATCTGACTGAAATGTTTGATGATTTAGACTTCATCAATGAATTATTAAAAGACAAAACCTTTTACATAGTTCCAACCATCAACCCAGATGCACGAGATAATTTCATGAAAGAACCCAACACACCACATTCTCCAAGGTCGGGGATGATTGTTCTGGACAACGACGGCGATGGTGAAGCAGGGGAAGATGGTTTTGACGATCTCAATGGCGATAATCATATTACTTATATGATAAGAAAATCTCCAACAGGTCAGTACATCAAAGACCCTCAGGATGACAGACGCTTAATAAAAGTTCCCATAGAAGAACAAGGTGAATATGAAATGCTCGGATATGAAGGCATCGACAAAGATGGAGACGGAGAAGTCAATGAAGATGGCATAGGTTACTATGACCCAAACAGGGACTGGGGCTGGAAATGGCAACCAGACTATGTGCAACGTGGTGCTTACAAATACCCGTTTAGCTTACCAGAAAATAGAGCCGTAGCAGGTTTTGTAATGGAGCATCCTAATATAGCTGGAGCTCAAAGTTACCATAACTACGGCGGGATGATTCTGAGAGGTCCCGGAGCAGAAGAAGATGCTGATACATACAATAAAGAAGATGTTCGCATTTACGATGCAATTGCTGAAAAAGGTGAAGAAATGATACCAGGTTATCGTTATCTTACGGTTTACAAAGATTTATATTCAGTATTTGGCGGTGAGTTAGACTGGTTTTATGGTGGAAGAGGAATTTATACTTACACCAATGAATTGATGGTCTCCTACCTCTACTACCATAAAAATGAAGGAAGAGGAAACCAGGAAGAAGAATTGAAAGTAGATAAATACTTAACTTTTGGTGATGCTTTTGTAGATTGGAAAGAATACAATCATCCGCAATATGGCCCCATAGAAATTGGGGGATTCAAAAAGAATTTCAGTAGAGCTCATCCTGGATTTCTTCTTGAGCAAGATGCTCATAGAAACATGGCATTTACAATTTATCACGCTTATCAAACTCCAAAACTTAGCATCTTGGACGTGGATGAAAAATCTTTAGGTAATGGCTTAAAAGAAATAACAGCTACAGTTTATAATGAACGATTAATGCCAACACACAGCAGCCAGGATTTAAAATACAAAATTGAAAGACCCGATTTGATAACGATATCTAATGCTAATGTAGTTGCAGGAATGATCGTGGAAGATGAAGATTTCAATAAAGTAAGTGAACAAGTTCACAATCCTGAAACCATAAAAGTTCCAAATATCCCTGGAATGGAGTCGATAAAAGTAAGGTGGATTATCTCTGGTGATAGAAACTATAAAATTGAAGTAGATTCTGCTAAGGGTGGAAAAGTGAATTGGAATAAATAATGCTAATCTAAACTTAAGCTGAAAAGGCAGTTCTCGTTATTTTAATACATTTAAAATAAAATTGAAATTTATGGCAATTCAAAAACCCTTCAATCTTAATCATTGGATAAAAGAAAACCGAGATGTATTAAAACCTCCAGTTGGAAATAAAAACTTGTATAAAGATGCAGGTGATTACATTGTAATGATTGTGGGAGGGCCCAACGCTCGAAAAGATTATCATTATAATGAAACAGAAGAATTGTTTTATCAGCTAGAAGGTGAAATAGAAGTTCATATTCAGGAAGAAGGTAAGAAGAAAACCATGGTTTTAGGACCTGGTGACATGTATTTACATCCAGCAAAAGTCCCACATTCTCCAGTAAGAAAAGAAGGATCGATTGGTTTGGTGATTGAGCGAAAGAGAAGCCATCTTGATGTTAAAGATGGTTTGCTTTGGTTTTGTGACAATTGCAATCATAAACTGCATGAAGTTTATTTTCCTCTCCATGATATAGAAAAGGATTTTCTAAAACACTTTGAAGAATTTTATTCTGATGAGAAATTAAGAACCTGTAACAAGTGTGGCGAAGTGATGCCTGTAGACGAACGTTTTACAGCTTAATTTTTATACTAGTTTAATTTTCATAAATTCGTTACAAATTAAAATTTAATTAAAATGAGTAAAATTTCGAAAGAATTTGGAATCGATGATGCCTTAAAGCAACTTGATATCCAAAACGAAAATAAAGGAACTTCTGTAGGAGAAGAATTTTTCTCTAATGGACAAATCATAGAATCCTATTCTCCTGTAGACGGAGCTTTGATTGGTAAGGTGCAAGCGACTACTAAAGAAGATTATGAAAAAGTAGCTAGTACTGCTCATAAAGGTTTTAAGGAGTGGAGAACATGGCCTGCACCGGCAAGAGGGGAAGTTGTTCGTCAATTCAACGATGAGTTAAGAAGACTTAAAGCCCCACTTGGCAAATTGGTTTCTTACGAGATGGGAAAATCTTACCAAGAGGGATTAGGAGAAGTACAGGAAATGATAGACATCTGCGATTTTGCCGTTGGACTTTCCAGACAACTCCATGGACTAACTATGCATTCTGAGCGACCAGGACACCGTATGTATGAGCAATGGCATCCTTTAGGTGTGGTTGGAATTATCTCAGCCTTCAATTTTCCTGTTGCCGTTTGGTCCTGGAATACAGCTTTAGCCTGGGTTTGTGGCGATGCTTGTATCTGGAAAGGTTCAGAAAAAACTCCTTTAACATCGTTAGCTTGCCAAAAAATTGCTGCTCGAGTTTTTAAAGAAAATAAAGTTCCTGAAGGAATTTCTTCATTAATTACTGGTGATCATAAAGTTGGAGAGTACATGACCCAAGACAAACGTCTACCTTTAATTTCTGCAACAGGTTCAATAAGAATGGGACGAATCGTAGCTCAAGAAGTCGCCAAAAGACTTGGCAAATCCCTATTGGAACTAGGTGGAAATAATGCAATTATTGTTACTCCAGATGCAGATATCAAAAATACTGTGATTGGTGCTGTCTTTGGGGCTGTGGGCACTTGTGGTCAACGCTGTACTTCTACAAGACGAATCATCATTCATGAATCAATCTATGATAAGGTGAAAAATGCGATTGTTGATGCTTATCAGCAAATAAGCATTGGAAATCCATTAGATGAGAATAACCATGTTGGACCGCTCATCGACAAAGATGCTGTAAAAAATTACCTGCATGCTTTAGAAGAAGTGAAAAAGGAAGGCGGTAAAATTCTAGTTGAAGGAGGTGTCTTGGAAGGAGAAGGTTACGAAAGCGGCTGCTACGTAAAACCCGCAATTGCTGAAGCAGAAAATCATTTTGATATTGTACAGCATGAAACTTTTGCTCCTGTCCTCTATATTATGAAATATTCTGGTGAAGTAGATAATGCTCTTGAGCTTCAAAATGGAGTTGTACAAGGTCTATCTTCAGCAATCATGACCAATAATCTTAGAGAAGCAGAAAGATTTTTATCTGTAGAAGGATCGGATTGTGGAATTGCCAATGTTAACATAGGTACTTCTGGAGCCGAAATTGGTGGCGCTTTTGGCGGTGAAAAAGATACTGGAGGAGGTAGAGAGTCTGGTTCTGATGCTTGGAAAGTTTATATGAGAAGACAAACCAACACAATCAACTACACCAAAGATCTTCCTCTTGCTCAGGGAATCAAGTTTGACTTGTAAATTTTAATAACACTATCAGGCCGTTTAAAACGGCCTGATTTTTTTGTTTATCATATTCAGAACACTGATTAAACAAGAATAGGTCAATAATATCTTTTTCTGAGTTACTTAAGATCAAATCTTTAAATGGTTTTTTGTCAACTAGAAAAAAACAACTTTATTTGCAGATTCATATATTATTATTTTGAACTAAAATAGTTTCAGAATATAGAAGAAATTTTACTATTTATGAGTGATGTAAAAGCATCCATCACTGCTGTAGGCGGATATGTTCCAGATTATGTTCTCACCAATAAAGCACTGGAGAGTATGGTTGAAACAAATGATCAGTGGATCACAGCAAGAACTGGCATTAAAGAAAGACGTATTTTGAAGCAACCCGAACAGGGTTCTTCTTTCCTGGGAATAAAGGCTTGTGAAGATTTATTCAGCAAAACATCAACAAAACCAGAAGATATAGATTTAGTGATTTTTGCAACTGCAACACCAGATATGCCTGTAGCTTCTTCCGCAGCTTATCTCGCTACTGAAATTGGAGCTGTCAATGCATTTTCATTTGATCTTCAATCTGCATGTTCAAGTTTTTTATATGGAATGTCTTTAGCTTCCTCATATATTGAATCTGGAAAGTATCAGAATATCTTACTTGTTGGTGCAGATAAAATGTCATCAATAATAGATTATACAGATAGAAGTACTTGTATTATTTTTGGAGACGGAGGTGGCGCAGTTTTATTTTCACCAAATAATGAAGGGTTGGGGTTACAAGATGAAATTTTAAAAACTGACGGAACCGGACGCCAATTTTTAAAAATCGAAGCCGGAGGCTCTCAATTACCAGCTTCTGAAAAGACTGTGAAAAATAAACAGCATTTTGTGTTTCAGGATGGTAAAACTGTGTTTAAGTTTGCAGTATCCAATATGGCAGGTGTAAGTGATGAAATTATGAGAAAAAATAATCTTGCAGCAAGTGATGTCGATTGGCTGGTTGCCCATCAAGCTAACAAGAGAATAGTTGATGCAACTTACAAAAGGATGAATTTAGATTCAGAAAAAGTATTAATGAATATACAACGTTACGGAAATACAACTTCCGCAACATTACCTTTATTATTAAGCGATTACGAAAAACAATTTAAAAAGGGAGATAATATTATATTTGCAGCTTTCGGTGGCGGCTTCTCATGGGGCTCCATATATTTGAAATGGGCTTATAACTCTTAATCCCTAAAAAACTTAAAACTATGGATTTAAAGGAAATTCAAAACTTGATTAAATTTGTTGCTAAATCTGGAGCAAGTGAAGTAAAGCTTGAGATGGACGATGTCAAAATCACAATCAAAACTGGTAGTGAAGACGATGGTAAAACTTATGTTCAGCAGATTCCTATGAACATGCCACAGCAACAAATGCAACAACAAGCACCAGTACAAAACCATCAACAACCTCAATCTCCATCATCTGAAGAGAAATCAGCTCCAAAGGCGAACGATGATGACAAATACATCACCATCAAATCTCCTATTATTGGAACATTTTACAGAAAACCTTCTCCTGACAAAAAAGCTTTTGTTGAGGTAGGAAGTGAAGTGAAAGAAGGTGATGTTCTATGTACTATTGAAGCTATGAAACTTTTCAATGAAATTGAAAGTGAAGTTTCAGGAAAAATAGTAAAAGTGCTTGTGGATGATTCTTCTCCAGTTGAGTTTGATCAACCACTTTTCTTGGTTGATCCTTCATAAGGAAACCAATTGTTTTAGATTTTTTCTTTAACCAAAACAAACGTTCATGTTTAAAAAAATTCTAATCGCCAACCGTGGTGAAATTGCGCTACGAATTATTCGTACCTGTAAAGAGATGGGTATCAAAACGGTTGCCGTATATTCTACAGCAGACAAAGAAAGTTTACATGTAAGATTTGCGGATGAAGCTGTATGCATAGGACCTCCGCAAAGCAGTGAATCTTACCTAAAGATCCCAAATATTATTTCAGCAGCTGAAATAACAAATGCAGATGCTATCCATCCTGGTTATGGATTCTTGTCTGAAAATGCAGCATTTTCTAAAATTTGTCAAGAACACGATATCAAATTCATAGGTGCAAGTCCTGAGATGATTGGTAGAATGGGAGACAAAGCAAGCGCTAAAGCTACAATGAAAGCTGCCGGTGTTCCGTGCGTACCAGGCTCTGAAGGCATCTTAAAAGATTTTAAAGAATGCAAAAAAGTAGCTAAAGAAATTGGCTATCCAGTTATGCTTAAAGCAACTGCTGGTGGTGGCGGTAAAGGTATGCGTGCAGTGAAAAGCGAGGATAAGCTTGAAGCTGCATGGGAGTCTGCAAGACAGGAAGCTAAGGCTGGATTTGGGAATGATGATATGTATATGGAAAAGCTTATTGAAGAGCCAAGACATATCGAAATACAAATTGTAGGTGACCAAACAGGTAAAGCTTGTCATTTATCTGAACGTGATTGTTCCGTACAAAGAAGACACCAAAAGCTTACAGAAGAAGTCCCTTCCCCTTTCATGACCGATGAACTTCGTGAAAAAATGGGAAATGCTGCTGTAAAGGCGGCAGAGTATATCAAATACGAAGGTGCTGGAACTATTGAGTTCTTAGTGGACAAGCATAGGAATTTCTATTTTATGGAAATGAATACACGAATCCAAGTAGAGCACCCAATTACCGATGAAGTTGTAGATCATGATCTCGTAAGAGAACAAATACTAGTTGCTGCAGGAGTTCCTATTTCTGGTAAAAACTATTATCCAAAATTACATTCTATTGAATGCAGAATCAATGCCGAAGATCCTTTCCACAACTTTAGACCTTCTCCTGGTAGAATAGAAACCTTGCACTTACCCGGAGGTCATGGAATACGGGTGGACACTCATGTCTATAGTGGCTATATCATACCTCCAAATTACGACTCTATGATTGCTAAACTTATTGCAACAGCTCAAACTAGACCTGAGGCTATAAGCAAAATGAAGAGAGCTTTAAGTGAATTCGTTGTAGAAGGTGTCAAAACCACAATACCATTTCATATACAATTGATGGAACATCCAGATTATGTGGAAGGTAATTATACGACAAAGTTTATGGAAGATTTTGTTTTAAAAGAAGTTGAAGACGAAGATGATGAATAATATCATAAATGATTTGAGTTAACAAAAAAGGCTGTTTTTTATAAAAAACAGCCTTTTTTGTTACACCCAATTTTTAGGCTTTTGTAAAACCTTTAATAGTTTCTCCTCCTCAGAACCTGAGTCAGGCTGATGATTATATTGCCACTGGACGTGAGGCGGAAGACTCATCAAAATACTTTCAATCCTCCCGTTGGTTTTCAACCCAAATAAAGTTCCCTTATCATGAACAAGGTTAAACTCTACGTAGCGGCCACGTCGTATTTCTTGCCAATTTCTTTGTTCTTGTGAATACCCTAGGTCTTTTCGCTTTTCAACTATAGGTACATAAGCTTCCAAAAAGCTGTCTCCTACATGAGTCACAAAATCATAAATTCCTTCAAGACTTCTTTCAGAAGTTGGCTTTAAATAATCAAAAAACAACCCGCCAATACCTCGAGCTTCCTCACGATGTGAATTCCAAAAATATCTATCACAATTAGCTTTATAATCTGAGTATAAATTTTCACCAAAAGGATCGCAAGCTTGTTTCGAAATTTCATGAAAATGTTTAACGTCTTCCTCAAATAGGTAATAAGGCGTAAGATCTTGTCCTCCGCCAAACCACTGGTCAATAATCTTACCTTTCCTGTTATACATTTCAAAATACCTGAAATTTGCATGAACAGTAGGAACCAACGGACTTTTAGGATGAAGAACTAAACTAATACCACAAGCAAAAAAATCACAGTCTTGCACATTGAAATAATTTTGCATGGCTTCAGGCAAATCGCCATGAACAGCAGAAATATTAACTCCTCCTTTTTCAAAAACAGAGCCATTTTGTATGACTCTGGTTCTGCCACCTCCACCTTCTTTTCTTTCCCAAAGATCCTGTGCAAAAGATGCAGTCCCATCAATAGCCTCCAATTTACTTGTGATGGTATCTTGAAGCTGTTCTATGTAATTGTAAAATCTGTCTTTCATAATTTGAATTTCAATAGTGACGTAAAAATAAAACTTTTGAGAGGCTTGAGTACTTGATTTTGTTAAGAATAGGATAAACTAAAACCACTGATTACTGATATATAGAACAACATCGTAATTTAGTCTTAAAACATTTTCAAATGAAGTTCAATACAAAAGCAATACACGGTGGTCAAGAAAATATAGATCCTGCATATAAATCAGTAATGGCTCCTATTTATCAAACGACAACTTATAGCCAGACATCTCCCGGCAATCATAATGGTTATGAGTATTCTAGAAGTGGCAACCCTACAAGATCCGCTTTAGAAAAATCTCTAGCTTCTATCGAAAATGGAAAACATGGTATTGCATTTGGATCCGGATTAGCCGCGATTGATGCTATCATAAAAACATTAAAGCCGGGCGACGAAGTGATTTCTACTAATGATGTATATGGTGGTACTTATAGGTTATTCAATAAGATATATAAGGACTTTGGAATAAGATTTCATTTTATCGGGATGCAGAGTGTTGAAAAAATTGAATCCTGCATCAACGAAAGAACTAAATTAATTTGGACTGAAACTCCAACCAACCCTATGATGAATATCATTGACATTGAAGCAATTTCGACAGTCTCTAAAAAACATGGAATTTTGCTAGCCGTTGATAATACATTTGCTACTGCATATCTTCAACAACCGCTTGACCTTGGTGCGGATATAGTGATGCAAAGTGCTACCAAGTATCTTGGAGGCCATAGTGATGTTGTCTTGGGTTCTCTCGTTGTTAATGACGACGATATTGCGAAACAGCTATACTTTATTCAAAATGCTAGTGGTGCCATACCAGGACCTATGGATTGTTTTTTGATCCTGAGAGGGATAAAAACACTTCACTTGAGAATGCAGCGTCATTCTGAAAATGGAAGAGCTGTAGCTGAGTTTTTAAAAGATCATCCTAAAGTAGAAAATGTGTATTGGCCAGGTTTAGAAAGTCATCCAAATCATGAAATTGCAAAAAGACAGATGAAGGATTTTGGAGGTATGATTTCTTTTTCTATCAAAGGCAATTCTACTAAAGATGCGGTGAAGTTTCTGGAAAATCTGAAGGTATTTACACTTGCTGAATCTCTCGGCGGTGTTGAATCTTTAGCTGGACATCCAGCCAGTATGACACATGCAAGCATTCCAAAAGAAGAACGAGAAAAAATAGGAATTGTAGATTCGCTAATTCGACTTAGTGTTGGAATTGAGGATAAAGAAGATTTACTGGAAGATTTAAAACAAGCTTTAGATTAAATATTAAAATACTTTTTTACAATGACAACCACTTCTAATCTAAAGTATAGTTATAACCGAAAGTAAACCAAAACATCCAATCGTTGTACTTATTCTGGTCACCAATAGGTTCTAAGCCATCTACAAAATCTGAAAAATAATAGTGCCATCTTAATTCAGCAAATAAGTCAGATCTTTTAGTAATTTTATATTTTAAACCACCTTGAAAATTCGCTGAAAAAGTAACATTTGCTTCATTAGTAAAAGCTGGTTCGTTACCTGGATCGGCAAGAAAAGTTGGAAAAGTGGTTTCCGGTAAACCAAGACCATCTTCAAGAGTGGTATCTGCTACAGGCGAATAGTAAACAAGGTTTAAACCTATACCGGCATAAGGAGTAAATGTATTTGCATTTCTTTCAAAATCACGAATTCTCATCAAGTAATACTCTAAACCAGATCCAATTTCAAGAACATTTGCTTCGCCATACATTGAACGCAGTTGTAATCCAGCTTCATTGTTTTTCTCAGCTATAGCTCCATAATGATTTAAGCTAGTAGAATGATATATCAAGCTTGACCTGACTTTGAAATGCTGCCTAGGGTACTGAGTGATAAAATTCGTATATGCAAAATTCAGATGATGATTAATTCCAAATCCTAAACCTATATTGTTATTTATAGTTTCATTATCACCACGCAAACCATAATCTCCTCTAAAGGAAACAGGACCCGCCATTATACCAACCTCATGATAAACTTGAGCTACGGATTTATTATGCACTCCTAATATAGAGAGAAGTAATAAAACTATGATAGGGTAATGCCTGAATTTCATAAAAAAAGGTTAGTAAAAACAAATATAGAAAAACAAAAAAATATATTGATGATAATTTTAAAATATGACATTGTAAATGATTAGAACTCAAACAAATATTAATCAATTTTTAAGTTATCTCTAAAATTGAAATTATATCTTTGCGATACTATTAAAAAAAGAACTCATAAATAAGAATAATAAAATGAATAAAGACCTAAAAGGATTTCTTGACAGCGTATTAGAGAGAAATCCTAACCAACCCGAATTTCTTCAAGCAGTCCATGAAGTAGCAGAAGCTATCATACCGTTTATGGAACAAAATCCAAAATATAAAAACCATAAGTTATTAGAACGTATGGTTGAGCCAGAACGTGTCATAATGTTCAGAGTTACTTGGGTAGACGACAACGGTGAAATCCAAGTAAACAGAGGCTTTAGAGTACAGATGAACTCAGCGATTGGTCCTTACAAAGGTGGTTTAAGATTTCACCCTTCTGTGAATTTAAGTATTCTGAAATTCTTAGCTTTTGAACAAGTTTTCAAAAATAGTCTTACAACACTTCCTATGGGAGGTGGTAAAGGTGGATCTGATTTCGACCCTAAAGGTAAATCTGATAATGAAGTTATGAATTTCTGTCAAAGCTTTATGACAGAATTATACAGACACATAGGAAATGATACTGATGTTCCTGCTGGTGATATTGGAGTTGGAGGTCGTGAAGTAGGTTATCTTTTTGGTCAGTATAAACGTATCCAAAATGAATTTACAGGCATTTTAACCGGAAAAGGGCAATCTTTTGGAGGCTCACTAATACGTCCAGAAGCTACTGGATATGGTAATGTATACTTTACAAAAAACATGCTTGAAACTCAGGGCGACACGCTTGAGGGAAAAACCATTCTGATATCAGGATCAGGAAACGTAGCTCAATTTGCTGCGGAAAAAGCGATTGAATTGGGCGCAAAGATTCTAACTATGTCAGACTCCAGCGGTTATATTTTCGATAAAGATGGTATTGATAGCGAAAAGCTAAAATTTATCATGGACTTGAAAAATGTGAAAAGAGGAAGAATCAAAGAATACCTCGATCAATATCCAAGTGCAAAGTATGAAGAAGGAAAAACGCCTTGGAATGAAAAAGGTGATATCGCTATGCCATGTGCTACACAAAACGAACTTTTAAAAGAGGATGCTCAGGCTCTTGTTGATAATGGATGTGTTCTTGTAGGAGAAGGTGCCAATATGCCTTGTACTCCAGAAGCAATTGAAATTTTCCTTAAAAACAAAATTTTGTTCTCACCTGGAAAAGCTTCCAATGCAGGAGGTGTTGCAACTTCTGGTTTAGAAATGTCTCAAAACTCTATGAGATATAACTGGACAGCTGAAGAAGTAGATACTAAACTAAAACAAATCATGAACGATATTCACGAAGCTTGTGTTACTTACGGAAAAGATGACAGTGGTTATGTGGATTACGTAAAAGGAGCAAATATTGCAGGATTTGTGAAAGTGGCTGATGCTATGATTGCTCAAGGAGCAGTATAAATTTTATAATTTACAATTATTAAAAGCCAGTCAAATTAATTTGACTGGCTTTTTTAATATTGCTTACCAGTTTATAATAAAATCATCTTTAAATTAGTTCTTAATTAAGAGAACAATCGCATGAAGAATTTTTCATTTTTAATATTACTTTTACCCTGTTTGCTTTTAGGACAAGACTTCTCTGACCGTTGGAAAAGCTACTTTTCTTATTATAACATTACAGATTTACACGAAAGTGATAACAAGCTTTATGTAGCCTCGGAAAACTCTTACTTTATCTACGAAGTTCTTTCACAGTCTATTGAAAAAGTAACATCTATCGAAGGTTTATCAGGTGATCAGGTCTCGAAAATTTATCACTCAAGCACTTTTGGACTTACTTGCGTAGGCTACGAAAATGGTCTTATTCAAATTGTAATGGATAATAACTTAAACATTTTTACTATTGTTGATATAAGAGATAAAATTTCCATTTCTCCAAACAGAAAACGAATCAATCATTTTTATGAATTTGAAGGCAGTTTGTTTATTTCTACAGATTTTGGCATTGCTGAATATGATTTAAAAAACTTAGAGTTTAGGGATTCTTTCTTTATTGGTGATAACGGAGATCAAATTCAGATAAATCAAATAACTGTTTCAGACGGAAAAATATATGCTGCAACTACAAGTGAAGGAATAAAAACAGCAAGTCTAAATAATCCAAACCTTGTTGATTTTCGGAATTGGCAAACGGAATATGGTGGAAACTGGAAAGGAGTGCTAACGTTTTCCAATAGTATATTTGGATTAAGAAACAACAACAGCATTTTCAAGTTAGAAAATGGTAATTCATCTGTTTTTGAAGCGATCGGATCCAATGTAACAGGGTTTAATGTGAGCGGTGATCGACTTGTTATCACGGCTGCCAACCAGGTCTTAGCTTACAATCCAGAGTTAAATTTGGACGTATTCATCAACCAACTTCAAGGTGCAGAATTCAACGTAAACACTTCGGTTGCCAGCAATGGTGCGTATTATTTGGGACATGCAACTTTAGGTTTATTGAGTTTGGAATCTGAATCCACTCAGACGTTTTCAGAATTAAGTCCAGAGGGCCCTTTATTAAATAGAATTTTTAGCCTTAAGGCTACACCTACAGATTTGTGGGTCACTTTTGGAGAATATAGTCAATTCTATAACCCGTTCCCAATAAATATAAGAGGCTTAAGCAGGCTTTCTGAGGAAGGTTGGATTAATATAAAGCCAGAGAATCTTGGAAATGCTGCAGAGCTATCGCACGTAACAGTTGATCCTCAAAATCCAAATCGTATTTTTGTAAGCAGTTTTTTTGATGGACTTTTGGAAATCGAAAACAATGAGCTAATTCAAAAATATGATTCTTCAAACAGTATCATTGAAGGTGTTCCTGAAAATATTAATGATAATCGTATTGGTTCCAGCGGGTTCGATAGTCAAGGGAATTTATTTTTTTCAAACTCGCTCACAGAACATCAAATTAAAAGACTAGGTGCTGACGGAAATTTTTCTCTCCCCGACACTTCGGAAGGGACCTCAAATCCTACAGAAACTCACTCAGCAAATTTAGTTGTAGACCAAAATAACAACGTGTTTTCTGGTACGCTTAGAAGTGGAATTATTGCATACTACAGCAGTACTAACACGTCAAGAGCCATCACGAGTAATGTTGATGGTGTAGATTTTCCAGATTCTTTTAACGTAAATCCAAATATAACTGCTCTAGAAATAGATCAAAATTCAAGATTATGGATTGGTACTGATGAAGGTTTAAGAGTAATGCCAAATCCTTCTTCGGTATTTGATCAAAATTCGTCCATAATTGTTTCTCCGATAATAATTGAAGATGTAGATGGTTTACCACAAGAATTACTTTTTGAACAATTCATTACAGATATTACAGTAGATGGTGCGAATAATAAATGGATTTCTACAGCTGATTCTGGGGTGTTTCAAGTGTCTCCTAATGGAAGAGAAATCCTTAATATTTTTAATGAAAAAAATTCCCCACTTCCTACCAATAGTGTAAGAACTGTCTCCATCAATCCATCAACTGGTGAAGTGTTTTTCGGGACAACTAGAGGCCTCCTTTCTTATTCTAGTCGAATCACCTCCGAAAATGATGACTTAGAAAATTTGAGAGCTTTCCCCAATCCTGTGAGACCAAATTATAATGGACTTGTTACCATAGATGGTCTTACAGATGGCGCTAATGTAAAAATAACCGATGTCACAGGAAATCTTGTGTTTGAAGAGTTTGCTTCTGGCGGCACTCTTCTATGGGATACTAAAGCTTTCGGAAAGCATAAAGTAGCTTCAGGAGTTTACCTAATTATTGTTACTGGTGAAGATCAAATTGAAACGAATGTCGGCAAATTAATGATCATACGCTGATGCAAATCAAAACAAAAGCCATTGTTATTTCAAGCATAAAATATGGTGAAGCAGATGTCATCGCCAAATGCTTTACTTTAGAGAAAGGTTTGGTTTCTTACATGCTGAAAGGCATCCGTAAATCCAAAAAAGGAAAGTTGAGAATGTCTATGTTTCAACACCTCTCACTCTTGGAAATTGAAGCTTTTCATAAAGAAAATAAAAACCTTCAATACCTAAAAGAAGTCAAGGTTTTTCATCCTTACCAAAGCTTACAGTACAATGTTTACAAATCTACAATGGTGATGTTTCTGGCTGAAGTTTTGAAAAGTTGCATTCAGGAAGAAGAAAGAAATGAAGCTTTATTTTATTTTCTACAAGACAGTTCTGTATACCTGGATGAAGCAGAATCTATCAAAAACTTCCACCTCCATTTTATTGTAAAACTAACTCAGTTTCTTGGGTTTTATCCGGACAGTCAAAGTGTTGACTTTCCCTACTTCGATATGCTGAATGGAGTTTTTCAACTGAAAGAGCTCAACTCCTATTCTTTTAATAATTCAAATTCAGAATTACTCAAAGCACTGATGAATTATTCAGATTACAGCGAAGCCAACCAAATTAAGCTCAATCAAGAAGGTCGAAAAAACTTTCTTGACTTTATGATGTTATATTATGAATTGCACCTACAAGGCTTCAAAAAACCCAAATCACTTGAAGTACTGCAGCAGATTTTTTAGTTACAATCCCCTTTCCTTCTGAATCCGTTCATAGGCTTCTTGAACTTTATTAAATTTTTCTTGAGCTCCTTTTTGGTATGCTTCATCCATATGTTGAAGTTTATCTGGATGAAATTTTTTAGCCATAGTTCTATAAGCCTTTTTAACTTCTGAATCACTAGCCGACTTCTCGATTTCTAAAATTTTATAAGCATCGTCTGCAGATTTAAAGAACATCGCTTTGATGCTTTCAAAATCTGAATTAGCTATGCGAAGATTCTGAGAAATATTTAGTAAGGTTCTTAATTCTGCATCAGAAACATGACCGTCTGCGTTGGCAATGTTAAACAGAAAATGAAGGATTTGAAGCCTGACCTCATATCGTACTCTAGGCCTCAAATACTCACAGATACGTGTTACAGAGATTTCACGGCTTTTAATAACTTCATTAAAGGTTTTGAAAGTAGCATTAGCTTTTTCTTTACCATAAGCCTGTACAAAATACATTCTCACATAATCCATCTCTTGCTGAGTCACTTTGCCGTCAGCTTTTATAACCAAAGAAGACAAGGAAAGCAGGTTAAGTTCAAAATCTCCTGGAGAAACTTGCGCTGATTGTTCTTGGAATATTTTTCCAAACCCTCCACCACTGCTGGAAGAAGAACCTCTGAAAATCCTGTCAAGAATAGAGCCAATAATAAATCCTAAGATTGCGCCACCAAAACGCATATAAAAAAAGCCAATAATGGCACCAATCCACTTCAAATCAAATAATTTTAACTGCAAATATAAAAGCATCAAACGGTTTAATTCGATATTCAAGTGGTTTTTAAGATAGATTAAACGATAGCCAATAGAATTGAAATCATTATGTTAAGAACACAGTAGATAAAAGACATTTTTATACATTTGTATTTATATTCAGTTTAAATAAAAATCAAAATATATGTACCCACCAGAATTAGTAAAACCTATGCAGCAAGAATTAACCGCTGTAGGTTTTGATGAATTAAAAAGCAAAGCTGATGTTGATGTTGCTTTAGCTAAGGAAGGAACAACATTGGTAGTCGTAAATTCTGTTTGTGGCTGTGCAGCTGCAAACGCAAGACCAGGAGCTATAAAATCACTTCAAAACGCAAAAACACCAACACATCTGGTAACCGTTTTTGCAGGAGTAGATAAAGAAGCTACTGATGAGGCAAGGGCCAAAATGGTCCCATTTCCTCCAAGTTCGCCTTCTATGGCACTCTTCAAAGATGGAGAGCTGGTCCATATGCTAGAAAGACATCATATTGAAGGAAGACCTGCAGAGATGATTGCAGATAATCTTATGGATGCTTATAATGAGCACTGCTAGAAATCAAAACTATAATTAAGCCGCTTTTTCTTAAAAGCGGCTTTTTTTATGGTCAATATTCGAAGGATAGCTTTAAAATTATAAGTAAATTGTAGTCTGATTCAGTAAATGAAAATTTGATCACATACAACAGATGAAAAAAATCCTATCGTATCCTCTTTCTGTCATATTTTACCTCTTCTTTGGATTAACTCTTGTCATTTTTCATGGTCTTCAGTGGTTATCTTTCAATCTTTCTGGTTACCAGGCCCACAAAAAAAGTGTAGATCTTTTCAATTTTTTTCTGTTACGCTGTCTCAATCTTGTAGGAACCCGGTTTCAGTATAACAACAAATTTACTTTTGATAAAAACAGACCACACATTATAGTTTCCAACCATCAAAGCATGTTTGATATTCCTCCTATTATTTGGTACATGCGCCAATTACATCCTAAATTCATCAGCAAAAAAGAACTGGCCAAAGGCATTCCGGGCATTTCGTATAATTTAAGACACGGAGGATCGGTATTGATCGATAGAAAAAATCCTGAACAGGCTCTTGGTCAAATCAAAAAACTGGGCAAGTATATTTCGGAAACTAAAAGAGCAGCAGTTATTTTTCCTGAAGGAACTAGAAGTAAAACAGGGATTCCCAAGCAATTTGCTTTCAACGGACTTAGAACTTTATTTGAAGCCTGTCCTGATGCTGTAGTAGTTCCCGTATGCGTGAACAACTCGTGGAAACTTCAGCGTTATGGAATGTTCCCTTTAGGTGTAGGGGCTTTTTTGAAGCTCGAGGTTCTACAATCCCTTGAAGTCAAGAACTTCGAAATCCCAGAATTGATTCAACTCATGGAAAAGAAAATTACAGAAAACGTTCGACTGGACTAAAGCTTATGGAACAATCACAAATCATTTTGAACACTAAAGTCTTTGTCCAGGAAACCCTAAAAGATGCTGAAGGTGGTCACGATTGGTTTCATATTTTGAGAGTTTATAACAATGCCAAAAATATTTTATCCAGAGAAACTGCCAATGGATTTGTTGTAGAATTGGCAAGTCTACTTCACGACATTGCAGATTCAAAATTTCATAATGGCGATGAAGAAATTGGTGCTAAGAAAGCAAAAGCTTTTCTAGAAACACAGTCTGTTGATCCTGTAACTCTAAAACATGTAGTGAATATTATTAAAAATGTATCCTACAAAGGAGGCCACAATTCTGGAGATTTCCATTCCATCGAATTGGATATTGTCCAAGATGCAGACCGCCTTGACGCTATAGGAGCCATAGGAATTGCCAGGACCTTCAATTTCGGCGGCTTCAAAAACAATCCTATTTACGATCCAGAAGTACCTGGAAATCCAAATCAAAGCAAGGAAGAATATAAAAAGTCCAATTCTCCAACAATAAATCACTTCTATGAGAAGCTACTGCTTCTTAAAGATAAAATGAACACCAAAACCGCTAGAGAAATTGCCTCTCAACGCCATGAGTTTATGGAAAAATATCTAGACCAGTTTTACAAAGAATGGGAAGGGAAACTTTAAGCTCTATCTAATAGAAAGAACCAACTCTTCGGATACTACAAACACATCTTCATCTTCTTTTGGTTCGATCAAAAAATGACCTGTAAACGCTCCAAATGCTGGCAAAACGAGCTGATGAGATTTCTTGTAAAAACAAGATAACTTCAACTGCTGGCGGCCTTCACCTCTTAGTCTGTAGCCAGGATGCAAATGACCGCAGATATTAAAAAACCCCTCTCTTTTTTCTGGATGATGTGTTAAAAACAAATCCCCATTAACCAATTCTGAGACTACTTTGAGTCCAAGATCCTCGAATCTGTAAGGAGGAATGATGTCATGATTACCTACAATAAGGGTCATTTTTACATCTTGCAGATTTACCCAAGCCGTAAATCTATCCCAGTCATTATTTTGAGTGGAATGAAATAAATCCCCAAGAAAAATGACCTCT
The DNA here is from genome assembly GCF_042677225.1 of Psychroflexus salinarum. Classification (NCBI taxonomy): domain Bacteria; kingdom Pseudomonadati; phylum Bacteroidota; class Flavobacteriia; order Flavobacteriales; family Flavobacteriaceae; genus Psychroflexus; species Psychroflexus salinarum. The sequence goes on from NZ_JBHTIV010000005.1 coordinate 354,477, forward strand.
TCTAACTGAAATTCTTCAAGGACTTGATTCAATTTTCTGAAGTTTTCCAAACCCACCTGACTTGGTAAAGCACTTCCATTTTTCCTAAAATGATCGACTTTGCCAAAATGCACATCTGCAATCAAAAGTGCGTTTTTTGATGGCCAAAACAGGCAACCACTGGGATGCATTATAAATTCTTTATTTCCGTAATTAAGTTTCAAAAATTTTGATTTTAAAGTTTTATTCTGAAATTGATACAGTTTAGCCTTTTAAGTAAATAGCCGTATGCTTCAACTATCCAATTGGGAAGTAAACTGTTTTAATTTTCCGCTCTTTGAGCGCTCGAGCTCATCTTTCCTTTCGAAGGTAATTACTAATCCTTTCTCTAGGTAGGTTTCAACAGCATTTATGATCTTTTGCTTTTGAATTTGATTCAATTCATTTTCAGCTTTATATTCTATTGTGAATTCTGATAACTCTTTCTGAATAATCTTTACTTCCTTCACAAGCCCAGAGTCTTCAATCACAGATTTAGTAACATAATAAAAACTAAGAGCTGGAACTTTTTTACCACTTGGTAAAACTGCAAAGTCATTGGTTCTGCCTGTAAGTGATTTTAAAATTGGTGTTCTGGCTGTTGATTTTTCATCAATTATGCCTCTGTCACCAATTTGATAACGAATAAATGGATGAGCTTTATTATATAGAGAGGTAATCACAATATTACCTTCTTTCCCATTCGGAAGAGGAAAGCCATGGTCACCAACTACTTCAACATGAAGTGTTTTATTGTTTAACAGCCACTCCCCTTTAGCATTTTCAAAAGCAATCACATCCAGTTCACTAGCTCCATATTCATTAACGACTATAACGCCTAGCTGATTTTTAAGTAATTCTCTATCTTCTTCAAAAAGCATTTCACTGGTTGTTATACAAATCTTTAGAGTAGGGCAAACCGATTTTAAAACAACGTTTTGTTCTTTCAGAAATTTCGCAAAAAGAACGACAGAACTAGTGTAACCATTGATATAATCAAAAGGTTTTTCTTTGAATAAATCCAAAAACTTGTGAAGATTACTCTCAGATAAATCGAAAATATCAAACCGGTGTCTGTTGGCCAAAAGATCTTTCAATCGTTCTTTTTTATAGCCTACAACATCTTTAGGAATTCCATAAAATCTAGCTTCCAAAGAGGAATTCATATCAATACCATGTTGTTGATATAGCCAAATGATATGCGCCCAGGTTAACGCATGTGCATATTTATCTTTTGCAAAAATAAAGGGATGACCGCTAGAACCAGATGTTTTATTCACAAAAACTGTGGACGATTTATAGCCCTTACTCAGTCTCTCTTTCAGAGGTTTCTGTAATTCTGCCTTAGTCATTATAGGGATTTCATCCCATGTATTATAATGAGTCTTCTGTATGAATTTAGAATAGTCTGAATTATTCTTCAGATGAAAATCTAAAATAGCTTGTCTCCTATTATCATTATAATCTTGAAAATCAGCATCGGAAATATTCAAAATAGAATCAAGGTCTTTTTGAGCCTTTTCTATTGGAAAACCTTTCAATCTTAAAATGTTTTTAAATCGATTCACAGAATTTTCGATGTTTTCATTAGTGAAGCAATTTACAAACATTTACTTTTGAAGCATAATCTTAGTAAACAATCTCATGAACGTTTTAATACTTGGAAGCGGTGGACGCGAACATACTTTAGCTCATAAAATTTCTCAAAGCACAGATTGCGAAAATCTTTTTGTTGCTCCTGGCAACGCTGGAACTTCGCTTTGTGCTACAAATATTAATCTAGATATTCTCAATTTTGAAGAGGTTGCAGAAACCATCAAAAAGAATGAAATAAATATGCTCATCGTTGGCCCCGAAGCCCCTCTCGTGGAAGGTATCAAAGATTATTTCGACAACAGAGAAGAGTTTTCAGATTTAAAAATCATTGGCCCTTCTAAGCGTGGAGCTTTGCTAGAAGGAAGTAAAGAGCGTGCTAAGGAATTCATGAGATCTCACCAAGTTCCTACAGCGGCTTATCAAAGTTTTAGTAAAGAGACTCTAGAGGCTGGGAAAGCGTTTTTAAAAACCATGCACCCTCCTTATGTACTCAAAGCAGATGGACTTGCTGGAGGTAAAGGAGTTTTAATTTTGAAGCATTTGAAAGAAGCTCAAGACGAACTTGAAAATATGTTAACCAACAACAAATTCGGAAAGGCTTCAGAAAAAGTTGTCATTGAAGAATTTTTGAACGGGATTGAACTGAGTGTTTTTGTACTTACCGACGGAAAGAATTACTTAACACTTCCAAATGCTAAAGATTACAAACGTATTGCAGAAGGAGATACAGGTCTTAATACTGGAGGAATGGGTGCCATTTCCCCTGTTCCATTTGCAGACGAAGCTTTTATGAAAAAAGTAGATGAAAAAATCGTAAAACCAAGCATTGACGGCTTACATAAAGAAGCTATTGATTTTACAGGTTTTCTCTTCATTGGTTTAATGAAAGTTGGTGATGAACCTTTTGTTGTGGAATACAACGTAAGACTGGGAGATCCAGAAACTGAAGTGGTGATTCCTCGAATTAAAAATGATTTACTAGAAGTCCTGTCTAAAACCGCTGAAGGTAAAATGCAGGAGATTCAACTTGAGGTAGACTCGAAACACGCGGCAACGGTTATGATGGTATCTGGTGGCTACCCCGAAGCTTACGAAAAAAATAAAGTTATCTCTGGCTTAGATAAAGTTGATGAGAGTTCTGATATATTCATCTGCCATGCAGGCACCAAAAGTAAAAACGACCAGGTTCTTACAAACGGAGGTCGTGTAATTGCTGTGACTGCTTTTGGAGATACATATCAAAATGCTTTAGAAAAGGCATACCAAAATGCGGAGCATATCGAATTTGATAAAAAATTCTATAGAAAAGATTTAGGAAAAGACTTAGTCTAATTCTGCATCTTTGCCTAAAAATGAATGTGCTTTAACGCTTTTGTCTTCTTGATCGTTTTCATCAAAACTTTTCAATTGCTTCATCCAGTAAAGGAAAGCAACGAAAACAATAAGTACAAAAACAAAATTTAAGCCATTGGCTGCCCACCAGGAATCATCCTGCAATTCTCTGAGAGCATCTAAAGGTAAAAACAAACCATCTTCAAATAAACTTGCAATACCTTCAAAAAAATCCTTCATGTCTCTGTTATATTATATTTACTTTGCAAAAGTAATAAATTAGACCATGTTAACAAGGCTTTTTAGTCATTCAAAACCCATTGCTTTTGCTGTTTTAAGCATTTTATTTGTCGTGGCCTTTTTTGTAGAAAATTTTATTTCTTCAACCGTTGAGGTAAATGCACCTTTGATCTTCCGAAAAATAGGGGTTTTGATCGTTTTTCTGCTGATTTTATTTCTACTGAATTTTATAGTAAAGCGCAACAAAATTCATCAACAACATACATACGCTGTTTCAAGTTTTGCTCTCCTTACAATAGCCTTTCCTGAGGTTTTAAGGTCGACAGAATTTGTTTTGAGCTACTTTTTTTTGTTGCTTTCTTTCAGAAGAATCTTAAGCCTAAAAACCAACACCAAGATAAAACAGAAAATATTCGATTCTGGCTTGTTGCTTTCTATTTCCATTTGGTTTGAGCCTTTTCACTGGCTATTTCTATTCGTTATATATTTTGGAGTCATCATGTATGCGTCTCAAAACTACAGGCATTTTATTATTCCTCTTGTTGGTCTAGCAGTTGGTTTTGTCTTGCATATTTCCTATTTCCTGATTTCAAAAAACACATGGGTTGATCTTTCCTTCTATTTGCCAGAATTCAATGGTATTGACTCGTTTTTTGACACTTTAAAATATAGTGTTTTACTGGTTTTTCTTCTCTTTATACTGATTTGGATAATCTTTCAATTACCTAACATTTACAATAGAGCAAAACTTCATGAAAATGAAAGTTTAAGTGTAGTATTATTTTTTATGCTTGTTTCGATTGGAATGCTTATATTAAACAATACGCTTTTAGCTAAGGATGCAATTTATTTGATTTTGCCTATTTCTATCTTGATAGGGAATTACTTTCAATTGAAGTCCACCAAAAAATGGATGAAAGAGACCCTTTACATAATGTTTATAGCAGGAGTAATATTTTCAGCTCTTTATTAATAAGGCTGTATCAATAATAAAAGTCAGTTTTAAAAACACTTGGTATATTTGCATACACACAAAATAAAAAATCATGTTTTCAGAAAAAGCAAATAGAATATTTCAGAGCGTTATTGAGACTTATCATATAAAAGATAATGTTGAACAAGAATTCAATAATCCTTTTGATAAAAAAGAAACGCTCATCGAACATCTACTCTACAGAAAATGCTGGATAGATACTGTACAATGGCATTATGAAGACCTTATCCGCGATCCAAACATTTCTCCAGAAGATGCGCTAATCTTAAAAAGAAAAATTGATGCCTCAAACCAAGATAGAACAGATACTGTAGAATATATCGATAGTTATTTTTTGGATCTTTTTGATACAATTGAACCAAAACCAAACGCAAAGATCAATACAGAAAGTCCAGCTTGGGGAATTGATAGATTATCCATCTTAGCCCTAAAGATTTACCATATGAATGAAGAGGCTAACAGAGAAGACGCTTCAGAAAAACACCAAATGGCTTGTAAAGCAAAACTGAACGTATTACTGGAACAGCAAAAAGATTTATCTCTTGCTATTGATCAACTTCTTGAAGACATTAAAGTTGGTGATAAATACATGAAAGTTTACAAACAGATGAAAATGTACAATGATGACGAAATGAATCCAGTATTAAGAAGCAAAAGCTAAGATGAAGCATCCTAGCCACATTCTTGTGATAAGGTTATCTGCAATGGGTGATGTAGCTATGACAATTCCCGTTCTTATGCACTTATTGGAGACTTATCCAAAAGTAAAAATCACAGTGCTTACCAAGCCATTTTTTACTCATTTATTTGAACATATTGAACGAATTAATGTCGTTAAAGCCGAGGTTAAAACTAAACATAAAGGCATTTCTGGCTTATGGATTCTAGCAAAACAAGTTCATAAGCTCAAAATCGATTCAATTGCAGATTTACACAATGTCTTAAGGTCTCGAATATTGTGCGGGTTCATCAAAATTCTTGGTCACGATTACTTCAGAATAGATAAAGGTCGTGCAGAGAAAAAAGCATTAACCAGGCCAAAAAATAAAGTCCTGAAGCCACTAAAGACAACTCATCAACGCTATGCAGAAGTTTTCAGAAAACTGAATCTACCTCTGGATAAAAAATTTGACATACCAAGAACAAAACTTTCTCTTTCTTCTGAAGTTAAATCAGATTTAAATCTAGATGATTCAAAAAAACGGGTTGGTATCGCTCCGTTTGCAGCACATTCCCCTAAGCAATACCCTTTGAAAATGATGAAAAAAGTCATTTCAAAATTAAGTAAAGAACATGATATTCAAATCTATTTATTTGGAGGAGGAAAGAAAGAAATTAAAAAACTTAATGAGCTAGCTAAAAACTTTGAAAACTGTGAAAATATAGCTGGGAAATTTAGTTTCTCTGAAGAGCTACAATTGATTTCTAATCTAGATGTAATGCTATCTATGGATAGCGGAAATGGTCATTTAGCAGCAATATTTGGAGTAGATGTCATTACAATCTGGGGATCGACACATCCTTACGCTGGCTTCGCTCCTTTTGGTCAAACCACAGAGCAACAACTCTTACCAAATCTTGAAAAACATCCTCTCCTACCGACTTCCATTTATGGAAACAAAAAACAGAAAGGGTACAAAAAAATCATGCATGATATTGACCCAGAAGAAGTCTTACAAAAAGTAAAGTTGAATTTGGTCTAAAACAAAAATAACTGCCCAATTGGGCAGTTATTAAAAAATATGTATTGAATATTATTTATTCTCAGAGAAGCGTTTTGATACTTCTTCCCAGTTGATTACTTCAAAGAAAGCATCTATATAATCTGGTCTTCTATTTTGATAATTTAGGTAGTATGCATGTTCCCAAACATCAATTCCTAAAATTGGTGTTCCACCTGCACCAACGTTTGGCATTAATGGATTATCTTGATTTGCTGTTGAACAAACTTCAACTTTTCCACCATTGTGAACTGTTAACCAAGCCCATCCAGATCCAAATTGTCCAGTGGCTGCCTTAGAAAAAGCATCTTTAAAAGCATCAAAAGAACCAAAAGACTCATCAATAGATTTAGCTAATTCTCCAGAAGGTTTACCTCCGCCATCTGGCGACATTACTTTCCAAAATAAACTATGATTGTAAAAACCACCACCGTTATTTCTAACAGCTGTGTTTGATAAATCTAAATTGATTAATATATTTTCGATGGTTTTACCTTCCAAATCTGTGCCTTCAATTGCAGCATTCAATTTGCTAGTGTATCCAGCATGGTGCTTACCATGGTGAATTTCCATTGTTTTTTTATCGATATGTGGCTCAAGAGCATCATGAGCGTAATCTAATTTTGGTAATTCAAAAGCCATAATTTGTATTTTTTGTTAATTTATTATCATCAAAAGTAACTATTAAGACTTTGTTTTTGAAAAATTTGATGTTATTATTTACTTAAAACAAAATATAATTTGAGTTTCAATAGCTCCTTTTTTGAAACAGAGATTACGATGAGTTTTGTTACCTTTCCTGTAAAATTTTAGAATGCAACAATCCCACAATTTCACTATTTATAGTGCTTCTGCTGGTTCTGGCAAAACCTTTAAGCTTGCAGAACGCTATCTTACATTGCTTCTTTCGTCCCCTAAAAACACGAGTTTTCAAAATATTCTGGCTATTACCTTCACCAATAAGGCTGTTGGTGAAATGAAGTCTAGAGTCTTGGAGTATCTCACTCTTTTTTCTAAAGGTAGACCACACCTGGAAGATGACGCTATGTTCCAGTTAATAAAGAAAAGTACAAATTTATCTTCGGATCAAATTCAGAAGAAATCCTACTTTATTTTAAAAGAAATTCTGGATAACTATGCGGCTTTCGAAATCTCCACTATAGATGCTTTTACGCATAGAATCATAAGAACATTCGCGAAAGATCTAGGACTTTCCATGAATTTTGATATTGAGATGGATACCAAAAAAGTTCTCCAACTAGCGGTTGAACGAGTAATTGAAAAAGCAGGAAAAGAAAAAGAATTGACAGATGTCTTGATAGATTTTGCACTTGAGAAAGTGAATGATGACAAAAGTGGTAACATAAGCCAAGATATCTTCGAAGCTTCGAGCCTTTTACTGAATGAGAAAGATGAAGTTTATATAAATTCCTTGAGAGACTTTAGTCTGAAGGATTTTTCTGAATTTAAAAATCAACTTAAAAAGGAGATTGATTCTATTACCAATCAATTGATTTCAATTGGAAAAGACTTTCTAAAAGAACTTGAAAATAAAGCAATAGAATATAAAGATTTTAAAGGAGGGTATTTGCCAAAGTTCTTTCAAAAATTGAGTGAAAATAATTCTGCGATAAAGTTTGATGCTAAATGGCAACTCGATATTGAAAATGAAGAATCTTATGTCACCAAAAATCAAGATGAAGACAAAAAACAATTTGTTTTCTCCATGAAAAGTTTTATTGTTGAAAAGTTTCAACTGAGTGAAAAGCTATTTTCAGATAGGAAGTTTTTCGAAAAGATCTACAAAAACATCACTCAACTATCCTTGCTTGGAGCTATAAGCAATGAAATGGAACTTATTAAGAAAGAGGAAAACATCATGTTGATTTCAGATTTCAACAAGAAAATAAGCGATGAGATAAAAAAGCAACCTGCACCTTTTATTTTTGAACGTCTTGGAGAAAAATTTCAGCATTATTTTATAGATGAATTTCAAGACACATCTCGTATGCAATGGGAGAATTTAATTCCATTGACAGGAAATGCTTTAGCCTCCATGTTTGAAGGAGAAACTCCGGGAACTATAACGCTTGTTGGAGATGCAAAACAATCTATTTATGCTTGGCGTGGAGGAGATGCTCATCAATTTATTGCTTTATCCGAAGGAAATTCCCCATTTCCATCAAAGCCTAAGCTTGAGACTTTAGATACAAACTTCAGAAGTAGCAAAGCAATTGTAGAATTCAACAATAAATTTTTTGAACACGTCGGGCAACAGCTTAGTGATACAAGATTAAAAAATCTTTTCAGCGGTAAAAGCCTATTACAAAAAGCTAAAAAAACTTCTGACGGCTATGTTAACTTAAAATTTATAGATGCCAAAACCAATGAAGAAAGAGATGAAATCTACCCCGAAGAAGTTTTAAAAATAATCTCTAGTAAGAAAGAGCAAGGCTTTAAGCTTGGTGATATCTGCATTTTGGTAAGAAAAAAAAATGAAGGAATCGCCATTGCAGAATTTTTGAATCAGCACCAAATTCCTATTATTTCATCGGAAACTTTACTCATCAATTCTGATGAACAAGTCCGTTTGATTCTAAGTCTTTTAAATATACTGAACGATGACTCAGATGAAGTCTCTAAAGCTGAAGTTATGGATGCCATTACTCAAAGACTTGATTTTTCAGCAGAAGAACAGTTTATTTTTTTAAAGAATAACCTAAATAAAGAAAAAGAGATTTTTTGGCAAAGCCTCAGTGATTTGGGATTTACGATAGATCCAGATTATTTTCATTCACTACCATTTTACGACGCTGTAGAATATTTAATTCCTAAACTTGAATTAGATAAAAAAGCAAATGCGTATCTACAATTTTTCCTAGATGAAATTTTTGATTTTACCATGAAAACCCAGGGTAGTATAAATGCATTTTTAGAGTATTGGAAGCTTCAGGGAGAATCAAAAAGTATTATTAGTACTGAAAATGAAAATGCTGTTCAGATCATGACTGTCCATAAGAGTAAGGGCTTGCAGTTTCCTGTGGTAATTTTTCCTTACGCAAAACAGCAAATAGACTATACGTTAAATAGTCATATTTGGGTGAATCTTCCTGAAAGGTTTGAACTTCCATTTGCGTTAATCACAAAACCAGGCAAAGATATTGATCATCCTTTTTATTCTGAAAATTATCTCGATCTAATTAATAACCTAGAAATGGAAAATATAAATATTCTATATGTAGCTCTAACCCGAGCCGCCGATGAACTTTTTATTATTTCTGAAGATGATAGAACTAAAAGTGGTAATATAAAACTCAACACGTTTTCTGGTCTTTTTATGACTTTTCTTGAAAAAACTAAAAATGTAGAGATCGAAACTGATACTGAATATAACTGGGGTAAGACTACATCTCCCAAAAAGCAAATAAATATAAATGAAGAAATTAAAAATAAAGAATTAAAATTCCACTCTCCATCACCCGATCTTAACCTCAATCTTGTCACAACCGCAGGTAGGTTGTGGAACAAAGAACTAGAAGAAGCTCTAGATAAAGGAAATTTGATTCATTCAATTTTGTCCAAAATTGAACACAAAAGAGATTCTGAACATTCAATTACTAAACATTTTGAAGATGGATATATTGCAGAAAATGAGAAATCTTATTTTACAGATTTATTAAATTCAATCCTATCTCACGAGGAATTATCAGAATTTTTCAATGGAGATTATGAAGTTTGGAATGAGAGAGATATTTACTTTGAAAATAAACTATTGAGGCCAGATAGAGTTAACTTAAAAGGAAGGGATGCTTTCTTAATAGATTATAAAACTGGACTCCCCTCCAATCAACATACACAACAAATCAATGAATACGCTGAAGCATTAAGCGGTTTAAAATATAATGTTAAGAAGAAGTTGCTCATTTACGTAAACAATTCTATTGAAGTAAAGATTGTTTAAATTTGTACAAAATTGAAATATATGTATTCTAATAAATTACAAAACCAACTCAAAGAAGAACTTCAAAATATTAAGGATGAAGGTCTTTATAAAAAAGAAAGAATTATTACTTCTCCACAAGGTGCAGAAATCACTTTAGACTCAGGCGAAAGTGTTCTGAATTTCTGCTCAAATAATTATTTAGGGCTTTCTTCTCACCCTGAAGTAGTAAAAGCGGCAAAAGATACTTTAGATAGTCATGGATTTGGTATGTCCAGCGTAAGATTTATATGTGGTACTCAAGATATACATAAAGAGTTAGAGAAAGAAATTGCTAGTTTTTATGGTACAGAGGACACAATACTTTATGCAGCATGTTTTGATGCTAACGGAGGAGTCTTTGAACCACTGCTCACCAAAGAAGATGCAATAATTTCGGACTCACTGAACCATGCCTCTGTTATTGACGGTGTAAGACTTTGTAAAGCGGCACGATATAGATATCAGAACGGGGATATGACAGATCTTGAAGCGCAGCTTAAAAAAGCGAAAGAAGACGGAGCAAGGCATATATTAATTGTTACTGACGGTGTTTTTTCTATGGACGGATTAGTTGCTCCTTTGGATGAGATTTGTGACCTTGCTGAGAAGTATGAAGCCTTAGTAATGATAGATGAATGCCATGCAACTGGTTTTATAGGTGATAAGGGTATCGGTACATTAGAAGAAAAAGGCGTTTTAGATAGGATCGATATTATTACTGGAACTCTAGGAAAAGCACTTGGAGGAGCTATGGGAGGCTACACAACAGGCAAAAAAGAGATAATTGATCTTTTAAGACAAAGATCAAGGCCTTATTTATTTTCAAATTCTCTAGCTCCTTCAATTGTAGGAGCATCATTAAAAGTATTTGAAATCATAAAAAAAGACAATACTTTAAGAAAAAAACTGAAAGACAATACAGCTTATTTTAAGAGACATATTAAAGAAGCAGGTTTTGATATTATAGATGGAGAATCTGCAATTGTACCAGTTATGCTTTATGATGCAAAATTATCTCAGGAAATGGCGTCATTGCTGCTAGAAGAGGGTATTTATGTTATTGGATTTTTCTACCCTGTGGTACCTAAAGGAAAAGCTAGAATACGAGTTCAATTATCTGCTGCTCATGAGAAAAAGCATTTAGACGCAGCTATTGAAGCCTTTATCAAGGTCGGTAAACACTTAAAAATTATTGAAAATTAACTTTTTTAGCAATTTTAATTTTACATTTGTTAATTATTGAATATATTTAAGTAAACTAAAACAAAAAAACATGAAAAAATTAAACAAACTTTTTTTGCTATTTGCACTCACATTAGGAGTTGCAACTACGCAAGCACAAGATGAAAACAACCCTTGGGCTGTAGTTATCGGTACTAACGCAGTAGATTTTTATGCAGCCGGCAATGATAGTTCACCAGGAGTAATTGGTAGCGGAGAAATTTTTGATGAATATTTCAACTTAGCTGATAACTGGAATTTTATTCCTTCGATATCTTTAATTGAAGTAAAAAGATATGTTGGAGATGGCTTTTCTGCAAGATTGAGTGGATCTATAAACCAGATTGATCAATTAGGCAATGTTCCCGCTGGTGACCTAAGTTTCTACAATTTAGGGGCAGGAGTTGAATATAATTTCAAAAATTTATTAAATAGTCAAGTGTTTGATCCCTTCCTAGGCGTTGGTGCTGGTTATTACTGGCTTGATGATAGTGGTGCAGCAACTTTTGATACTGGTCTAGGTATGAATTTCTGGTTCTCAGACAATATTGCTTTAACACTTAAATCTTCATACAATACTGCTTTTGAAGATAACAACTACGATTACTTTCAACATACTGCTGGTGTGACTATTTCTTTCGGTGGTACTGACACAGACGGTGACGGTATTTATGACAAAGATGATGAGTGTCCAGATACTCCAGGTTTAGCTGAATTTAATGGTTGCCCAGATTCAGATGGTGACGGTATTGTAGATAAAGAAGATGAGTGCCCAGACACTGCAGGATTAGCTGAGTTTAACGGTTGTCCAGATAGTGATGGTGATGGTATTGCAGACAAAAACGATGAATGTCCTAATGAAGCTGGAACTAAAGCTTTAAAAGGATGCCCAGATGCAGATAATGATGGAGTAGCAGATAAAAATGATGAGTGTCCTAATGAAGCTGGGCCAAAAGCAAATAATGGATGTCCTTACCCAGACACAGATGGTGACGGTGTATTAGACAAAGATGATATGTGTCCAGATGTTGCTGGTACTAGAGCAAATAACGGTTGCCCAGAAGTAACTGAAGAAGTTCAAAAAGAATTGAATGAGTATGCTAAAACTATCAATTTTGATACTGGCAAAACAACTATTACTAAAGATTCTGAAGAAGCTTTAAGTGCTATAATTGCAATCTTAGATGAATATCCAAACGCTAAGTTTACAGTTGAAGGTCATACCGATAGTGTTGGTAGTGCTCAAAATAATATGAGACTTTCTGAAGCTAGAGCACTTTCTGTAAAATCATATTTAGTAGAAAACGGTGTAGATGAATTTAGATTATCATCAGCAGGTTTCGGAGAAGAAAGACCTGTGGCTACTAACAATACAAGAGCTGGTAGAGCCGAAAACAGAAGAGTTGAAATTAATTTGAAAAAATAATATTCTTCAAATTAATATTTTTTAAAACACCCCAAATAGGGGTGTTTTTTTATTTTTAACCCATGGAAAGTTTTATATCAAAGGTTGTAGCAAAATTTAAAATTAATGACCTCAACAAAAGTCACTTTATATTACCAAGCCGGAGAGCAGCTCAAGCCTTTTCAAAGGAACTTTTGCAAGATCAAAATGAAAGTTTTTTGGTCCCCCCTATACAAAGCATTGAAGAATTTATCGAAAAAGTATCTGAAGTAAATCTTATAGATAGTTTAGAAACTTTGTTCAATTTCTATGAAATATATAAAGAAAATACAAATCCTAATAAGCAAGAACCCTTAGAGCAGGTCTATAATTGGGGACAGTACATTATTCAAGATTTTAATGAAATTGATCGTTATCAAATTGATTCAGAACAATTTTTCGGTAATCTGAAAGCCATTAAAGATATTGAACATTGGTCAAAATCAGAAATCAAAACAGAATTAGTAAAAAACTACATTGACTTCTGGGAAACTTTGCCTAAATATCATAATGAGCTAAAAATTAAATTAAAAGCAGATAAAAAAGCTTACCAAGGTATGGCTTATAGAGAGGCTGTATCGAAGATCGAAAGTTATGTCAATTTAAGTGATAAGCAATTCTATTTTATTGGCTTTAATGCTCTAAACTCTTGTGAGGAGACAATATTTCAATATATCCTAGCAAAGAAAAGAGGTGAAATATTTTGGGACATTGATGATCATCTATTAAAAGAGAATTCTGCTGGAATGTTCATGAGAGCTTATTCCAAGAGTTGGCCCTTTTATTCCTCGAAAAAAATTGAAGCTTCAAGTAACAGCTTTAGAAATAAAAAAAATATAAGTCTTTATGGTGTTCCAAAAAAAATCGGTCAGGCTAAACTTGTGGGTGATATTCTTTCAAAGATACCTGATCACGAATTAAATGAAACTGCTTTAATTCTAGGCGACGAAACCTTACTTCAACCTATCCTAAATTCATTACCAGAAAATATACCGGGTGTTAATGTTACTATGGGATTACCTTTAGGAAGTACCAGTTTTGCTTCTTTTTTTGATACCCTTTTCAATATAAGGACCTCTAATCAGGTTGATTTACATTACAAACAAATATTTGAGTTGCTTGAACACCCGGCAGTTAAAAAATGTTTCAGTGAAGATATCCGTTCCATTAAAAAAAGCTTAAACGAAAACAATACTGTATTTCAGTCTAAAAAAGACTTTTTATACAGTATAAAAGAATTAGATGACTCGTTGATCGAAATACTTAAATTGAGCTTAAGTAATCATGACATTTCAGTTGATCAATTTCTTAATAATTGTCTTGAGATAATCGAACTACTAAAAGCAAATTTCTTAGAAGAGAAATTATCGCTCGAGTATTTATTTGGCTTCAAGAAGCTATTTAATAAGTTAAAAAATTTATTAGCAAAATCAGATTTAATAAATGATTTTAAAGTCTTTTATCAAATATACCTAGATACACTTTCTTCTGAAACTTTAGACTTTGAGGGCTCCCCACATGAAGGCCTTCAGATAATGGGAATGCTGGAGACAAGGGTTCTTGATTTCAAAAACATCATCATAACATCTGTCAATGAAGGGATTTTACCCTCTGGAAAATCTCAAAACAGCTTTATCCCTTTTGATCTGAAGAAAGCATATAAACTTCCAACCTTTAAAGAAAAGGATGCGATTTATGCTTATCACTTCTTTAGGTTAATACAACGAGCAGAGAATTGTCATTTCACCTATAACAACTCTACTTCTGGAATAGAAAAAGCAGAAAAAAGTAGATTTCTAACACAGCTAGAAACATTTAGCATGACTAAGCATTCCATTATAAATTATGCAGTATCTTCTAGCACCGAAGCCGATAAATTATCTCTAAAAAGTGTAGAAAAAACTCCAGAAATGATGGCACACCTTAGGTCTTTGTTTACCAGTGGTATTTCTCCTTCTGCTCTTACAACATATATTAGAAATCCTATTGACTTTTACAACCGGTATGTTTTAGGATTGCAGGAAACTGAAGAGATAGAAGAGGATATTTCTCATAAAACTCTAGGTACAGTTATTCACGATTGCTTAGACCTGATATATAGAAATTATAGAGGTAAAGTTCTGACCGAGCCTAACATAAACTGGATGCTCGACAACTACCCAAAAACATTAACTTTACTCTTTGAGAAGAAATTTCAAGAGGAAGCTTTGAGAAATGGAAAAAATCTTATTGATTTTGAAATAGCCAAGCAACAGGTCAAGCGATTTCTCCTCCAAGAAAGAAAGAGTGTAAAAAATAATAAAATCAAAATAGTAGAATTAGAAAAAGTTGGTGAAAAATACCTTGACCTTGATGGAATAGAATTCAAAATCAAACTGAAAGGTACTGTAGATCGAGTTGATTTATTTAATGATAAAATGAGAATCATTGATTATAAAACAGGTAAGGTAGAAGCAAAACAGCTTAAAATACCTGAAAACTGGCTAGATTTTACTGAAGATTACAAATATTCGAAAGCATTTCAAGTTTTGTTCTATGTGCTTTTGAAAGAAGACAATTTGGGTGAAAATGCTGAAGCAGGAATTATCTCATTTAAAAATCTTAAGACAGGTTTCATGACATGTTCAGATTCAAACTTAAATTTGAAAGAAATGGTAGGAGAGTTTAAAATTGAATTGGAAACTCTAATTTTGGAAATATTAAATTCGGAAATTCCATTTACTGAAAAACCTGTTTAGAACAAATAGCTTATGCGCTGGACTTTAATCGAAAAAGCAGATCCTACAAAAATAAACCACATACAAGAATCAATTGGTGTTGATCAACCTATTGCAGAACTTCTTGTCAAAAGAAGAATAGAAACTTTTGAAGATGCCAAAAACTTTTTCAGACCAAGTTTAGACAAACTTCATGATCCTTTTTTAATGAAAGGGATGCAAGAAGCTAGTGATTTAATTCTTCAAAAACGTAATGAAAAGAAACCCGTCATGGTTTTTGGTGATTATGATGTGGACGGAACCACTAGCGTTGCTCTCATGAGTACTTACTTAAGAGGTTTAGGTTTTGAGGTTTTGAGTTACATTCCAGATCGGTACGATGAAGGTTACGGCATTTCTTATAAAGGAATAGATCATGCGAAAGCAAATGGCATAGACCTTATCATTGCTTTGGATTGTGGTATAAAGGCGATTGAAAAAGTAAATTATGCAAAAAACTTAGGTATAGACTTTATCATTTGCGATCACCACAGACCTGGGAATCAAATCCCAGATGCTATAGCTGTTTTGGATCCAAAACAAGAAGATTGTAACTATCCTTATGATGAGCTTTGTGGGTGCGGTGTTGGTTTTAAACTCGTACAAGCCTTACAAATTAAATTAGAGAAGCCACAAAAAGAAATCTATAAGTATCTAGACCTTGTTGCGACAGCGATTGGTTCTGATATTGTACCTATCACAGGTGAAAATAGAATTCTTGCTCATTTTGGTTTAAAGCTAATCAACTCAAGAAGGCGGCCTGCTTTTAAAGCGATTTTGGAGCAAACCAAGAAAAAAGAACTCACCATTACCGATGTGGTATTTATGATAGGACCGAGAATAAACGCTGCTGGCCGTATGAAACATGGCTTACTTGCCACCGAATTGCTTTGTGAAACCAATCTTGAAAAGGTGAAAGCTTTAGCACAAGACATCGAACTTTATAATGCCAGTAGAAAAGATGCAGACCGAAGTATTACTGAAGAGGCGATTCAGCTTATAAAAGATTACAAAGAAGAAGAACGATTTACAACGGTGGTTTACCAATCCCATTGGCACAAAGGAGTGATTGGTATCGTTGCCTCTCGTCTTACCGAAACTTACTATAGGCCAACTTTAGTTTTTACAAAAAGCGGAGATAAATTAGCCGCTTCTGCAAGGTCTGTCAAAGGGTTTGATGTGTATGATGCCTTGGAAAGCTCTTCAGAATTTATAGAACAATTTGGGGGGCATAAATACGCTGCTGGCCTGACACTGAAAGAAAATAACTTTGAAAAGTTCAAAACAAAATTTGAAGAAGTCGTCAAATCAAGTATAAATCCAGATTTACTTACCCCAGAAATTACTTACGATTCTGAAATTCAATTTCAAGATATTACTCCAAAATTCATTAGAATCTTAAAGCAGTTTGCTCCTTTTGGTCCTAGAAATATGAAACCTACGTTCGTTTCTAAAAATGTGTCGACCACTGGTTTTGTAAAAGCTCTTGGCGAGGAAGGTCTTCATTTAAAAACAAATCTATTACAAAATGGTATTGTTATAACGGCAATTGGTTTTGGATTGGGAAATAAAAAGGAAATAATGGACTTAAACGAACCTTTTGATATTATTTTCACCATTGAAGAAAACGAATGGAATGGAACGACTTCGCTTCAGCTAAATCTAAAAGACATCAAAGAATCGAATTAGTTACAAATCCTTAACTTTGACTCACAAACTGAATAAGGCTTCATGTTACAAGACATACTTTCAGGAATTCCACTAGGTTTTTTTTTAGCATTTATGGTAGGGCCAGCCTTTTTTGTTTTGCTAGAAACGGCTGCAATGCGAGGATTTAGAGCTGCATTTGCCTTTGACATGGGTGTAATTGTGGCTGATATAGTTTTCATTTTTATAGCTTATTTCAGCACCAATCAATTGCTGAGAAGCATCAAAGACGATCCTGCACTTTTTATATTTGGAGGTAGTATACTTACTATTTATGGTCTTATTGCATACATAAAAGCCAAAAGAGCAACCTATACAAAAGCAGATTTTGAAGTTCAGAAGCTAAAACGGAAAGATATTTTTGGAATTATTGTCAAAGGCTTTTTACTCAACTTTATCAATATTGGCGTGCTTGGTTTTTGGCTTGGTTTATTGATTATTTTTGGTCCTTCTTTAGAAATGGAAGGCTCCAGGCTTATTGTGTTCTTTACAACCATTATTGTGACTTACCTTGTCATCGATATCTTTAAAATACTACTCGCTAAAAAATTAAATAAAAAACTCACTCCCACTAGAATTGCATTTTTCAAAAAGGGAATTAGCTTTTTACTTATAATTTTTGGTTTAATCTTAATGCTAAGAGGTATAATGCCTGAAAAAATAGAAGAGATTGAAAATAATTTTGATACAGATAGGGTTAGTTTCTTTAATTCTAAAATGATAGATTGAAAATAAAAAAAGCCTGATTCCACATGAATCAGGCTTTAAGACATAACTTTTGAGGTGTCGAGCGGATTCGAACCGCTGTAGATGGTTTTGCAGACCACTGCCTAGCCACTCGGCCACGACACCATTTTTTGGAAATGCAAATTTATGAAATTATTTCAATCCTCAACAGGATTATGAAAATAAGATTTAATCTCGTTTTCTAGACAAGGTGATGCTTACATCTTCTACATCTCCACCCAACGGAGGATTGAGCTTTGCAACTTTCACTTTTGAAGCTTGTACCGGACTCAATTCAGAAAAGATTCTATCCAAAATTCTTTTTGCCACATGTTCCAGAAGTTTCGAAGGTTGGGACATTTCATCTTTTACAATTTTATTGAGGTGAACATAATCTACTGTATCAGACAAAACATCAGACTCAGCAGAAAGATCTAAATTCGCTTCTACGCTAAGGTCTATCCTATAATCACTACCTATTTTAGTTTCTTCTGGCAAACAGCCGTGATAGGCATAAACACGTATATTATTTAGGCTAATCGTATCCAATTCCTTTTTTAAGGCAAATATAAACCAGACTATATACCAAAACGCACTTCGAGGAACTCTTAGTCATAAATCTTATTTAAATTTTAACAATTTTGTAACAAGTAACACTGTAACAATTCTGAATTTTAATGGTCTTACTTTATGTTATATAAATGCTATGATAGAAATAAAAGATTTGCACAAATCCTACAAAATGGGAAAAAACTCTCTTCATGTTCTGAAGGGAATTAATTTTAGTGTTGAAGAAGGTGAATTGGTTTCTATCATGGGGTCTTCTGGTTCTGGTAAATCTACTCTACTTAATATCCTGGGAATGCTAGATGAGGCTGATGAAGGCTCGTACACTTTGGACGGTGTGCCAATTAAAAATCTTAATGAAAAGCTGGCTGCTCAATACAGAAATAAATTTTTAGGTTTTATTTTTCAGTCCTTTAACTTAATTAACTATAAATCTGCGCTTGACAATGTTGCTTTACCTCTTTATTACCAAGGAGTAAAAAGGTCTGAGCGCATGGAAAGATCCATGGCATATCTTGAAAAAGTTGGTCTTGCAGCTTGGGCAGATCATAAGCCTAACGAGCTTTCTGGTGGTCAAAAACAAAGAGTTGCAATAGCAAGGGCTTTGGCAAGTGATCCTAAAGTTCTTCTTGCTGATGAGTTGACTGGGGCTTTGGACTCCAAAACTTCCTATGAAATTATGGATCTTATTCAACAGATAAATGATGAAGGAAGAACCATTTTGATTGTAACTCACGAAGAAGATATTGCTCAAATGTCTAAACGTATTGTCAACCTGAAAGATGGAGTGATTATAGACGACAGAAAAATAAATCAAGTAAGAGCTATACAAAATGTTTAGTTTAGAACGTTGGCAAGAGGTTTTTGAGACCATTTCTAAAAATAAACTTAGAACCTTTCTTACGGGAGTTTCTGTTGCATCCGGGATTTTTATTCTTGTGATTTTACTTGGCGTGAGTGTAGGATTTCAAAATGGGATCGAAAGTCAATTTCAAAATGATGCAGAGAACATAATTAATGTTTATCCAGGAAGAACGGCTGTAAGTTTTGAAGGCTTCAATAAAGGACGAAGAATCCAATTAACAAATGAAGACTTTGATATAGTTACAGAAAATTCCAAACAAGAAATAGAGTTTCAATCTCCCATGTATCAGATTTTTGCAGGTCTTATTTCTCACGGAAATGAATCTGGAAACTACCGTGTAGAAGGCATTCTTCCAGATTATCAGTTTTTGGAAAAAGCAGATATCATAGAGGGAAGATTTATTAATCTGAACGATAATAAAGCAAAGGAAAAGTATGCTGTTATAGGAAATAGAGTGAAAAAAGACTTATTCAAAGGGGAGTCTCCCATGGGTAAACAAATAAAAATTTCAGGTTTGAATTTTAAAGTCATAGGAGTTTTCACAGATCCAGGGGGTGATAGAGAAGAATCCAGGGTTTATGTCCCCATAGCTACTTCACAAATTGTATTTGGAGCTGGAACTGATATCAGATCTATGGGATTTACACTTCCCAAAGAAGAAAATTATGACCTTGCCCTAAAACAGTCCAATGCCTTTGCAGCTCAAATAGAAAGGATGCTGAAAAATAAACTTCAAATAGATCCTAAAGATGAAAGTGCTTTGTTTATTAGCAATAATATCGAAAACACTAAGGAAATTTATCTTCTTATAAGTGCAATGAGATTATTTTTCTGGGGAGTTGGTTTAGCCACTTTATTAGCTGGAATTATAGGCGTGAGTAACATCATGCTCATCATAGTAAAAGAAAGAACCAAAGAAATCGGGATTAGGAAAGCATTGGGGGCAGAACCATTATCTATAGTAGGTATGATTTTGCACGAATCTATTTTCGTAACCTCAATATCTGGACTTTTTGGATTGATTTTCGGACTCGTTTTACTGGAGATAGTTGGCCCTATGGTGGAGCTAGACTTCATTAAAAATCCGAGTGTCAACTTCAATATTGCTGTTTCCACCTTATTATTATTAATCGCAGCTGGTGCAATTGCTGGTTTCTTTCCTGCATGGAGAGGAGCAAGAATTAAACCTATAGATGCCTTAAGAGACGAGTAATATGTTCAATAGAGACAAATGGAATGAGGTTATTGAGTCATTGACTTCAAATTTATTTAGAACCATATTAACTGCTTTTGGCGTGTTTTGGGGAATATTTATTCTTGTCATCCTATTAGCAGCTGGAAATGGTTTTGAAAGTGGAGTCAAACAATTATTTGATGGCATCTCCTCAAATTCTATGTTTATGTGGTCGCAACCCATTTCAAAATCATACAATGGTTTGCCAAAAGGGCGTCGATATAATTTTGACTTAAGTGATGTTGCAGAAATAAAAAGAGAGGTTAATGGACTAAAATACGTTTCCCCAAGAAATCAACTAGGAGGTTTTGGAGGCAACAATAATGTGGTGAGAGGTCTTAAAAGTGGTGCTTTTAATGTATACGGGGATTATCCTGACATTCAGTTTCAGGAACCTATGAAAATACTTAAAGGCCGATTTTTAAATCAAAACGACATTGAAGCTAAAAGAAAAGTCGCCGTGATAGGTGAAGGCGTCATTAAAGGGCTTTATGATTTTGATGAAGACCCCATCGGCACTTATATAAAAGTACAAGGGGTTAACTTTATGGTAATTGGGATTTACAAAAAGAAAGGCTTCGGCGGAGGAAATGCAGAAGAAGAGCAAAAGCAGATATTTGTACCCTTTACAGCATATTCTCAAGCCTTTAATATGGGACAAACAGTCGGATGGATGGCAATTACGGCAGACGATAATAACTCAATCACAGAGCTCAAAACTCAAATTTTTGATATCGTTAAAGAAAATCACGATATAGCTCCAGAAGATGATAGAGCGATTGGAAATTTTGATCTATTTGAACAATTTTCAAAAATATCAGGCTTATTCATAGCTTTAAATGCTGTAGCCTATTTCGTAGGCATTTTGATATTGCTATCTGGTGTTATTGGGATTAGCAATATCATGTTGATTGTCGTCAAGGAAAGAACCAATGAAATAGGTGTCCGTAGAGCCTTGGGGGCAACTCCTTGGCAAATAAGAGGGCAAATTCTTTTTGAATCTGTTTTCCTTACCATTGTTGCTGGGATGACAGGAATTATATTTGCTACTGGGGTTTTGGCTGTAATTAATGCACTATTACCTAAAGATTCTGACATTCCATTTGCTAATCCAAGTGTTGATCTTGTTACCGTTATCATCGCTTTATTTATATTGATAGTTTCTGGACTATTTGCAGGTTTTATTCCTGCACAAAACGCCATACGCGTAAAACCAGTTGACGCTTTAAGAACCGAATAAAAACAACCATTACCTAATAGAAATTTAAACATGAAAAAAGTAATCACCATCATTATTCTACTTGTCATTGTAGTCTTATTTGGGGGATCTTTATTTTACCTCTATCAAAAAAACCAAGAAAGCCCGGAAGTTTTTAAAACTGAAGAGCCTACTACAGAAACTATTGTGAAGAAAACAATGGCAACTGGTACACTACTCCCAAGAGAGGAAGTAGATGTAAAACCTAACATTTCTGGAGTAGTAGATAAGCTCTTTGTAAAAGCTGGAGAGAGTGTTGAGATTGGCGATATGATAGCTCAGCTTAAAGTGGTACCAAATATTACCAGCTTAAATTCAGCAAAAAACCAAGTAAGACAATCTAAAATCAATCTTGAAAACGAAAAGAAAATTTTCAATAGACAAAAAGAGCTTTTTGAAAAAGGAGTGATTTCTGAAAATGATTTCGATTTAGCTAAAAATGCTTACGACAATGCTTTACAAAACGTGAAAGCTGCTGAAGAAAATTTAGAAATCATTGAAACAGGTACTACTCAAGATGCAGGTAATGCTGCAACAACACAGATAAAAGCAAGAATATCTGGGATGATTCTAGATGTTCCTGTCGAAGTTGGAAATCAAGTTATTGAAGCCAACAACTTCAACGAAGGAACTACTATCGCTACTATTGCCAAAACTGACGATATGATTTTTCAGGGAAAAGTTGATGAATCTGAAGTTGGAAAAATAAAGGAAGGACTTCCTTTAGAAATTACTGTTGGAGCAATAGAAGATAAAACCTTTAATGCTACTTTGGACTATATTTCTCCAAAAGGAACCGAAGAAAATGGAGCGGTTCAATTTGATATTGAAGGAAGCCTAAAACTAAACGATAGCATTTTTATAAGGGCTGGTTTAAGCGCAAATGCGTCTATAATTTTAGAAAGATCTGAAGATGTTTTAGCAATAAGCGAATCTTTGGTTCAGTTTGAAAAAGATACTCAAGAGCCGTATGTAGAAGTGAAAGTTGGAGAACAGCAGTTTGAAAAAAGAATGGTTGAGCTTGGCTTAAGCGATGGAATTAATGTAGAAGTAAAGTCTGGAGTGAGCGAAGGAGATAAAATTAAAGTTTGGAATAGAGTTGAAGCACCTGTTGCAGGTAATCCTAGAAGAAGATAAATATGAGATCTATTAAATCATTTACTTTAGTAACAATAGTTTTATGTCTTGGTTTACAAGTTCAAGCTCAAGATACATCTATTCCATCTCAATGGACTTTGGAAGCTTGTGTCAGATACGCAATGGATAATAACATTTCCATTAAACAGTCCCGTTTAAATCAAGAAAATGCAGACATAAGTAGAAGCGAAGCTATAGGAAATTACTTACCAAGCCTAAACGGTAGCATTAGTAATTCTTGGAATTCTGGACTTACTCAAAATGTAACTACAGGGATTTTAGAAAATCAAACAGTAAGAAACCTCTCCGCAAATGCAACAGTAGGATTGACTTTGTTTGATGGTTTAAGAAATCTCAGAACATTTCAAAAAGCTAAATTAGAACAGCTTGCAAGTCAATATTCTTTGCAATTGATGAAAGATGATATTGCGTTATTTGTAGCGAATGCTTATTTGCAAATTTTAGTTAATAAGCAACAGTTAGCAGTATTGATAGAACAAAATAATGTTACAAAAGACCAAATTGAACTTACTCGTAAAACGGTAGAAATTGGTACTGCTCCAGAAGGAGATTTACTAGAAATTGAAGCTACAGATGCAGATGAAGAACAGCAAATTATTGTTGCTGAAAATAATCTTAGAATATCAAAAATTAACTTAGCTCAAACTCTACTTTTAGAAAATTACCAAAACTTTGATATTGCAGATGAAGAGTATGATGTACCTCTAACAGATATTTTATCTAATACTCCAGAGGAGATTGTTGCCAGAGCAAAGCAAGAGCGTTATGAAGTAAAAGTTGCTGAGCAAGACTTGGAAATTGCAGAAAAAGATATTGAAATTGCAAGAAGTCAACTTTATCCAACTCTTAATGGTTTCGTGAACTATAACACAAGAGAATCTGATAGAGGAAGAACAGTTGGTGGTGGAATTGACCCAAATGAACCTACTCGTGAAATAGGTATTGTTGAAGCAACTGGACAAACTGTGGTTGCTCCAAACTTTAGAGTAGAGACAGCGGGACCGAGTAGTTTTTTTGATCAATTATCCAGAAATGACGGTTATACTTATGGAGTACAACTCAATGTGCCAATATTCAACGGATTTACTACTCGCAATCAAATAAAAAGAGCAGAAGTAGCGGCTAAAAGAGCTGAATTTCAATTAGACCAGACAGAGCTAGATCTTGAAGCAAATGTCTATCAAGCTTATGTTGATGCTCAAGGATCTGCAAAAGCCTATGAAGCTGCAATAAAAGCTGTAGAGTCGCAGGAATTGGCTTTTGAATATGCCCAACAACGTTTTGAAGTTGGAGTTTCTAATGCTTTTGAATTAAGTCAATCTAAATTCAGACTTACAAATGCTCAAAACAGATTAATCAATGCTAAATACGACTATATTTTCAATTTAAAAGTTTTAGAATTGTACTTTGGAATAAGAGTCGTTGAATATTAAAAATAAATTACTTTGAGCTTAATCTTATGTTTGGAAACCTCAACTACCAATTGCTCAGTAAGTATTGGCAAAGGAGACTCTATATTGACATTCAAGGAAGTAAACAGTGAGAGTTTCTCACACTCTGAACAATTACATAGCTTCATTGATGAATTATTAATTCAAGAAAATTTAAGACCAAAAGATTTGGACGCGGTTTCCATTAGCAAAGGACCTGGATCCTACACAGGACTTAGAATTGGTGTTTCTGCCGCTAAAGGTTTAGCCTATGCCTTGGATATTCCTTTAATTTCTGTTTCTACTTTGCTCAGCCTCGCTAAGCAAGTCGATGTCACAGAAGGCTTAATTTTACCTATGATCGATGCAAGGCGTATGGAAGTGTATTCTGAAATTTTTGACGCTGACTTTAATTCCAAAAGAGAAATTAAAGCTGAAATTTTGGATAAACATTCTTTTAAGGATGAATTAGAGCTTGGTAAAGTGCACTTTATTGGAACTGGAGTCGAAAAGTTTGAAGCGATTTGTAATCACCCTCATGCAGTGTTTCACCATAAAAAACTTCCGTCTGCCAAAGAACAATTCTTTATAGCTAAACGGAAGTTTGATGAAAAGATCTTTGAAGATGTGGCTTATTTTGAGCCGTTTTACCTCAAAGATTTTGTAAGTAAATAATCTTTAAGATTCTTTTTCTTTACTCATATCGAACAAATGAACATCTCTTTGTGGGAAAGGGAACGAAACTCCAGCGTCTTCCAATTCAGTTTTGAGTTTTTCCATGGTGTCGAAATTTAATGCCCAGTAATCTTCTCTTTTGGCCCAAAACCTTAAAGATAAGTCTACCGAATTATCCCCCAATCCAGTAACAACAACAGCTGGTTCTGGATCCTTTAAGGTTCGCTCATCAGAATTAACTATATCCAATAAGACTTCTCTTGTCTTTTTAATATCACTATCATAGGAGATGCCCACTGCCATAGCATTTCTTCGTATAGGTTCAAAAGAATAATTGACAACCTTATTGTTAGAAAGCTGCCCGTTTGGGATTACGACTCTTTGGTTACCGATTGTAGTTAGATAAGTATAAAATATAGTGATTTCTGTAACAGTTCCAGATTCTCCTTGTGCATCGATGAAATCCCCTACTCGAAATGGTTTTAGAATGATAATCAAAACCCCACCAGCAAAATTAGACAGAGAACCTTGTAAAGCCAGACCAATAGCTAAACCTGCAGCCGCTAAAATAGCTGCAAATGATGTAGTTTCTACTCCCAATTTTGAAATTACAACTATAAAGAGTACAATCTTAAGGACGATGCCTAGAATACTGGTTGTAAAACCTCTTACTCCCGGATCCACTTCTCGCTTCTCCATTACCTTTCTTACACGACCAACAATTAATTTAATGACCCAAAACCCAAGAATGAGAATAACCAGAGCAGCAATCACACTTGGCAAATAAGATATAGCTTTATCTAAAAATACGCTGACTAATTCACCAATACCATCCATTGAAATATTTTCCATTGTTTATAGTTTTATGTTATCCAACAAATATAAAATTAATTGATGACAGTACCATTCGGTACAGATTTATCAGAATCGGGGTTTAAGAAAGTTAATTTTCCTGAAGCATCCTGTGTCATCAAAATCATGCCTTCACTCAATGTTCCCTTTAGCTTAATCGGTTTAAGATTCACCACAACACTTACTTTTTGACCGATTAATTCTTCAGCTTTATAGTGTTCTGCAATACCTGAAACGATGGTTCTTTCATCAATTCCTGTATCGACTTTCAGAACCATCAACTTTTTAGTTTTAGCTTTTTTCTCTGCTGAAATGATAGTTCCTACTCTCAAGTCCAGTTTTGAAAAATCTTCAAACGTGGCTTCTTCTTTTTGGGGTTCTAGTTTTGTTTCTTCTTCTGAACCTGCCATTTTGGAAGCTTCAAGTTTATCGACCTGCTTTTGAATGTCTTCATCTTCAATCTTACTGAATAAAAATTCAGCTAAATTGATGTGATGTGCCGCAGGAATTAATTCGTCTAATTTTGAAATATCGCCCCATAATAATGGATGTGAAAACGACTCAAAATTCAGCATATTCTTTAGCTTCTGAGCTGTAAACGGCACAAAAGGCTCACTGATGACGGCTAAGGCTCCAGCGACTTGTAGCGCTACATACATAATCGTAGCCGTGCGTTCTGGATCTGTTTTCTGCAGTTTCCATGGCTCTTCATCAGCTAAGTATTTATTTCCCAGACGCGCCAGATTCATCATCACGCCCTGAGCTTCGCGGAAACGGTATTTTTCAATAGAATCTGAAATGCTTTGCGGAAAGGTTTTGATATCGCTGAGAACTTTTAAATCTGTCTCGGTAAAGCTTGAAGCTTTAGGTACCATGCCTTCGTAATACTTATTAGTAAGCACCACGACTCTGTTGATGAAGTTGCCATAAATCGCCACCAACTCACTATTATTTCTGGTTTGAAAATCTTTCCAAGTGAAATCATTGTCTTTGGTTTCGGGAGCATTGGCGGTAAGGACGTACCTCAGCACATCTTCTTTACCTCCAAAATCTTCCAGGTATTCGTGCAACCAAACCGCCCAGTTTTTGGAAGTAGACAATTTTCTGCCTTCCAAATTCAGAAATTCATTGGCGGGGACATTGTCCGGCAAGATGTAACTGCCTTCCGCTTTAAGCATCACAGGGAAAATGATGCAGTGGAAGACGATGTTGTCCTTCCCAATAAAATGAACCAGCTTAGTGTCTTCATCTTTCCAGTAAGGCTCCCAGTCTTTGCCTTCACGCTCTGCCCATTCTTTGGTGGAAGAGATATAACCAATTGGTGCATCAAACCACACATAAAGGACTTTGCCGTCACCGCCTTCTACAGGAACAGGGATGCCCCAATCCAAATCTCTCGTCACAGCTCTGGCACGTAAACCTTCATCAATCCAGGATTTGCACTGTCCGTAAACATTGGACTTCCAATCTTTTTTATGACCTTTTATAATCCAGTCTTTTAAAAAGTCATCGTATTGATCTAAGGGTAAAAACCAATGCTTAGTGGATTTCATGGTGGGCACATCACCCGTAATCGCCGATTTTGGATTGATCAAATCGGTAGCATTTAAAGATGATCCGCATTTTTCGCACTGATCTCCGTAAGCTTCTTCGTTCCCGCATTTTGGACAGGTTCCCGTCACAAACCGATCGGCTAAAAACTGATTGGCTTTGGCATCATACAATTGCTCAGTCGTTTCTTCGATGAACTTGTTCTTATCGTACATGTTTTGAAAAAACTCAGTGGCGGTATCATGATGAACCTGAGCTGAAGTTCTGGAGTAATTATCAAATTGAATTCCGAAATCCTGGAAAGACTGTTTGATAATAGCATCGTATTTATCCACAATATCCTGAGGACTAACGCCTTCTTTTTTAGCTTTGATGGTAATAGGCACACCGTGCTCGTCACTACCACAAACAAACACCACATCCTCACCTTTCAGCTTTAAGTAGCGTGTATAAATATCTGCGGGCACATACACGCCGGCCAAATGGCCAATGTGTATAGGGCCGTTGGTATATGGCAAAGCAGCCGTAATCGTATAGCGTTTTGGATTTTTCATAGTCTAAATATTCTTAACCACAAATGTAATAAACGCTGTTACATTAAAAGACAAAGGATATTGTATAATATCATTCAATAAAAACTTTCAATTTTCTATATATATATATATTTGAGCCTAACTAAAAAATCTCTTATGAAACTTATCCACAAAACATTGCTCATCGCATTTGCTTCCACCTTGATTTTGTCGTGTAGCAACGATGATGATAACATCGACAATTCAAATTCACTTTCAGAAGAAGAATTCAAATCTAAGATTGTTGGCGTCTGGCGAATCTATTCAGTTATTGAAGATGGTGAGGAATTCCAAAATGAGGGTTGTATCACCAACACCACTTTTGAATTTACACAAAACAATGAGTTTCTGGCTGATTATTCTGTAGATGACGATAACAATCCAGGAGAGTGCATTGAAAGTTCAGTTGAAGACACATGGTCTTACCTGGGAAATAGTCAAATTGAAAGCCCAGCTTTTGATAGAGTTACAGATGTTCAGTTTGAAGGTGATGATAGAATGCTTCTCCCAAGTCCTGAAACTGAAGACGAACCATACACTCAGGTGTTATTAAGAGTAGAATAAACAAAAATTCTTATGGTAAAAGTACATTACACACTAATTCTCCTGCTATTTCTAACTTTCCAAATTTCTGCTCAAGACCAAAGTGAGGCTTCCCAAATAAGCGTCGAAAAATCCATTTATGGCATCCAGACTGGATTTTTAGGCGCTTGGGTATACAATGAAAGTCGACTGGCAGATGAATTTGCCTTGCGGAGTCAGGTGGGATTTGATTTTAGAATTGAAGGTGTTGGACAGTTTGAATCTGCTGGACCAAATAATGATATTTATGGCATATTACATTTAAGCTTAGAACCCAGATGGTATTATAATCTAGAGAAAAGACTTGAAAAAGGAAAGTCGATTGATCGTAATAGTGGAAACTTCTTATCCTTTTATATCCTGGGTAATTTTGATGATGTATCATTTACAAGTAACGACAGATTAAGAAGTATTGATCAAATTAGTTTCATACCAAAATGGGGAATTCGCAGAAGTCTAGGTAAGCATTTTAATTATGAAGCTGGAATTGGTTTTGGGTATGTGCGTTATATAAATGGAACAGCTTTAAATAATCAAGGCGGTATATTTGCATCAGGTACAAAAGGTAATTTTACTGCCGACATCCACCTAAGAATTGGGTTGGATTTATAGGATTTAAGTATTTTAGCCAACCAAACTATAAACCATGATCCAACCTCCTCAACTTCAAAAAGGCGATAAAATTGCGATTGTTGCTACTGCAAGATTCATTACTAAAAAAGATCTGCAACCTGCAGTGGAGGTATTAAAAACCTGGGGTTTGATACCTGTTTTAGGAACTAGTGTTGGTTTGGTAGACCATCAATTCGCAGGAAGTGATTTTGAGCGAGCTGAAGATTTTCAAAATCAAATCAATGACCCCGACATCAAAGCCATTTGGTTTGCCAAAGGTGGTTATGGATCGATCAGGCTATTGGATTTAGTTGATTTTTCAAAACTAAAAACCCAGCCTAAGTGGCTCATTGGCTATTCAGATGTGACTGCGATTCATTTGCACTTGCAAAGTTTGGGCATTGCCAGTCTTCATGCACAAATGGCTTCTGCCATCGAAACCCGCTCGGCTTCAACTTCAGATGAACTTAAAAAAGCTTTGTTTGGTAAAAAACTTCATATTGAATACGTTTCCAGACATCCGAATCAAGTGAACGGTGAAGTGAAAGCAGAAGTACTGGGCGGTAATCTATCGGTATTATATTCAGTAATTGGAAGTCAAAGCATGCCGAGTTTTAAAAATAAGATTTTGTTCATCGAAGACCTTGACGAATACCTTTACCACATCGATAGGATGATGCAAAATTTGAAACGTAGCGGACTATTGAGTCAAATTTCTGGACTGATTGTGGGTGGAATGACCGACATGAATGACAACACCATTCCGTTTGGTAAAACGGCTGAAGACATCATTTTTGAAGCGGTGAAAAACCTCAATATTCCTGTGGCTTTTAATTTTCCTGCAGGTCATGTTCACACCAACTTACCTCTCATTTTAGGGCAAAAGGCACACCTCAAGGTGAATTCCAGTCGAGTAAATTTAAGGTTTTAATCGGCGTCTAACTTATTGAATAATAAAAGTTTAAAGCTTGTTGTTAATTGAAAAATAGCAATACCTTCGTCTTATAAACTCTTAAACACTATGATGAAAAATGTAATGTTAGGAATGCTTATTCTGTTTTTTACAAGTATAATGTTCTCGTCTTGTCGCGACACTAAAACTGAGACTAAAGAAGTTAAGGTTGAAACCACAGAAACGAAGAGAGCGATAGAACGTGCAGGAGAAAAAGTGGATTCTAAAGTCAATGACGAAATTGACAAGGCCATTGATAAAATCGATGACTAAATAGTATACTTCATAGGCTCGAACAAATTGTTCGAGCTTTTTTTTAATACCGATTTACATTGATTTAGATTATCGTCTCTGTATATATTTTAATAAACTTCACCCTACCATTTCATAAGACTTTTTCCCTCTTATTCCTTGTGTGAAGTTATTACAAAGCAAATTTTACATACTAATTTATCTTTAAGTATCTTAGAACTGAATTTAAATGTTGTATTACCAATGGCACAGCATAACGAATTGGGTAAAAGCGGTGAAAAAGACGCGGTCAATTTCCTTAGAAATAAGGGCTATGACATCCTGGAAACCAATTTTGTTTACGATAAAGCTGAAGTCGACATCATCGCCAAATCTGGAGATTATTTGGTCGTAGTGGAAGTAAAAACAAGAAGCACACCAGACTTTGGCGACCCTCAGGATTTTGTAAAACCAGCACAAATTAAACGCCTAGTAAAAGCTGTTGATTATTATGTGAATGAGAAAGGTTTGGACCTGGAAGTAAGATTTGATATTGTGGCCATTATTAAAAATAAATTAGGAAAACGTATAGAGCATTTGGAAGATGCTTTTTATTACTTTGAATAAAATTTGATGCTATGAGTAACCCCATTTTAAAAATAAAAGAACTTGGCTTCCAGTGGGAAACCAAAGATCCGTTTATGTTTTGTGCCTTTCATCAGGACCAGTTTCCTAAAGGCGAAGCTAACTTAGGCCCTTCCAAAGAGGCTTTGAAAGGCCGGTTTCTCGGCAACGATTTTCAAAAAAAAGACGGCTGGAGAATGTATCACGGACAGGAAGTGCCTGGCTTTCCTTACCACCCACATGCTGGTTTTGAAACCATAACTCTGGTCGAAAAAGGCTATGCCGATCACTCTGACTCTATGGGCGCCAAAGGCCGCTTCGGACAGGGCGATGCGCAGTGGATGACCGCTGGCAAAGGCGTGCTACATTCTGAGATGTTTCCATTGGTGCATCAGGACAAAGAAAATCCGTTGCTATTGTTTCAAATTTGGTTGAATTTACCCAAGCGTTCTAAAAAAGTAGAGCCGCATTACAAGATGCTCTGGCATGAGGATATTCCGATAGTTGAAGAACAGGACGAGAACGGAAAAGCTATCAAAGTCAAAGTTATCGCTGGAAGTTATAAGTCTGAAAAAGCCTTAGAACCGACTCCAGATTCTCTGGCAGCAGAAGATAAAAACGACATCCAGGTGTGGAGAATCACCTTGGAAGCTGGTGCTGAATTCACCCTTCCTGCTGGCGATGCCGATAGCAATCGGGTGTTGTTTTTCTATGAAGGTGAAGAGCTAAAAACGGAAGGCTTTGAAATTCCTGAAGGACATTCGTTAGACCTGGACGCCTCACAAGAATTGAAATTAGTCAACGGAAATAAAAAAGCTGAATTGCTTTTACTTCAAGGAAAACCCATCAACGAACCTGTGGTACAACAAGGCCCTTTTGTAGCCAATACACGTGAAGAAATGAATGGCATCATCGGCGAATACCAGCGCACGCATTTTGGTGGCTGGCCCTGGCCAAAAGCTGAATTCACTCATGGCGACAGTGGCCGTTTTGCCTTATTTGCCGACGGGAGTTTGGTGGAAAAATAAGCCTCACCCAGAACTGCCTTAAAAAGGCAGTTCTAGCCTTATGCATTCCTCTCGCTCCGCTCGTCGGATGCAAGAGGAGAGGTATTTCCAACACTTGATATTAAAACCGATCTCATGAAAAGAATCTTTCTTCTCTTAGTTATAAGTATCAGCTTGGCATCTTGCTCAGAGCTATTCCTGGACGATGATATTGATTATCCAGATACCGGGGAACCTGCTACTTTTTATGAAATTAACGTAGGTAATTCAAACTCTGGTTTTGGTAATAATGTAGTCGAGACAAGTTTAGGAGAATACCGTCATGACCAAAGCTCCAGTTTTAAAATACAAGCTCAAAATTTCAAAATAAGTGAGCTAGACAGAAATCCAGATACTGGTGAGATTATCTATACATACCAACCCGAAGAAGGCTACCTCGGCGAAGATTATGTTGAAATTCTTGCCCCTACTGATAGAAACGGAAACCAGGTTTTTGAAACTAAGACCTATACGTTTCAAATCAATGTAAGTCGATAAATTTTCAAAACTGCTTTTTACGTAAACATATTTTATATTTGTACGTAAAATATGGTTTATATGGATAAGAAACTAACTTTAAGCTTAGATGAACGTATAATTGAAGCTGCAAAGCTTTACGCAAAGTCAAATAAAACCAGTCTTTCCAAACTCATAGAATCTTATTTAAATTCTCTATCAGGTAAAACTAAACCGTCAGAGATTACACCTCTCGTAGAAAGCCTTAGTGGAGTCATTTCAATAGATGATAATTTTGACGAAAAGGAAGAATATACTCGCTTTTTAATAGAGAAATATAAATGAAAAAGCTATTGATTGACACCAATATCGTTATTGATTTACTCTCTAAAAGAAAAGGATTTGATGACGATGCTGCTCAATTATTTTCTAAAGCAGATCAGGACAAGCTTAAGTTAACCATATTATCGTTAACCTTTGCAAACACAAATTACATACTGAGCAAGTTGAGATCTACGAAAGACGCCAAAGAAATACTACGAAAGTTTAAGGTACTAGTAGAACTTTTGCCATTGAATGATAAAATCACAGAGCTTGCCCTCAGCGATGAAAGCTTTCCTGATTTTGAAGATGGACTTCAATATTATTCAGCTCTAGAAAATGATGTTGATGTAATCATCACTAGAAACAAAAAGGATTTTAAAAGCTCAAAACTACCTGTCTTAACTTCAAAAGAGTTTTTAGCAAGCTTTTAAAGCTTTACTTATTCTTCCAGTTATCCCTCAGCGTTACCGTTCTATTAAACACTAGCTTCTCTGATGTAGAATCTCTGTCCACACAGAAATACCCAATGCGTTGAAACTGAAATTTATCTTCAGCCTTCGCCGATTTTAAATAAGGCTCCACGTAAGCTTTACTGACTTCCAAAGATTCAGGATTGACGAAGTCTAAAAAGTCTTTATCCTTATCGGCAGTGGGATCTTCCACTGTAAACAATCTGTCGTACAGTCTTACCTCAGCTTCCACAGCATGTGGAATAGACACCCAGTGCAAAGTGCCTTTCACCTTACGCTTAGAGGCTTCCGTGCCGCTTCCGCTTTTACTTTCAGGATCGTAAGTGCAATGGACTTCCAGAACTTTACCGTTTTCATCTTTAATAACATCTTCAGCTTTGATGATGTAGGCGTTTTTCAATCGAACTTCCTTACCTAATTTCAATCGGAAAAACTTTCTATTGGCTTCCTCTCTAAAATCTTCCTGCTCGATGTACAATTCTCTGGAAAAAGGAACTTCGTGTTCGCCTGCAGATTCATCTTCAGGATTATTTTCGGCAGTGAGCCACTCCTCTTTGCCTTCGGGATAATTGGTAATGACCACTTTCAAAGGATCCATAACACCCATCACTCGCGGCGCTTTTTTGTTGAGATCGTCTCTCACACAAAACTCCAAATGCGCCACATCTATCATGTTTTCACGTTTGCCGATGCCAATGCTATCCGCAAAAGTTCTGATGGATTCTGGCGTATAACCCCGTCTTCTCAATCCGGAAATCGTTGGCATTCTGGGATCATCCCAAGAGGTGACAATATTTTGTTCCACAAGCTGAGCTAACTTTCGTTTGCTTACAATGGTATGACTCAAGTTACGTCTGGCAAACTCGCGTTGTTTGGGAACTAGTTCTCCTGGCTTGCTCAAGCGTTCTACAAACCAGTTATAAAGCTCGCGGTGGGGTAAAAATTCCAGCGTACAAAACGAATGAGATACCGATTCAATAAAATCAGATTCGCCATGGGCCCAGTCGTACATCGGGTAAATCATCCAGTCGTTTCCTGTGCGGTGATGTGCTTTGTGCAAACACCTGTACATCACAGGATCCCGCATAATCATATTGGGCGAAGCCATATCAATTTTAGCACGGAGCACGTGGGCTTTTTCGCCAGTTTCTCCGTTCTTCATGGCTTCAAAAAGCTGTAAGTTGTCTTCCACAGAGCGATCTCTGTAAGGACTCGCCGTTCCTGGTTGTGTTGGTGTTCCTTTTTGAGCGGCAATCTCTTCAGACGACTGGCTATCCAAATACGCATCACCAGCCTTTATCAACTCTACCGCCCAGTCGTACAACTGCTGAAAATAGTCTGAAGCATAACATTCCTCCGCCCATTTAAAGCCCAGCCACTTTACATCACTTTTGATGGAATCCACATACACGGTCTCTTCCTTCAACGGATTGGTATCATCAAATCTTAAATTGACGGGTGCATTATATTTGAGACCCAAACCAAAGTTCAGGCAAATCGAAGACGCGTGTCCAATATGCAAAAAACCGTTAGGCTCAGGAGGGAAGCGAAATTTCAAGTCGCTTACGGTATAGTCGGTTTTCAAATCCTCTTCAATGATTTGCTCAATGAAATTCAAAGATTTTTTCTCTTCAGACATAATTCAAATTTAAGTTACAAATTTACTCAAATTCACGATGCTATAAAGAGTAGGCGGAATAAGATTTTTTCTGATTTTGGGTTTTGGTAGGTTAATGTTTAGAATAAGCTAGCTTAAAGCCTTCAAATCACTTTAACCTCTAGCTGGGCAGGTAGTTTCAACTGAAGGGTTTGCGATAGGATTGAAAGTTTTGTTAGTAAAGGCTCTAAAACATTTAATTCTAAAAAAAGTGTTTGTAAGGTTTCTTAAATTTTAGCCATAACCATATCTTTATAGATCGATAGTCGAAGTATCGAGATGTGGCTTGTTCTCGACTGAGTTTATGCTGAAGTATTGAAGTACTCGAACCTAAACATGACATATATAGATAGTAGCTCAATTACGGGCAACAATGCATTGTAATAAACTAAAAAATCAACGCCAATCCAGAAAGCGATAAGATGACTAGCAACATTCTTTTAAACTGTACTTCATTGATTTTTGGAAAGAATTTTATACCCAAAAATTGAGCTAAAAAGAAAACTGGCAAAACCATTACACTCATTTGCAAATGCTGCAGATTTAAAGCACCGCTGACGCTCAATGCAGGAATCCGGATGAGCGTGATTAAAGCTAATACGCCAATCATGGTTGCTCTAAACGTTTTGGCTTCCTTTACTGTGTTTTTTACACTGATAACATAAAGCGGACCCCCAGTAGAAAAGACACCAGAGAAAAATCCACCCATCATCCCAAAAGTCCAGTTAGCTTTTTTACCTAAAGCTAGCTCTTTCTTTCCGAGGAGTACATATCCAACGTATAGTAGAATAAAAACACCTAGTCCTGTTTGCAAAATGACAGGTTTGGAATACGTAAGCACTACTATTCCCAGGACAACGCCTATCAAGGACGCCAGAATAAGCCTCACAATGGCATCTTTATCTATGTTGCGCCATTCTTTGTACACCATGTATGAACTTGAAAATAAATAAAAAATAGAAACATAGGCGATAGCATCCGGCAATTTTACCGCAAAAAGAAGAATAGGCAAAGCCACCAGAGAACCTGCAAAACCGACTAAAGACTGAACAAAAAACCCGCAAAATATCGCAATGGCGAGGATAATCAAGACGTATAATTCCAAATCTTTTCTCGTTTTTTCTAAAAGCGCAAATTTAAATTATCGAACTTGCTTTGTGAAAGCGAATCAACGGCTAAGCCAATTGATTATCGAATTAAACAAGTATTTTTACTCTAAAACACTAGATTCAATGGTAGACGAAATAGATTTCAAGATAATCGATGTTTTAAAAACAAACTCAAGACTCTCTTACGCTGAAATTGGAAAACAAATCTCCCTTTCTCCTTCTTCTGTAAGAGAAAGAGTGAAAAAGATGGAAGATTCAGGATTGATAAAGGGATACACGCTCCAGCTTAACCAAAGTCTTATAGGCAACAATCTGGAAGCTTTCATTATGCTAAAAATCTTTAGCGGAAGGCTTAAGGCAGTTTTGGTTGAAATTGAGTCTTATCCAGAAGTTAAGGAAGCCTTTAGAATTACGGGACAGCATAATTTGTACATCAGGATAGCCTTAAAAGACCAGCTTCACCTGCAACAGTTTATAGATAAACTCGTGAATTTTGGTGAACCTACTACCCATTTAATTCTTTCTAGGATAGGAGAAGGGAATTACTGATTCTGAGTTTTCGATAAAAAATACGTTTTTAAACTAAAGTCAATTGAATACCTAACTTCTTAATCTCCTGAGCCAAAGTATCACTGATTCCGGAATCTGTGATAATGTGATGTATTTCTGAAAGATCACAAATCTTACCAAAGCCTTTTCTATTAAACTTTGAAGAATCGGCAAGGACAATCACTTTTTGAGCAGATGCTATCATTTTCTTATTCAGCATCGCTTCTTCAAGACTAGTAGTGGTACAGCCATGATTAATATCAATTCCATCGACGCCTAGAAACAAAAGATTACAAGAGATATTTTCAAGCACAGCTTGAGAAAAATGTCCCGTCACAGAAGACGAGCTGTGTCTTACTGTTCCACCCAATTGTAAAATATCGTAATAAGGGGATTTGGTTAATTCCAAAGAAACATTCAAAGATGATGTGGTGATATTGAGCTGTTCTTCAATGGTCAATGCTTTTGCTAGGGCTTGCATTGTAGTACCAGAAGCAATCATAATAGAGTCATTTGGCTTGATCAACTCTACAGCCGCTTTTGCAATAGCTTCTTTTTCGGTCACATTAAGTTTCTCCTTTTCACTAACGTGCCTGTCAATGATATAAGGATTTTGAGAAGTAGCTCCACCATGTGTTCTAAATAATAAACCCTTGTCTTCAAGAAATTTCAAATCCTTTCTTATCGTTACAGCGGAGACTTCAAATAAGTCACATAAATGTTGCACACTTACATAGTTGTCTTTGTCTAGCTGTTCTAATATTGACTTATGGCGTTTCACTTTTGTTTCGTTTTGTTGCAACAAATATAGAAAGATAATGCAAGGGTTTAATGGCTTAACAAGGCTTTTATGAAAAACTCATCTTATTTATATTTCGATTTATTATTATTTTTGTCATTTTACTTTCGTTTTGTTATATTTTTATTACATTTGTTATGTATTCGAAATAAAACAAAATGAAAGCGGAGAGAATTTTTGACAGAAAAAACCTTATAGATGAAGCAAAACAGGTAGACGAATTTGATGTTATTGTGATTGGCGGAGGATCTACAGGCCTAGGTATTGCTTTAGATAGTGTAACTAGAGGTTACAAAACATTACTTCTAGAGCAGTTGGATTATGCCAAAGGCACCTCAAGCCGGAGCACGAAGCTTGTTCACGGCGGTGTTAGATATTTGGCACAGGCCAATTTTTCATTAGTTACAGAAGCATTGAAAGAGCGTGGTCTATTGGAACAAAATGCGCCCCATCTCGTTAAAAATCAAACCTTTTTAATTCCTAACTATAAATGGTGGGAAGGTGCTTATTACACTCTCGGTCTCAAAGCCTATGATTTTCTTGCAGGAAAATTAAGTCTTGGTGCATCTAAACACGTTAGCAAAGACGAAACAATTCGAAAGCTACCCACAATTCAAAAGGATAAACTTAAAGGAAGTGTAAGTTATCGAGATGGTCAATTTGATGATTCCAGATTAGCTATCAATATTGCACAAACTGCGATAGAAAAAGGTGGCTCACTACTGAATTACTTTAAAGTAAATAATCTAACCAAAAATACAAATGATAAAGTATCTGGCGTTATTGCCATCGATCAAGAAACTCATAAAGAGCATACATTTAAAGGTAAATCAGTAATAAATGCTACTGGAGTTTTTGCAGATGACATTTTACAGATGGATAAGCCTGGTGCGAAAAAAAGAATTCAACCCAGTCAAGGGGTTCACCTTGTTTTTGATAAAAGTTTCCTTCCAAGTGAAGACGCTATTATGATTCCAAAAACAGATGACGGCAGAGTACTTTTTGCTGTGCCCTGGCACGATAAGGTTATTGTGGGAACTACAGATTTAATGGTAGATAAGCACTCCACAGAGCCCAATGCAACTGAAAATGAAGTTGACTTTATCCTTGAAACTTTCAATAGATTTATTGAGAAGAAGGCAACAAGAGAAGATATTAAAAGTATTTATGCGGGCTTAAGACCTCTCGCTGCTCCAGAAGATGAAACTGGTAAGACGAAAGAAATCTCGAGAGGGCACAAAATTTTGGTATCCGACACGGGTTTGGTTTCCATTACTGGAGGAAAGTGGACAACCTATAGAAAAATGGCGGAAGATACTTTAGATAAAGTTATCGAATTAGGTAAACTATCTAAAAAAGCTTGTGTAACGGAAACGCTCTCTATTCATGGCGCCATGGAAACTGAGGAAAGAAATAATCACCTTTATGTTTATGGAACCGATCAGGCTCATCTGCACAAATTGATCTCAGAAGATTCCAGTCTAGGTGAAAAGGTTCATCCTGACTTGGAGTATTTGAATGTGGAAGTGCTTTGGGCAGCCAGACATGAAATGGCAAGAACCGTAGAAGATGTGCTAGCTAGACGGGTAAGAGTTCTGTTCTTAGATGCCAAAAAATCTATCGAAATGGCGCCAAAAGTAGCTGAAATTTTAGCTAAGGAACTCAACAAAGACAAGCAATGGATCAACCAACAGATTGACGACTATAACACTCTAGCTAAAGGTTATAGTTTATAACCATCCTTCAAGCTGGCAGTATCAAATTCAGTATAAATTTTAAAAATCATCATTTATGGAAAAATACATTTTAGCTTTAGACCAGGGTACAACAAGTTGTCGGGCAATTGTCTTCGATAAAAAAGGAGAAATATATTCTGTTGCCCAAAAAGAGTTTACCCAATATTTTCCTAAGCCAGGCTGGGTGGAACACGACCCATTAGAAATCTGGTCCAAACAGGCAGGTGTTGCTGCTGAAGCAACTACCAAAAAAGGGCTAAATGGGAAAAATATAGCTGCAATGGGAATCACCAATCAACGTGAAACCGTTGTGGTATGGGATAAAAATACAGGCGACCCTATATACAATGCTATCGTTTGGCAGGACAAGCGAACTTCAGAATATTGCGATCAGCTTAAAGCTGAAGGTAAAGAAAAAATGATTCAGGAAAAAACAGGCTTAATCATCGATGCTTATTTTTCTGGCACTAAAGTAAAATGGATTTTGGATAATGTAGAAGGTGCCAGAGAAAAAGCAGAAGCTGGCGACCTCATCCTTGGAACAATAGATTCGTGGATTATCTGGAATTTTACTAAAGGAGAATTGCATGTGACCGATGTGACTAATGCTTCCAGAACCATGCTTTTCAACATCAATACTATGGAATGGGATGATGATTTATTGGAATTATTTAATATTCCTAAAACTATGCTTCCAGAAGTGAAGGACTCAAGTGAGGTTTATGGTCATACCAAAACCACCGTTTTTGCATCAAAAATTCCTATTGCGGGAATTGCTGGGGACCAAATGGCAGCGCTGTTCGGACAGATGTGTACAGAAAAAGGGATGGTAAAAAGCACTTACGGTACAGGATGTTTTATGTTGATGAATATTGGAGATCAACCCATTATTTCAAAAAACAAATTATTGACCACAGTCGCTTGGAGAATTAATGGCAAGACTCAATACGCTTTGGAAGGCAGCATTTTTATAGGAGGTGCTGTTGTGCAATGGTTACGCGATGGCTTAGGAGTCATCAAAAGGTCTAACGACGTAGAACATCTAGCAACTTCTGTAGAATCCTCTGACGGTGTGTATTTTATTCCTGCGTTTGCTGGACTTGGAGCCCCGTACTGGGACCAAGATGCAAAAGGAAGCATATTTGGAATTACCCGCGGAACAACAGATGCCCATATTGCGAGAGCTTCTTTGGAAGCCATCGCCTACCAAACTATGGACATCCTAAAAGCTATGGAAGCTGATTCCGAAATCGATATAGAAGAATTGAGAGTAGATGGTGGAGCAACGGTCAACAATATGTTGATGCAATTTCAATCTGATGTTTTAAACACTACAACGATAAGGCCAAAAATAACAGAAACCACCGCTTTAGGTGCCGCCTATCTCGCAGGACTGGCGGTTGGATTTTGGCAAAATATGGAAGAAATTCAATCCATATGGAGAGAAGACATCAAGTTTCAACCTACAGAAAATCAAAACGACATCCAGGAAGGAATCAAAGGCTGGTACAGAGCTATAGATGCCTTGCAATCTTGGAGTAAATCCAAATAATTATGACTCCATTTATAGCTGAAATTTTAGGAACAGGACTTCTAATTCTTTTAGGAGGAGGCGTGGTTGCCAGTTCTGTATTGAAGGATACTAAAAGTAGCGGATCTGGTTGGATGGTGATAACCACAGGCTGGGCTATGGGTGTTTTTATTGGCGTTTTTATTTCTGCACCTTACAGTGGAGCACATATCAATCCCGCTGTAACTCTGGCGCTGGCGATAGAAGGAAGTTTTCCTTGGCAAGAAGTGCCTGTATATATTATCGCTCAGCTGATAGGAGCCATGTTAGGATCTGGAACTGTTTATGTGCTTTTTAAAGATCACTTTGACGCCACAGACAACCCTGCTGGAAAACGCGCCATCTTTTGTACAGATCCAGCTATACCCAATAGGTTTAGGAATTTACTAAGT
The DNA here is from genome assembly GCF_042677225.1 of Psychroflexus salinarum. Taxonomy (NCBI): domain Bacteria; kingdom Pseudomonadati; phylum Bacteroidota; class Flavobacteriia; order Flavobacteriales; family Flavobacteriaceae; genus Psychroflexus; species Psychroflexus salinarum. The sequence goes on from NZ_JBHTIV010000005.1 coordinate 395,485, forward strand.
GAAATTATAGGGACATTTGTTCTTATTATCGCTGTCTTTTTTATCACAGGAGCAGAAATTCAAAGTGAAGAAGGCGTTCCGGTGGGATTAGGCGCTGTTGGTGCAATTCCCATCGCTTTTGTGGTTTGGAGTATTGGTTTATCTCTTGGAGGCTTAACAGGATATGCTATAAATCCTGCCCGAGATTTAGGTCCAAGGATCATGCATTTTATACTTCCTATTAATGGAAAAATGCATAGTAACTGGTCTTACAGTTGGATTCCAGTTGTTGGTCCTTTTATAGGGGCTGCCCTTGCCACATTTCTTCATTTAATCCTAAGTTAAAAGATATATTTATGGTGTACAATATCAGAAAATACAGTCTGATTGGATTCCTCTTTGCATTTACTTCGGTTTATGCACAAGGAGATGATCGATCAATTCCAGATTTGATTCCGAAGGATAGTTTAGAAACTGAGGATAAATATCGCCCTTTCGAATTCAATCTCACTGTCAAAAACATGCATTTATGGAGAGGCTATCGTGTAACAGATGAAGCCATGACAGCAGCAAATGTATATTACACTTCAAAAAGCGGGAAGTTTGAAGCTGGACTTTGGGGTGGTGTTGGTTTCGCAGGAAATTATACTGAGTTTGATTACTACATATCCTTCAGCCACGAAACCTGGACGTTTGCCATTTGGGATATCAATAACTACACAGATTTTCCTGATGCACAAATTTTTAATTATGACAGAGCAGAAACCTCACACTTCATCGATGTTTCTGTTACATATGCTTTTGAGAATTTCCCACTACAAACCTCATGGAGCACTATCGTACAGGGAAGGGACACTTACGTCAATTCCAGCGGAGACTTAAGAAATGCCTTTACCAATTATGTGGAAGCTTCCTATATAGTAACAGATGGTAAAGATTGGAACCTTAGCCTTTACGTTGGTGCAGCCTTTTCATTTGTAAGTGACAATCATTTTTATGGAGATAAAACTGGCTTCAATAATTATGGCGCTACCTATTCCAAAACCTTAAAGGTCTTTGACCGGTATTCCATCCCAGTTTCTGCAACAGTCATGTGGAACAGTCTGCAGGATTATGGTGCTTTACAAGTGGCTGTAAATCTTTTTTAAATGTTTGATTTCTGGTGATTTTGGGCTTACATAGATTAAAAATGTAAAGCAAGTTAACTTCAAACTAAATAATCACTTGAAACTTACGTCCTGTTTTTAAAGATTCAACTGAAGGTTTTACAATAAGTTTTAATGCTTAGAGATTTGAATAAATTAAATACAAAAGCCCCTTCAATTTGAAAGGGCTTTGTAAATAAAATTAAACTGTAATTACTTAAGTTCGACAACCAGATCATCTGCATATACCATAATTCCAGGTTTAAGCTCAATATTACTCACTTCACCTTCCGCATTGGCAGTAACGGTTGTTTCCATTTTCATAGCTTCGATGATAAATAAGGGTTGGTTTTTCTTCACCTTATCCCCTTTTTTCACAAGTATGTCTGTAAGTGAGCCCTGAAGCGGCGCCCCAATCTGTTTTTCATCAGACTTATCTGCTTTTTTGTGAGAAACCTTTTCAACTTTTACATTTTCATCTCTAACCTGGATATTTCGCGTTTGTCCATTAACCTTAAAGAAAACAGTAGCCATTCCATCATCATCAGTTCTTCCTACAGAAACAAGCGTAATCAGCAAAGTTTTTCCGCGGTCAAGTTCTACAACAATTTCTTCTCCTGGTTCCATTCCGTAGAAAAAATTCTTGGTTGGAATATTAAAAACACTACCATACTTAAGGTGATGATTGTAAGCTTCTGTAAATACTTTTGGATACAATTTATAAGATAAAAAGTCTGTAAACTCTAACACTCTATCCATGTCGTCCGAAAATATATTTTGAAATTCTTTGAATTCTTTCTCAAAATCAACTGGCTCCAAATGTGCGTTAGGTCTATCTGTGTATGGCTTTTCTCCTTTTAAAATGATCTTCTGTATTTTCTCAGGAAAACCACCAACTGGCTGACCCAAATCTCCTTTGAAAAAACTCACCACAGACTGTGGAAAAGAAAGATTCTCCCCATCTTTTAAAACATCTTCAATACTTAGGTTATTACTGACTAGATATTGAGCCATGTCACCAACCACTTTAGAGCTTGGAGTTACCTTGATGATGTCTCCGAAAAGCTCATTCACCTTAGCATACATATCTGTGATCTCATGGAATCTATCGGCAAGACCTAATGATTCTGCCTGTGGCTTCAAATTGGAATATTGCCCTCCTGGAATTTCATGCTTATACACTTCACCCGTTCCAGATTTTAATCCAGACTCAAATGGGTAATAGTAAGTTCTCACCTGTTCCCAGTAGATAGAGTATTCGTTGAGCTTTTCGGTATCCATTTTATTTTCTCTTGGGTGATATTTCAACACTTCGAGCAGAGAATTAAAATTGGGTTGCGAAGTTAATCCAGACAAGCCTCCAAGCGCAACATCAACGACATCTACACCAGCTTCAATAGCATTGAGATATGTAGACGCTTGCATTGACGAAGTATCATGAGTATGCAAATGAATAGGAATCTTGACTTCAGATTTTAAAGCAGACACTAATTCCTTCGCTGCATTTGGCTTGAGCAATCCAGCCATATCTTTTATTGCCAAGATGTGGGCTCCAGCATTTTCAAGATCTTTAGCTAACTGAGTATAATATTTTAAAGTGTATTTGGTTCGGTTAGGATCCATAATATCACCCGTGTAGCACATCGAAGCTTCAGCTAAACCACCTGTATTTTTTCTCACATATTCTATACAGGGAGCAATAGATTTCATCCAGTTTTGAGAATCGAAAATTCTAAAGATATCGATACCATTTTCCCAGGATTCTGTCACAAATCGCTCTATTAAGTTGTCTGGATAAGCGGTATAACCCACACCATTGGAACCTCTTAGAAGCATTTGCAATAAAATATTTGGCATTGCTTTTCTTAAAAGTTTGAGTCGCTCCCATGGATTTTCTTTCAGAAATCGCATACAAACATCAAAGGTCGCTCCGCCCCAAACTTCCATGCTGAAAATTTCAGGATGAGATTTAGCATAATTTTCTGCGACTTTTTGCATGTCATAAGTTCGCATACGTGTTGCCAGCAAACTCTGATGTCCATCTCGCATAGTTGTATCTGTGAAATGAATTTTCTTCTCATTAGATAACCACTTCGAAAATTCTTCTGGGCCAAGTTCTGTCAATAAATCTTTTGTGCCTTTTTGATGAGGCTCTGTCTTAGCTGTTCTAGGAACTTCAGGTTTTAAAAAATTCGGATTATCAACAGTATGTTTTACGTCTGTATTTCCATTGACCGTTATATCGCCTAAGAAATGAACCATTTTGGTAGCTCGGTTTCTAGGCTCTTTGATGTTGAAAAGTTCAGGTGTGTTTTTAATATAATTCACTGTTACTTTTCCTTCACGAAAAGTCGCATCTTTCAATATATTATCGAGGAAAGCCATGTTGGTTTTCACCCCACGCACTCTAAATTCTGCCAAGGCACGACGCATTTTTCTACAAGCATCATCCAAAGTTCTGCTGCTTGCAGATACTTTCACCAGCATCGAATCGAAGAATGGTGAAATCTTCACCCCTTGGTAAACACTTCCGGCATCTAGGCGAATTCCAAACCCTGAAGCACTTCTGTAAGTCGTAATTGTCCCATAATCTGGCTTGAAGTCGTTTTTAGGATCTTCTGTAGTAATTCTACATTGAACTGCATATCCATTTATAGAAACCGATTCTTGGTTAGGGAGCTTTATTTCTTCATCGGATAGTTTGTAATTATCGGCAATATAAAGTTGAGTTTTAATCAGATCTATCCCTGTCACCACTTCAGTCACTGTATGTTCAACTTGGACACGTGGATTCACTTCAATAAAATAAATACTTCCGTCATCATCCACAAGAAATTCTACGGTTCCAATGTTGTTATAGTTTACCGCATTACAAATTTTAACAGCATATTTATAAAGATTGTCCTTGACCGTTTCATCTAAATCTTTGGAAGGCGCAAATTCAATTACTTTTTGATAGCGTCGCTGCACAGAGCAGTCTCTTTCAAAAAGGTGAAGGATATTTCCATGATTGTCGGCAACAATCTGGATTTCGATATGCTTTGGATTTTCTATGAATTTTTCAAGAAAAACCGTTTCATCACCGAAGGCATTTTTGGCTTCACGTCTTGATTCGCCGTAAGCATTTTCGAGCTCATCCATACTTCTCAGGACTCGCATTCCACGACCTCCACCACCAGAAGCGGCTTTCAGCATCAAAGGAAAACCAATTCGTTCTGCTTCTTCTGTAGCGATTTCTAGAGAGGTCAAATCCTTTTTGTTGCTTTCAATGATGGGAACCTCATTCTCGATAGCTACTTTTTTAGCGGTTACTTTATCGCCTAAAGATTTCAGAACATCTACTTTAGGCCCTACAAAAACAATATCATTATCTTCACAAGCTTGGGCAAATTTTGCATTCTCAGAAAGAAAACCATAACCAGGATGTATTGCATCAACACCGTTTTCTTTGGCAACACGAATAATTTCGTCGATGTCTAAATAAGGCTTCAGGGGTTCTTTATCATCACCAACTTGGTAAGATTCGTCGGCTTTGTATCTATGTAAAGAATATCTATCTTCATAAGTGTAAATTCCAACTGTTCTTATACCGATTTCTGTACAAGCCCGAAAAATTCTTATAGCAATCTCTCCTCTGTTGGCAACTAAAACTTTTTTGATGTTCATTCTGATATGGTTTATTTAAAATTTAAATTAAGCTAGGTTTTAAAGTTATTAAATAAATTAGTGAACGTCGTAAATTTGTTCTTTTTTTAAAGAAAAGCACTTCAATTAAACTCAAAATGGAAATTCAACTCGAATCACTAGAAAATGAAATACTTTCTATTCATAATCTACTAAAGGAAGGGCAAATAAACCTTATCCTTTTCTACAATACCTATTGCTTAGGTTGTACTGGAAGAGCCATTCCTTTTGCCTATGAATTAACTCGTGAATTTCCTGAAATAAACTTGATTGTCATTCATACCAATTTTGGAAATCAATCCTTTCCTAAAACAGAAATCCTTGACATTTTCACCACCAAAGCCTCACCTTTTGAAATTTACATAGACCCTAAAGCAGAAGCTTATAATTACTTCGAATGCGAAGGCACACCACACTGGATTGTTTTGGATCAAAGCTTAAACCAATACAGAAGTATTTTTGGCTCTCAGGATCAAGCGCAGCAAAGATTATGGTATGCCATTGAATCCTTGAGAAATTAAGATATATTTTGGTTTTAAATCATAATTTCATATTTACAGATTTAATGACTTCTTTAACCTCCTAAACACCTTTAATTCTATCATCAAAAGTCAATCCTCAGGTAAATTATTATCAAAGTAAGAGTGACTATCATTTATAAAATATTGTAAATCAAATTTTTAGTCCAAGTTTTATAATTTACCAATAGTTGAAAAAATTTACTTTCCTTTGAATTGATTCTCATCTTATTGATTAAACACGCTTGTTTTTAAAAAAAATAATTCATAATTTTGACTTAAAATATAACTATTATTAAAGCGAAATTTAACTTAACATTATTATTCTCCATTATCCTTTTTTGGAGTTGCAGAAATAAATCTGACGACAACTTTTTATTTAAAGAAGTCCCTGTAAAAAGAAGCCGTGTCAATTTCAAAAATACGGTCACAGAAGATGCTGAGCACAGCATCATCAACTATATTTATTATTACAATGGAGGAGGTGTGGCAACAGGTGATGTAAATGGTGATGGTTTACCAGATCTGTTTTTTGTAGCTAATACAGGTGAGAATAAACTATATCTAAACAAAGGGAACCTAGAATTTGAAGACGTTTCAGAGCAAGCTAATATTAAAGGAAACGCAAGCTGGAATACAGGTGTAACTATGGTAGACATCAATAATGATGGCTTACTTGATATTTATGTTTGTGCTGTTTCAGGATTGTTGGACTTTACTGGACATAACGAACTTTTTATAAATAATGGCGATGGTACCTTTACAGAAGATGCTAAATCTTATGGTTTAGATTTTAAAGGCTACTCTACTCAAGCTTACTTTTTCGATTACGATAAAGATGCTGATTTAGATGTTTACATTGTAAATCATGCTGTCCACACCAATTTATCACACGGTAGAGCAGAATTAAGAAACGAACGCGCGCCAAATGTTGGTGATGTTTTACTCAGAAATGATAACGGTAAATTTGTAGATGTAAGCGAATCAGCAAATATTTTTGGAGGTGTCAATGGCTATGGCCTTAGTGCTACGATTGCAGATTTTAATAACGACGGCTGGGACGACATTTATGTTTGTAATGATTTTCATGAAGATGATTATTACTATATCAATAACCAGGATGGCACATTCAAAGAAAGTCTTGATAAAGCTTTCACGACGATAAGCAGGTTTTCAATGGGGAGCGATGCTGCAGACATTAATGGCGACGGGTATCAGGATTTGATAACCTTGGATATGCTGCCTAAAGAAGAACATCTTTTGAAAGAAACTGAAGGCGATGATGCTATGTTCAATATGCAAGCACATCTTAAAAAACTAGGTTACAAAGATCAATTCTCAAGAAATATGCTTCAGATCAATCAAAATGGAGACTATTTCATAGAAACTGCTCTTTTGAACGAAGTCGCTGATACAGACTGGAGTTGGGCACCCCTATTTGCTGATTTTAACAACGACACCCATCAGGATTTATTCATTTCAAACGGTATTTTACGCAGGCCAAACAGTTTAGATTTTAAAAAATATGTATCAAGTGCCTTTAAAGGAAGGAGCGAAAACGAAGGCTTGAAATGGCTATATAACTCCATTGATAAAATGCCTAGTGGTAATGTAGCCAATGAAATTTTTCAAGGTAATTCTGAAACTTTCAAAAACCGGACTGGAAATTGGATTAAAAATGAACCACAACTTTCTAATGGTGCCATTTATGTGGATTTAGATTTGGACGGAGATTTGGATTTGGTCACAAACAACTTTAACCAAACGGCTTCCATTTTTGAAAATACGACTAATGAAAAAGCAAATTACCTCAACTTAAAATTGAACTATTTAGCAGGAAATAAAGAAGGTGTTGGTTCTAAAGCAATAGTATACAGCAACGGAAAAACTCAACTCAAACAGTTATTTAAATCCAGAGGCTTCCTATCTTCCGTAGAAGCCAAATTGCATTTTGGTCTTGGTGAAACCGTGGAAGTTGATTCTATTAAAGTCATCTGGCCTAATAATGACTATCAAGTTATTACTCAGCCAGAAATAAACTCCACGCTAATTGTAAATTTCCAAGAAGGTGGACAGGTTTATAATTATGATAATCAAGAAAAAAATAACCTATTCAAAAAAGTTGACCTCATAAATTTCACTCACAAAGAAGATAATTATAATGACTTTGCTGAGGAGAAACTTATTCCTTACAAAGTATCTACACTTGGCCCTGCTGTTGCTATTGCCGATGTTGACAATAATGGTTATGAAGATGTTTTCTTAGGCAATGCTGCAGGTCAACCAGCACAATTGCTATTGAATAATGGCTTGAGTTTCGAAAAGTCAGATCAGCCAGCGTTTATTGAAGATATGAATTTTGAAGACAATGCTGCAGTGTGGGGTGATGTGGACAATGACGGAGATTTAGATTTATATGTAGCCTCAGGAGCTAATAAAAATCCAAACTATAAATCGGACCGTCTATATATAAATAATGACGGTATTTTCATAAAAGCAAAAAATAATATTCCTAAAGATAGTTTTATAACCTCAACAGTAATCGCTTATGATTATGACGGAGATGGAGATCAAGATTTCTTTGTTGGAAATTATTCTCAATTGGGAAATTTTGGTGAAATGGTAGACTCTTACATCTTAAAAAATGATGGAAAGGGTCATTTTACAAAAGATGAGAATTTCAAGCTAAATTCTAAAGTAACAGATGCAAAATGGTATGATGTCAATGCAGATGGTACAAAAGATTTAGTCATCACAACAGAATGGGATCGCCCGTACATCTTCATAAATAATGGCGGAAAATTGAAAGAAATGAAGCTCCCAGAAAAGCTCAATGGCTTATGGCAAACGGCGACATTTTTTGATATTGACAAAGACGGAGATGAAGATATTTTATTTGGAAATTGGGGATTAAACACCAAATTCAACCTCAACTTTGATGGGCCGTTGATGATGTATTATTCAGATTTTGATAAAAATGGTGTAGAAGAAGTTATTATAGCATATAATAGTGATGGTGAATACTATCCATTAAACACCAAGGATGAGCTTGCTTCACAAATGAATGTGATGAGCAAAAGGTTTCTAGATCACAAGAGTATGGCTGGGAAAAACATCGAAGAAGTTATGACTAGTGGTTCATTAAAAGAAGCTGAAAGTTATAAGGTTGAAACCCTAGCTTCGGGCTATCTATTAAACGAAAATGGAGAATTTAATAGATTTATTCCTTTTTCAGATGACTTTCAGTTAGCACCCATAACAAGCTTTTCTGAATTACAACTCAATGCTAAAAACCAGTTGATGGTGGGTGGTAATTCATTACGGGTAAATACATACCATGGAGCTTACACTGCTTTAAAAGGTCTTTTGACTGAACATGAAAGCAACTATGATTTTGTTTCTGATCTAGGTATAGAACCGTTCAATAATCAGATAAAAGAGATTGAAAATTTGAGTATGAAGAATTTTAAATTACTGATTGTTGTGCCCAATAACGGTACAATTAAATGTTATTCATATAAATAAAGAGTTTCGAAAATGAGAATAATAATTCTTAGCATATTTTTAGTAATAACTTGTTGTTTATCTTCTTGCCAAAAAGAGGACAAGTCTATAATCATAAAAAGACAAGATTATCACAATGCAATTGATAAGCTTACTGAAATTATGGTTCACGATATATTTTCTCCACCTGTAGCCAGTAGAATTTATGTATATCCAAATATAGCAGCTTACGAAACGCTTAATCAAAATAGTAAAGATTATCAAACTCTCACATCACAATTGAACGGCTTAAAAGCACTTAAAATAAATTCTGATGAAAATAAAATTAACCTCAATCTTGCAGCCTTAATAGCTCATTTTAATGTGTCTAAAGAATTGGTTTTTTCTAAAGAAATGATGATCAGCTACAGAGATAGTCTTTATGAGGTATGGAAAGGTACAAACCCAAAAGAGTTTGAAGCAGCTAAAAATTATGGTTTAGAAATCTCCGAACAGATCATCAAATGGATGAACAAAGATGGTTATATTGAAACCCGTACCATGCCAGAATACAACATATATTCTGATGATCCTTCGGTCTGGCAACCTACTCCGCCAGCATATATGAAGGGGATTGAGCCGCATTGGAATAAATTAAGGCCTTTTATATTAGACTCTGCATCGCAGTTTAAACCTGTTAGACCCCCAGAATTTTCAATGGACCCTGGTTCTCAATTTCATAAAGAAGTCATGTCTGTATATAAAATTAATAATGACATTAGGGAAAAAGGAGATGATAGTGAAGAAATTGCAATTGCCCGATTTTGGGACTGCAATCCTTTTGTGTCCGTAAACAAAGGGCACTTTATGTTTGCTGAAAAAAAAATAACACCTGGAGCACATTGGATTGGCATTTGTAAAATTGCTAATGAAAAAACTGATGCAAATTTTGCAAAGACCGTATATACACAGACCAAAACATCTATCGGTATAGCTGATGCTTTTATAAGCTGTTGGGACGAAAAATACCGAAGCAATCTGGTAAGACCAGAAACGCTTATTAATAAACAGATAGACCCAGAATGGTTACCGATTTTACAAACCCCTCCATTTCCAGAATATACGAGTGGACACTCTGTTGTTTCCAGTGCATCTGCAGAAGTTCTAACCACAATTTTTGGGGATAATTTTGAATTTGAAGATTCGACAGAAGTGTCTTATGGTCTGCCAACCAGATCATTTAAATCTTTTAAATCTGCTGCAGATGAAGCTATTATTAGCAGGCTTTACGGAGGCATTCATTATAAATCCGCAATATATGAGGGAAAAAAACAAGGACTCTCCGTTGGAAAATTTGTGGATCAAAACATTCAGTTTTTAAAAAAATGATTCTCTAGCAATAAAATCTTATAAACCAGTTGTTTCCTAAAACAGAAATGCTTGACATTTTCACCACCAAAGCCTCACTTTTTTGACATTTACATGGGCCCTAAAGCAGAAGCTTATAACTACTTCGAATGCAAAGGCACACCACATTGGATTGTATTGGGTCAAAGCTTAAACCAATACAGGAGTATTTTTGGCTCTCAGGATCAAGCGCAGCAAAGATTATGGTATGCCATTGAATCCTTGAGAAATTAAATACAGTCACCAAAAATGAGCCATTGATTTGAAAATTTTATAAAGGTATTATTAGCTAGATTTCTTTAAAATGATTTTTCTATCAGACCTTTTTGTAGAGATTCTGATGTGTTTTTAATCACAAAATCAACAACACCGATTAACAATTCTTCTTCAGTAATGACATGAACCTTCCACTGCCCTTCCCTAACATTGTTTTTGTAAGTATATCCACGAAAACCCCGGCCACGTCCGCCAGTAACTTCAAATCCAATATCTTCTGTTACCTCCCAGTTATTAGTTTCAGGATTGTACCATTTCCACCGGTGAAAAACTGATTTGTTTAAGTCGGTTGGGGCAAAAATGGAAGTGAATACGTATACAGGTTCATCAGCTTCACGATGAAAATTGATCTGGTGTGATCGCCAAAATATATACCAGTCCTCTTTTTCATAGGTGACGCTATATTCATTATCATTTTTTTGGACATCATGAGCCACCAGTCCAGTTTCCATCGCTAGTGGGACCGGAGGAATTAAACTAAAATAGTAAAACACGTTGATGGATACATATAAAACGAGAATAAGACTTATCAATTTTTTTAAGCTTATTTCCAGCCTTGTACTTGGGCTTGAAGTGTAAATGAATGTAATGAGTGCAAGCGTACTAGCAAAACTTATAAATCCAGAAATGATAAAAATAAAAGTGTTCATTTCTTTTATCAACATAGGAATCATAAAGGCAAAAAATGTAAAATTTATAAAGAAATAAACACTAAACTGAAGGTATTTGTTGGATATTTTCTTTTTTAGAAACTCATTGGCAAACAAGAGCAGAACCAGCAAAATAAAGAATGCCATAGTTTTGGACATGGATACACTTCTAAAAAAATAAATCACAAATGCACTGGAAAGCCCTCCAAAGAAAAACTGTATAGCCAGCGGAAAATATTCAGAAAAACGATCTATAAAGGTGTCTCTCCATTTACCATCATCTACTAAATTATATAAATATAGGGTGAGGGATAAAAAAATCATGTGAGAGCAAAGCACGACCGTATCGTAGGTGCGGTCTATTCGTCCTAAAGTAAGCGTATCAAAAATAAATCCTCCGATAAAGAAAAGCACAGGAGCGTACTTTTGATGCCGAACTACAAATTGACCAAAGGCAGTCTGTCTGTATCTTGCTAAGGTTCTGTTCATGGTTTTTTCTGAAGGGCTAAAGATAGGATTTTGACAGGCTTAAAATAATTTAGTTTTAAAAGTCAAATTTTAGTAGATTAGATCTTTATAGAATTATATTTCTATTCAATCTATATATTTAAATCAGAGAATTCTTGTTTAGTTCTTTAAAACATCAGCTTATGCTTGCAGTTCCTATAGTGTTTATCCTTCTTGGCATTTTGATAAAGTATGGAAAAATGTATTCCTTGATTGCTGGCTACAACACCATGACCAAGCAAGAAAAAGAAAAGTACGATGTAGAAGGCATTGCAAATTTGATGAATAACGTAATGTTTGGAATGGCTTTTATTGTAATTACCGGGTTGGTAGAAGCCTATTGGACGAGTAATTCAGATTATGAATTTTACGCTTTAGGTTTAGCTTTGATTCTAGGCATACCCTATTTGCTGATTAAATCAAATTCAAAAACCTATAAAAATCGATAACAATTGATCTATATAAAATGACAAACATCACCCTTAAAAAAGTCATCACATTCGCTAAATATCTGGCTATTATTTTGCTGTCCATAGATATGATAGTGCTTGCTATACCAAAGCTGCTTCAGATGCAATTTAGAATGTCTCACTACAGAGCTTTTGTCCCCTTAGCAGAACTACCTAAACCAGAACTTATGATGTCCTTCTTTGGAAGGTCGTATGCTTACAATATTTTTATAGGGCTTACAGAATTGGCAGTAGGTGTTTTGATAGTCTTTAAAAGAACAAGACTACTTGGGCTTCTGATCTCTTTAGGGGTGTGCTTAAATGTTTTCATTATAAACTTTGAATTTGATATGGTGTATGAGGTTAAAAGACATATCACCATGACTTTAGTATTGACTATAGCCTTACTATTTGAGTACCGAAAGGATTTGTATAAATTTTTTATAGAATTGGGTGGTAAACTAAGTGGAGAAGCCTTTTCGGTTAAAAATACTATTTGGAAAAAACTTCGCATTGGTTATGTCATCCTTTTTCCAGTGGCCTATTTCATATTTTCCTTCGTGGTCATTTCTTCGTTTGATTACAATCTTATTGGAAGTTATGAGATTAAGAATACGGAAATTGAAAACAAAACTATTGAATTTAAGAAAGGAACACTTGGTTCTACACCTATGCTGTTTTTTGAAAAAAATAATATACTTGTTTTATCAGTCAACGACAGCATTCATTATGGCAGCTATACTATTGAAAATGAGGATTTATTTATGAGGTTTTGGTCGACAACCAATCATCCCATCGAATATATTGATGCTCAATTCAAAGACTATACATTCATCACCGGAACTCTAAACGATAGTATTCCTATACAAATGGAAATTAAAAGACTCCCTGTAGAAAAAGACTATTTAAATGGGATGTACGTTGATTGAGTTTTGCTCAAGTTGATATGCTTCTTTTCTGGTGTTAAGGCTTTGTTGCCAAATTAACTTCCAGGGTCTGTAGGGTTTAGTGCATCTAGAAAACCCCCTGTTCTGCTCTTCAAGTCTTTTGTTCAAATCTTGAGTCTGGCCGATATAAAATCGGCCGTCCTTCAAAGATTCTAATATGTAAGTAAAATATTGCATAGTAACGAACTATTTCCAAAGCTCTTGGAAAATTTACGTCTTATTTTAAAAACAAAAAAACCACCTCTTTCGAAGTGGTTTTGGTGGAGAATATCGGATTCGAACCGATGGCCTCCACGCTGCCAGCGTGGCGCTCTAGCCAACTGAGCTAATCCCCCATTGACAACAAAAATAAACAAATTTGAGACGTGTAGAAATCATAGGTCTACTATTTTTGCATTTAGATTCTCAAAAGCAAGTTCAGAAGCAATTTTTATATATTTTTATCAACTAAACATAATTTTTACTAAATGGACGATTTTTGGCTATATCTCAAACTGGGTTTTGATCATGTTTTAGACTGGAACGCTTATGACCATGTGCTATTTCTTACGGTTTTAGTCGCTTCTTATACATTTCAACAAAGCAAAAAGGTGATTTGGCTAGTGACTCTTTTTACTATAGGTCACATTTTGTCATTGGCTCTATCAGCCTATGATATTTTGAGGATTAACAGTGATATTATCGAATTTTTAATTCCTGTAAGTATTATTTTTACTGCGATTTACAATATTTTTACTGCAGGAAAATCAAAAGGTAAAAGCAAAATTAACTTCCTTTATTTTGTGACTTTCTTTTTTGGTTTGGTTCATGGCTTTGGATTTTCCACCTATTTCAATATGCTTGCCAAAAGCGCGGATAATATTTTTCTCATGTTGGTAGAATTTGCCCTCGGTATAGAACTAGCACAAATTTTGGTAGTTTTTGTAGTACTGCTCTTAAGTTTTATAGTTCAAAATGTTTTTAGATTTTCAAAGAGAGATTGGATTTTGGTCATTTCCTCTCTGGTTCTGGGCGTGACACTACCAATTCTTATTGACAATTGGATTTTCTAAACATTATCAGAATCAATATATTAGAGTTTAAGTAAATTTAAGCAGCTTCTTAACGCTTGTAAAGACCCATAAGTTTTATATTCGAATTTATTTTCCGAATGACAACAGAAAAACAACTCAAATTTGATAAAGCTTACTTGCGAATCGCTAGAGAATGGGGAAAATTATCCCATTGCAAGCGTAAACAGGTGGGAGCCATTATTGTAAAGGATCGCATGATCATTTCTGATGGTTACAATGGTACACCGAGTGGCTTTGATAACTCTTGTGAAGATGATGAAGACATTACCAAATGGTATGTACTACATGCGGAAGCAAATGCAATACTGAAAGTATCAGCTTCCACGCAATCCTCCAAAAACGCTACGCTTTACATCACCTTGTCACCATGTAAAGAGTGTAGCAAATTGATACATCAAGCTGGCATAATTCGTGTTGTTTATCAAGTGGTATATAAAGATAATTCTGGTTTAGATTTTTTAAGAAAAGCCGGAGTAAAACTAGAACACATTGAAGATCTTGAAGAATGAATAGAGGAATGAAAATAATGCTACCGATTCTTATTTCAGTAGTATTTGTAGCTGGAATATTACTTGGAGATATTTTGAATTTCCAACAAAATTCCTTTGCCAATTCTTCCTCCAAACAACAGAAATTAAATAGACTCATCAATTTCATCGACAAAGAGTATGTGGATGAAGTCAATACAGATAGCATTGTAGATATCACAGTCAATTCCATTTTAGAAAACTTAGACCCGCATTCTGCTTACATCTCTAGTCAAGACTATGACTATGTTCAGGATAATATGCGCGGCGATTTTGTTGGAATTGGTATCAGTTTTTATACCATCAAGGACACGATTGCCGTTATAAGAACTTTGGAAAAAGGTCCAGGAGAAAAGGCAGGGCTGGAGGCTGGTGATAGAATTTTATATGCTGATGCTATTCCCTTGTTTGGTAATGATATGAGTAACGATTCGCTGACCAGCATTTTAAAAGGTCCCGCCAATTCTAAAGTCAACCTAAAAGTAAAACGACTCGGAGAAAACGATTTACTTGATTTTGAAATCAATAGAGGTGTTGTTCCGCTCACCAGTGTTGATGCGGGCTACATGGTCAATGATACTTTGGGTTATATAAAAATCAATCGCTTTGCTGAATCTACTTACACTGAATTCAAGTCTAAAATGAAACAATTTTCCACTCCACAAATGAAGAGTGTCATATTGGACCTTAGAAGTAATGGGGGTGGGTTTTTAAAACAAGCGACCCTTATTCTAGATGAATTTATTGCAGATGGAAAATTACTGTTATTCACCAAAAACAAAAACGGTGACTTAAATGAGACTTTTTCCAGTGAACGGGGCGAATATGAAAATCAAAACTTAATTGTTTTTATAGACGAAAAGTCTGCTTCAGCGAGTGAAATAGTTGCTGGCGCTATTCAGGATAACGACAGAGGTTCTATTGTAGGCAGACGTTCATTTGGTAAAGGTCTCGTACAAAGAGAGATGAACCTAGGTGATGGAAGCGCTGTAAGATTAACTGTTGCCAGATATTACACTCCTACAGGTCGTTCTATACAGAGACCATACGAAAATGGTAATAGCGATGCATATTACTCTAAATACATGGAACGCTATTCCAATGGTGAGCTTTTAAGTAAAGATAGCATCGCTACTGATGATTCTCTAAGGTATGAAACACCAGAAGGTAAGATTGTTTACGGTGGTGGTGGAATAATCCC
The DNA here is from genome assembly GCF_042677225.1 of Psychroflexus salinarum. Lineage (NCBI taxonomy): Bacteria > Pseudomonadati > Bacteroidota > Flavobacteriia > Flavobacteriales > Flavobacteriaceae > Psychroflexus > Psychroflexus salinarum. The sequence continues at coordinate 411,331 of NZ_JBHTIV010000005.1, forward strand.
AGATATTTTTGTGCCTAGGAACTCTTCTCAAGCCATTCAAGACATAAAATTCATGTATGAGGGCGGAGTGATGGACCGATTTGTTTTTGACTTGTTGGATGAAAATAGAAAATTTTACAATTCACTTTCTCAAGATGATTTTTTGGAAAGAACCCTCATTACAGAAGAAGTTCTAGATCAATATACTCAATATCTGGGCGACTTCAATATGAATTACAATTTCGGAAGCACGAGTCATGTATTAGAAAAGTATCTAAAGGCTACCATGGCTAGACAATTATTTGGAAGTGATCTTGCTGAAAAAATTTCTAACGAAAATGATTCTTACATCAATAGACTTCTAAAATCAAAATCAGGAGATGACCAGACGACAGATTAAAGGTGTATGAAGGATTTTGCTCAATTGGTAAAAACGATAGATAGTACGAACAAAACCAATAGAAAGGTGGAAGCCTTGAGTGAATACTTTCAAAAAGCTTCAGATTCTGACAAGGTCTGGACCATTGCCATTTTATCCCACAGAAGACCTCCAAGACCTGTCAACAGTACTTTAATAAGAGGTTATGCTTCAGATTTGGCAGATATTCCTTTATGGCTTTTTGAAGAATCCTATCACATTGTTGGTGACCTTGCAGAAACCATCGCTTTAGTCGTTCCCGAAAAAGTAAAAACTACCGAAAAAAGTTTAAGCCATTACCTACAAGAAATAATTCAACTCAAACCAAAATCAGAAGAAGAAAAAAAAGAATACCTCATTGAGAATTGGAGTCAGCTGAATTATTATGAGCGTTTTGTATTTACCAAATTAATAACTGGAGGTTTCAGGATAGGTGTAAGTCAGAAGTTGATGACACGCGCACTTTCCGAAGCAACAGGAATCGATGAAGATATTCTAGCCTTCAAACTAATGGGAAACTGGGATCCGAATAAAATCTCTTATTCTGAATTGATTTTAGAAGAGAATGAAGCAGATTACTTGTCCAAACCTTATCCTTTTTATCTGGCTTACCCTATTGAAGAGGATGCGTCAGAACTTGGAAATCCAGAAGAGTGGATCGCTGAACACAAGTGGGATGGGATTCGCTCGCAACTGATTGTGAGAAAAGGACAGCTTTTTGTGTGGAGTCGTGGCGAAGAATTGGTAACCGATAAATATCCAGAGTTTGAAGCGTTTACTGAAGTCCTTCCAGATGGAACTGTACTCGATGGTGAAATTTTACCATATCCAGGAGATGATATTGGAGATTTTAAAGATTTACAAACCAGAATAGGTCGTAAAAATATAAGCAAATCTCTTCTGAAAAAGCTACCTGTTATATTGAAGGCTTACGACATTTTGGAACACAAGGGGGAAGACATTCGGTCTACCCCTTTTGAAAAGCGTAGAGAAATTCTAGATGAACTTTTTGCGAAGTGTTCCACTCAAATAAAACCTTTCCACCTGTCTGAAACTATGCGGTTTTCCTCTTGGAAAGAAATGGCAAAAGAGCGAGAGAAAGCAAGAGACATCAAGTCTGAAGGACTCATGATAAAGCGAGCAGATTCCAGCTATGGGGTTGGCCGTAAAAAGGTAGACTGGTGGAAATGGAAGTCAGATCCCTTTAGTATTGATGCGGTGCTTACTTATGCTATGCGGGGTCACGGCAGAAGAAGTAACTTATTTACAGATTACACTTTTGCTTTGTGGAATGACGATAAAACCGAATTGGTCACTTTTGCCAAAGCCTACTCCGGGCTTACCGATAAAGAATTTAAAAAAGTAGATGCCTGGATCAAGAAAAATACCATTGAGCGATTTGGTCCCGTGAGAAGTGTGGAACATGAGCACGTGTTTGAAATTGCCTTTGAAGGCATCGCCGAATCCAAACGTCACAAGAGTGGTATCGCCACTCGTTTTCCTAGAATTCTTCGCTGGAGACAAGACAAAAAAATTGAAGATGCTAATACTTTGGAAGATTTGAAAGCTATGATTCCAGAGTGAGATTTAGTTGTTTAATTAATTTTCAGGATTCTCAACTTTATATTTAAATTAGATGTTGATTTTCAAGTTAGCTACTTTTAATATTTATTAAAAAGTTGAAAACATACTATGTTTACATATTACAATGCTCTGATTCCAAAACTTATACTGGAATAACCAATAATTTGAGCCGACGCGTAGAAGAGCACCAAAAAGGTTTAAATATGAGTTGTTTTACTTTTAAAAGAAGACCTGTCAAACTTATTTTCCAACAGGAATTTAATGAGGTAGATCAAGCTATATATTTTGAGAAGAAAATCAAGAAATGGAGTGCAAAGAAAAATATGCTTTGGCAAATGGAGATTTTGACTTGTTGCAAATTTTATCAGAATGCAGGAACGCAACACATTCCAAGTATAATAATGATTAAGTGTCACCTCGAGCGCAGTCGAGAGGTTTTTTTAAGTTTTCTAAGTAAAATAAGGTCTCGACTGCGCTCGACCTGACATTTAGTGCGTTCAACCTAAAAAAAACTGTGCACGAGGTGAAATCTTATAGGAAACCTCAATTATCCTTCAGTTTCTTTCGATAAATATAATCATTCAAGGTCCAGGAAAAAATACCATAAATCCCACCTCCTAAAAAAATTGAAATGGCTAGTTGTACAAAAAAGTCGGTATTACTCAACTGTCCCCATTTGTCCCAATAGTTTATAACTAAGTTGACAACGAATATCAAAATTCCAAATCCCACACCGTGTTTGATGATGTATTTTGCTTTGCCTTGACTTTTAATTTTCTCCCAGTTGTCAACAAATTTTTTATCGGCTTCGTTCATAAATTTTTATTTGGATAAATAGATCTTATCGATTTCTAATTGAAATTCTTCTTTCTTTTTGTTTCCTATCAATACGGCAACTTCCTGAATTACATCAGCTTCAAAGTTGGGCAAATTTAAACTTCTACCTCTATATCTTGGGTAAAAGGTTGAAAGTTTTAATTGAACAGTTTTCCATTCTGGAGTCACTTCAAATTCCTGAACATAAGAGTGCGTCTCACCTTGGCTTTTCTTAATTCTGAATTGATAAGTAAAAGCTTTACCCTTCACTCTAAGATTCACATAGGAATAATTCTGAACATTTTTAATCGTTGTTTCATATCTAACTGAAGCAAATCCGCCATTATTTTCCAAAGAGATCTGACCAGAAAAAACCGCATTTCCATCTTCATTAAGTTGAATTGAGCTTTGTGAAACTCCACCCATAACTCTATCATTCACAATTATCCAATCTGATAGATTTTTGTTTTCTTCAAAATCGTAAATAGTTAAATTTTGTACCATAGTTATCATCATTATAAAACAGAACATTAAAGTTTTCATAGGAAGTCAATGTTTGAGTTCGAAATTTAGTTATTTTAAAATTAAAATTAGATTTATGCCCCAACCACTTTCCAAAACTTATTTTGAAAATGACGATGTAGTTTTTCTCGCAAAAGATTTAATAGGTATGCAATTAAATACTTGTATTGATGGAGTTCTTTCCTCCGGTTTTATCACTGAGACTGAAGCTTATGCTGGAAAGGGAGATAAAGCCTGCCACGCTCATCTCGGCAGATTTACCAAGCGAACAAAAGTCATGTACGAATCTGGTGGAATAGCATATGTGTATTTATGCTACGGTATTCATCACCTATTTAATATCGTTACTAATACTAAAGGAAATGCTGATGCTATTTTAGTAAGAGCTATTGAGCCAAATCAGGGCATTGAAACAATGAAAGAGCGTAGAGGAAAAGCCAAAGTGGATAAAACGCTGACCTCTGGCCCTGGAAATGTTTCCAAAGCATTAGGAATTTCAAAATCACATAATACATTTAGCATAACAGGTGATTACATTTGGATAGAAGATATGAAGTTTAAACCATCAAGTATTAAAGAAACAACGAGAATTGGTATAGATTATGCAGAAGAAGATGCAGAGTTACCCTGGAGATTCTACAATAAAGATTCTAAATTTGTTTCAGTAAAATAATTACTTATGAAATTAAAACTCATCCTTGCGTTTATTCTTATAATTCCTTTGAACAGTAAGATGTATAGCCAAGACAAGTTATTTTTCAATAGGATACATTACTTCGAACATCAAGAATGTGAGCATCCCATCGGAACAGTAATTTACGACAAAGCCTTTTATGGAAACAATACAGACAATACATCATTTCTGAATTTTAATAATACTGAAAACGAAGTTATATCCGTGGAATTAACTAATTATGGAAATTATATAGCAGTCAATCAATTTGTAAAAACGGATTTCTTGAGAGCGAATAATATCATGATGGGTTTTAGAGAAGGGGTCCCAAACATTTCAGAATCCATAAAACAAGCTAGAAGTAAATTCAGAATGGATAAAGTAAAAGATACGATTGTAGATAATAAGAAATTAAAGCACATTCGTATCGAACCAAAAGATACATTAGCTCATCGATTTGAATCTTATAATATTCTTGTGAACACTAGTACTAGAACTGAAATCCCTTTGTACACTTCACCATCAGTTTATTTTTTATTGCTGGGTAGTTTAAAGGATTTAAAAGGCACAGTTGTAGAAACATTTTTTATTGACCTGCAGGGCTACAGATTTTGTAGGGATGTCCTTTCAGGATTTGAAGTCACCAACAAACGATTACTTATTAAGTGATTACCCCTGAATATATTTTTTGGGTGTAGTCCCAAATTTTTTCTTGAAAGCAGAAATAAAATGACTTGCAGTACTGTAACCTATACTTAGCCCGACTTCGTTCACGTTATGCTGACCTTTTTCAAGCAATTTTCTGGCGTAATCCATTTTATAATCAAACAGAAAAGAGAAAACCGTATCTCCATAAATTTCCTTAAATCCTTCTTTCAGTTTCTTTAAACTTAATCCTACCTCATCAGAAAGTTCTTGCAGAGTTGGAGGCTCTGTCATACGTTGTAAGATGATGGTTTTTGCCAACTTTATCTTCTTCACATTGTCTTCATCATCTAGAAATGGACATTGTTCGATATCTGCTTCTGCAGGTCGGTTGAAATAAAGCCCTATTAATTCATAAGCTTTCCCCTTTAGATATATTTTTCTGACTGAGGGATGTAAATTGAAATTCAATATTTGACTTAAAATCACGGCCATAGCTGGTGAAACCATAACTTCTTTGTAGAATTTCTTATCGCGATTATCTTCAGTAAGAAAATCAATATAATTGGCTTCAGCCGAAAACAAAGTGTGGAGTTTTTTAATTGATATTAAAATAGAAACCGACCAAGATTCTGACATAGCTTCAAGATTAATCGGTAAATCTCTTTCTGGATTGTAAAGTAATAATGAACTGTCTTCTTTTATATTTAAAGCATAACGCCCTTCATTAAAATTGAATTTTATTTCACCTTTTACACAAAAATGAAATTGAATAAAGTCTGCACTTATATTATGTGTAATACATTCTTCATGGTCAGAATCATTTTTAATCGATAAGATGGATATCCCTTCTTCTATCTCAATAAATTTCTCTGAACCTCCAGCGACATTTTTATCAGACATTAGTGCCATTTAATATTGTATTTTATTTAGAACGATTCTAATTAGCATAGCTCTAATTGGTTACTATTGTTACAAAAATACCTAATTGAACTGATATTTATCACATTTAGGATAAAAATACGTCAAACGACAAAAAAGGAACTTTTAGCGTTATTTTTAACTACACTTATGCTCTAATTTTGTACACCATATTTTTTGGAATCAAAGAATGCAGAAATATAACGTCTCTAAACATAAAAACTTTTACGTCATAGGTATTAGCTATCAAAAAGCTGATGCAAAGACTAGAGGTAAATTCAATTTAAATATTGATCAAAGAAAAGCTTTGCTAGACAAGGCTAAATCTATTGGTCTCATCTCTGTAGTCACTTCTTCTACATGCAACAGAACGGAGATTTATGCTTTTGCAGATGAGCAAGATGTACTTATTGATTTACTATGTGAATTTAGTATTGGCGATCAGGAAACGTTTTCTGAAAATGGTTATGTTTTAAAAAATGAAGCTGCGATCAACCACATGTTTAGAGTTGGCGGTGGGCTTGATAGTCAAATCCTTGGTGATTTTGAAATTATTAGTCAGATAAAATCTGCCTTTATATTATCCAAGAAAAAAGGAATGATTAATCATTTTATGGAACGTTTAGTCAATTCTGTTATTCAGGCTAGCCGTAGGATTAAAAATGAAACTAGAATTTCGTCAGGTGCAACTTCTGTTTCTTTCGCATCAGTTCAATATATTCTTGATCATATTGAACATGTGTCGGATAGAAAAATTTTACTCTTTGGCACAGGTAAAATCGGTAGAAATACTTGTGAGAATTTAGTAAAACATACCAGCAATAAAAATATAACTTTAATCAACAGAACTAAAGATAAGGCTGAAGAAATCGCTGGCAAATTCAATTTGATAGTTAAAGATTTTTCAGAATTACAATCAGAAATACGTTCTACAGATATTCTTATTGTGGCCACTGGAGCTCAATCTCCAACCATCACTAAAGAATTGATTTATCCTAAAAAAGACCTTTTGGTTTTGGATCTTTCCATACCAAAAAATGTCGCTGAAGATGTGGAAGGAATGGCTAATGTAAAGCTTCTTCACTTAGATTATCTATCACAACTCACCGATGAAAACCTGTCTAAAAGAAAGGCATTTATCCCTGATGCAGAAGCTATTATTGAAGAGGTGAAAGTGGAATTTGATGAGTGGTTGGACACAAGAAAATTTGCTCCTACTATAAAAGCTTTGAAAGAAAAATTCAAAATTTTCCAAGAAGAAGAATTAGATTACCAAGGGAAGAAGAATGGTAAATTTGATAAGGAACAAGCCGAACTCATAAGTGATCGCGTCATTCATAAAATTACTAGAAGTTTCGCAAGTCACTTGAGAAACGCCAATGGTTCTACTGAGGACAGCATCGCTTTACTTAAAAAAGTCTTCGAATTGGAAACTGATTCTGATAAAGCTTAAATTACTCTCCTATAACTCAATTTCTTTATGTCAAAAACTATACGAATAGGAACTCGTGATAGTGAGCTAGCTTTATGGCAAGCTCACAAAGTAAAATCACTTCTAGAACGTGAAGGCTACAACCCGATTCTTAAACCAGTCAAATCTACTGGAGACCTCAACCTTGAGCAACCGCTTTATGAAATGGGAATCACAGGAATTTTTACTAAAACGCTAGACGTCGCCTTGATAAAAGGGGATATTGACATTGCTGTACACTCGATGAAAGATGTTCCTACTGCTTTACCAAAAGGCGTTGTAGAAGCTGCAGTTTTGCCAAGAGCAAACACCAGCGACATACTTATTCATAAAGGATTGAAAGATTTTTCTACAAAAAAAACTATTGCTACAGGAAGTTTGAGAAGAAAAGCACAATGGCTTAGTAAATATCCTAAGCATGAAGTAGTAAACTTAAGAGGAAATGTAAATACACGTTTACAGAAGCTTGAGGATAATGAATGGACTGGAGCCATATTTGCGGCGGCTGGTCTTGAACGTATCAATTTGAAACCAGAAAACCACATCGAACTGGACTGGATGATTCCTGCGCCAGCTCAGGGTGCGATGCTGGTGGTAACAATGGATTCAAATTCTGTTTGCAAAACTGCTTTAACTCCTATAAACCATTCTGAAACTGCTTTGGCGGTCAAAGTGGAAAGGGAGTTTCTGAAAACTCTAGAAGGCGGCTGTACAGCTCCTATTGGAGCTTTAGCTACAGTTAAAGGGAATGAACTAAAACTAAAAGCTGGGCTTTTTAGCCTTGATGGAAAAGAAAAATACATAATCGAAGAATCTATAGCTTTAGACCACGTGGATGGTTTTGGAAAACACTGTGCAGATTTGGTATTGAAACAAGGCGGTGACCGATTGATGAAAGAACTTCGGAAAATCTTATAAGATGCCTTCTGTTCTCTCTACAAAACTGCTTAGCCCCTCTCAAAAAAACCTGCTACTGAATGCTGGCCTAAGTCTTACTGAATACAATGCCATACAAACTAAAGCATTAGACTTACCAACATCAATTTCCGAAGAAAGTTACCAGAATGTCATTATCACCAGTCAGACAACGGTGGAGTTAATCAAAGATTTTAAAATAGGAGCTTGCTTTTGTGTTGGTGAAAAAACAGCTTTAAAGCTAAAATCTCTTGGATTTGATGTCAAAATCATTGCTGAAAATGGAAACGCCTTAGCTCAACAACTTATTGAAAATCATCCAGAACTTTCGTTTACTTTTTTTGGAAGCCTACAACGAAGGCCTGAACTTTCTAAAGCACTTGAAAAAGCAAAAATCAACCTAACAGAGATTTTCGTTTACAAGACTATAAAAATACCTAAACCCTTCAACCGAACATTCGATGCAGTCTTATGCTTTAGTCCTTCCGGAGTGGATAGTTTTTTTAAAGGAAACCCCTCTTCAAAATCTCAAGTGATTTGCATCGGAGAAACTACTGCCAGGCAAGCAAAACTCTATTCTGAATCTGTTTTTGTATCGACTAAAACCAGTGTAGAAAGTGTGATTGTGAAGGTGGTGAAGCTTTTAAAATAAAAAATCCCGCTGAGTAGCGGGATTAAAGATTCAAAAGACTTAAAATTTACTCAAAATCAGCAGGACTAACCCCTTCATTGAACTTTACTTCTTCCATTTTAAAATCAACAGTTTGCGGTCCTAAGTTTTGACTAAATGTCATCGGTACCAAAACACCATTGTTTTCTTTATAATCTACATAAGAAATCATAGATGTCATTTTTTGACCCATTTGTTCTGCAGTAGTTTCAGTACCAAGTTTTAACCCAGTATCTACACTGTAGAACTCTCTCACATTGTCTGTCAGTTTAATAACGTAAGCATCTTCACCGTTTACAGATTCAATTCCTACAAGTTCTGCTCCTTCTGAAATGTTAAGTTCAGGAAAAAGACCAGCAGTAACTTTGCTGTCTTTAGTTTGCTGCTCATTAAGATCTATTCTTTGACCCTGAACAACGGCATAACCGCTTTCACCGTCAAATACTTGTTTACTCAGTGTGTTCCCATTCATCTGAACAACCTCGGCAGTTTTTCCTTCCTTAGACAATTTTCTTATGAGCGTAAGTGCCATCCCTTGAAAGCTAGCATTACCTTTCATCATCATCGTATTCACTTTAGAAACTGACTCTTCACCACCAATAGCAGCGATGTAGTCGTTATAAACAGTTTCAACGGTGAAGCCTTCCGGCAGTTCTTTTTTGAACTCTGGCTTGTCTACTTTCTCTGTCTCTTTGTTAAAATACAACACAGGAATTTTCTTTCCTTTGAATTCAACTTTTTCAAGATTTTCAACTACTTCAGAACCTTTACCAGCAATAACGATTTGCATTTGATCTGTTTTCAAATATTTTTTGGCAACACGCTGAATATCTTCCTGCGTTACCGCATTGATTTTTTCAAGATACGTTTCGTAAAAATCTTCCGGAAGGTTCTCAGTTTCAATATTGAGAGCATAATTAGCTATCGTAGAAGGCTGTTCTAGCCTCATCACAAAAGACCCTGCAAATTTCTTCTTGGTATCTTCCAGCTTATCAGCATCTACCTTCTCATTACGAATTCTATCAATTTCTTTTACAAATTCCACAACAGCACTATCTGTTACAGCATTTCTTACACTTGCAGAAGCTCTAAATCTTGAAGCATATCTATTCGCACCAACATTAGATCTAGCTCCGTAAGTATAGCCTTTGTCTTCTCTCAAATTCATATTGAGGTAACTACCAAAACTACCTCCTAAAATTTGGTTCATAACCAATACAGGGAAATAGTCTTCGTCTGCCATCTTTAAATCTACAGTATTTTGAACTATAATTTCACTTTGTACTGCATTTGGCATGTCTACAAAGTCAATCTGAGTGTATTGAGCAGGCTTAACTGTTGGAATTGTAGTACTAGGCGGTGTTGCCTTTTTCCAATCTCCAAAAGTTTCTTTTACAATTTTCTTGGCATCTTTTTTAGTGATATCACCAACAACTACCAAGTATGCATTTTCTGGAACAAAATAGTTTTTATAAACATTTTTAACGTCTTCCAAAGTAATATCATCTACGCTTTCTACAGATGTATATTGTCCGTAAGGGTGATTAGAGCCATAAGCTAAGCTACTGCTAAGTCTATTAGCAATAGTTCCTACATCTTTTTGATTTGATTTTAAGCCTTCAATAAGTTTTGCTTTTTCGCTTTCAAATTCTTCTTGAGTGAACTTTGGTTTTAAGGCACCTTCTGCCATCAACTCCATAATTCTAGGAAAAAATTTTGATAATGAACTAGCATAAGCACTTTCTGCACCAAAATTTATACTAGCTCCAAGAAAATCGATCTCTTCGTTAAATTCATCTTTACTTGTCATTTCAGTGCCAGTTCCTAAAAGACTCGCTACCATAGCTTGTGTTCCGGGTTTTTTCTCTGTAAAAGGCCTATTATCTATAATAAGTCTAGCAGACACTCTAGGAAGTTTATCGTTTTCTACAACTAATACTTTTAAGCCATTTTTTAATGTAAAAGTATCTGGCTCTCCAATGTTTACGGTTGGAGCAGGCCCTGGTTTAGGCATTTGAGATCTGTCAATTTGAGCAGACATGCTAGTGCCAACCAAGCATACTAATAGTATTGCAATTATATTTTTCATTGTGATATGTTTATTCATTTGGTTCAGGTAAATAATCTAATTCAAGTCTTTGGTTCTCTTGCAAATATTTCTTTGCTACCTCTCTTATTTCCTCTCTAGTGATGCTTCTATAGATATCAATTTCTTCATTGATTAAATCTGTGTTTCCATAAAGCATTTGATAGGTTGCTAAAGAAGAAGCGATGCCTTGAATGCTAGCATTTGAATTCACAAATCTATTTTCAAATTTATTCTGAAGTTTTTGATACTCTCTTTCTGAAATTAATTCAGTTTGAAGCTTTTCAATCTCCTCATCCATCACGTCTCTTAATTTAGAAAGTTCAGTATCACCAAGTGGCAAAGCACCAATTAAATAAGTACCGTAATCTTCCTGACTTCTAGCAAAGGCTAATACCTGTAGAGCTATTTTCTCGTCATCTACCATTCTTTTGTACATTCTTGAACTCTTTCCGTCAGTTAACACTGAAGAAATCATATCCAATACATAAGCATCTCTATCCTTCATAGAAGGTGTTCTGTAAACTAATGCTGTAAGTGGCAATTGAATGTTGCTGTCATAATCTGTTGCGATTATTTTTTCTTCAATTGGATCTTCTGTGATATCAACTCTTTCCACTTCAGGTCCTGAAGCGATAGGTCCAAAGTAATCTTTCACCATTTTTTTGGTTTCAGAAATATCAATATCACCAGCTACAACAAGAGTAGCATTGTTTGGAATATAATATTTTTCAAAGAAAGCTTTGAATTCATCAAGTTCTGCAGCATCAAGATCAGCCATAGTACCTATGACAGAGTTCTTGTAAGGATGCTTGTCAAACATATAAGGATTAATTCCTGTGGAATAAGCAACTTTTCCATAAGGAGCGTTGTCTATTCTAGATCTTTTCTCTTCTTTCACTACCTCATTTTGAGTATCAACCCCTATTTGGTTGATTACAGGATGGTACATTCTTTCAGACTCCATCCATAATCCCAATTCTAAAGCATTGGAAGGAAACGTTTCGTAATAGTAAGTTCTGTCTTGCGTAGTGTTCGCATTATTACTTCCACCATTGGCAGAAACAATATTAAACCATTCACCCCTTTCAATGTTTTCGGTTCCTTCAAAGAGAAGATGTTCAAAGAAATGTGCAAAACCCGTTCTTCCAGGAGCTTCATCTTTTGCACCAACGTGGTACATTACTCCAACGGTAACAACTGGCGCTGTATTATCTTGATGTAAGATCACATGCAAACCATTGTCCAAGTCATATTCTGTAAATTCTACCTTCTGGGCCTGCGCCAGCGTGATAAAAAATACAAAAACTGATAACATAATAGTCTTAGTCATTTTTCTATTTGTTTAGATTATAGTTAGTAGGTCTAAAAATAGATAATTTGTTACAACAATTATGAATTCAATTTTATTTTTTTTAAAAGCCTTAAGACTTTATTAATTCAAGAAGAAAATTTCTTAACATTAGTAATTTTAATATATTAGCAAATAAAACATACATATGAATCGATTTGTACTCTCTGTAAGATTTGGAATAGCTTTGGCTTCCTCTTTAATAGCCTATTTTTTGGTTTTGTCCTTATTTGGTTTGCACACCAATCCTTTTTTTAGTTTATTTAATGGAGTAATTACTGGTTTTGCTATCTATGAAGCCATTAGATATAAAAGAATTGAACTAAAATCTAATTATAGTTATACAGAAGGATTTCAAGCTGGAATAGTTACAGGATTTCTAGCAACAGTTATTTTTACTGTTTTTATGGCTGTGTATGTCACAGAAGTAGATCCAAATTTCATAAGTAATATTGCTGAAACCTTTTCTAAGTCATATAATATTGGTGTTGGTATTTTTAGTTTTACTGTATTACTATCAGGATTTGCAACCACTGTAGTCTTAACACTTTCCTTTATGCAGTTATTTAAACACAAACTGAAAGACTAATATTTTCATTTAAAATTTTGATTGCCCCTTTATTTTTAAAATACTATATTTGCAAACTATTTAGTAAAAATTAAATAACTAAACACTATGTATGCAATTGTAGAGATAGCAGGGCAGCAATTCAAAGTTGCAAAAGACCAGAAAGTGTTTGTTCACCGTTTGAAAGAAGAAGAAGGTGCAGATGTATCTTTTGACAAAGTTCTTTTACATGCAGACGGAGACAACATTACTCTAGGCGCCCCGGCTATAGATGGTGCTTCCATTAGCGCAAAAGTCGTTAAGCACTTGAAAGGAGACAAAGTCATTGTCTTCAAAAAGAAAAGAAGAAAAGGATACCGTAAGAAAAATGGTCACCGCCAGTATCTTACTGAAATCCAAATTGGAGACATATCTGTTTCTGGAGGTTCTTCAAAAACTGCTTCATCTTCTAAGAAAAAAGAAGATACCAAAGAAACTAAGAAAGCAGAAACTAAAGAAGAAACAGCTGACTTGAGCAAGCACACAGTTGCTGAGCTTAAAGAAATGGCCAAAGAAAGAGGTCTAGAAGGGTACTCCGCTTTAAAAAAAGCTGAGTTAATTGAAGCATTAAGTAAGTAAAATAATTACAAAAACTAAACATCATGGCACATAAGAAAGGTGTTGGAAGTTCAAAAAACGGAAGAGAATCAGAATCAAAACGTTTAGGCGTGAAGATTTTTGGAGGACAAGCTGCCGTTGCTGGTAATATTATTGTGAGACAAAGAGGAACTGCTCACAAACCAGGCGACAACGTATATGCTGGAAAAGACCATACATTACATGCTAAAGTAGATGGAACAGTACATTTCAAGAAAACAAAAGACGATAAGTCATTTGTATATGTCACTCCATTTGACGCTTAAGTAGTAGTAAACTTCTATTATACAACAAAAGCCCTTTAATTAATTTTAAAGGGCTTTTTTAGTTACTTATATTACTTAGTAATTACTAAACAGAGATATATTAGAAAACATACAATTTCATCATAGTATACTAAAAATTCAATTAAAACTTCTTCAACTAAAATCGTGTAAATGTCTTTCTTTTGAAAAGTTCCTTAATTTTAAATCAGGACCTTAATAATAGTATTGATTTAAAACCAAGCATTCCAAGGAATTCTTGAAAGCATGAGCAACAAGGCTAATGCATAAAAAATAGCAATGGTTCTAAACTTCTTATTAGAAGCTAGTTTCTTTTTGTGCTTGCTGTAACCTACTGTAATTAAAACAATACTTATGATCATCGTCAGCGGATGTTCAACAAGGTATAATCTTAATGTGCTGTCTTGCATAACACCTTTCATCCCAACTTCAGAAAACGCGTTGAAATACGGACTAACGAAATACAAAACAAGCCCTATAAGCAACTGCAAATGCGATACAATTAGAGTGAATAAGGAAATCCTAAAATCCTGAGGACCAAATGGTTTTTTGCCTAATGTCTTGATGATCGCATTAAAAGTTGCTAGTGCAAGGACTAAAACAACTAAATAAGCCCAATAAGAGTGAACAATCTGTATTACTTCGTACATAGAATATTTATTTATCGTTTACAAACAGAGCTTTGAGCTCGGTTGCATCTTTAGGTTTCATTTTACCTGCCAAAACTAAGCTTAATTGCTTGCGCCGCAAGGCGGCATCGTATCTTTCTTGTTCAAGTTTTGTTTGTGGTTCAATTTGAGGTACTGGGACTGGATTACCGGTATCATCTACTGCAACAAAAGTATATATAGCTTCATTGGCTTTAGATCTTCTTCCACTTTCTCTATCTTCAATCCAGACATCAAGGAAAATTTCCATAGAAGTTTTGAAGTTTCTTGAAACTTTAGCTTCTACAGTAACAACACTCCCCAAAGGCACAGCTTTATTGAAAGCAACATGATTTACTGAGGCAGTAACAACAATTCGCCTTGAATGCCTTCTTGCAGCTATACTTGCAGCACGATCCATCCTAGCTAGTAATTCACCCCCAAATAAGTTATTAAGAGGATTTGTTTCACTTGGCAAAACTAAATCTGTAAGTGTGGTTTTGGAGTCTTCAGGATATTTTACTTCCATGTAATATTTTTTACAAAGATAGGATTTGTAGTGTTAACCCAAGCTTAAAATTGATTGACAAAAAGCCACGCGTCTGGATTTTCAATTGCTTTAATTTTTCTTAACTGTGCTAAAGCTTTTCCTCTGTCAACAAAGCTCGCAAACGCAACTTGATACAAACCATAGGTGTTTTTTCCGATCATAGATGCTTCATAGCCTTTTTCTCTAAGAAGCTCTACTTTTTTAGATGCATTAGACTCAACTCTATAAGCACCTGCTACAACATGATATTTAGGCTTTACTGTTTCAATTTGAGTAGCATCGAGAGGGAGTTCTGTGAGAGTATAATTGAATTCTGCACTCTGAATTCGTTCCTGTAAAAGTGATTCAGCTTTCTGAGCTTCAGAATCATTGTATGAGATGATATAATTATTATACTGATATATACCTGCAAAGCCAGCTATACCCATAGCAATAATTCCTACTGCTGCATATTTGAGATAAGGTCTGCGCCTCCTTTCTTCTGAATTTTCCTGTAGAGTGCTTAAGGTCTTTATTTTTTCATCAACAATCGGCTCTTGTATGTGTTCTGTTTCAGAAATTTTATCGATTGTAAATTCTTCAAGGCCAAACGAGTCAGTAAAGAAGTTTATATTTTGATTGGGCTCAAAAGACAGTTTATCTTCTTCATTAAGATTGAATTGTCCTAACTCAGGAATTTGTATCATTTTATCTGCTTTTAAAGCAGATCCAAAATCATCTACGAAATTTTGTATTTTTTGTTTAGCACTTTCAAAATCCATTGATTCACCTTTAGCAATTGCTTCTGCTAAAAGTCCGTCATGATTTTGAATAGCCTTATTAAAAGTGATTTTTCTGGAAGGAGGTGTGAATTTGTGTACGTGAGAATAGTATTTTGAAGTTTTTTTTTGGATTATAAAAGCTCCAAATTCAGGTACGATAACGCAATCATATCTGTATAGTAATTGTTTTATATACTCTTCTACTCTCATAAAAACAAAGTTAATTTTTTTACTTACATAAGCAACAAGCTACATCTATTTTGAAAAATAAATTCTAAAATTTAATTTTTATACCAGAATAAATTCCGAAGAAATAGGGCTGAAAGCTGGAGTTGGTGTTTTGGAATGTATTGATTTGATACATAAACTTAGGCTCTATATTAAAAGATAAAGTTTCAGAAAAATTGTAATCCATTCCTAAGCCAAAGTTAGCACTAAAGCTTAAATTGTTAAGATTTTCTGCTTCACCAATACTTGAAGAACGTCCGTTTTCTTCAAAGAAGATTTCATTATTATTTAGCAGATAAGTACTAGCCCCACCTAACAAGTGAATTCCTAACTTCTTATTTATTATTGAGTATTCCACTTCCAAAGGAACTTCCAAGAAGCCTAGCTCATGATTGATTGATCCAACAGGGCTATATTCCATCGCTTGAACTCTAAGCGAGTTTGTAGATTCACTAATAGGCGTTCTGTCATTGACAGCAGATATCAAGGATACTTCACCTATGAAATTATTTTTGATGTAACTTGAATTGTTAGCTGCAAATGGCGTCAGTGTTGTGGTTAAAATCACGTCCTGAGTATTATAACCCATTGCTACCTGGTTAACTCCTGTTCTTATTTTAATTTTTTTATTGATGGAATAAGCTACATTTACACCATAAGAAACGTTTGGGCTACTAGCTGTCTTTCCTTGAAGACTTGGTTCTATAGGATTTCCGCCATTTAAGGAATTCATAAAAACCGGAGCTACATTTGGCTTCACCTCCCAAGGCTTATCAATTGACTCATCATCTTCAACTGCTAAAACATTATGTTCTTCTAAAATATCAAACAAGGATTCTTTCTCTTCAGTATTGTCATAGAAAAATAAATTATCTTTCGATTCATTTTCAAGAAGTGTTGATGCCATCAAAGAATTTGAAATGCGGTTTATTTCAGAACTTTTCAATTGATTGACTGTTAAGAATGACCTTTCTGTAAGTTTGTTATTTATAAATGAGTCTGGCGTCTGTCTTAGACTAGTAGTCTGATTGACTGTTTTTGTTTCTAATATTTGAAAGGCAAAACTATTCTCAATTGAATTTTCAAAAGTTGATAAATTATTATTGATTGACGAAAATCTATATTGGGTTGGGATAACTTCTAAAGAGTTTGGTGTTTTTCTGATTTTTGAATTTTCTTTAGATGATACTGGTGATTTAGTTTCGAAAGAGTGAAAATAGAAAGCACCAATGGAACTGAAAATCAATAAAACTGCAGCTACAGATGCTACTTGCCACCAAAAAGGCAAATATCGTCTACGTTTCTTTTTTCCTGATAATTTCTCTTCAATACCATCCCATACCTTATGAGATGGAGAAGCCTGAAAGTCCTTAAGACCTTCTTGAAATAATCGCTCTATGGATTTTGAAGATTTCATTTAATTATGATCAACTTTTCGGGAATAAACCCCATCGATATTTGCCTGAGTTATTTTTCGTCTTAAAATATCTTTTGCTCTAGAAAGATTTGATTTGGAAGTTCCTTCGCTAATCTGGAGTTTAGAAGCAATTTCTTTATGGGAAAATCCATCAAGCGTGTATAAATTAAATACCATTCTATATCGGTCTGGAAGGCTTTGTATACAACTTAATAGAAACTGTAAAGAATAGTTGTTATTTTCTACGTAAACATCTTCAGCTTTCAAAGCTTCTTCATTCACTAGTTCAAATACTTTCTGATTTCTATATCGCTGTAGACATATATTGATAGTTATACGTTTCAGCCAACCCTCAAAAGAACCTTTATGTTTAAACTGGTGGATTTTTTCAAAAATTTGAATGAAAGCATCTTGTAAGTTATCTTCAGCTTCAGAATAATTTCTTGAATACTTTAAAGAAATACTAAAAAGCACATCAGCAAAAATCTCGTACAAAAGCTTTTGGGAAGCTATGTCGTTTTGTTTACAACGCTTTATTAGATTCTTTAATTCCATTTATTCTTCTATCACGATCACCTCTTTGTTTAAATAAATAAAGTCCCCTAAACTATCTCTATCTTTCAAGAACTTAAAAGTGAAGTTAGACTCGAAATCATTTGTAAAATCAGCTTCTCTTAAAGCTTCTTCAGGATCTAGGTTACAATTACCATTTTGTGTGAAAGTAGTAATTGCTCGTACAAAAAACAAACTATCTCCTTGATTTACAGTCTGAAAGTTAGAAAACGTATGACAATTTGAGTCTTTTTCATAAGCAATACCCAAAGTATAGGTTTCGCCAACCACCATAGTGTCAGGAACATCGGCGCTTAAAATTCTCGAAACTTGAGTGGATTGAAAAAACCCATCATCGTTTACATCACAGCTTACCAAGATAATTGAACCTAAAAAAATGGCAATGAATAACTTACCTGATATTTTCATTTTACTATATTTCATAAAAGATGTTATTTCAATAGTAAGGTTGCGTCATTGTTAAACAAATAAAAAGCCGATGACATGTCATCGGCTTTAAAATTATATAAAAGTAAATTTAGTCTTCAGATTTTGCTACTCTTATAGCTTCAACTATTTTGACCTCTAGTTCTTCCATAAGTTCTGGATTATCTAGAAGTAATGTTTTAACTGCATCTCTACCTTGACCAAGTTTAGTGTCTTCATAACTAAACCAGGATCCTGCTTTTTTTATGATTTCATAATCAACACCAATGTCAATTATTTCACCAATTTTTGAAATTCCAGTTCCGTACATGATATCAAATTCTGCCATCTTAAAGGGTGGAGCTACTTTATTTTTGACAACTTTTACACGAGTTTTGTTACCCATTACGTCACTATTCGAATTTTTAATTTGAGTAGAACGTCTTATATCTAGACGTACAGAGGCATAGAACTTTAAAGCATTACCACCCGTTGTTGTCTCAGGATTTCCGAACATTACACCAATTTTCTCTCTCAACTGATTAATGAAAATCACAGTACAATTGGTTTTACTAATAGTAGATGTCATTTTTCTCAAAGCTTGAGACATCAACCTTGCATGAAGACCCATTTTGGAGTCTCCCATTTCTCCTTCAATCTCGCTTTTTGGAGTTAAAGCTGCTACAGAGTCAATTACAATAATATCGATAGCACCAGAACGGATTAAGTTTTCGGTAATTTCTAGAGCTTGCTCACCATGGTCTGGTTGTGATATAATAAGGTTATCTATATCTATATTCAAGTTCTTAGCGTAAGCTCTGTCAAAAGCATGTTCTGCATCGATGAAAGCTGCTATACCACCAGCTTTTTGAGCCTCAGCAATAGCATGAAGCGTCAACGTTGTTTTACCAGACGATTCCGGCCCGTATATTTCTATAACTCTACCTCTTGGATACCCACCAACACCTAAAGCTAAATCCAAACCTAAAGAACCTGAAGAAATTGCCTCTACATCTTGTACAGCTTGGTCGCTCATTTTCATAACTGTACCCTTTCCATAAGTCTTATCTAGCTTGTCCAAAGTCAATTGAAGCGCTTTTAACTTTGCATCTTTCTCGCTATTCTCTTTTGCCATATTTATATTGAATTCGTTTTTGTAAAAATAGTATTTCTTTTTAATATTGAACTTAACTTACGCAACCATTCCAAGTTTTGCGTATCTATCTATTAAAGACTATTATTTGAAATTTCTTATAAAAACATCTATAACTAATACACATGGTATCTCAGTCTCATTTATGACTGTGTCCAGCTGTAAAATCGACGGGGGCTGACGTTGTTTAATTTTTGATTAATTACAAAAGATTAAAAATGTATAACAACGAATTAGCCAAACCTTGTTGTTTTTTACAACTTTTTAGAAAAAGCCCCACAACGGGGCTTTTTTCATTTCAAAAAATTAACGACTATTATTTTAACATACTTTAACATGTCAGGCCTTTTTTAATAGTTGAATCTCAAAAGCTTGAATTATATTTGCATCATCATCTACCATTTTTCTGGTGTATGATTTATAAAGAAGAGGCGAGAGACAGGCTCCGCGACCCTCGGCAACCTCAACAAAGTGTTGAAAAGGTGCTAATTCCTGCCCAAGTAGGGACATATAAATTATAAGAAAATGAACTTGTATTTTTTAAACACCGCGGTATCTATTCAATTCAATTTTGAATTAATTTCAACATTACTTCCTTGTACATCTACAATGCGAATGCACACGCCTATGTCGTGCTATTCTTATATGTGCGCATAGGCTCACTCCCACAGATTTCTATCTAACTCAACCCTTTACTTCTGAAGGTGATTCGAGTATATCAATTTTATAATCTTTTTAATACCAATAAAAATGCCTACTACTTTAAAATTTGAAAGTTTACAACTTCACGCAGGTCAACAATCTGATCCAACAACGGGTTCTATTGCAGTGCCAATACATCAAACCTCTTCTTATCAATTCCAAAATTCAAAACATGCAGCTAAGCTGTTTGGACTGGAAGAGTTTGGAAACATCTATACGAGAATCATGAATCCAACTACAGATGTTTTTGAAAAGAGGGTTGCTGCTCTCGAAGGCGGTGTTGCTGCAGTGGCTACATCTTCTGGTATTGCCGCTCAGTTTTTGGCTCTAACCACACTGTTACAAACTGGTGATAATTTTGTTTCTACTTCCTATGTTTACGGTGGAACCTTCAACCAATTCAATGTTACCTTCAAAAAACTTGGAATTGATGCTCGTTTCGCCAATGGAGATGAGCCAGGCTCTTTTGAGGCTTTGATTGATGATAAAACCAAGGCCATCTACCTGGAAACTATAGGTAATCCAGAATTCAACATCCCAGATTTTGAAGCGATTGCTAAAATTGCTCAAAAACACGAGATCCCTCTTATTGTAGATAACACTTTTGGGGCTGGCGGAGCAATTTCTCAACCCATAAAACACGGCGCCAATATCGTCACGAGTTCTGCGACAAAATGGATTGGCGGGCACGGCAATAGCATAGGAGGAATTCTCGTAGATGCAGGAAACTTTAATTGGGGTAATGGCAAATTTCCTGGATTCACTGAGCCTTCTGAAGGTTATCACGGACTTAAATTCTGGGAGGTGTTTGGTGAAGACAACGAACTAGGGCTGCCTAATGTCGCTTTTGCCATTAAAGCCAGAGTGGAAGGTCTAAGAGATTTTGGCCAAGCATTAAGCCCTTTTAATTCCTTTTTACTTCTCCAAGGGCTGGAAACTTTATCCCTAAGAACCGAGCGCCACTCTGAAAACGCTTTAAAACTCGCCAAATATCTGGAAAAACATCCTAAGGTAGAATACGTGAACTATCCTGGACTGGAAAGCTCACCTTATCATGAAAATGCTAAAAAGTATCTGCAGCGCGGGTTTGGAGCAGTCTTATCTTTTAAGCTGAAGGCGACTTTAGAAGAAGCAGACCAGCTTGTAGATTCATTAAAGCTCATCATACACACGGCCAATGTAGGTGACGCTAAAACTTTGATTATTCATCCTTCTTCAACCACACACCAACAGCTCGATGAAGCTGAACAAAAAGCGGCTGGAGTATTTCCAGGATTGCTCAGAATTTCAGTAGGAATTGAGCATATAGACGACATAATCGCTGACTTGGATCAGGCATTTTCACAACTTTAAAAACATTAAAAAATGAGTATTTCAAACTTTTCAATAAACGGATCTAGTATCAACTCAACTTTATACAAAGGAGCTTCCAGACAATTCAACTTTTTAGTAGATGAGCCCAACGAACTTGGCGGTCAAGATTTGGCGGCTAATCCTGTGGAATATCTATTGGCAGGTTACGCAGGTTGCCTCAATGTAGTTATCAATCTGGTAGCTAAAGAATTGGGTATAAAACTTTACGATTTCAAAATTAATATCAACGGAAATATTGATGCAGCAAAATTCCTGGGTCACAGCGAAGACGGTAGAGCTGGTTTCCAATCTTTGGATGTCGAAATCAACTTTGTGACGAACGCCACACAGGAAAGCGTTGATTTTCTGCTGAAAAACGTAAAGAAAAGATGTCCTATCAACGATAATTTGAGCAATGAGACTCCAATACACTATCACATCAACACCTCATCCTATAAGGAGGAAGTTTATGCATAAAACCTTCATATATCAACACACTTTCAAGCTTGAAAACGGTCAGACTTTATCCGAGTTTAAGTTGGCTTACAATACCTTAGGTCAACTCAATGCAGACAAATCCAACGTCATCTGGGTGTGCCATGCCTTGACGGCGAATGCCCATCCCGAAGAATGGTGGGCAGGTATTTTTGATAAGGAAACAGGAATTGATCTGGATGAATATTTTGTCGTCTGTGCAAACATTATAGGTTCTTGTTATGGAAGTACCAGCCCACAAAGCGTCAACCCAGAAACAAAGACTTCCTACGGATTGGATTTTCCAAAATTTAGCATTAGAGATATTACCAAAAGTCTGGACCTCTTAAGAGAAAATCTTGGAATATCAAAAATTCAATACCTGATAGGTGGATCTATGGGAGGAATGCAAGCCATGGAATGGGCTATCCAAGAGCCCAGTAAAATCAAGAATTTGATTTTACTCGCAACTAGCTCCAGGCACTCGTCTTGGGGAATAGCCTTGAATGAGACTCAACGTATGGCAATAGAATCTGATTCTACATTTTTTGAAAATAAAAAAGGTTCTGGTAAAAAGGGTTTGGAAGCGGCACGAGCTATTGCTTTATTGAGTTACAGAAATTACAATACGTATAAAGTAACTCAAATTGATAAAGAAAATACGACAGACGATTTTAGAGCATCTTCCTATCAAAACTACCAGGGACAAAAGCTTTCGAAACGTTTTGATGCGAAATCGTATTGGTATTTATCCAAAGCTATGGACAGTCATGATGTGGGCAGAAACAGAGAAAGTCAGGAAAAGGCTTTAGCAAAGATCAAAGCCAAAACGCTGGTCATCGGGATCGAAAGTGATTTGTTATTTCCAGTAGAAGAACAGAAATTTTTAGCTAAGCACACAAGCAATAGTGCCTTAGAAATCATCGACTCTATTTATGGCCACGACGGATTTCTTATTGAAGTAAAAAAGATAAAATCATTACTAAAAAAAACATTTTAAACTATAACCAATGCCACAACAACTTAAAATTGGACTGTTTGGATTTGGGAGCGTAGGTTCTGGAATATACCATGTTCTCAAGAAAAAAGCTAGTCCAGAAATAGAACTTAAAACCATCGTCGTTAAAAAACCAAACAAACCAAGATCTATCGATCCAAAATACTTTAGCTATAACGCTGAAGATATTTTGAATGATAAAAATATCAATGTTGTCCTGGAACTGATAGACGACTCAAAAGCTGCGTATTCTATAGTGAAACAAGCTTTAGAACAAAAGAAACATGTAGTTACTGCCAACAAAAAAATGCTTGCTGAGCATTTTGAAGAACTCATCACTTTAGCTCAACAACAGAACGTGAGTTTGCTTTATGAAGCTTCAGTTTGTGGAAGTATTCCTGTTATACGAACTTTGGAAGAGTCCTTCGGTTACGACCCCTTAACGTCACTGAAAGCCATAAGCAATGGGACCAGCAATTATGTGCTGACGCGTTTATTTCAAAATCCACAGCCTTTTGATGAGGTTATTACAGATGCTCAAAAGCACGGTTTCGCAGAGTCTGATCCTACTTTAGATATCGATGGCTGGGATTCTAAGTTCAAACTTATCATTAGCAATTACCATGCATTTGGAGTTTTGAACACTCCAGAGGATATTTTGAATTTAGGCATACGCCATATTAAACCTGAAGATATTGAATTTGCCAAGGAAAAGAATTTCAGCATCAAATTGATTGGTCATTCCAAGATTGAAGACGGAAAACTTGAATCGTATGTAGCTCCTCAGTTCATACCAAATAAAGAAGCGATGACGACTATAGAGTTTGAAAATAATGCTATACAAATCAATGCTGATTTTGCACAACAACAAATTCTACAAGGCAAAGGAGCAGGAAGCATTCCTACGGCTAGTGCTGTGCTTTCAGATTTGACGTCATTGCTAAGAAACTATGCGTATCCGTATTCAAAAGCCAATCAAAAGCACGCCATCAAGTTTGATTCTGAAAGGCTTATCAAAGTTTATATCTCGTCTTATGCTAAAGAAGACCTTGACACTTTTCAATTCAACACAGATATTTTGGAAGGCATTCAGGATCAGCTTCAGTATAAAATTGGAAAAATTTCAGTAGACGAATTAAAAGCACAGGTAGGACGATCCAAGGCTGAAGTGTTTATGGCTGTGTTTTCTGATTAGCAACACATAAAAGAAAAAGAATGTCTAAGCTTCAAATTGACTGCTTTTCAGAAATTTGAGTTGAATGATTATTAATAAGATATTATTGGCGATTCTAGTGGGTTATGTCAAATACTAAAAAACTTTCACAAATACTTTTAGAAATATTGTGGTGTTTAAGTTGTAAAATATATTTTTAGCACTGGAATTCCTTGTTGTATTTCGAGGTAGTTCTTAAAACGTTGACACTAAATTTAATTAAATGAAAGCTAACTTTATTCTACTGTTATTATTTGTGAATACCTGTTTTGGTCAATATCCTTTCCTGGAAATTAATGCGAGTGATATCCAGTCAAGATGGAAGATTCAAGACGCTTATCTTATTGAAGATTCAAAAACCAATTCCTATTATGCCATACTTGAAGAAGATAAAGTAACCCACGGATTTAAATTTGATAGTATAGGAACACTTGTGAATCGAATTACTTCTGAAGGCTTAAAGAGGAAGTACAAAGAAATTATTGGACACATTATTAAGAATAATAAGTTGTTACTCATTCAAAAAAATGATAAAGGAAATAAGTTTGCTTATATACAATACGATTTCACAACAGGAAAAACAAAGGAAGCAGAATACGATATAGAAAAAAGAACAGACAGATTTGTAGAAAGCTACTGTACTTCAGACCGCTGTATTATTTATACTATAGATATCAGTAATAATAACAGTTTAAAAAAATGGGAGTATAAAATTGATGGTAAGTCTTCAGTAAAAGAAATCTTTTTGACCAAACAATTAAGAATGAGTGGAATAAAAGATAATTATTTAAGCTCTTATATTATTGAAGCAAAGGGTTTCACTTCGAATATAGATTTGGTAAAAGTTAACAATAAAATACCAAATAATATTGAAATCACGGCCAATCCAAATAAAATGTATGAATATGAAAATGGATTTGTATGGACATTAGATGGTGATTTAGAACATACGATACTTCTCAATTTCGATTATCCAGAATTTGAACCAAAAGTTAGAATCATTAAAAAATCTAGGTTAAAAAATGAATGGGGAGGAAAATCCAATTCATTTTTATTTGAGGACAAAATTGCACAGGTCATGTCAAATAATAAGGAATTGATAGTTGACATTAAATCCATTGAACAACCTGAAGATCTTATTAAAACATTAAGAGTAGGTAAAAAAGAGGAAATTGAGTTCAAAAACTCTCAAATTCTGCAAGAGGGTTCTATGTATAGCTTTGGTAGTACCAGAAAAATGGAAAAAACTTCAAAACTTCTTAGAAAAATGTCCAGTCAAGACAACGGAATTTCAATAAACAGAAATAAGGATAAATACCATATAACCATTGGAGGAATAAGAAAACAAACCTCTGGTGGAGGTATGATGATGCCAGGGTTTGGAGCAGTACCTATGGGTACATTTGGAGCAATGACTGTAAGTTTTAATCCTACATTCTATGCTTATGGTCTCTACTCAAACACAGGATCAACTCGAATTGAATGCTTGTTTGATAAAGAGTTTAATCATAGTGAAGGTGAGATTGAAAAAAATGTTTTTGATAGAATTGATGACTATAAGGAAGTGAACGAAAGGAATATAAAGGTTGAAAGTATTACATATTTTAACAATAGAGTTATACTTGGCTATTTAAGTCTTCGAGAGGATAGGTATCTATTTAAAAGCTTCGACTTATAATAATTAAGCTGGTTCTCCTTTTAAGTTTATCCTTAGTAAGGTCGAGGGGCTAAAACTAAAACATACTAGTTTTAACTAGCCTCATTTAAGACCGGTTGATTCTTATCTTATCATAGAGGTATAGATGCGCAATGCCGAAGGCAAAGGGTGCTTTTCGAAGCATTAGAGTTATTAAGCTTTTTCTATCACGCGTTGTACACCCATCTTAATCTTCCCTCAAGGGAAGAAACTCTGACTCTAAATAAAAGGCCTGAAATTTAATTTTGACTTTTTTCCTTCAAGGAATTGCTTAAAGAAAAAGGTGTTTCAAAAAAGAATTATCTTTAAAATGTAAGCCTTGATAACCATGAGAAATCATAACATCTTACCGTACACTAAAGCTTCTAGAGAACTTGCCAAAGAATTGAGGAAAAATATGACTCCAGCGGAGAAGGTGCTATGGAGTGCAGCGAAAGGTTCTAAACTCGGTGTTGTGGTAAGGAGACAAATGCCAATTTTAGATTATGTTGTTGATTTCTATATTAAAGAGATTGGCCTTGCCATAGAAATTGATGGGAGCAGTCATAATAATAGAGCTTTAGAAGATGGCTTAAGGCAAGCCAGAATTGAAAAGCTAGGCGTTCGATTTGTTCGGTATAAAAATGACCAAATTCTCAGTAATTTACCCGAGGTCATTCAGCATCTAAAAAAGTTGATTGATGAGTTGAACACTTAAATATTTCTTTCAAAACACCCATCATAATCTTCCTTCAAGAGAAGAGAACTTAACTCAAAATGAATAAAAGAAATTCTAATTTAAAGTTTCCCTTGAGGGAAATGCCGGAGGCTAAGGTTGTTTTTTCGAAGCATTAAGGTTATTTATCTTTTTCTATCACGCGTTGAACACCAATCTCGGTCTTCCCTCAAAGGAAGAGGTTTAATTCAAAAAAAAAATGTTTATGTAATCAAGTGTGGTCCTTTCCCTCGAGGGAAATGCCGTTAGGCAAAGGGTGTTAACCAGCAAGAAAATCTAACTGATCACAAAATTAAAAGCTACCACATCAAAAAACACCCATCTTAATCTTCCCTCAAGGGAAGAAAAACACACTAGAAATAATAAACCTTAAGTATCATTGTAACTTTTTCCCTCGAGGGAAATGCCGAAGGCAAAGGGTGTCAACACCAAGCAATAATCTACCTCATAACAAGATTCTTAGTTTCAAATCATCATTCATAAATCAGAAATCGACAATCGTTAATCAGAAATCGGATATCATAAATCCTAAAAATCATACCTTTGTATTTTTAAATCATTTCTTTTAACCTTAATATTAGTATAGCATGCAACTGTACAATAAACTAAGTTCAAAAGAAAGGGAACAGCTTATAGAACAAGCTGGTGAAGAACGTCTTACCCTTTCTTTTTACAAGTATCACCAACTCAAGAATCCTAAAGAGTTTAGAGATTTTCTATTTGTCAACTGGAATAAACTAGATGTCCTGGGTCGAATTAATGTTGCCTACGAAGGCATCAATGCTCAGCTTTCTGTTCCTGCCAAAAAATTTGAGGAGTTTAAAGTATTCTTAGACAGTATTGACTTCTTGAAGGATGTTCGACTAAACATTGCCATTGAACACTACAACAAAGCTTTTTTAAAGCTAAAGATAAAAGTCAGACCCAAAATCGTTCACGATGGTCTTAATGATTCCACTTTTGATGTCACTAACAAAGGCGTGCATGTCGATGCGATGAAATTTAATGAGCTTATCGAAGATCCCAACACGGTTCTAGTCGATATGCGTAACCATTACGAAAGCGAGATCGGTCATTTCAAAAATGCCGTCACTCCCGATGTGGACACCTTTCGCCAGTCGCTGGACATCATCGAAGCTGACCTCAAAGACCACAAAAAAGACAAAAACCTGGTGATGTATTGCACCGGCGGCATTCGCTGCGAAAAAGCCAGTGCCTACTATAAACACAAGGGCTTCAAAAAAGTCTATCAGCTCGAGGGCGGCATCATCGAGTACGCCAGACAGGTAAAAGATAAGAATCTGGAAAACAAGTTCTTTGGCAAAAACTTCGTGTTTGACGATCGCCGTAGCGAGAAGATTTCCGACGATGTCATTGCCAAATGCCACCAGTGTGGAAAAGCCTGCGATACGCACGTGAACTGTGCCAACGACGGCTGCCATTTGTTGTTTATTCAATGCGAGGACTGCGCCCAGGAAATGCAAGGCTGCTGCTCAACCGACTGCAAAGACATCATCCAATTGCCTTACGAAGAACAAAAACGCTTAAGATCCGGTAGACCCGCTGGTAATAAGAAATTCAAAAAAGGCCGCTCACCGGTCCTGAAGTTTAAATAAAAATT
The DNA here is from genome assembly GCF_042677225.1 of Psychroflexus salinarum. Taxonomy (NCBI): domain Bacteria; kingdom Pseudomonadati; phylum Bacteroidota; class Flavobacteriia; order Flavobacteriales; family Flavobacteriaceae; genus Psychroflexus; species Psychroflexus salinarum. Next base: position 439,375 of record NZ_JBHTIV010000005.1, read on the forward strand.
CTTTATCAGTTTACTTATAAGTCCCCCCTAAAGCTTTTGAAGGTTTAGGGGGATTTTGTTTTAAGATGCATTGAAGTTTCTACAATACATTTCTTAGTGCATTATAGTTAGCCTCAACCTCCAGTTTGATGAGGAAGGTCTACTGAAGGTGAAGTGACTAATTTAAACCCTTTCTCTTAAATGACTAAAACTAGCAAAGCTCCTATAATTCGTAACTGTTTTAAATAAAATTGTATTTTAGGGAGGTATAACGTGTTAACGGTAATTTCCGACAAAAATACTTGAATGAAACAACTTAAAATTAACTTTGAAAATTGCTTTGGAATAGGAAAATTAAATCATCAATTTGAATTTGAAGAAAGTAATACATATTTGATTTATGCTCCGAATGGCACAATGAAAACATCTTTTGCAAAAACCTTTGAGCTTATTTCAAAAGATGATCCCAAAAAGAAGCCATGTGATAGAATCTATAAATCGAGAGTTTCTAGATATGAAATTTTAAATGATGAATCTGAAGTAAAACCAAGCGATATACTAGTTATAAATGCTGAGGACGATAGCTTTGATGCATCAAATAAAATAAGCAGTTTCTTAGCAAGTAAAGATTTAAAGGAAGAATATGATAAGATATATAAGGAATTAAATGATTCTAAGGTTGAGTTCATCAAAAAACTAAAAGTAATCTCCCAAAGTACAGATTGTGAATCTGAGTTTATTAATACGTTTTCAGAGAATGAAAATTATAATTTTTTTGAAGTATTAAATAATCAAATTGGAAACCTCAAAATTGAGTTTGAAAAATATGAGTTTAGATATAACGACGTTTTTGATAAAAAAGGTAACGTAAAAAAATTTCTTGATAAAAATGAAGTTATTCTAGATCAGTACGTTAGTGATTACAAAAGTATCATATCGAAGTCCAAGTTTTTTAAAGAATCTGTAAATAACACATTTGGCACCTACCAAGCAAATATTATTATAAAATCAATTGAAGATAATTCTTTTTTTGATGCAGGTCATAAATTTATCTTAGAAGACGGTACTGAAATTAAAAATGCTGAAAATTTGAAAAACTTAGTTGAAGAAGAAGTTCAGCAAATTTTAGATGATGAAAAACTTAAAAAATCTTTCGAAAAAGTAGATAAAGCGATTGGGTCTAATGCTGAGCTAAGATCCTTTAAAAAAGTAATCGAAAAAAACAATCTAATTCTTGTTAATTTGAAGCAATACGAAAAGTTTAAACAAGAAATGTGGATTAATTACTTTTCCGAAATTAAAGAAGATGCAGAAGAATTAATAGTTCAATATGAAGGCAAAAAAAATAGATTAGAAGAAATTGTTAATGATTCAAAAAAAGAGTTTGAACTCTGGACAAAGATTATTAAAACTTTTAATTCTAGATTCCACGTTCCATTTAAGGTCAAAATTAAAAATCAAGAAGATATAATATTAAAAGAAGAAACTGCTAATTTAAATTTTGATTACTCGGACAGAGGAGAAGATGCTATTGAACAAAATCGAGAAAGTTTACTTACAATATTAAGTAAAGGTGAGCAAAGAGCATATTTTTTACTTCATTTTTTATTTGAGATTGAAGCTAGAAAATTAAACACTAATAAAAACTTGTTGATTTTTGATGATGTTGCAGACTCTTTCGATTACAAAAATAAATTTGCAATAATTGAATATATAAGAGAAATACATGAACAAGGACTTTTTAAGACAATTATTTTAACTCATAATTTTGATTTTTATCGTACGGTTGCTTCTAGATTACACTTGAACAGAGACAAAAGTGAAGTTCTCATGACCACTAAAAATCTGATGAATGAAGTTACACTTCATGAAGGGCAATATGTGAATGATATTTTTGATCTCTTCATTAAAAATTACCGGAAACCAAAGTTTTTTATTGGATTGATACCTTTCGTTAGAAATCTAATTGAATACAGTGAATCTAAGAAGAATGAAGAATATTTGACTCTTACAGGTTGTCTTCATAGAAAGAAAGGATCAGATAATTTAGATGTGGGACAAATCTTCGATATTTTTAAAAATAGATTAGCAAAACTGCATGATAAAAAAATAGATTTTAGGGATGAAAATCTAATCGATTTTATTATCAATACCGCAAATTCAATTACAAAAGAAGATGTTGATGAAATTGCTCTTGAAAATAAAATTTGTTTAGCAATTGCAATTAGACTAGAAGCAGAAAAATATCTAATCGATAACTTACCAGAAGTTGATTTAAATGAAATCAAAAAAAATCAGACTCAATTTTTGTATGGAAAATATTGTAAAAAAAATCCCAATAGCCCTTCAATTAGAACCTTAGATAAGGTTAACCTGATGACTCCTGAAAATATTCATTTTAATGCATTTATGTTCGAACCATTAATTGATATGTCTATTAATCATTTAATACTCTTACATAGTGAAATAAATAATTTGAATTAGAGAAACTAAAGTTAACATCGTTTCATCTGAAATAAGGGTTTATCGAAAAAGTGTAATTTTATAAACCAGAAAATAAAAGCTTAAAAAGACAAATCCGCATCCTTACTCCTGCTACTTACCATAACTGATTTACCCAACTATGACTAAAAGCGAAAACTTATCATTTGAAAAATAAAACAAATATTTTCCTATTAACTAGCGCTGTCATAGCTTTTATAATGACATGCTGGGTTGTTTACCAAATGTCGCATACTATAGGAGAATTAAGCGCCAATAGCGAGGTTGATCCTGATTTCAAAGTTTGTAATGAAGATATAATTTCAAATTATTATGGAATGAATACCAACTACGAAGGAGGAAAAAAAGCGATCAAAAGTAAACTTCTTAGTGACTTACAAAACCTGAAATTTGAAAGTTCAGGACTTATAACGTTCCGATTTATTGTGAATTGTAAAGGAGAAATAGGCAGATTCAGATCTCTGTCAACTGATTTAAATTTAGAAGAGGTTGAAACCAATTTAGAAAAACTTAAAAGTATAGAAAAGGCTATGCTTAGTTTAGAAGACTGGAACCCCGCAGAAAATGAATATAGTTCCTACGATAGTTATTATGTATTGAACTTTAAAATAAGAAATCATCAGATCATAGATATTTTCTAGCCAATGAAAAAGTTTTTCAAAATACTCAAGTTAATTTTAGCATCCTTACTAACTTTATTTTCTCTTACAGTCATCTATCTATTGGTTTTTTCAGCAAAAGATAAGAGATATGATTTTGCGTCACATTTTCAGGGAGTTTATCTTTCTCAATCCATGTTCGAAATTCTTAAATATCAGGACCCGTCTAATCATCAAATTTATTTTGAGCAATCAGTTCCCTTTAACAAACGGGGCTATTATAAGCAAGGTTTCCAACTTCTCGACAAAGCTGTAGAGCTAGATCCTATAATGCATTTAGGTTACAGGGGCTATATGAAACTTCGATTCCTAAGAGATTTTAATGGCGCTTTGAAGGATTTTAATCGTTTGGATTCATTAACTCCAAGTTTTATAGATACACCTTGGGGTGAAGATATTGACTTCTTAAGAGGAGAAGCATATTACGGATTACAGAAATATGATGAAGCGATGACATGCTTCGAAAGAAGTATAGAGAATCATGGAGAAGACTGGGTTGATATTCAGACTTTTGTTTACACCGGACTTTCAGAATATAAATTAGGGAATTACAACAAAGCAAAAATAGAATTTGAAAAAGCATTAAACCAATCAAAATATACCGTAGAAGCGCATCTAGGATTAGCTAAAATTTATTTAGAAAATGGAGACTTGACCAAAAGTGAACTTCATTTAGACAAAGCTGAAAACTATTTTAGTTATAAAAGAAATGATCCCTATAACGAATATTTAAACGAAGTTTATAAAGGTGACATAACACAATTACGAAATTCAGGAGCATAGCTATATCCAACTTCGCAGAAGGCATATGTTGAAAATATGAGAGAAAAAATCCCTGAAGTTTTCCGCCACAAAATCAAAGGCAAGCTCTTAAATAAGCCCTTTTGCTATACTAAGACAAAAGTGTCATAAGATTGTCACCCTATTGACGCAAGGCTTAATTAGACTAACTGATAAATTTGCTAAGAACAATTAAATAAAGAAACATGAACAATCAAAACTTAGCAAACAAGATTAAAGATCTAAGAACCCGAAAAGGATTTTCACAAGAGCAATTATCAGAAGAATCAAGGTTGAGTTTAAGAACAATTCAAAGAATCGAAAAAGGAGAATCCATTCCCAGGGGTGATACTTTAATAAAATTAACCCAGGCGCTCGGTGTAACACCAGATGATGTGCTGGAATGGACAGAGGCTGAAGATAAAGGGTATTTAACTCTTATGAATTTAAGTGCGCTTAGCGTTTTTATTCAGCCCTTTCTGGGAATCATCATACCTACGGTGATGTGGATTCTAAAAAGAGAAAAAATAAAATGGGTAGAGGGTACAGGTAAGAAATTAATCAGCTTTCAAATCACCTGGACCCTAACTTTATTTATTGTTGTAATAATAGCATCGGGAGGATCCTATGTTCCATTAAATTTTAAAGCCCTAAGCTCTTTACCGGTCTTACTGGTAGATTTTTCTTTAGTAGGCATAGTTTTAAAAATACTTTACCTGTATAATCTAGTTTTGATTATTATAAATGTCCGTAAAAGTCAAAAAGGAAAGAGAAATAAATATGTGCCCAGGATTCCATTTTTGAAATAAAAAGGATATCATCAACCAAAGGGAAAAGTGGTATTTGCTTCAAAATTTTAGCCAAAAAATAGTTATATCAAAATCAATGTGCCTATTCAAGCAGATAAAATGTACTGAATTCTACATATTGATTATCAAAAAAAAATGGTTTTAAGTCTTATCAAAAACTTTCGTCTTCTTAGCTTTCTTCTTCCGGTTAGAAATATAAACACCAAGTAGAATCACGCCACCAGCGGCAAGCTGAAAAAGGTTGAATTGTTCTCCGTCCAAATATCCCCAAAATAAAGCTACTACCGGAATAAGATAAGTCACAGATGTGGAAAATACAGCATTGGATAATTGAATAAGCCGATTGAATATAATTTTGGCAAGCGCCGTTCCGAAAAGCGCTAAAACGGTCACATAAAGTAAAGAGGTTTGTACGTCTTCCTGGGCTAGAAACTCTACATTAAAAAATCCCGTAAAAGCTAATATCCCAAGGGCAAACGGAATTAAAATCAGAAAAGAACCTGTAGCGATACCGAGTGCTGAAATTTTTTCTAAGTAGGATTTTAAAATATTAGCATTGAAAGCATACATAAGAGAAGCTATTACTGGTAAAACAGCAAACCAATAGTTCTGATTGGGATTAAGTGAAGCTCCTGCTAAAATCAAAAGCACAGAACCCGCTAAGCCAATAACTACTCCAATAAATTGCTTTTTGATAAACTGATTGCTAAAAAATAGAATTCCGGTCACTAGTGCCAGCAAGGGCACTGTTGAATTCAGAATAGAAGCAATAGCGCTATCGATTTCAGTTTCAGCATAAGAAAATAATAAGGTGGGAAACATGGTGCCAATGAAGCCAGAAATAGCAATCCATTTCCATTGCCATTTTTGAATTTGCTTAATTTTCTTAAAGCCAATAATACCTAAAAAAACACCTGTAATCAAGACTCGTAAAGCGGTGAGCTGTAATGGGGACAAACCCACTAAGCCTTTTTTAATGAGGATAAAAGAGCTTCCCCACAATAGTGCTAGAGAAAAAAGAAAAATCCACTTTAAGGAATTTGCATTCAAACCATTTTTTTTTGCAAAAGTGAGTTTTATTCTTTAACACTTTTAATAAAATCGGGTTAAAACTTTCCAGGCTTTGATGAGAATCAAAGCCTGGAAAATTAATTTATATGATCGTGAGTTCTAGTCTACCGAAGGGTACCAATTCAAAAGATTAACCTGGATGTTTTCATTGCCCTGATTTACGAGAGATTTAAATTTTTCTACATCAGACAAACCTCCTTGTCCGCGGTAGTGGTAAGGATAAACTTCAGTAGGCTGGAAAGCTAACACGGCTTTTGCAGCGGCTTCCACATCCATAGTGTAAGGAAGATTCATACACACAAAGGCTTTATCAATATTTTTCAAAGCTCTCATTTCAGGTACACCTTCAGTATCACCAGAGAAATATATTCTCATCTCTCCTTTTTCAATGACATAACCGTTGCCTCTACCTTTGATATGATATACTTTGTCTTCATCGCCCTGATTATACATAGCTATGCCTTCTATATTGAAGCCATTTAAGCTTTTTGCCTCATCATTATTTAATATAATTAACTGTTTAGGAAGTTCTCCTTCAATTTGATCTGCTACAGCCTGTGGCACAATGATTTTGGTTTCCGAAGTTGCAACCGCTTCAAGTGTTTCCTGATTGAAGTGATCCCCATGAATGTCAGTGACCAAAATCAAATCTGGTGAAGGCTGACCTTCAAAAGCTTCAGCACCTCCAACAGGATCAATATAAAATACAGTTGAATCGATTACGAAAACTGCTGTAGCATGGGAAATTGGAGTAATATCAAATTCAGTAATTGCCTGGTCTGAAGTTTGAGCTATTTCTTTTTTTTCAGTTTCTTTTTCATTAGAGTTTGAGTTTTTACAGCCTACAAAAGCAATTAAACTCAAGGCTAAGCATAGTATTGATGTTTTCATTTTTTAAATATTTTTGGATAAATCTAAATTAAGCTGATTGACAGAGCATTGTAATTACAATTATTTTAGCTAATGTAGGTCCTCATTTCCACTTCAGTGTTTCAATCAGGTGTCTCATGTCTTTCTTCAGGTAGCTAGCTGCAGGAAGAATAGAGTCGTAATTAGGTTTTACTTCAAAATATAAAGAGGCTGTAAGAAAATGAGACGTACTGTCGGTGATGTAGAATTGAGCTTGCGAGGCGGCGTCACCTTCAACCTCGTAGAAATTACCGAAGGTCTGATTTTTTTCGTTTTGATAAACACTAGCTTCTATCATATCCGCTTTTATAGTGTGCTTTTCAGGTAGTTTTTGGGCATCGATAAGCAATTCTCTTAAATTATTTTCAACTGGAGAATAGGTCAGATAGATTTTGGCATTCATCCTAGGATAATCAAGATTTAACCAGCAGGGTTGATTTGGATTGTTTTTTTCCAGGTTTGAGAAGTCATTTTTTTCGAAAGTAAAGGGACAATCGAGATTCACTCTGCTATATTTAGAATCTTCATAATCTAAGGCTAAAAAACCAGATGGTTTAGGCTGAGTAGAATCGCTACAAGAGGATATAAAAACTGAAAAGAGAATTAGAAAAAAACTACGCATTTTCTGCAATTTTATCTTTATTGATCTTCACTTTAAGCTGAACTATTCGTTTGCTATCCAAAGCTTCAACGGTAAAGTCGAAATTACTAAAAGCAATGATTTGCCCTTTCTTTGGAAAGCCCTTTGAAGACTCAAGTACAAAACCAGCAAGAGTTTCAGCCTCCCCTTTATTGGACTCAAATTCTTCACTTTTAAGGTCATCTAGCTTTAATATTTTATAGAAGTCTTTAAGTGGTGTTTTTCCTTCAAACACGTAGGTGGATTCATTAATTTTAGAATAAATCACATCCTCATCATCAAACTCATCGCTAATATCTCCTACAATTTCCTCGATAATATCCTCCAAAGATATCAAACCACTTGTTCCTCCGTACTCATCAACTACAATGGCTAAATGGTTTTTTTGTTCCTGGAAATCGGCAAGAAGATCATCTAATTTTTTGTTTTCTGGAACAAAGTAAGGCTCTCTAACTAGATTTTGCCATTCAAAATTCTTTTCTTGGAGATGTGGTAATAAATCTTTGATATACAATATTCCTGTGATATTATCTACATTATCTTCATAAACAGGAATTCTAGAATATCCATTTTCCATAATTTCTTCTACCACTTCATGAAAAGTTTGCTCCACATTAAGCGCAAAAATGTCAAGCCTGGGACGCATGACCTGTTTGGTATCTGTATTTCCAAAAGATACAATCCCTTGAAGAATTTTCTTCTCATCTTTTGAAGTATCATCTTCACTTGTGAGTTCCAAAGCTTGAGATAACTGATCAACACTCAGATTGGTTTTTTGTTTACCAAATCTATTTTGTATCAAATTGGTTACGGAACGCATTGGGACGCTTAGTGGTGTAAGAAGTCGATCTAGAATACTCAAGGGCACTGACATGAAATGAGCAAAAACTACATTATTTCTGTTGGCATAAACTTTGGGCAATATTTCACCAAACATCAAGATGAGAAAGGTAACTAAACCTACATCAATAAGGAACTTGAGACTTATGCCAAAAAACAAGGTGTTACTATCTCCATAAAAAGTCTCACTAATTGAGGCGTAAAGTAGAACAATAGCGATATTTATAAAATTGTTAGCTATTAAAATCGTAGCTAATAATTTCTTGGGTTTATCTAATAAGTTAATAATGATCTGTTCTTGCTTCGACACATTTCCTTCTTTAACATCAAAATCTGATGGCTTCAAGGAGAAAAGTGCGACTTCCGAACCTGAAATAAGTGCAGAAGATACAAGCAGAATAAAGAAAAATATTATTTTGAATACATCTGTAAATTCAATTACTGAAAATAAGATGTAACTCGAGGGACCGGGTTCCAAAATTTAAAGAATTTTTGTTTTAAAAAGGTAAATCGTCTTCCTCCTCTTCCATTGCTTTAGGAGCTGGTGAAGGTTTCGGATTAGGCTTAGGTTGAGAAGCTTGGGGGTTTCCCGCGCTTTCAGAATTAGCACCATCTTTTGGTGTCAAAAAGGTAAATTCTAAACATTGTATTTCTGTAGAATACCTGTCCATACCTTTGTCATCTTGCCATTTACGAGTTTTTATGCGTCCTTCGATGTAAACTTTATCTCCTTTTTTGAGGTATTTTTCACAAATTTCAGCAGCCTTATTTCTCACAACAATGTTATGCCATTCGGTATTGCTTACTTTTTCGTTAGTCGCTTTATTGATGTACTCTTCATTCGTGGCCAGAGGAAAACGTCCAATACAGTTTCCGCCTTCAAAATAATGCATTTTCACCTCATCGCCTGTATGGCCAATAAGCATAACTTTGTTGAGTGTTCCTGCCATAATTTTAAATTTATGTAAATGTAAGAAAAAGAATTATGCAATAGGAAATTCAGATTCTATAAAATTTTGAATTAGCACTGGCACAGCAAGTTGCCTCAAGTTTTTTATTTTACAAATTTCAAATTTATTTGAAAATTTCAAATCGGATAATTGCCCATTGATCTCAATTTCAATAAAAGTCGACAGTATTTTTCTGTGGGATAAAAGATGAATGACGGGCTCCTCATTATAAATCTTTATTTTCTCAATCCTTGCAAGAGGCATTCCTGTCGCCTCATTTATTTCTTCAGAAGTAGGAATTTCTTGTGGATTTTCGGACTCGATAAGAGGAAATTCATAAAGGCCTTGCCAAATTCCTGCTCCCCTTCTTTTTTTTACGATTGTATTTCCTTCTGAATCTGAAAGTACCAAATAATTGAAATATCGTTTTTTCACTTTGGTCTTCTTAAGCTTAACTGGTAATTCATCTTGAATACCTTGCTGAAAAGCGGTACAGTCGTGTTGAAAAACACAAAACATACATTTTGGAGATTTGGGTTTACAGTGTAAGGCTCCAAACTCCATTATTGCCTGATTATAAATTGAAGGATTTGAAGAGTCTAGTAATTTTTGAGCTTTAGTTTTAAATTCTTTTACACCCTCTGTAGAATTGATTGGAGTATAAATTCCTAAATACCTAGAGAGGACACGTTGCACATTTCCATCAACTACTGCTACAGGTTCTTCAAAAGCAAATGATGCAATTGCGGCAGCTGTATAATCACCTATTCCTTTTAATGTTTTAAGCTCCTTAAAATTATCAGGAAAATCTCCATTTAAGTTTTTACTAACATACTGAGCGGTGAAATGAAGATTTCTCGCTCTTGAGTAATACCCCAAACCCTGCCATAATTTTAAAACCTCATCTTCACTTGCATCTGCTAGATCATGAACCGTTGGAAATCTCGATACAAATTTCTGGAAGTATGGCAGACCCTGCTTGACTTGGGTTTGCTGTAATATAATTTCACTTAACCAAATAATATAAGGGTTTTTGGTATGTCTCCATGGCAAATCCCTGTGTTCAACCTTGTACCAATTTAGCAGACGTTTAGAGAAATTCATTTCAAGTTTTTTGCAAGTATAATTCATATCCGCCTACTATTTAGAGCATTGTATTTATATATTGCGGATAAATTACTTATATTTGCAAACTCAAAAAAATATAAGATTAATCCTGAATAAATATTTTTGAATTATGACGAAAGCAGATATTGTAGCTAACATTTCGGAAAAACTCGGTTTAGAGAAAAATGAAGTTCAAGCTACTGTAGAAACCTTTATGGATGAGGTAAAGAATTCTTTAGAAGGTGGAGATAATGTGTATCTAAGAGGTTTTGGAAGCTTTATCGTAAAGACCAGAGCAGAAAAGACAGGTAGAAATATCTCAAAGAATACTACGATTAAAATTCCAGCTCACAATATTCCAGCATTTAAACCTGCAAAAGTATTTGTAGATGGAGTTAAAGAAAACGTTGAAATAAAATAAATTTAATAATCTAAAAAAACAAGGCCTATGCCAAGCGGTAAGAAAAGAAAAAGACATAAGGTAGCCACTCACAAAAGAAAAAAGAGAAGTAGAGCTAACCGTCACAAGAAAAAGTAGTTCTTCAACTACTTTTTCTTATTCGATACGTTCTTTGACATCGAAGTTCAACTCCTTGAATTTCTATATTATTTTAATTGTAATCCTTTTTCTGAAAAGAATTGTTAGGATTACTTATGTATAATTTTAGTCTGTAAATTATTATAGACTCCTAAAATCTAATAAGCGTGAATAAGGAATTAATAGTACGTTCTAGTTCCGACGCTGTAGATTTTGCCTTATTAAAAGATGGAAGGCTTATAGAGCTCCATAAAGAAACAGAAGGATTCGATTTCTCTGTTGGTGATATTTTCTTAGCAAAAATAAGAAAAGCTTTACCAGGTCTCAATGCTGCATTTGTAAATGTAGGCTATGAAAAAGATGGCTTTTTACACTATCATGACCTAGGCCCAAACGTCAAAACAATGTTGAAGTTTGTAAAAAAAGCGACCTCCAATCAATTGAAAAGTTTCTCTTTGAGGGATTTTCCTTTTGAAGAAGAAATCGATAAAAACGGATCCATAGCAGATACGCTACACTCCAATCAATCTGTTCTTGTACAAGTAGTAAAAGAACCTATCTCTACAAAAGGCCCGAGATTAAGCAGTGAACTTTCTCTTGCAGGGCGCTATATCGTTTTGGTCCCTTTTTCGGATAGAGTTTCAGTTTCGCAAAAAATTGAAAGCAAAGAAGAAAAAAATCGGCTCAAGCGATTAGTAAAAAGTATTAAACCCAAAGGTTTTAGTGTCATTATCAGAACTGTTGCAGAAGGCAAGAAAGTCGCTGAAATTGACCAAGACCTTCAAAATTTGATGAAACGATGGGAGAATATGTGCAAAAAGCTAAGTAAAGCACATCAACCCTCTAAAGTTTTGGGTGAGCTTAATAAAGCTTCATCAATATTAAGAGACATGTTCAACGACTCATTTACATCTATAAGTGTAGATGATGATGTTACATTTACACAAATAAAAGATTATGTCGGAAAAATATCTCCAGACAGAGAATCTATTGTTTCTCATTATAATTCTAACGTTCCCATATTCGAAAAGTATGGCATAGAAAGACAAATCAAGACGTCTTTTGGTAAAACCGTAACCATGAAAAAAGGAGCTTATCTAGTTATAGAGCACACAGAAGCAATGCATGTGATAGATGTAAATAGTGGAAACAGAAGCAATAAGGCAAAAAATCAAGAAGATACAGCACTCGAAGTCAACATGATAAGCGCAACAGAAATAGCGCGTCAGTTGAGATTAAGAGACATGGGGGGAATCATAGTCGTAGATTTTATCGATATGAACAACCCAGACAACCGAAGAAAACTTTACGAACATCTTAAAGATGAGATGAGCGATGATAGAGCAAAACATAAAATCTTACCTCCAAGTAAATTTGGGTTAATCCAAATCACAAGGCAGCGTGTTCGTCCAGAGATGAACATAAAAACTCGTGAAAAAGATCCAAATATCGACGGGGAGATTGAAGCTCCTATTGTAATTGTAAACAAAATAAATGCAGATTTACAAAAGATCTTGAAAAAAGGAAATAAAAAGATAACGCTCACAGCACATCCTTTTATAGCAGCCTATCTTATGAAAGGGTTTCCTTCTCCAAGAAGCAAGTGGTTTTTTGATTTCAAAAAATGGGTGAAAATCCAACCACGAGATGCTTACAATTACCTTGAATATCATTTTTATGACCAAGACGGATCAGTCATCAAAGTTTAAGTTGTTGATATAATTTTTAAAACCCCATATTCCATTGAGAATATGGGGTTTTTTGTTTTTGTACTTTTGCAAACACATTATTTTAAAATGCCAAAAGAAAACTTCAAACCCAAGAAATCCCTTACAGTAGATGAAGCCCTGCTCAAAGTGATGAATTACTGCGTTTACCAGGATCGTTGTCACCAAGAGGTGGAGCAAAAACTCTACGATCTTGAAATGTATGAAGATGCTAAAGCCTACATCATCACCAAACTCATTGAAGAAGATTTCCTTAATGAAGAACGCTTTGCCAGAAGTTATGCCCGTGGCAAATTCAGAATAAAAAAATATGGCCGATTAAGAATTACAAAAGAATTGAAAGCTAAAGATATTTCTGCCTACAACCTAAAAGCAGGTTTATCTGAGATTGATGAAGATGATTACCTCAAGACTTTGAGGAAATTATCTGAGCAAAAACTAAGGACATTAAAAGATCCTAACGACTACAAGAAAAGGCAAAAACTTTACCAGCATTTAGCTTACAAAGGCTACGAAACTGAGTTGATTTATGATGTTATCAATGATTTACTCCCCATGTAATTCTTTCTCTATCCTTCTCTCTTGTCGAGTATAAGCCACCTTATTTTTATGCTCTATCCATTGATCACCTTTAAGTTTTCGCATTATATTTTCAAAACCTCTCATAATGGTCAAGTTGTAAACTGCTTTACTTAAATTCTTAGCACTTCTGGGTAAAGTTCTTAAGCTCATAGAAAATCCTGGAGTAAGGTAAGTCATGTTATGCCAATAACCTTCTGGCATATATAGGGCTTCACCGTGTTCCAGATAAGCTTCGTAACCCTTCGCCAATTTTAAGGCTGGGAATTTTTCTAAATCTGGATTATTGAAATCGATCTCGTTTAGACTTATGAGCGCATTTGGTACTTTATAAAGGTATTTAGTTTCTGAAGGTGGGTAAATAATGCAGCGCTTTTTTCCTTCAAAATGAATATGAAGAATGTTGGCAAAATCAATATCATAATGCATGAAAACTGAAGAGTTTTCTGCACCAAAAAACAGAAAAGGCAGTTTCTTCAGGAAATTGACTCCAAGATTTGGCATCTTAAAATGCTCCTGTAGTTCAGGAACTTCTTTCATCATATTGAAAAGAAATATCCGATAGTCTGTTGGTCCTTTTTTTAAAAGATCTACATAGTCTTTCAGCTTCATTTTGGCATGAGGCTCATTGAATTTATCCTTTGCGGATACTGGTCTGTTATCGTACAAAGGCACTTCAATTTCACCAGCTATTTCCTTAAGATAAGACAGCGACCACTTCTTATAAGCCGGCCACTCATGGGTAAGTTGTTCTATTACGACAGGCTTTTGAGGCTTTACGTATTTCTCTACAAAATCCTTTGGAGAAATGGTTTTTACTCTATCGACAGCCTGAAGATTGAGTTTTTGGTTAGACTTCATAATATACAAAAATAAGCTTCATTTTGGGATTAACCAAAATGAAGCTTATTGCAACTTAAAAATAGGTTTAAAAAAAACTAAATTTTAGTCTTAGCCTTTTGTTTTGCCTCGACATTACGTTCTATCGTATGACCTGGTCTTGACCATTTTGGCTTTTCGCCAAGAGGTTGGTATTGTGATTCTTCTGCTGAAACCGATTGTGGCTGAGATTTTTTCTCAAATGGTTTTTGAGGCTCAAGTCCTAATAATTTGAACATTTCCATGTCTTCGTTTACATCAGGATTTGGCGTGGTCAATAATTTATCACCTGCAAAAATAGAATTAGCACCAGCAAAAAAGCACATCGCCTGACCTTCTCTACTCATATCAGTTCTGCCAGCAGAAAGTCTTACTTGTGTTTCTGGCATTACAATTCTAGTCGTCGCTACCATACGCAACATTTCCCAGATGGATACTTTTTGTTGTTCTTCTAAAGGCGTTCCTTCAACAGGTACCAGTGCATTAATCGGTGTAGATTCTGGTTGAGGATTCAAAGTTGCCAAAGCGACCAACATGCCTGCTCTATCATCAAGAGATTCACCCATACCAATAATGCCTCCACTACAAACAGTCACATTACTTTTCCTGACGTTACCGATTGTGTCCAATCTATCCTGGTAACCTCTTGTAGAAATTACTTCTTTATAATATTCTTCTGAAGAATCTAAATTATGATTGTAAGCATAAAGTCCAGCTTCAGCAAGACGTTGTGCTTGATTTTCTGTCACCATTCCCAAAGTACAGCAAACTTCCATGTCTAGTTTATTGATAGTTCTCACCATTTCCAGAACGTTGTCAAACTCTTCCCCATCTTTCACATTCCTCCAGGCCGCACCCATACAAACTCTAGAACTACCTGAAGCTTTTGCTCTCAAAGCTTGCGCTTTCACCTGAGAAACGCTCATCAAATCATTTCCTTCAATATCTGTATGATAACGAGCCGCTTGTGGACAATAGCCACAATCTTCTGGACAACCGCCAGTTTTAATAGACAACAAAGTTGAAACTTGCACTTTATTTGGGTCGTGGTGTTTTCTATGTACGGTTGCTGCATCATATAGCAGCTCCATTAAAGGTTTATTGTAAATGTCTAAAATCTCTTCCTTAGTCCAGTCGTTTCTTGTCATGGTATATTATTTAATGATTCAAAAATAGAAAAAACTAGTTGTATTATCTATTCTGAAAAATATTTGAGTCAAATTAATTATAAAATTTTAGGTTTTTCTAGCAAAATACTCACTGCATTCCCGCCAAATCCTACGGCATTCACCAAAACGGATTGAATAGGTTTTGAAGATTTGGGTTGTTTATAAAATGGATTTTCGAAAAATTCGCCTGTGTTCAACATCAGTAAAGCCATTTCGATATTCAACATTCCTGAAGCACCAAAGGTGTGACCTAGCTTCCATTTGTTAGTGGTGAGTAAGGGAACTTCTTGAAATGTTTTTTGAATGGCACTCACCTCTGCCTGATCTCCTTTTTTGGTGCCTGGAGCGTGAAGAACCACAGCATCTACGTCAGTTTTCCCAGCTTCTTCCAATGCCATTTTCATAGATTTCTGAAAGCATTTAGCATCCGAAGAAATAGAAATATTGTGAGTGATTTGTTCCGTAGCATAACCAAACCCTGTGATTTGAGCCAAAGCGTTTTCTGGATTTTTTGACATGACAGCCGTCGCAGAACCTTCTCCAAGAATCAAGGAATTCTCAAGTTTGTCCAACTTTAAACTTTCACATGGAAATTCAGTTTCAAGTTTTGAATATAATTTCAAAGCTTGCATTTGAGCAACTGTAAATTCTGTAAGTGGCGCTTCAGAACCGCCTACTAAAAACATATCGCACATTCCGGCTTCCAACCAGGCTTTGGCATTGAGCATGGCATGCAGAGCTGTAGAACAGGTGATAGAATGGCTTATGTTAGGGCCATCGACACCCAAATCTTGAGCTACCCAAGATGAAATATTTCCCAAAGTCGTCGTAGGAGAAGTCAATGGTGACAGTTTTTTACCTTCCAGAAAATCTTTATAATGATTTTCAAATAAGGCTGTAGCACCACGAGACGAACCAATATTGATTCCCGTAGATCGGGGTTGAAATTTCAATCCAGCAATCGCTTTTCTAGCCGAATGCATCGCCATGAGCACAGACTTATCCAAATCTTTATATCTGGTGTTTTCCTGAGAGAGTTTTTCGATTTTTTCTGAAGAAGATACAAAAAGACTTGCGCCTAGGACAGAGGTATTTTCCCATTCCAATTTTGAAAAGTGGGTAGAGTCATTTTGGTAATTCTCCAAGATTGTTTCTTGATCATGACCTAAAGCAGAAATGGATCCGAAACCGTTGATGTATATGGGGTGTTTCAAGCTAATTTAATTTTTGAAGCAAAGATCGAAAAAACTAAATCTACACGCTATTAAATTCAGAATAAGTCGGAAAAAGC
This sequence comes from Psychroflexus salinarum, assembly GCF_042677225.1. Lineage (NCBI taxonomy): Bacteria > Pseudomonadati > Bacteroidota > Flavobacteriia > Flavobacteriales > Flavobacteriaceae > Psychroflexus > Psychroflexus salinarum. Next base: position 455,804 of record NZ_JBHTIV010000005.1, read on the forward strand.
ATTATAATGTCTCTAGTAATTATTTGGTATCTTTGAATTTCTAAATAAGAATAATTAATCTTCAGCGTTTTAATTTAAGAAGCGCTTCAATATATATAATTTATGGGATGTAGCAGTTGCTCGACCGGAAAGGATGGCCAACCTAAAGGCTGTAAAAATAACGGGACATGCGGAACAGATGGATGTAATAAACTAACGGTTTTTGACTGGTTATCTGATGTAGAGCTGCCTGGAGATCAGGTAGCTTTTGACTGCGTCGAAGTTAGATTCAAGAATAGTAGAAAAGAATTTTTTAGAAACACAGAAAATTTGACGCTTTCCATTGGAGATATAGTTGCCACTGAGGCTTCTCCAGGTCACGATATTGGCATTGTTACGCTTACCGGAGAATTGGTAAGAGTACAGATGAAAAAGAAAAATACAGATCCTACTTCTAATGAAGTGGGCAAAGTTTATAGAAAAGCCTCTCAAAAGGATATTGACGTTTGGCAAACTGCCAGAGAACGCGAAGATGCAATGAAGGTGAAAGCCAGGCAGATCGCTATTCGCCTCAATCTGAAAATGAAAATAAGCGATATCGAATTTCAAGGCGATGGTTCCAAGGCTGTTTTTTATTACACAGCAGAAGAGCGTGTGGACTTTAGACAACTGATTAAAGAATTTGCTTACGAATTTAAGACCAGAATTGAGATGCGCCAGATTGGATTTAGACAAGAGGCAGCGAGACTTGGAGGCATTGGCTCTTGTGGTCGTGAGCTTTGTTGTTCTACCTGGTTAACTGATTTTAGGACCGTGAAAACTTCTGCAGCAAGATATCAGCAATTATCACTAAACCCACTTAAACTTGCTGGACAATGTGGAAAATTAAAGTGTTGCCTCAATTATGAATTAGATACTTATCTTGAAGCATTGAAAGATTTTCCAAGACAAGATCAAAAATTAACCACCCAGAAAGGTGATGCCGTTTGTCAGAAAATTGACATTTTTAAAGGAAAACTTTGGTACGCTTACGAAAAAGAATACAACAACTGGATTGAGCTGGATACAGACGCTGTAAAAGTGATTTTGAAAGCACAACGAGAGAAAAACCCTGTGGCAAGTCTAGAGGAATTTACCTCTGAAGTTGCTACTGAAAAGACAGAGTTTTCTAATTCATTTGGTCAAGATAGTTTAACCCGTTTTGATAAACCAAAACGAAAAAAAACGAAAAACAAAAGAAAATCTAGTAAACATAAGAAGTCGAAAAAGAACAATGCGAACTCATAAATTATATCTCCTAGTTGGCTTTTGTATTTGTTTTGTTGGTTGTAAGGAAAATATAATATTTTCAGAATATGAAAGTTTTTCCGATGGCTGGTCAAAATCGGATACTTTGGTCTTTAACTTTAAAGCACCGGACACTATAAAACCTTATCATTTATTTTTTAATACCAGAGTGAATCAAGACTACGAATTCAGTAATTTATACCTAATTGCAAATATTTCTTTTCCAAATGGAAAACAGATTGGAGACACTTTGGAATATGAAATGGCCTATCCCGACGGAAAACTCATGGGTAATGGTTTTGGAAGTGTAAAAGAGAGTAAATTATGGTATAAATCAAATGTAGTTTTTACTGAAAAAGGGAACTACACAGTAGAAGTAAAGCACGCTATGCGTAAATTTGGAAAAACAGAAGCGCTAGATACGTTGCAGGGAATAATGGACTTTGGCATACATTTGGAGACAACCAAACAGGCTGAAAATTAATGCTTTTTTTAAATTATTATGAGTAAAACATCATCACCAAAAAAGGGATTCAGAAAATATATTCTTGGCTTTTGGATATTGTTTTTTATAGGAATTCTAAGTATCGTTTTTATTTTTCTTCTAGCTAGCTGGGGCGCATTGGGCCCAATGCCGACTTTTGAAGAGCTTGAAAATCCAGAAACCAATCTGGCTACCGAAGTGATTTCTGCAGATGGGCAAACTCTTGGTAAATATTTTAAAGAAAATAGAACGCCCATAAATTATGAAGATCTGCCAGATCATCTGGTCAACGCACTAGTTGCAACAGAAGATGAACGATTTTATAGCCATTCCGGAATAGATGCAAGAGGAACTTTGAGAGCTGCTATTTATCTTGGAGAGAAAGGTGGCGCAAGTACAATTACTCAACAGCTTTCTAAACTTCTATTCACAGACCCTAATAAAAGCGGGACTTTCAATAGAATTATACAGAAGGTAAAAGAATGGGTAATCGCTATTCGACTGGAAGAACAATATACTAAAAATGAGATAATTACCATGTACCTCAATAAGTTTGATTTTTTATATCAAGCTGTTGGAATACGTTCTGCTTCTAGAATTTATTTTTCAAAAGAACCTATAGACCTTACATTAGAAGAATCTGCTACGCTTGTAGCAATGTTGAAAAATCCAATTCTCTATAATCCTGTTAAAGATCAATTTAAAAATAATTCTAAACAAAGAAGAAATCAGGTATTAAGACAAATGGAGAAAAATGAGTTTATAACTACAAGTGTAAAAGACTCATTACAAAAGTTACCTCTTGGCACCAACTTTTCTCCAGAGCAACACGATGACGGTATTGCTACTTACTTTAGAGCATACGTTCAAGAATTTATGAAAGACTGGATAGACGATAATCCAAAACCAGACGGAAGTTCATTTAGTATGTATCGAGATGGATTGAAGATTTATACAACTGTAGATTTCAAAATGCAGACTTATGCCGAAACAGCAGTTGAAAAACATCTCAAAAAACTTCAGAAGGAATTTAATCGTCAAAATGAGAATAATACAACAGCTCCTTTTAGAGATATTGATGCTTCAGAAATAGAAAAGATTCTTCAGAAAGGAATGAAAAACTCTGATCGTTTCAAAACCATGAAACGAAGAGGAATAGCAGAAGATTCTATTATGGCAACCTTTAATAGAAAAAGAGAGATGCGCCTGTTTTCCTGGGAAGGTCCTATTGATACATTGATGACGCCAAAAGATTCAATTAGATATTATAAATCATTCCTGAATACTGGGATGATGTCCATGACACCACAAACTGGTGAGATAAAAGCCTGGGTAGGCGGTGTGAATTATAAATTTTTTAAATACGAGCACGTTAAACAAGCTAAACGACAGGTCGGTTCTACCTTCAAACCATTTGTCTATGCAACTGCTATAGATCAATTGCACCTGTCTCCTTGTGATCAATATCCTAATACTCCTTTTACCATTCCAAAAGGGAGACACGGAGTAACGGAGGACTGGACACCTTCCAATAGTGGTGACGATTATGGTGGTGTAAAAACTTTGAAACAGGCTCTCGCAGAATCTATCAATACCATTACTGCAAGAGTTATAAATAAAACTGGGCCAGAAAGTGTAATCAGTTTGATTGATAAATTGGGTATTGACACTTCAAGAATAGACCCTGTTGCTGCCATAGCCTTGGGAACAGCAGATATAAGTGTATATGATATGGTGTCTGCTTACAGCACATTTGCAAACAAAGGCGTTTATGTAAAACCTTATGCTATACAACGCATAGAAGATAAAAATGGAACTATTCTCTATCAACATCAACCTCAAAGTCGTGATGTATTGAGTGAAGAATCTGCTTTTGTCACAATAAAACTTTTGGAAGGAGTAACTGAATTTGGCTCGGGTAGACGATTAAGACTCGATTCTGAATATGCAAAAAACACGGAAGCCTACAAGAGAGCCGTGACCGGATATCCTTATGCTTTTGAAAATCCAATCGCTGGAAAAACAGGAACTACTCAAAATCAAAGTGACGGCTGGTTTATAGGTATGGTACCCAACCTTGCTACTGGCGTCTGGGTAGGTGGAGAAGATAGAAGTGTGCATTTTCCAACAATTGCTTACGGACAGGGAGCTACTTTAGCTTTGCCGATTTGGGGCATGTATATGAAAGACGTTTACGCTGATGAAAGTCTCAACGTTTCCAAGGAAGAGTTCGAAAAACCTGATGACCTAAGTATTCAGATTGACTGTGATGAATCATCAGAAGAAGAGGAAGATGCTAATTCAAAGTTTAAAATAGATTTCTAAGCATTATCACTAGCATACCATTCTGCGAAAGCAGTTCCTGTTTCTCTCAGCTTGAGTGAGTGTAACATGATATTTTTATCTAGTTTTCTAGAAATCTTTTTAGCAAAATCGGCTATCATATTTTCACTTGTAGGCTGGTAATCTACTAATACAACATCATGTCCAGAAGATTTCAAATGCTCCGCAAGCTTTAAATGTGGCGTGTTTTTATTGAGTAAAATAGCATGGTCCATAATGTCTACAACCTCAGTCTTCACAATTCGTTTGAGATCCCCAAAATCAATGACCATTCCACATTTCACATTATCCATATCTGTGATGGGTTCTCCAATAACTGTCACATCTAGTTTGTAGCTATGTCCATGAACGTTTTTACACTTCCCGTCATATCCGTAGAGCGCGTGAGCGGTTTCAAAAGTAAATTGTTTTGTAATTCTAATTTTTGCCATGATTTCAAATATTATTGCAAAGGTACTGGATTTAAAAAATTGATTTAGAAATTAATCGATGAAAAAATAATATCAGATTATTATTTTATAAGCTAAATTTAAAGACTGAACTTTTACGACTATTAATGACTAAAACACTTTTGACCGAGTCTATTTCTTTTGAGGAAAATCCTCTGTATGAAAACATCATTTCTGATATTTTGGAAAAAGGATTTTCTATTTGCGACTCTTTTATTGAAGAACATCTGGTTGACCTTTTAAGAGAAAAAATTAAAGCTCTGTATAATCAAAGTGGTCTAAAAAAAGCCGCTATTGGTAATAAAGTCAATGAATCTATAGAGAAAACTATCCGTGGAGATTATATCCAATGGATTGATGAACAGAAAGCAGATTATGTGGAACAAAGATTTTTTGAATGTATCAGCGATTTTAAAAATTACTTGAACAAAACCTGTTTTATGGGTCTTTTACATCAAGAATTTCATTACGCAGTTTATCCTGCAGGCACATTTTATCAAAGACATATAGATACGTTTCAAAATGACGATAGACGTAAGCTTTCTATGGTTTGCTACCTCAACGATCACACTTGGAAAACTACCAATGGTGGCGAGCTAGCATTGTACCCAGAAAACTTACCAGAAATTATAGTACATCCTTTACCAGGTAGAGTTGTCATTTTTGAAAGTCAACGCCTAGAACATGAAGTAAAAGAGGTCATAAACGAAGAACGACTTAGTATCACTGGTTGGTTAAAAACAAGATAATCTATCTGCTTTATACTTTAAAGCAAATAAAATTAGTACTTTAACTAACCATGGCTGATAAAAAACAGGATTTAAATAATCTATTTGAGACTTATTTCAAAGATGAGTCTTGGGAAAATATATCTGCGCAGGTAGATTTACTTGCCAAACTGGTTCATTTCTTCTGACCAAATAATATAGATAAAGAAAAGCCTGTTTCCTTAATTGTTTTAATTCATTTACTTGAAGAGAACAATGAGTATAGAAAACAGTTTGCCAAGTACATTAATGTTTTACTAAAAAAGAAAAGTTTTTATTCCCTTATAAGTGATGCAGGAATCCCTGAAGAATCTGATTTTTTCTTTGAAATAAAAGAAAAACTCTTTGCTAAAATATTACCAAAACAACCTGAAGAAGACAGGTTAGAATACATTTTGAATCAGGTGTTTTACAAAGCAGATGATACCGATTGGGTAGAACTAATCGACCCTAACGAATTTAGAATTCTTTTTGAACTTTTAGAATTTAAGCCCATTCAGGCTTCAGTAGAAATAGGTTCTCCATTGTCTGAAGTTTTATTTGCTTTAGAAATCATGGCTTCTAGAATTTGCGGTAACGTACTAGAGACTAAAGTGATGAGAATGACTCCTGAATACAACAATCTAGATAGTCCATTTCTCGCCTTTCAAAAAGAATTAAGTCAGATTGAGGAACGAATATTAAACGATGATTCTCATTTTATAGATCCCGAGGATGAAGATTTCAAACATCTTAATGTCTTATTGCAACAGTGCAAAGATTACGTCAGTATAGCTTTTAAAAACAGTAGAAAGTTTGGTATTTCACTTAGGGTCAATCAAGACTTGATGCGTATCAAAAGGCAACTTTTAAGAATAGAAGTGAGCCTGCCTTTTTTATCGGGTAAGGATAAAAATGACCTGCGGGAGAATACTATAAATCTCGGGAAGTGTCTTATCAAGCATAACTGCTATAAAAATAATTTAAGTAAGTTTTTTGACGAAGGTACTCGTCTTCTGTCTTATGAAATTACTGAGCAGACAGCCAAAACTGGACAGCATTATATCACCAATAATAAAAAAGGCTATTTCAAAATGCTTTTGACCTCTGGAGGAGGTGGTCTTATTGTGGGGCTTTTGTGTGTTTCAAAAGTCTTAATATCAAAACTGGAATTGAGCAGTTTTGGTGAAGCCTTCTTTTACAGTATGAACTACTCTATAGGTTTTGTCATTCTTTACCTTCTTGGGTTTACTTTGGCTACCAAACAGCCAGCAATGACAGCTTCTACACTTGTGTCTGCTTTAGAAAGTGGCATGAAAAAAGGTGGCTCAAGACGAACCAAGCACCAGGTCTTTGCCAAGCTATTTTCTGAAGTGTTTCGCTCTCAATTTGTGGCTTTTATAGGCAATATCATTATGGCCTTTCCTGTGGCTATGTTGGTTGTTTATTTAGTTGACATCAATTTGGATTACAATATTCCCGAAGCCAAATGGGATAAGCTAATTCATAAATTAAATCCAGTGACCTCTCTTGCCATTCTTCACGCTGCGATAGCTGGTGTATTTTTATTTATTTCTGGTATAATTGCCGGTGGAATTTCGAATAGAAACAAATTCAATAATGTATATTCCAGAATAGGGAGGCACCCTTACCTCAAGAGAAAATTCAGCAAAAAATTTGCTTTAAAGCTAGCCAAATTTGTTGAAAACAAATGGGCGGGTATTATGTCCAACTTTTGGTTTGGTGTGTTTATGGGAAGTACCGCTTCTATAGGTGTGTTTTTCGGCCTTAACCTAGACATTCGCCATATTGCTTTTTCTAGTGGAAATTTCGCCTTAGGAATGTATGGCTCTGGTTTCTCTCTCACTACAGAAATGATTATCTGGTCACTTCTTGGAATTTTCCTTATCGGACTGATGAACTTTAGTGTAAGTTTTGGCCTGTCAATAGCCTTGGCTTTTAGGTCTAGACGAATTCCCTTTACAGAATTTTCAGCCATTACACTTTCTGTATTAACCTATTTTTCAAACACGCCTAGCGTATTTATATGGCCGCCAAAACATCAACCTAATGAAGATATAAAAACCAAAGATGAAAAGAAATCCTAATAAAGGATTCTAACACTTATAGTATTGTCTATCTTTTTAAGCTCTTTTAAGGTGTCCAGAGAGTCATTCTTCGCTATATCAAGTACAACATAGCCCACATCAATATTGGTGCTTAGGTATTGCCCCAGGATATTGACATCCAACTTAGATATTTTGGAGTTGATTTCAGAAAGCACACCAGATACATTTTTGTGAATATGAAGAATTCTGTGTGTGTCTTCCATTTTTGGTAATGACAATTCTGGAATAGAATGACTTCCAATACTTGCCCCGCTTTCAATGTATTTAATAAGTTTACCAGAAACATCAAGACCAATATTCCATTGTGCTTCTTCTGTAGAACCGCCAATATGTGGTGTCAAAATCACATTAGAAACATTCTGAAGTGGTGAGGTGAATTTTTCAGTTTTATTTTTCGGTTCCTCAGGAAAAACGTCCACTGCAGCTCCGCCTATTCGTCCATCTTTCAAAGCTTTTTTCAAAGCTTCAATATCCACCACATCTCCCCGACTCATATTTATCAATAATTGACCTTTTTGAAACCAATTTAATTTCTTCTCGTCAAATAAACGCTTAGTTCCATTATTTCCTGGAACATGAAGCGTGATAATATCACAATCTTCAACCAGAGTTTTTAAATCCTCAACTTCTTCTGCATTGCCAAGCGGCAATTTATTTTCAACATCATAATAAAATACCTTCAGTCCTATAGCCTCAGCCAAAATAGAAACCTGAGAGCCAATGTGTCCGTAACCAACAACGCCTAGTTTCTTCCCACGAATTTCGTGAGCATTTGTAGAATCTTTATCCCATTCTCCAGCATGAGCCGCCTTATCTTTATCTGGAATACGTCTTATCAACATAATGGCAGAAGCGATGACTAGCTCCGCTACAGACCGCGTATTACTAAATGGCGCATTGAAGACACAAACTCCAGCCTTATTGGCCGCGTCTAGATCTACTTGATTGGTTCCAATACAGAAACAACCAATCGCAACCAATTTTTTTGCTTTTTTAATAACATCCTCTGTCAGTTGTGTTTTGGACCTCACACATACCACTTTAGCATCTTTCAACACTTCATCCAATTCTTCACCAGATAAAGCACCAGAATACTGCTCAATTTGGGTATAACCAGCTTTTTTAAAAGATTCAACTGCAGATTGACTTATACTTTCTAAGAGAACAATTTTCATTTTACTCTTGGGAAAAGACGTTTTGAGTGGTGACATAGTGATTCTGTGTTAAGATTTGAAAGATTCTAAAGTATAAAATTACGGATAAGCAATACTTAACAAAAGTGATTTTCTTCTGAATTTAATCTAGTTATATTTTTGAATAGAATTTCAACTTATGATTTAGTAAAAATTAGAGCTAATTAAGCTCCATTTGCAACTGAATCAATTTGTGATAAAGTCCATTTTCTTTTTCCAAAAGATCGGCGTGAGTCCCTTTTTCAATAATCTCTCCATTTTCCAAAACCAAAATCTGGTCTGCATTTTTGATAGTCGATAACCGGTGAGCAATCACAAAAGAAGTTCTGCCTTTCATCAAATGATCCAAAGCTTCCTGAACCAGTTTTTCTGATTCTGAATCCAGTGAACTTGTCGCTTCATCAAGGATTAAAATCTTTGGGTTTTTGAGCACAGCTCTGGCAATAGCTACACGCTGGCGTTGGCCTCCGGAAAGCTGAACGCCTCTTTCTCCTACAATGGTTTCATATTGCTCCGGAAACGACATGATAAAATCGTGAGCATTGGCTTTTTTGGCCGCTTCCAGGATTTCTTCGTTGGTAGCTTCTGGTTTACCGTAAGCGATATTTTCTTTTATGGTGCCCCCAAAAAGTAAAATGTCTTGTGGTACAATCGCCATCTGGCTTCTTAAGTCATGCAGTGTAAACTCGGAAGCGGGTATATCGTCCAGCAGCATTTGGCCCTCCTGTGGTTCGTAGAATCTTAAAATCAATGAGGCAATAGTCGATTTTCCTGCGCCACTAGGACCAACTATAGCAACAGTTTCGCCTTCACTAGCTTCAAAACTTATGTTCTTCAACACTGTCAGTTCTGGTCGGGTAGGATAGGCGAATTTTAAATTTTTAAAATTCAGTTTTCCGTGAATAGGTTGTGGTGAAGATTCCTCTTCAATAATTTCAGGCTCTTCGTCAATCAAATCAAAAACACGTTCTGTTGCCCCAATCGCTTTTTGGATTTGCGCGTATTGAATAGGCAGACCGCCAATGGATGCACCTACAAAGATGGTATAAAGAATAAAGGTAATCAATTCAGACTGACTCAACTCGCCAACGTTTTGAAGTTTTACAGCATACCAAACCAATAGTACAATAGCTCCGAAAATACAGAAAATGATGAATGAAGAAAAAGCTCCACGAGCAAGTCCTCCTTTTATGGCAATTTTCTTAATATCGTTGACCGCAAATTTATACCTCAGCATTTCAAATGCTTCATTGGTAAAGGCTTTTACATTGGCAATACCTTGCAAACTTTCGCCAACGATGGTATTGGAATCGGCGACTTTGTCTTGAGCTTCTTTCGATAATTTCTTGATGAACTTTCCGAAAAACACTGCCACAATAGCAAAAATAGGAATTGTTGCGAGCATCAATAAAGACAGCTTTACTGATGTAAAAAATAAAGCTGTAATTCCACCAATAACAATAATCATTTGTCTTAAAAATTCAGCTATACCGGTAGTAAACGTATCTTGAATTTGAGAAATATCTGCGGCTACGCGGCTGTTCAATTCACTTACTCGTCGTGAAGAAAAAAACTGCATTGGCATTTTTATCAAAGTATTGTAAGTGTCTTGTCTTATTGCAGAAAGCATATTTTCTGTCACATTCACAAATAAAACCACTCTGAAGAAAGAGAAAATTGCCTGCGCAGTGAACAATACCAACAGAATGAGTCCCATTCTATTGATCTCTTCTGAGGTAAAATCTGCCGTTTCTATGAGATCTCCCATCAACTTGGGAAAAAGTAAGGCCGTAAGACCAGTGAACCCTAAGAAAATCATCCCTAAGATGAGCTTCCATTTGTGAGGACCAATATATGAGAAAAGACGTAAGGACTCCTTTAGATTCTGTTTGTTGAGTTTTACCTTGGGAAGATCAGATTCCTTTTTTCTTTTAGCCATTCTAAAAAATATATTCTTTGATAATTTACAAAGTTAACTTTAAAGCTCTCTAGAAAGCTATCAACTTAACTTAAATGTCTTAAAAATTATCTCAAAAATTTAAACTAGCAATATTAAATTCAGAAAAAGAGAGAGAGTAGTTACTTATGATCTTAGTCTTTAACTGGATTAAACACCTGAAATTATTACTAGTCCAAAAGCTAGTTTTTGTCCTCCTAAACTTTCTTACCTTTATTTTTTTTGAAAAGATAAATTTATGAGAAAGTTATTACTATCGCTATGTGTTTTGTTGATTCAAATTCCTGTTTGGTCACAAATTGAAAGTGCTCCAGAAAGAACAGAAGGAGAAGGGCCTTGGGCACAACTGATTATTCGAGGAGCAACATTAATCAACGGAAATGGAGCTCCACCCACTGGACCGGTAGACATTGTTGTAGAACAAAATAAAATTGTGAAAATCAAAACCGTAGGTTATCCTGGTGTGGAAATCGATGAAAGTAAAAGACCTCAGCTTAAATCCGGAGGTAAGGAACTCGATGCTTCAGGAATGTATTTAATGCCTGGGTTTGTTGATATGCATGGGCATATTGGAGGAGAAGCTCAAGGTACTCCCGCAGAATATGTCTTTAAGCTTTGGATGGCTCACGGAATTACTACAATTCGTGACCCTTCAGCAGGAAATGGACTGGATTGGGTGCTGGAACACAAGAAAAAGTCTGCTAAAAACGAAATCACCGCTCCAAGGATTTTGGCTTACACTGCTTTTGGACAAGGAAGTAAGTCTGAGATAAGTTCTCCAGAAATGGCAAGAAAATGGGTGAGAGATAATGCTAAAAAAGGAGCGGACGGTATTAAGTTTTTTGGAGCTAGGCCAGAAATCATGCAGGCTGCACTTGAGGAAAATAAAAGATTAGGATTACGTTCTGCAATGCACCACGCGCAAATGAATGTTGCTCGATGGAACGTTCTAAATTCTGCCAGAGCTGGTCTTACAAGTATGGAACATTGGTATGGTTTACCGGAAGCCTTGTTTACAGACAGGACAGTTCAACATTACAAACTGGATTATAATTACAATAATGAGCAGGATCGTTTTTCTGAAGCAGGGAAATTATGGGAACAAGCGGCACCGCCTTATTCTGAAAAGTGGAACGAAGTGATGAATGAGTTGATAGAACTCGATTTTACAATAGATCCTACTTTCAATATCTATGAAGCAAATCGGGATTTGATGAGAACAAGTAGAGCTGAATGGCATGATGAATATACAATGCCGTCACTATGGGAGTTCTACCAACCTAGTAAAATATCGCATGGCTCTTACTGGCATTACTGGGGAACGGAAGAAGAAACGACCTGGAGGAAAAACTACGACTTATGGATGACCTTCGTCAACGAGTATAAAAATCGAGGCGGCCGCGTTACTGCAGGATCGGATTCCGGGTTTATTTTTCAGCTTTATGGATTTGCTTACGTTCGTGAACTTGAATTGCTGAGAGAAGCTGGTTTTCATCCTCTGGAAATTATGATGTCAGCCACCCTTAATGGTGCTGAAGCATTGGGCATGGAAGATAGAATTGGATCTGTTGAAGTAGGAAAACTCGCCGATTTTGTCATTGTAGAAGAAAATCCATTGGAAAACCTGAAAGTTCTTTACGGTACAGGCGCCATAAAACTGACCGAAGATAATGAAGTGACTAGAGTGGGTGGAGTGAAATACACCATTAAAGACGGAATTATTTATGATGCGAAGCAGCTACTGGAAAACGTAAAAGCAATGGTAAAAGAAAATAAAGAAAAGACGGATTATAAAATAAAGCAACCTGGAATGAAGTAATGCAAGCTCAGTATAAATAATTAATTTTATTTCTATATTTAACTTATATTATTGCTATATCATTATTTTTATAAGTAAATTAATGCAAAATAATCAGTTATGGGTATAAAGAATTTTCAAGGAAACCAGGTAGGCGAAACAAATGTAAAAGCAGAAAAAATTACTGTGAGAGATTGCATGTCTAAAAGCATGATTTTATTTACAAAAGACCAAAGTATTATAGAAGTTGTAGAAACGCTTATTAAATTCAGAGTTTCTGGCGGTCCAGTTGTAGACGATCGAAAATGCGTGATTGGTATAATCTCAGAAGGAGATTGCGTCAAACAAATTTCTGAAAGTCGGTATTATAATATGCCCATGGAAGACACAAGTGTTGAAAAATACATGTCAAGAGAAGTGGATGTCATTTCACCAGACGTAAATTTATTTGACGCTGCGCAATTGTTTTTAAAATCTAAAAGACGTCGCTTTCCAGTGGTAGAAGATGGAAAGATTGTAGGTATAGTAAGCCAAAAAGATATTCTTAGAACAGCCTTGATGCTTAAAGGGTTTAGCTGGAAGCACAAATAATTTCAAATTTTCTATTTCAAATTTTCTATTTCATATTTATAGTTTCAAAATTATTGGCATCGGCTACTAACTCGGCTAATTAATAATTTTGAATTTAAAATTACTAATTAATCATTTTTGACTACCTAACCACTGTTAAAAATACATATACTGAGCGGTGCGATAGGTATTAGCGTGGGCATCGATAATGGTTTTGATGTCTTTAGAATAGCCTCCACCCATACTCACTTCAACTGGGATGTCGTGTTTTAAGCATTGTTCAAACACAAACTCATCTCTGCGTTTACAGCCTTCCACACTACAGCCTAGTTTGCCTAATTTGTCGGTGCTCAAAATGTCCACTCCAGATAAGAAAAATATAAAATCGGGTTTGACGCGATCAATTATCTGGGGTAATGTGGATTTTAGCGCTTTCAAATATTCTTCATCACCACAGTCATTTTCCATTGGTAAGTCCAGGTCGGAGGTTTCTTTTTTGAAGGGATAATTGCTTTTCCCATGCATGGAAAAAGTAAAGACTTTATCCTCATTTTGAAAAATCTCTGCCGTGCCGTTGCCTTGATGCACATCCAGATCGACTATAAGAATTTGTTTGGCCAGTTTATTCTGAAGTAAATACTGCGCGCCAATGGCCTGATCGTTCAACATACAAAAGGCTTCGCCGTGATCTGTATAAGCATGATGAGTACCTCCCGCAATATTCATAGCAACTCCGTATTCTAAAGCATAATCACAAGCTTGAATGGTTCCGTTGGTAATGATGCGTTCACGCTCTACTAAAACAGATGATAACGGAAAGCCGATTTTCCTCGCTAGGCGAGGTTCTATGCTAATGTTGTAGAGTTCTTCTAAGTAGTCTGAAGTATGAACCGACCTGATGTACTTTTCAATGTCTTCATGAATTTCTGGCTGAAAAAAATTCTCAGGTTCGCAAGTTCCTTCGTGCAACAATTGCTTAGGCAGGAGATCGTACTTTTCCATAGGAAAACGATGGCCTTCTGGCAAAGGATGCTTATAAATAGGATGAAAAGCAATTTTTAGCATATTGACATAAAACAGCCCCAAAATAAATGCTTTTAAAGCGCATCTCTGCTCTAATGCCTTTTAAATCTTTGGTAAAATTGGAAAAAAAATTAGCTGTGGTTTTTTTTAATAGTCATTAAAGGTAATTCTACTAACTCATAAAACAGAATTTCACCACATGGTTTACACTTTGATCTTTTCTGAAATTTTATCATAAGCGGACCACCCGTGTTCGATTTTTTTATAAATAAATGCTCGCTTCAGTTGATCGATTGAACTGCAACCCGAAGCAGCCAATAGATCTAAAAAATCCTCAATAATATTTTTTTGATAATTCCGTACGCGTTTCCATTTTTTGGAAACGACCAGACCGCGGACAAGTCTTTTATCGTTGGTGGCCACACCTGTTGGACACTCATTTGTATTGCATTTCATGGCCTGGATACAACCCAAAGCCAGCATCATTCCTCGTGCAGAGTTACAAACATCTGCGCCAATACATAAGGCTTTAAAAATATCAAAAGCCGTAAATAGTTTTGTAGCTGTAATAACCTTTACTTCTTCTTTTAAATTGTATTCTCTAAGGGTGTCCACAACAAAAATAAGCGCATCTTCCCAGGGCATCCCCACGTAGTTTGAGAAATCTATCGGTGCTGCTCCTGTTCCTCCCTCTGCGCCATCTACTGTAATGAAATCGGGCTTAATCCCTGTTTCTTTCATTTGATTACAAATTTCGAAGAATTCTTCCTTACTTCCCAGGGCAAGTTTAAATCCTACAGGTTTCCCCTTGGATAAATCCCGCAACTTCTTGATAAAATTAAGTAGACCTTCAGCATCATCAAACTCAGCGTGACCTGGCGGTGAAACGATGGTGGTATGAGGCTCCAGCCCTCTTATTTTTGCTATTTCCTTGTCATTTTTAACTGCGGGCAGCACTCCTCCGTGACCAGGTTTCGCCCCCTGGGAAATCTTAAGTTCAATCATTTTCACCTCATCCCTGTTCGCATTTTTTTTAAATGCTTCCGAATTAAAACCCCCTTCCTCATCTCGACAGCCAAAATATCCTGTGCCTATTTCCCAAACCAGATCTCCACCTTTCAAATGGTGGTCAGAGATTCCACCTTCACCAGTGTTATGAAAAAAGCCGCCTTCTCTTGCTCCTATATTCAAGGCTTCTATGGCGTGTTTGCTCAATGAACCATAACTCATCGCAGAAATATTGAAAATGCTGGCCTCGTAAGGTTGCTTACACTCTTTCCCACCAATTTTAACTCGCGGTGGAGAATCCAATCGTTTTGCAGGATACATGCTGTGCTGCATCCATCTATATTCGTCATTGGACAAATCCAGTTCGGTACCAAAAGGATGCGTCTGGGTTTGCTCTTTGGCGCGTTCATAAACATATGTCCGATGGTTTCTATCGATTGGTTTTGCATCCGTGCCGGATTCAACAAAGTATTGACGAAATTCAGGACCTATCATTTCCAGTAAATATCGAATGTGTCCTAAAACAGGATAGTTCCTGAGTACGGTGTGCTTTTTTTGAAATAAATCATATAACCCAATTGTCAATAATGATACAGCAAGCACTATAAAACCTGGAACAGGCCATATGAATGCACTTATCAATAAGGCAAAAATTAAAATGAAAACAGCGGTGAATCTGATGGCTTCTTTCATGGTTATCTATTTAATATAATAAAGTAATATTTTTTCTCTTTTTGATAACATCTGTAAGCTGATGAAAATTAAAAGAGTCTGGGTTTATTCTATAAAACTCAAATGTAAAAAGTCCAAATTGAATTGTGAAGAATGCTAGGAATAGGCGAATGCCCATTCCTGTAGCGATATTAAACTGTTTTAAATGATGCAGAATCTATTTCCAGGCTTCTTCTTTTCCTTCTTCATAATGTGAGAAAGCTGTACTTAAACCCGCTAGCACCTCGGCTGAAGTTTCAAAAAGAGCTTTTGCTTTTGGGTCATCTACTATAGAAATATCTTTTTTCAAGTGATCGATCAATTCCTTTAGGCCAGAACGTATATTTTCTGAATGTGCTTTTGCATCGGTGGTTTGTAAATCTTTCATTTTTATCAAATTTTAAGTTTAAACCCTAATTTAAGTAATTATTAAACTTTGTTTTTATAAAGCTTTCACAAACTACTGACTTAAAATTAAAAATGGCTATTAAGAAAAATAGCTATATGTTGTCATCAAACTCTAATGCTTGAGGCTGCTCATCACAAAATCAAACTAACTTTGTCTACTCATCTGTATAGCCCTGAAAGTCTAAAATTAAGATGCGGCTTTAGGAAATATATCGAAACCTATTAAGTTGACGCTGGCAAAATCAGCATAAAAAAAGACCCTGAAACGTCCCGAAACGTCGGGACAGGGTGACAAAAGTTTTTTTCTTGAGCTTCAAGAGCTTTAGAAGCATAGGGGCAGCGGGGGGCAATGATTTTTTACAATTGCTCTACCAATGCTGAAGATAGAGGAAATCCTATTTTTCTTGCCTTTCGTGGTTCAATACTGATACTGTACAACTCCTCCAAATATTCTGAAGTATGGACAGATTGAATATAGGTTTCGTTTTCTTCGCGAATCTCTGGCCGAAAGAAATTCTCCTGCTCACAAGTCCCCTCGTGTAAAAGCTGCTTTGGCAAGAGATCGTATTTTTCCATAGGAAACCGATGACCTTCTGGTAAAGGATGTTTGTAAATGGGATGAAAAGCAATTTTTAGCATACTGAAATAAAACAGCTCCAAATTAAATTCTTTTAAAGCTCTTATCGTGTAAAATAGACTTTAAAACTTTGGTAAAATTGAATAAGAAAATGACCGTATAAAATAAGGTGTGAAAGTACTAGATTCAGAACTTGTTTATATCTTTTTTCTTAAAGCAATTAAACCCAAAATTGGACCGAAAGCTAAAACGGTGTAAATAAAAGTACTGTTTGTCCATACATTTAGAGCATTAAGAAGTTGAATGCTCACAATTGTAATAGCAAAACCAATACTGTTGACTATAGTAAGTGCCGTTCCCTTAAGCTCAACTGGAGCATTTTGAGCAACAAGTGTAGATAAAAGTGGAGAATCTGCTATAACAAACATGCCCCATACCAGTAAAAATCCTATAAATAAAATTTCACTTTCTGTGCCAAGCATCCATGGAGAAATCAAACAACAAGCACATGACAAAAGCAAAGCTAAAGCCGCCGTGAATTTGGTACCGATCCTTTGTGACAAATAACCTCCAAAAACACAGGATATACCTCCAACAGCAATAATAAGAAATGATAGTAATGAGACATTGAATGTAACTTCGGGATGGGACAACTGGTAGGTTTGTAAAATGATGGGGACAAAAGCCCAAAAAGCATATAATTCCCACATATGTCCAAAATAACCAAGAGCTACAGATCTAAAATTACGGTTGTGGAAAACCCTAAAAAATGCTGAAAGCCTTATACTTCGACTCGCCTGGCGATAAGGTCCATCGGGAACAACTAGCAAAATCAATACACCCCCCACAACGGCAAGTATAGAAGTTACAATCAGAACTGATTTCCAAAGAAAAGCTTCCGTCATATCTTTAAGAAGATGAGGAAATGCTGTGCCAATTACTAAAGCTCCCACCAAAAAACTCAGCGATTTACCTAAACCTTTTTGGTAATAGTCTGAAGCGATTTTCATACCTACAGGGTAAATTCCGGCTAAAAAGAAACCCGTCATAAACCGACAGATAAGCAAAGTTGACAGAGTATGTTCTTCCCAAATGATAGCCAAATTAAACAAGGCGCCTATTATAGCAGACATAAAAAACACACGAGACGGCGAAAATCGATCTGCAATGCTTAAAACTGCAAAAATTAAAGTTCCAGTTATAAACCCTACCTGAACTGCGGAAGTTAAATGACCTAAAGCGCTTGGCAAAAGCTCAAAATTGGCAACCAGCTCGTTCATGACTCCATTACCGGCAAACCACAGTGATGTACAACAAAACTGTGCAAAAACAATAATAGGAAGAATAGGCTTTGAAACTTTCACAAAGTGAAGATATTAAATGAGGTGAAAGACTAACCGCTGAGATTAAAAAATTATCTCCGTTTTGAATTTAAAGCTGATTTATTTCTTCTTTGGTGCAATTTTAATGAAGAATATAAAACCTATACCAATACCCATTAAAGCTCCAGCTATAAAACCAGATCCTTTAAATTCTAGACTTGAAGAAGTCATGATTAGACCAATAAAAAAAACTGCTATCCCTAAAATTCTATTCTGTAAAATGCTCATTGAAAAGGTATTTATTGATTTTTAGACTTTTCTTTTCTGCTTTTATAAGCTAAAGATACAGCCACTATAAAAGCAGGAGTAACAAAGACAGCAACCAGAGTATTGATACTTACAAGTTCATAGTGGCCAAAGATTATTGTCAAAATCAAAATGGCATTTAAAGCGTAAAATCCTGTTTTATTGATTTTCATAATGGTGATTTTTTTTTGTCCCGAAGCCAGACTTAAGTTTTCTGGAGAGTGTCAAATTTAGCTTTTATCTTCTTTAAATCATCGTCTTTAAGGGTATTCAAATCCAGTGTTCGTTTTCGATTGTCGAGTTGCAGTTCGATTTCAAATAGTTTTATGTTGACCGACTCTATATCGTCGAAGTCTATTATTTCGAGTTTTTTGGTGTCTGGAAGTAAGAATCTAAGCTGATTGTCATCCCATTCAATAAAGTATTTACCTTTTGTAAGATTAACTGTTCCTAAAGTTATAAAAACTATGCCTTGAATTATGTTTAAGACTGCATTCCAGTCTCCGGAAGGAAACTCTGTGTTGAATTCATTAGAAAATGATTTAACAGTAGTTACAATTCCAAGCAATAAAATTACTACCCCAAAGCCAATACCGAATTTCGATAGTGTAGCAGAGAATTTATAGACTTTTAATCGCACCATTTTCACTTTAATTTAAAGAAAGACCTTGTAAATTTAATTAATGAATTTTTAATAAAAATAGAAACTTGTTTGAAAATCTTTAAACATAATTTTACAGCTAATGATAATTTACAAAAAAATCACCAAAGCGACTTATCCCAATCTGAGTTTACAACTTAGAGGTCTTTATCTGGATGCTTTTACCAAAGGGCTTTCTGCACAGCATATAACTACTAAAGATGCAGAATCATATCTTCATGAACTGTTTGAAAAAGGCTACGCAATTTTAGGCTTTTCAGAGGATCAGGTTGTAGCCGCCTTAATTGCGACTCCGCCGAGTTTTGACGAGGAACGCCCTTCTCACATCAAAGAAAAATATACAGATACTGAAACCCTATACATTGCCGAAGTTCTGGTCGATGAGAAGTTTCGTGGTAGGGGACTTGGTAAAGGTTTATTTGAAGAATTTGAAGCTACATTAAGCCCTGGTATAACCCATGTTTTGCTCAGGGTATGGAGCAAAAATGAAATAGCCTACAATCTATATAAATCTTCAGGATTTAAAGACTGTGGAAGCATCATTCAACAAAAATTTAAACCGATTACTAAAGCGCCTTTCGAAATGGAAAAACACTATATGGTTAAGTCGTATTAATGCAGATTATGAAAGAATTCAATATTAAAACACCTCATTTAGTTAAAGGAAATCCAGAAGAGAAACGTCAGGAAATTCTTGATTATTTCAACAGAACTTTTGAGCTGGACACTCAACTTTACAACACATTAAAAGACGAAGAGGCCTTCTACATGAGAGCAGATCCACTTCGTCATCCTATCATATTTTATTACGGCCACACCAGTGTGTTTTTTGTAAACAAACTGGTATTGGCCGGACTTTTACCTTCGCATATCAACCCTCATTTTGAGTCGATTTTTGCCATAGGCGTCGACGAAATGTCCTGGGACGACCTTAACCAAGAAAATTACGACTGGCCTACAGTAACCGAAGTACGGGAATACCGAAGAACGGTTAAAGCTGAGATTACCAAACTTATTAAAGAATTGCCTCTGGCGCTGCCTATCAATTGGGAAAACCCCTTCTGGCCTATCATCATGGGAATTGAACACCAGAACATTCATATCGAAACGTCTTCGGTACTCATCAGGCAGCTCCCGGTTGATAAACTGCAAACAGGGATTTTCTCCAACATCTGTGATGAGGATCAGGTAATTGTCGCTAATGAATTGATCGACGTTGAAGGTTCAAAAATACAATTAGGTAAAACCGAAAATCATCCACTTTACGGCTGGGACTTAGAGTACGGTAGTTTTGAAGAACAGGTAGAAGATTTTAAAGCCTCAAAATATTTGGTTTCCAACTCTGAATTTTTAGAATTTATTGAAGCTAAAGGCTACCAAAATAAGCAATGGTGGACCGAGGAAGGCTGGTCCTGGTGCACCTATAAACAAGCAGAGCATCCTCAATTCTGGATCAAGGAAAACAACAGCTACAAGTTACGCTTAATGACGCAGATTGTTCCTATGAAATGGAGCTTCCCTGCAGAAATCAACTATTTGGAAGCAAAAGCTTTTTGCAACTGGAAATCTGCTAAGACCGGTAAAAAGCTTCGCCTCCCTTCAGAAGCCGAATGGTATAAGCTGGTGGAAGTGACTAAAGTACAGGATGCAATAGATTGGGAGGTAGCGCCCGGAAACGTCAACCTGGAACACTACAGCTCATCTTGTCCTGTCAACAAATTTCCTTTCGGAGACTTTTACGATGTCATAGGAAATGTTTGGCAATGGACAGAAACACCAATAACGGGTTATCCTGGCTTTAAAGTACATCCCTTGTACGATGATTTCTCCACGCCTACCTTCGATGGGAAGCATAACCTCATCAAAGGTGGTTCCTGGATCTCTACTGGAAATGAAGCGACCTTGAATGCTCGTTATGCTTTTAGACGGCATTTCTATCAGCATGCAGGCTTTCGCTATGTCGAATCTGAATTTGAACCTGAAATTCGAGTGGATAGTTATGAAACCGATGAAGAAGTCACCATTTCCTGCGAGCAGAATTATGGCGAGGACTATTTGGGCATGACCAAACTGCCTCTACAGGTGCTGGAAGTTTTGAAAAACCATATTGAAAATCCAACTGATAAAAGACTACTGGACCTCAACTGCAACACAGGCCGTTTGGCTTTTGAAGCTTCTCAGCTTTTCAAAGAAGTGATGGCCATAGATGCATCGGCGCGGTTTATCCGTCCGGCTATTGAATTACAGAAGAATGGCTTGCTGAGGTATGTCATCACAGATGAAGGCGAATTATCTGTATTTAAGGATATCCTTCTGAAAGATTTGAAACTGGACAACACCTTGGATCACCTTCAATTTATGCAGGATGATGTGATGAAGCTCAAAGAACAATACACCGGTTATGATGTGATTGTAGCTATGAATCTGCTGGAAGACATTCGTCAACCTAAAGCATTTTTGAGTATGATCCACGAGCGACTGTGCGCCGGCGGAACTTTGATTTTAGGGTCTACCTACGATTGGGATACCAGCAAAAGCCAGTTGGAAAACTGGCCCGGAGGCTTCAAAAAAGACGGAGAACCTGTGAGGTCAATCGATGGCATAAGTCATATCTTGAACGAACACTTTAGACTGGAGTCTGAGCCTTTGGGGTTGACGTATCCCATCAGAAAATCGAGCAGAAGCTTTGAAGTGCAAAAGTCTGAGGTGAGCATTTGGAAGAAAAAGTCTTAGTTGAGAAACACCTCCAGGTCTTTTTTCATCTTTTTGGTGGACATCGGTTCATCGATGTGTTGGCTAAAACTGATAAAACAGCTTAAGATGAGGAGTAAGGTGATGGAAAAGGTTTTCATAATTTATGATCGGTCAAAGTTTTAAAAATAAATCTATTCAATCAGTTTGCTGCGGAATTTTAATAAATTCTGAACCAAAATATAAAATCGACAAGCTTATCAATAAACAGGGAAATAAACCTGTTGAAAAGCCTGTTGGGAAGCCGTGAAAGATGGTAACTAAGACTAAATAACTGATATACCCAAAACCAAATTTGAGGACACGTTCTGCGCCAGGCATTTCGCGAGTAAAAACAACAATAAAAAATGGGATAAATAAGCTTAGCAAAACTCCTCCAAAAACACTGTTAGTGTTAGCATTAGTGTCTAAAGTCATAAAGCCTATAATTGCTACAAGTATCAAATTTAGGATTAGAAGAAAAAGTCCATTTATGATCTTAGTTGTTATGCTATTTCCTTTTAATGCTGGATCTATGCTTATTAATTCTTCCAGGTCTATTTGAAGTGTATTACAGATGAGCTGTAAGGTTTTTCCTCTTGGTTCACTTTCGCTATTCTCAATCCGCTGGATAGTCCTTAAGTTGATGTTGGATTGTTCGGCTAATTCTTCTTGAGTAAGCCCTTTTAGTTTTCGAGTTTCACTAATTTTTTTTCCAATTAAATTCATTTTAAAAGCTTTAAAGTTTACTCCAAATGTAGTCAGCTAGCTTAAAATTAATAACGACTTTTGATCGACTTTTATACGGCATTTAGTTTGTCATTGTGGTTTTGAAAAAAGTTATTTTTATAACCATTTTTAATGCTATTCATCCAAACTCTTTTTATAGAACAAGAATTATTGATAGATTATTGATTTAAATTTTATAAGAAGTAAAAAAATTTACTTCGTTAAGGCTTTAATAATTCTATCTTCATTGATTAATACATCCCTGAATAACACGTGAGGAAATTGCTTGTATTTTGAGGTTTTAAACGCATCAAATATTTTGGAAAGTGCTGATGCTGTAATCAAAGAAAGATTTAATTCAGTATTCATCTCACAATCTGTGATGAAGTCATCACTGAATTCTGGAGCAATTAATAAGATTTTTGATACGCGGATATCATTCTTTTCTGTGACACTTTTGTAGGATTTTAATTGTCTAGAAACTGAACTAAATTTATTGTATCCTTTTTCTTTACTTGTTTTGCATTCTACAATAATTACGTCTCCGTTTTCTAAGTGAAGCAGTATATCTATTAGATCTTTTCTAGTGTTTAGTTTCTTTCTTAATTCCTCATCAACATTAAATCCTAATTCTATAAAAATCTTTTTAGTCAGCTCTTCGAATTTAATTCCAAGTTCGCTTTCCTTAACTGAAATCCCATTTTCTTTTAGTGTATTTAAATTCCTGTAGGCTACTTTTTCATAATTTTCTAAATAAAGATTTTCTGCATCTTTATAATGTTCTAAAGTGTTTAAAATATTATCTCCTCTTTGCTTAATACCATTCTCCAAAATAAACTTTTTGAAATCTTCCTTAGGAACCAAGTCCAAGATATCTCTTGGTTTTATATTATAATCTAACAGCAAATCTGCTTTTAATACAAATTCATCTTGTATTTCAAATTTTGATTTTATTTCTTTATTTAAGTTTGGAAGCGATTCGTTCAACTCGTTAAGCATTTTCTCAAAGCCGTCGAGAGAAATGTTTATATTTTCATCTTTTTCAACATTATCGAAATATGTGATTAAACTTTCTATTTTCTCGCCTAGCGTACTCCCTTTTAAATTATCTATGTTTAATTTCTTTTCACATAATTCGTTTAGAGCTCTTTTCTTCTCAGTTAAATTTGAATCCTTCTTATGAATATCATTCATTAAAAGTCCTCTAAAAGAAACCCCTTCATTTATAATTTCCTCAATCTTATCTAAGTAACTTAGATTTCTATCAATATTATGTTTTCTAGCAATTTGATTGATTACTGGTTCACGTAATAGTCTTAAAGTCCTTCTTAGAAACTTATCCGCTACTTCTTTTTTTCTAAGCTTTCTAATTAGACGAACCATCTCATCAGCAACAAAAATTGTATTCTCTTTTTTTGAATAAAATACAACCCCAATATTTTTAAGATTATTAATTACTTCTATAATATCTAACTTTTTGACAGGGAGGATTGAATAATTTATCAACTTAATTTCTTCTTGTGAAAGGTCTAATTCGTCAGAAAGAGTAAGTATTATTGATAATTCGTCTGAGGTGATTTTAGCTTCTCTATTATTTTCTAAATCATTCTCATATGCAGTTGTTAGGCAAGCTTTATAAATTTTATAATCTCTTTTTCTCTCTTCAGAAATTTCTGATTTCTCTTTTCTGAGCTCTTCATTGTTTTTTTTAATATTTGTTTTAATATTTTTTAATTCTGCTTAATAAAGTCTGGAAAACCAGTCTTGTTTTATTATGCAATTACCATCACGAATTAAAATGTCAATTAAAATATCTAACTGGTTTGAAGTGTCTTGAAATTCAGACTTTAAGTATTCATAAAATTCATCTTCCGTTAATGAAAAAACCTTAGACACATTTTGGTTGTCAACTGATTTTAGCCCTCTATCTGCTGAGCTTAAAATCTTATCTATTGCTTTTGCATTTTTTGGATTTTGTGATATGATATTATCTATCACTTTAATGAAATTGTTCTTATCGATAGAATTAAGTCTATCTAAGATTTTCTCTAGTTTCATAATAGGTTATGGTTTAGATTTTGGTTAGTGATGAGTATTATTTAGAAATTAAAAATATTAGCTAAATAATGCGTCAAATTTTTAGGATTAAGTTTCTATAAAACTACGATAATTCTTATTTAAACAGAGAATTCACATTATATATTAATCATTTAAAATCGATGCTCTCAATAATTTGGTAGAGTCTTAAAATATAATTTTAGTTAGCTATCTAATTGATTAAAAGCTATACTATAAACTTTTGAATTGAAAGAATTCAACATATTATTCAAATTCTTTTAAACTGCTCATCACAGCTTTATTCTACCTCTACCTATGTATCTCTATCGTTTTGGTGGTTCAGGCCAACTATAAAGCTTTAAGCAATGTATCGAGGAGGTTTAAATTGAGCAGTGGCAAATTCAGAATAAATAATTTTTAAAATCCTGTAAACTAAAAAAGACATGCGTCAACATGCCTTTTTATAAATCGATTCTAAGAAGTATTTACATTTCTTCCATAGCTGAAGAATGCATCTCCATCATCTGATCATGTTCATTTCGTAACATTTCATGTTCTTTTTTCATTTTTTCGTGGTCCTTATTCATTTGTTCATGTTCTTTTTTCATGGTCTCAACTTCAAATTCTAAGGTTTCGCTATCCACATCTCCACTGGCATGTTTCTCTATCATTTCTTCATGCTTCTGAAGCAGACCTTCATGAGTTTGGATGATCTGATAATGCTCCTCCTGGATATTTATATGTTTTTCACGCATGGCTGAATGGAGGCTATCCATCTCTGGCCTATCTGATAATTGGTCGGACTCCTCTTTCATTTCTTCACGCAAGTCATCCATTTTTTCATAGGTTTCCTTCATGAACTCATGCGTTCCCTTCATTTCCTCATGTTCTGTCACCATTGCCTTATACTCTTCGCTGTCTACGGGATTGCTGTTACAGGCGATAACAAGAAAAGCCATTAGACTCCAGAAGAACATAAATACGTTTTTAGTTAGTAAATTTTTCATGGTTTTTGTGTTTTAATGAGTCTATAATTTAATTATAAATTTTTAAAAAATGAAATAATGTTAAAAAGCCCCAACTACATCCGTTTAAAATTTGAAGCATGACTCACTTTAACTGCAATGAAGATTTATATTATTTCTTCTTACAACTTAATTCCAATGTTCTAAAGACTAGCTTATATTTATCCTCTTCTTGCATAAAGCTAAAACCTAATCATGAGCCTCAAAAAAGACTTACATCAGCAGTGTGTAAAACTTGTAGATAAGCGGTGGTCGAGTATTCAAAACCATATCGCCGATATCCAAAACAGTCTGCTTTCGGAGACCAAAAGCAGTGCTGGCGATAAGCATGAAACCGGCAGGGCGATGCTTCAGCTGGAACGGGAAAAAGCCGGACACCAATTGGCTGAAATCGAAAAATTAAAAAACATTCTTTCTAAAATCAATACCGAAGAAAGACCTGGCAAAGTGGGATTGGGGAGCCTGGTGTTGACATCCAAAGCGCATTATTTTATAAGTGTAAGCCTTGGGGCGCTAAAAGCTGACGACAAAACGGTGTATGCCATTTCTCCAGGTACGCCAGTAGGGCGATTGTTGATGGGCAAACAGGTAGGTGATGAAATATCTTTTAATGGGAATGCCTTTGTAATTGAGAAGTTGGTTTGAGGGAAATAGATTTGGTTTTCAGGTAATAAAAAATTGTGATGAAATTCTTAACTTTTTTTGACCTCAACAATTTGTTCTAGCACTCAGGCATATTACAATAAATTTAGCGGAGCGATAATACCAATTTTTAGTTCGTTTCTATTATAGCTGCCTACGTTAAAATTGTTTTTAGCGTAATTTGAATAATCGTAATATCTGCCGACATAGGCTAAGAAAAACTGGAGATCTAAATCTTTAAACGGACTGTATGCTAAAGTTGGTATCGCACCATAACTGGTTCTTACGTGATCACTACTGGTTGTGAAATTGTTGTAAGCCGTGCTCGTCATAAGTGTGAGTAATCCTTTAAATTTTGGACTGAAATTGTATTCTGCTCTTAGCCAATTTTCTATATACAACACATTTTCTGCAATCTAATTTTCTACAAGTAAGCTGTTGACAATTCCCTTTGTATCAATCTCTTCGTAACTGTATTGAAAGTCATACATCAAAGTGAAATCTTTAGTTTGATATTTATGACCTAAGGTGAAAAAATAGGTTCCTCTATTTTTGACTTCATTACTATAGCTTGCGCTATAATTGGTTTCAAATTTACCATCAAAGAATTTTCCTCGCCAATTGGCAACCACATTGACTGGCCAAATAGGTTCTTCGATATTTTCTGCAACGACATCACCATAAAGATCTTCGTAAAGTAGTGTACGCGAATTTAAAACCTGAAACCGCAATTGATGATTGTCATAAGCTTGATAAGAAAGCCCAGCTCCTGTCACAAAAGCTAAAGCATTGCTATAAATATCGTTGAATTCTAAAATATATAACGGACTGAACTCATATTCATAACCTCCATAAAACGCAAACATTTTTCCAATATAAAGATCAAGCTTTTCAGTAGCTTTTACTTTCAAATAAGCAAACTGGATATCATTACTGAGACGATCTAGAGATTGAACTTCTGAAGTACTATTAAAACGATTTCTGAATGTAAAATCAACTCTTTCATGTAATTTTCCTGAAATCCTTAGGGCTGTAAATCCATTTTCGAACTGAACACCGTTGTAATATTGATCACCACCTCTGAAGGTGTAAGCCTGAAACTCAGTACGCATATCGAATCCGATAGTTATATTTTCAAAAAGCTTAGAATCATTTATAGAAAAAATAGGTTTGCTAATACTGTCATTTTCTTGTGAGAAACCCAGGAAAAATGAAAACATAAAAATAACTAGTACATATAATTTTTCCATAGAAGTCCTGATTTGAATTTAATCCTGATTGGCTACTTTTTTAAAAAAATGTATATCAATTTACTAAAAAATCATCAATACATGGTCACCGATGATTATATCGATTTTGTTTTTTCTGAATAATGTTAGCTGAAGCAAATTAAATTTTACCTGAAGTACTCTAATTTGAATAAATGTTTTTGTCTTTTGTAAAGTCAAATATTATTGGATGAAATAAAATTACAATTATAAAAAACTTCTTTTAATGTAGTTTTTATCTGTAAATTTTAGAACAGTTCCTTTTGATAAAGGTTATAAGTAGATATA
Source organism: Psychroflexus salinarum (assembly GCF_042677225.1). Classification (NCBI taxonomy): domain Bacteria; kingdom Pseudomonadati; phylum Bacteroidota; class Flavobacteriia; order Flavobacteriales; family Flavobacteriaceae; genus Psychroflexus; species Psychroflexus salinarum. The sequence continues at coordinate 483,495 of NZ_JBHTIV010000005.1, forward strand.
GTTAATTTCTTTGCTCCCACTTGTTTAAATCCTTGTTTTTCGTAATAGTTGCAAAGCTTTGGGTTTTTAGAATCGGCATCCAGTCTTAAGTACTTGCAATTTTCTTTTTTTGCTTGTTTGCCTACTTTCTCCAAAATCTGTGCTCCAAAGCCTTTGCCGTTAAATTTCTCCTTCACCACCAGCGAATGTATGTATTTGGCTTTTTCGTTTTGTTCTCCCCAGTACGTCAGGTCTTCATCTAGAATACGAAGCATTCCTATAATTTCCTGATCAGCATTTTGAACAAAAAAGTATTCATTATTTTCAATCCCTTCTTCCACCCATTTTATTTTTTCTGATGGTGGATTCTTCCAGTATTGCCAGTGATCAATATTCATCCGATTGATTTTATCGGCAGCTGCCTGAAACATGTGGATAACTTCTTCCTGGTCTTTTTTTGTTATGGGTGTGAAGGTGAGTTGCATTGTTTATATTTTTCTCCCAGGGTTGAAACCGTGGGTTATGTGTTTTAAAATTAATAATATCCTTTTTCATAGCCCACGATTTAAATCGTGGGCTATGAAATGAATTAAAAAATTAAAATGGTTTTAAGCATTTTATATATCCTTGTTTTTTGAATCCTTGGCCTGTCCAAAGCCTAACTTACCAAAAGCAAACACGTGATTGTTAGAAAAAGTTTTACTCTGATGTGCATAGGTTTGCTTTAATGTTGACCGGTTTCAGCTAACTTAAGTTTGCAGAGTAGAAAACTAACTTTATCAGTTTACTATATTAGCTCATCTTTGCTTTATTTTTTTAAGTCACTTATAAAATCAGATTTGAGTAATGAATAAATTTCACTATCCAAATACGCTCCGTTATAAAAATAATTCTCTCGGAAATAGACTCTTCAGACTGTGAACTGTCTTGTGCCTTTCCTGATCCATATAAACCATCACGCGTTCATCAGAAAGAATGGTTTGGACCTTTGCAGCGTCTTTCAAGTTTAACTCCCTTAGAATTAATCTTTGACTTTCCAATTCTGGAGACTCCTCAACGTATTGGTCATTGAGCATTGGCGTTATGGCTGATTAAATGAAGATGCAAAATACATAACGGTTTGTGTATGGTGTCGTAGCATCCCGCAGGGTGCTATGCACTATACACATTGTTAGGCGCTTTATTTCTTTTTCTTTTTTGCTTCCTTGAGCTTTCCGAGGTGATCACTTAAACTATCTAAAAAATCTAACATTCCTTTTCTATCGCGGTCAATAAGTGTAATGTTATTCTCTCTAGCAAACAGAATTTGCCCTCCACTTCCAATATTTGCAGGATCCATGTTTCTGTCGCTTAGACTTTTTAGAAGGAACATTCCTTTATCAGTGAATGAACCATCTTCAATTTTATAAGAGATATTTGTATCAGTTGATTCCTTCTCGACAGTCGGAGTATATCTACAATAAAATATCCATAACTCTTCATTTTCAGGCCTACTATAAAACTCTTTACATTTTCTTATTGAAGCCAAATTTGGTCTTGAACCAGTTTTAGTTTCGTTGTGCCCTTTTACGTCAATTAGAAGTTCGATACTAGTATTTCCATCAGGGGCTAACCAAGTAAACCCGATGTCTTCCATCGCTCTTTGAGATTTTGGTATGTTGCAATTTATGAAGGTGCCTGAGAAAGGTTCTAATTCGATTTCAAGTTCAGTGGGTAAAGAAGCAAGAATGAAGTCCTCAATTAACCTACCTCCAATTTCCGATACAGTCTTTTCTGACACCCCCCAATTAAATGTTATTTTGAGCTCCTTGCCTTTCAGTGCACGGCTAAAAAGCTTAATTAAGTCATCGCTCGCTTGTTTTAGAATTTCTTTGGTCATTTATGGTTTTCAGTTTTGTTCAGACTTAATAGTTCTTCTATTAACTTGTTTATGATGTAATTAATTGCTAAGGTATTTTCCAAATATTTTTTCTTAGGAAATTCCAATTTATAAATACACTCATCTAGGTATTGTATATCAGATTGCTCAATCTTATCAGAATCAGTATTTTGTCGATTATTATTGATTTGATCTGAATTTAGAGATAAAATGTAGTCGAATAATCCTCTATCCTTTATCCACGTGTTTGAAGCCTTATCAAAGTCATAACTTTTTTTCTTATTCGTAGAATACTCTCCGCCAATCAGCTTTATAATTTTTTGACTTTTTAGATCCATTTTCTTTGGGTCAGGTAGTGGAATGTTAGAAATAGGATCTTTATACAATTCATATTTGATACCTTTCTTTTTACAATTTCTTTTCAAATAACCTTTAATGATATCAGAGTTTAAATAAGCACAAAGAAATTTCAGCGAAAATCCCGAGTCTCCGTTTAATGGATATGTATAAAATATGTCCATAGATGAATAAAACTTGGAATTAGAGTATAAGAAGTATGATTCTTTTGAACGAGAAGGGTTAATTAGTTTTTCTCCTGTATAAGGTATATGTGGTCTAGCTCCTACAAACTTCCACCATTTGCCTTCTTTTTCATTATTAATTAGAGCATACGTTTTAAATCGAACATCTAGTAACTTTCTGAACTTAGATAAGTGTTTATTGATATTTGGGAAAGAATCCAGATCATCTATACTTTCAGCATCAAGAAGGTACTGTTTATTAGTTGGGCTAATACCAAATGAGGTCAATTCGCCAACTTTGTAGAACGGTTTTACAAGTTTCTTCTCCTTTTGAGTTAAATCAAGTCTGTCAACTTCATTCTTTGTTAAGACATAGATACCATCACCAATATCGAACCCAAGAGACTTTATTTCTGATAAATTGGTCTTAACAAACTTATTTTTTCTGTTCACTTTATCTGAACCGGTTTGAATGCCGGGTTGCACATTGAAGAAATCTTTGAGTTTGGAATTGGTATTTTTAGTTTTAGTATCCTCGCTTGTTTTATCCAAATACCAAGGAGAACCACCAATTTCGTCAGATGTAAACTTTACAATATTGACAGTTGCTAATCTTGTATTGGATTTATCTCTTGAAAATATTTTTTTAGAAACTTCTTCACAGACAAGGTCTTTATTCGACCAAAAATCAAGATTGTCGTATATCCAATCTTTATTATAAAGTATTCTCGGAAACTCTTTTTGTTTACTACTAGGTTTAGATTTCTTCTTAAGTAAGATGATTATGTTTTCTTGACCACCCGCATTAGGAAAGAGTTTCATCGTGCCAAAATCATGTACTTCTAGAATCTCTGCATTGTCAACAATATATTTTCGTAATTTATTTCCTTTCGTAGCAGCTAACCAATACTGAGTTGTAATTAAGCATGCAACACCTGTTGGTTTTAAGATTTCAAGTGCTTGAATTATAAAGAAATACTGATAATCTGATTTCGATTCGTAAAATTGAGACCAGAAGGGATGCTTTTTTAGAGGCTCAAATAATTTTTGATTATTCTTCTGCCCCATATAGGGTGGGTTACTAATAACAACATCATATTTTTTGTTGAATCGATTTCTATCAATTATTGTGTCAAAGTTTTCGACAATTATTTCACTATTGTTCTTTGAGAGTATTGTATTCGCATAACTTAGGACACAAGAGAACGGCTGAACGTCTATTCCTGTTAAAGATTTTGGGGAATTCAGTTGATTGATTAGATTGTAGAGTATTGCACCATTTCCAGAAGCATAATCACATATTTCAGCTCCATTTAAAGAGAAAAAGCTCTTAGTCCTACAGATCATTAAGTCAATGATTTCTTTTGGAGTGAAAACTTCTCCGTGAGATTTCTTCTTCTGTTTGGCATTAAAATACTCACAAAAAAATTCGGGGAGATAAAGATTAGATAAGTCTATTTGAGAAATTTTGTTTTGGAAATATTTTTCCACTTCAGGGTTGAACTCAATTTTATAGGAATCAATAAATTCTAGATTGTTAGGAAAAGATATTTTTTCTCTATAAAAAAAATATTCAATTATTTTAAATAACGCTCTTTGCTCGTTTGATGAATGTACTTCATCAAGAGCGTCTAAAGAAGCCATTAATTCTTCTTTTATTTGAAAAGCGTTGCTATTTCTCATTCTATCTAATTCTTCTTTTTTATTGCGCCTAACTAGTTATGGCTGCCTAAAAATACATGTTTATCTGAAACCGTGACTGGATAACCTCAGGTTTTTATAAAGTTTATCTCGTAAATACGTTTCATATTAAGCCAGCACTTCAGCTTCAGATCTCATACTCACCCGACTGAATCGTAAAGCTAACTTCTGGCTTTAGGAGATGTATCGCGAAGTATGAACGTTAACCAAGGCAAAATCAGAAATGATAGATTCTGAAATAAACCTGCCTGCAAAACGCAGTTAGACGGGTTCAGGGTGACAATACCCGCTTTATTCGTTATAAAAACCTAAAAAAGGCGATTAAATGAAGTTTGAACTTTATTAAATCGCCTTTTTATAAATACGGATTCTTTAAAATCCTGTTTATTATGTTTATTCGCTTTCTATCGCGACCTCTTCAACAGAACCCAGCAGTTCAAAATCGATGGTTCTTTTGACTAAATCCGCTTTTTTCACGCGTACATAGACTTCGTCACCAAGCTGATACATCTTCTTGGTTTTTCGGCCTATGATGGCATAATGCTCTTCGTTAAAGTCGTAGTGATCGTCAGAAATATCCTTCAATCTCACCATACCTTCGCATTTGTTTTCTATAATTTCTATAAAAATACCAAAGTCGGTCACACCGGAAATAACCCCTTTGTATTCGGTTTCTTCCTGGTCCTGAATATATTTCACCTGCATGTACTTGATGGAATCCCGCTCGGCGTTGGTCGCCAGTTTTTCCATCTCGCTGGAATGCTTGCATTTTTCTTCGTATTCGCTTTCGCTGGCACTTGGCTTTTCATCAAGATAACGTTGTAATAAACGATGGGCCATGACATCGGGGTACCGTCTAATTGGTGAGGTGAAATGCGAGTAATAGTCGAAGGCTAAACCATAATGGCCAATATTTTCGGTAGAATAATAGGCCTTGCTCATGGTACGAATCGTTAATGTATCCACAAGATTTTGTTCCTTTTTACCTTTGACATCTTCCAAAAGAGTGTTTAGCGTTTTGGCAACGTCTTTTCTGTTTTGGAAGTTAAGATTGTAACCAAACTTGGAAACGACAGTGTTTAAGGCTTCCAGTCGATCTTCCTGTGGCTCGTCGTGACAACGGTAGACAAATGTTTTGGGTGGCTTTCTTTTTCCTATAAATTCTGACACTTTTCTATTGGCCAGAAGCATAAATTCTTCTATCAATTTATTGGCATCCTGACTGGTTTTGACGTAAACGCCCTGTGGGTTGTTATCCTCATCGAGGTGGAATTTGACTTCCACTTTATCAAATGAAATTGCCCCCTGCTGCATACGTTTTTTACGCATGGTTTTGGCTAAAGTATTCAAAGTCGTTACAGCTTCCACAAGTTCTGGCTGTACGTCGTAAGCTTTTTTGGATAATGAGACCTCTGCAGGAATGTGCTTGTCTTCAGAATCGATAATATACTGGGCTTCTTCGTAAGCAAAACGCGCATCAGAATAAGTGACTGTTCTTCCAAACCATTCGCTTTTTACTTTTCCTTCTTTAGTGACTTCAAACAAGGCAGAAAAGGTATACTTCTCTTCGTTTGGACGAAGCGAACAGGCGCCATTAGATAACACTTCTGGTAGCATAGGAACCACTCTATCGACTAGATAAATAGAAGTGGCCCGATTATACGCTTCTTCATCCAGAATAGTTCCTGGCTGAACGTAGTGAGCCACATCGGCAATATGAATTCCTATTTCGAAATTGCCATTTTCCATTTTTTTGAAGCTTAAGGCATCATCAAAATCTTTGGCATCTGCGGGATCTATCGTAAAAGTGAGCGTATCTCTAAGATCTCTTCTGTTCTTGATTTCAGACTGGTGAATTTTGGTATCAATGCCATTTGCAAATTCTTCTACTTCAGGCGGAAATTGCTCGGGTAATCCGTAACCAGCTAAAATAGCATGCATCTCGGTTTCATGTTCTCCGGGCACACCAAGAACTTCTGTGATTTCACCTTTAGGAGAATCGTCTTTATCTTTCCACTGCAGCAGTCTTACTTTTACCAGCAAGCCATCTTTGGCATCATGCATTTTGTCGTTAGGGACAAAAATATCGGTGTACATTTTGGAACTGGCAACCACCACAAATCCAAACTTCTCCTGCTTGTGTAAAACGCCTACAAAATCTGTTTTGTTTCTGGTAAGCACGGAAACGACTTCACCTTCAGATTTTGATTTTTCGCGTTTTTTGAAGACATAAACTTTTACCTCATCTCCATCCAGCGCATGATTTAAATTCTTGTTGGACACATAAATGTCCTGCTCCATGTCTTCTACCATCACATAGGCATCTCCGCGAGAGGTCATGTCAATGATTCCAGTGTGAAAATCCTCTACAGCATCAAACTGAAATTTTTTATCATCTACTTTTTTCAATTGGCCTTTAGCTGTTAACTGCCCTAAAAGACGAATGACTTTATTTCTAGTTTTGGTATCTTCAATTTTCAGCTTTTCCAGAACATAATGAAAATCAACACTCTTTTCAGGCTGCTTTTTAAATATATCCAGAATTTTTTTTGATAAACCTCCATCCCGATCGGGTGAAGCTTGGAAAGACTTTTTGTCTTTTTTCTTTTTACTCATAAGTTGTTAAAATAATCTTCGCTAAAAGTAATATATTATAATTGGAAAGCGAAGTTGCAACACTAAATCTTTGTTAAGTCCTTTATACTAGTCTTTTAACAATTTAGTGATGTTAAATTTTATATTATTTAAGAGGCAATTAATATATTTTGTTAAATATTTAATAAATTTGTCTATCAATCTATTACAATGTCAAAACCTAACAGAATATTTATTGTCTTTATACTTATCTTTTTGATAGGATTTCTTGCTGTATACTTATATATAAATATTTTCCTGAACCAGCAAACCTATGCTATTGATACTGAATTGAAAGAACCAGTATCATATCTATCAATTTTACTTTAAGATTCTTTAAAACTACTATAAAGTTGTTCCAAAGCTGTTTATATTTCTTATTTTTAAAATAAAAAAATGAACAACTTCATCAAGTTGGCAGTATTTACTTATCCTCACGAATATACTGTTCTTAAACTCCTGCTAGAAAAAGAAAATATCCGTTTCTTTTTTCAAAATGAAACTGTAATAGGTGTAATTCCTTTTTACTCCAATGCTTTAGGGGGAATTTTTTTAAAAGTACATCCAGAGGATCTGAAAGATGCTAAAGCTGTTCTAGAAGATTATAATTTTGAAAATCATCTTCATATTGTTTAAAGTTTATTGAAGTAATTATTTATTTAAATCTTAATCTCTTGTATAACTAGATTCATTTCATTTATACCTTCAAAGTGTACTTTTAAAATAAATATCAATCATTAAAATTCAGGTTCAAAATTTTATCCTTTTCCACTTATCCACACTCTATAATATTATTATTCTTTTTTTATAAAAATTTAAATTAAACATGATGACTATTATTGCTCGTGTATAACTGGATAACTTTTTTGATTTTCACTTTGATTTATAATTAACTCAGTTTATCCACAATTCTTGTTACATTTTTTTTTAATTTAAAAGTCTGATTATCAATTATCATTAATTAAGTTATCCACAATTACAATTCTGGTTTACACAATGTTTTTAGAATAACTTTTTTTCAATTCCTTGTTGAAAACTTTCAAAAGTAAGCGCAAAACTTTTTTGAAATTCATACCCTAAAAATTTTGTTCATTCAACTTCTTATCTATCTCCATTTTTAGTTTGAAATACAAAATTATTCAGCTTCTTTTTTTACTCAAGTTATCCACACTTTTTACAAAATTTAAGTCTCTAAAGTCAGCTTTAAATCAAAGTTATCCACAATTGTGGATTATTAAATAATGTAACAATTCAACAGATTGAAAATCAGTATTTTAATATAAATACCATGCACACTATATTAATAGTGAATTAAATCTTAACTTTGTTTTTTCAACCTTTAAATTATATATAATGACGATTTCGATTGGAAATGATCACGCTGGAACTGACTATAAATTTGCAATACAAAACTACCTAAAATCTCAATCTATTGAGATAATCAATCATGGAACAGATTCAGATGAAAGTGTAGATTATCCAGATTTTGTTCACCCAGTAGCAGATGATATTGAAAATGGCAAATCTGATTTAGGAATTATAATTTGTGGAAGTGGAAACGGTGCCAATATGACTGCAAATAAGCACCAGGGCGTAAGATCTGCTTTATGTTGGAATACAGAACTTGTTGCGCTAGCCAAACAACATAACAATGCTAATGTTTTAAGCATACCTGCAAGATTTGTAAGTGTAGAAGATGCTTTAGAATTTGTAAAAGTTTTCTTAGATACACCTTTTGAAGGTGGTCGTCATGAAAGAAGAGTAGAAAAAATAGCTCAAAAATAGTTTATTTTGCGTCCCTCTCAATCACACGATAACTCACAGAAGAATTTATTTTTTTCTATAATACTTAATATAGTCATTACAGTCTCTCAGGTAATTGGAGGCTTTGTGAGCGGAAGTTTAGCTTTACTTTCTGATGCACTTCACAATTTTACAGATGTAGTTTCACTTATTATAAGTTATGTAGCTTCAAAATTTTCAGCTAAAAGTGCAACCTCCGATAAGACATTCGGTTACAAGCGTGCCGAAATTATGGCTGCATTTGTGAATTCGGCTAGTTTAATAATTATAGCGATTATTCTTATAAAAGAATCTATTGTTCATTTTCTGAACCCGAGAACCATAAATTCTGACTTAGTCATTTGGCTTTCGGCTCTTGCTATCGTAGGTAATGGTTTAAGTGTTTTACTTCTTTTAAAAGACAGAAAAAGTAATATGAATTTAGCTTCTGCTTATTTTCATTTGCTGACAGATATGATGGCTTCCGTTGCTGTACTTGCTGGCGGTTTACTGATGAAGTTTTACAGCGTTTATTGGATAGATAGTGTTTTAACTTTTGCAATTGCTGTGTATCTTATTTTTGTTGGTATCAAGCTTTTTAAAAATTCCTTTCAAGTATTAATGCTTTATACTCCAAGTGATATTGATATAGAGTCTATCGTTACTAAAATAAACTCCTTACCGCTTGTTAAAAACATGCATCATGTACATATTTGGCAATTGAATGAATTTGAACTTCATCTTGAAGCAGAAATCGATTTTGAAGAAGATATTACTTTATCAAAGTTTGATAAACTTCTTGTTGAAATTGAAGGCATTTTACTTAAAGATTACGGAATCAACCATATCACTATTCAACCAGAATTCAATAAATCTGATAATAAAAACATTATAGTACAAGACTAATGGCTCCACAAATTTTACCTTTTTCTGAACTTTCTACTCAACAGATGTACGATATACTTCAATTAAGATCTGAAGTCTTTGTTGTAGAACAAGATTGTGTGTATCAAGATATCGATGGTCATGATGATAAAGCTTTTCATGTTCTGTTTTATGATAAAGACATCTTAGTTGCTTATTCCAGAATTTTACCTCCAGGCGCTTATTTTGATGAACTAAGCATAGGTAGAGTGATTGTTAAAGAAACGTATAGAAGTCAGAAATTGGGTCATGAATTAATGAAAGCTAGCATTTCATTTTCTTTAAAAACTTACCCTAAATCGATGATTAAAATTTCTGCTCAGCAGTATTTAATTAAGTTTTACGAAAGCCATGGATTCGTGATTTCTGGTGAAGGTTATCTAGAAGACGGTATTCCTCATATTGGAATGAGGTTAGAAAGACATTAACTCGCAAAATTTACATCAAGTCCACTTTCTGGTCTTATAAACAATAAGTTGTAGAGAATGCTATTTTCTGCATATTCCGAAGTTTTATCATCAATTTTTATCGGTCATTTCCATGAGTTTATATCTTTTTATGCTTTTCTCAAGGCATTTCCCAGTACACTTTTAGTGTTTACGGCATACATTCTGTCTACTTTTCTAATAACATTTTAAAGCAAAATAGGCCAAGTAAGTTCTCTATATATTGAGGCATTCTTTTTTAGTCTTTCAATTTCTTTGGCAATATGACCTTTTAGTTCTACTTTATTCATATCCTAAAATATCTCTGTAATCACTTTCATTATTTAGTATAGCAATAGCTTGTTTAATCACCTCGCCTTCTTCGGTGTAATAATTATAGACAGCAGCATCATAACCAAGTTTTCTCAATACATGTTCAGTAATCAATTTTTGTAAAGTCTCCGTTTCGTTTTCAAAAGCTTTTTCTTTCTCTTTATCTAATTGTTTCTGAAGATCATTCAGTGAAGTTTGAATGGAACTCAGATAATCTTCAGAAGAAGCAATAGCTTTTAATTCTTTAATTTTTTTATCGGTTTCAGATTTAAATTTGAATCCCTTTTTAGTGATAAACTTTTTAAAATCATCAATCAGTGTTTGGTTTAATTTGAAATTTTCAGTGCTTAGTTCTTTATGTTGATTGACATAATTCACAGAAAAATCAAAGATTAAATTCTCTTCAATCAAGGCTTTTATCAATTTACTTTCCTTTTCGACATCCACTTCAAGATCTGGTTTTATACCACCTCCATCATAAACACTTCTTCCGTTTTTTGTCTTGAACTCTGTATATTCACTTTCCTCTTTTCTGATGCTTTCTCCATCCAGATAATCTAGTGCCTGTATGCATCTTCCACTTGGTGTGAAATATCTGGAAATGGTGATTTTAGCCTGTGTGCCGTAGTTGAGTTTTTTTGGACGTTGCACCAATCCTTTTCCGTAACTTCTGCTCCCAATTACAATACCTCTATCCAAATCTTGTATACTTCCTGATACAATTTCACTTGCCGAAGCGGAATTTTCATTGATCAAAACTGCAACTGGAATCTCTGTATCAATTGCTTTATTTTGAGTTGTATATGATCGATTGTACTTTTCTATTGCTGATTTTGTAAACGTGATTAAAGTCCCTTTCTCAATAAAAATATTACTTACATTAACCGCTTCAGAAAGCAAACCACCTGGATTATTTCTTAAGTCTAAAATGATTTGAGTCGCACCCTCTTTCTTCAGCTTCTGAAAAGTTTCAATCACTTCTGAAGATGCTGTTCTTGTAAACTGAGATAATACGATATAGCCAATATTCCCTTCCATAATCTTTGAATATGGAACAGCTTTCTCCTTTATAACACCTCTCTTTAAAGTTATATTTTCTTCTGAATTATTTCTTCTCAGTTTTAGATTAACTTCAGTATCTGGAGCTCCCTTTAGCAATTCTCCCGCATCTTCATTATAATCTTTTACTTGAATATCACCGATTTGTATGATTTTATCTCCAATTTTTAGCCCTGCTTTATCTGCAGGTGAATTTTTGATCAAATTTTTGATCACAATAGACTCTGGATTAGATGTTATCTGAGCACCTATACCTGTGTAACTACCAGAATTTCTGATTCTCGCATTTTGAATTTGCTGCTCATCCCAATAGACGGTGTAAGGATCTAAATCATTTATCATGGCTTCAATTGCCGTATTCATGAGTTCTGCTGGATTCACTTCATCCACATAATTCATGTTGATTTCTTTATATAAGTTGGTGAAGATTTCAATCTGCTTAGCGATTTCAAAAAAATCATTTTTATAGGTTGTAAATCCAAAGCTAGTTAAAGCCACAATGATTGTTAGCACTAATAGTTTCACTTTTTTCATTTTATCTCTTTTAAAAGCTTTTTTATAGTATCAAGAAGTTTTTCAGTAGATATTTCCTTCTTACCTATAAAAAGAATCATGACTGCAAATTTGCTTCCAGAATTTGTTAATTCACCTTTATTCAACCGATAAGCTTCACGCAACTGTCTTTTGATGCGTATTCGATCTACCGCCTTTTTAAAATTTCGTTTAGAAACACTTACACCCACCTTGTTACTTTCATCATCAATTTCTATATAACGAATCAAGACAGGGTAGGATTTTATTGTAATCCCTTCTTCGAAAACCTTTTTAATCAGTTTTCTAGATTTTAGTTTATTTTTCTTGGGATAAGTAAACGACTTTAAATTCATTTGTAAAAAATAAAAAGCAATACCTCTTCTTAAAGGTATTGCTTTTGAAATTAAAAAACTTGTGTTTTTATTTTAAAGCCTCAATACCTGGAAGGCTTTTTCCTTCTAGCATCTCTAGCATTGCCCCACCTCCAGTAGAGACATAACTTACTTTAGTATCGAAACCGAATTTCTTTGCAGCTGAAACACTGTCACCACCTCCAACTAGCGAAAAAGCTCCTTTTTCCGTTGCTTTTGCAATAGCTTCTGCAAGTGCAATGGTTCCTTTAGAAAACGTGTCCATTTCAAAAACTCCTAATGGTCCATTCCATAGAATGATTTTTGAATCTTGGATAACTTTGGCAAAATTTTCTCTGGACTGTGGGCCAGCATCTAGTCCCATCCAACCCTCAGAAATGTTTTTGATATCTTCTATTTTGGTTTCAGAATCGTTGTCAAATTCTTGGGTCACAACACTATCAACTGGTAGATGTATTTGAACATTTTGATCTTTTGCTTTTTTTAAAATGTCTAGTGCCATTTCTTGCAAATCATCTTCTACAAGAGACTCTCCTATTTCACCTCCTTGTGCTTTTATAAAGGTAAATGCCATTCCACCACCAATAATAAGATGATCTACTTTAGGTAAAATGTTTTCTATCACAGTTATTTTGGAAGATACTTTTGCTCCACCAAGTACTGCAGTAACTGGCTTCTCACTTGAATTTAATACTTTGTCCAAACTTTCTATTTCTTTCTGAAGCAAATATCCCATAGCTTTGTCTTCAAAAAACTTAGCAACTACTGTTGTAGAAGCGTGAGCTCTGTGAGCTGTTCCAAAAGCATCGTTTACATAGATATCTCCAAGTTTTGAAAGCTTTTCTGCAAATTCACTATTCCCTTTCTTCTCCTCAGAATAAAATCTTAGGTTTTCAAGTAATAAAATTTCACCTGGTTTCAAAGCTTCAGCTGCCTCCTCTGCCTTCTTGCCTATGCAATCCTCAACAAATTTTACTTTAACTCCTAGCACGTCAGATACTGCAGACTGCACATGTTTTAAGGAATACTTTTCTTCTTCGCCTTCTGGTCTTCCTAAGTGAGACATCAATATGGCGCTTCCACCGTCTTCTAGAATTTTAATAATTGTTGGTTTTGCTCCTTCAATTCTACTTTTATCGGCTACCTCAAATTCTTTATTGATTGGGACATTAAAGTCTACTCGTATTAGTGCTTTTTTATTTTTGAAGTTGAAATCATTTATTGTTTTCATCACTTTTTTTTCTGAATTAACTCCAAAATTAATGAATTAATTTTTTAAAAGGCTTTAAGCTTTGTTATTTTAGCCAAATGATATTTGATAGCATCTTAGGTCTAAGTCACCTTAAAAATCACTTACGAAATAGTATTCATAATAATAGAGTACCTCACGCTCAACTTTTTGTGGGATCTACCGGTTCCGGAACTTTACCAATGGCCGTTGCTTTTGCTAGAGAGTTATTGCTTTATCATACTACAAAAGGCAGATCAAGTTCTATAAATAATCTTATGGATCAACTCACTCATCCCGATCTGCATTTTGTCTATCCCATCAATAAAACAACTAATTCTTCCAAAAAACCCGTTTCAAAGGATTTTATATCCGATTGGAGGACTTTTTTACTTGAAAATCCCTACCAAACCCTTTATGATTGGTATACAAGTATAGGAATTGAAAAAAAACAAGGTTCGATAAATGTTGATGAGGCTGCTGATATTGTTAAATCATTGTCTTTAAAATCTTATGAAGGTGGACCTAAAATTATGATTCTCTGGTGTGCTGATAAGATGAATACTGCTGCATCCAATAAGCTGTTAAAGTTGATTGAAGAACCACCAAACAATACCTATCTTATTTTAATTACAGAATCTCCTGAAGATATATTGCAAACTATAAAATCTAGATGTCAGAGACTTGATTTTCCTCCTCTTGGTGAAGCCGATTTGGTTGATGGTTTATTATCCAAATTTGATATTTCAGAGAAAGAGGCGCTTAAAATATCACAACAGTCTGATGGTAGTTTTTCTAAAGCTATGCATCTTGCAGAACACAATCCCGACGATGAGATGTTTGAAAAATGGTTTATTACCTGGGTTAGAAGTGCTTTCCGGGCCAAAGGAAATAAACATGTAGTCATCGATCTTTTAGATTGGTCAGAAGATTTGGCTAAGGAAACTAGAGAAACACAGAAGCGATTTCTCAATTACTGTATTTTATTTTTTCGCCAGGCTCTTTTAAATAATTACAGCACCAAACAACTTGTTTATTTGTCACCTTACGATAGCAACTTTAAGTTTGAAAAGTTTTCTGAATTTATTTCAGGCTCTAATATAACTGAGATATTTGATGTGCTCGAGGAAGCCATTTTCCATATAGAAAGAAATGGAAATGCTAAAATGATTTTTTCTGATCTCTCCTTCCAACTAACTCGGTTTTTACATAAAAAATAAAAGCCAACTCTTAAGTTGGCTTTTATTTACAAACTATAGGAATTAACTAATTTATTTTTCAGTAGTTTCTTCCGTTTCATTTTTTTTGTCCTGAGTCTTGTTCAACTCCTCTAGAACATCTTCAGTAATGTCTAAACCTTCTTTAGCATACATGATGTTTGCGGATTCATTAGATCCAAAAATATACGCATAACCTCTTTCTTCTCCATATTTAGCTACCAAATCTTTTACTTCACTAATTAAAGAATCAATCGCTTGATCACTTTCTTGTCTTAGCATTTGACTTTTTTGTTGCTGGCGTTGTTGAAGCATTTGTTGCTTTTGCATCAGCTCATTTTGTCTTTTTTCTCTATTAGCTGTAGACATTCTATCCATTCCTTGCTGAAATTCTTGAACCTCTTTTTGAAACTCCCCAGCAACCGAATCTAATTCATCAGATAATGCCTGACTTTTTTTCTCAAATCTAGCTTCTGTAGATTTCATTTTATAATAGTCTTGAATTAAAACTGTGTTATCCACATATGCAGTTTTTTCCTGATTACAAGACATTAATGTTACAACTACAGCTAAGCTTAAAATTATTCTTTTCATGATATATTTAATTTTGACAAATGTAAAAAAAGATGCCTAAGCACAAAGTTTTTATTTACATCATAAAAACCGATTGACTATTTTATTTTAATAAGTTTTAGCTATTCAATTTCAGCTTTTTATTTTAATCCTAAGAGTAGATTTCTTTTCACTTATGCAAATGTATGTTAGAAGGATAAATAATCTATTTTAAAGCTTCTTTTGCATTAAAAACAGGTTCGAAGAGTATTCTTTGGTTTTCAGAGCTTTCAAATTTGAAATCATTCCTTGCCAAAGACCAAAGACTTTAGAATTTCCTCTATAAGATTCTGAAATCATTGAAATATAAAGGGCATCGAATGGCATTGGACTTATTTTGATTAATTCTAAATTATGCCGATTAGCTAAATCTTTTATATTTTTTCTATCGAAGTGCCAGAGGTGTCTAGGTACATCCCAAGCGGCCCATTTCTCTTTATAATAATTGGCATCATGAGATTTATAATTAGGTACGGCGATGAGTAGCAATCCTTTTGAATTTAATTTTGAAACCAGTTGTTTCATAGTTTGATCATAATTACCAACATGTTCCAATACATGGAACAGAGTTATTGCATCATATGATTTCGTCACATTATTTAGGTTTTTATAAACCTCAATATTTTTTTCTTTAGTTTTTTGATATGCATTGGATGTTGGTTCTACTCCTTCTGCTTCAATATTTTTATCTTTTAGAAACTCCACAAACTCGCCTGTACCGCAACCAAAGTCTAATGCTGAATTTAGATTTTGACTTCCTCTTCTGAGCAGCTTATATTTGGTGTTAAACATTTGCTTTCTTACCAAGTTATAAATGCCGTGGACTACAGTTTTTTTATTTGATTGATGAGAAATATACCCTCCAAAATTATAATAGTCAGATAGATTCTCAGGTCTAGGAATTGTTTGTAGAACCTCATTTTTATCAGTAGTTAAACTAAACTCTTTTTTTGAAAAAGCTTCGTCTTTAATAATCAATTTTGAATAATCCATACGCATTGTTCCACGTGGA
The DNA here is from genome assembly GCF_042677225.1 of Psychroflexus salinarum. Lineage (NCBI taxonomy): Bacteria > Pseudomonadati > Bacteroidota > Flavobacteriia > Flavobacteriales > Flavobacteriaceae > Psychroflexus > Psychroflexus salinarum. Next base: position 499,706 of record NZ_JBHTIV010000005.1, read on the forward strand.
ACATTATCTTCCCATATGTACTAAAAGCACAGATACATCACTAGGATTTACCCCACTGACTCGTGAAGCTTGAGAAACAGTTCGTGGTTTTATTTTAGTGAGTTTTTCTCTGGCTTCAAACGACATCGATTTTAAAAGAGAATAATCAAAATGCTCGGGTATTTTGATGTTTTCCAATCTGTTGAGTTTATCTGCATTCAGTTTTTCTTTCTCTATATAACCGGCATATTTGACCTGAACTTCTACCTGCTCCAAAACTTCATTGTCAAGATCGTGTTCTTTTACAAACGATTCAACACTCTCTAATTTTCGCATGTCTTGCATCGTGATATTTGGTCTGGCAAATATTTTAAATAGCTTTCCCTGTTGATCGACTTTAGAAGAATTTTTTTCTTCCAGGATGGGATTAATTTCATCGGTAGTGACACTCTGATTTTTGAAAAACTCCACAAAAGCATCAGATTTTTTCTGTTTGTCTTCCATCAACTTCATGCGTTGAGGACTCGCTAAACCAATATCAAATGATTTAGCGGTTAGTCTGAAATCAGCGTTGTCTTGTCTTAATAAAGTTCGGTATTCTGCTCTGGAGGTAAACATTCTGTAAGGTTCCTCGGTTCCTTTTGTAATGAGATCATCTATTAAAACGCCGATATAGGCTTCGCTTCTGGAAAGGGTAAATTCCTCTTTTTCCTTAACTTTCAGTGCGGCATTAATTCCTGCCATTAAACCTTGAGAAGCGGCTTCCTCATAACCTGTGGTTCCATTGATTTGTCCTGCAAAATATAAACCGTCTACCAGTTTGGTTTCAAGTGTATGTCTTAGTTGTGTTGGTGGAAAATAATCGTATTCAATGGCGTAACCTGGTCTAAAGAATTTGACATTTTCAAATCCAGCACACTGCCTCAATGCTTTATATTGAATGTCTTCTGGTAAAGAAGTTGAAAATCCGTTGACGTAATATTCTACGGTATTCCAGCCTTCAGGCTCAACAAACATTTGATGCCTGTCCTTATCTGCAAACCGGTGTATCTTATCTTCAATACTTGGGCAGTATCTTGGTCCTGTACTTTGAATAGCGCCGTTAAACATTGGAGATCGATCAAATCCTTCTTTTAGAATATTATGCACTTCTGGAGAAGTATAACTCATCCAACAGCTTCTTTGTTTTTTAAGTGGTTCGGTTTCGTTTGAATATGAAAATTTCCAAGGTTCTTCATCTCCCGGTTGTTCCTCCATTTTAGAAAAGTCAAGAGATCTTCCGTCAACTCTTGGCGGCGTTCCAGTTTTCATACGTCCAGCTTCAAAACCGATGTCTTCAAGCTCTTTCGTTATTCCAAATGAAGCTCTTTCTCCTGCTCTACCACCCCCAAAATTTTTATCTCCAATATGTATTAAGCCGTTTAGAAATGTTCCGTTGGTAAGAATAACAGTCTTCGCTTTTATCTCTAAACCCAAAGAAGTTTTTACTCCTTTGATTTCATTATTTTCTACGATTAGACCCGAAACCATTTCCTGATAAAAATCTAAGTTCTCGGTTTGCTCAAGCCGCTCTCTCCAATGCTGAGAAAACAGCATTCTGTCACTTTGCACTCTTGGACTCCACATCGCAGGTCCTTTTGACTTGTTAAGCATCTTAAACTGTATAGCGCTCGTATCAGATACCAAACCGCTATATCCTCCTAGTGCATCTATCTCTCTTAAAATTTGTCCTTTTGCAATGCCGCCCATAGCCGGATTACATGACATTTGCGCGATGTTCTGCAAATTCATGGTCACAAGCAGAGTGCTGCTTCCCATATTTGCTGCTGCCGCTGCTGCCTCGCTTCCTGCGTGACCAGCTCCTACTACAATAACATCATACCTATCTTTAAACATAACTTCTATTTTTGTTCCACGTGGAACAATTCCATTTTTTTAGTTTCTAAAGCTCTCATTTCAGCTTTTAATTCTTTTGAGGAATCACCATAGCCGCAACAATGTAAAACGCCATGAACTAAAACTCTTCTCAATTCATCTTTAAATTTTACTTTAAAGTCTTTAGCGTTTTCCTTCACACGATCTATGCTGATATAAATTTCAGCTGAAATTAAATCCTCTTCAGAATAATCAAAAGTGATAATATCTGTAAAGGTATCGTGATCTAAATACCTTTGATTCATGAATAATAAATCCTCATCACTGCAAAAAATATAGTTGACTTCTCCTGCTTTTTGGCCTTCGCTTTTGATCACAGATTCCAACCATCTTGAATGCTTCTTCTTTTGAGTTAATTCAAAATCAGTTTTACTGTAAAAATTAATCGGATTTTCCATCGAAGTAAATATTAATCAGCTTTTTATATTCAGGCTGCAAAGGTAATTGTTGTCGGTTTAAAATCTCAGTTGTGTTAAAATATTCTTTAGCCTTTTCATTCCAGTTCGTAGATTTGGATTTTAAGTCTTTTTTTCGAGTTTCTGCTTCGCGTTCTTCATCCTGACCTTGCTGATTTGCCGCTTTATCTAGTTTAAGCAATTGATGATTTACATTTTCCATTTGCTTCAATAAATCACTACTAAAGCCTTTCATCAACAATTCCTGTTCCAGCTTATCCAAACTTTTATTGAGTTCGTTGGCATTATCTTCCAAGCCGAGCTCTCTAATTCTATCTTCCAATTGGTTTCTCAACTTTTGCTGTTGTTTGTAGATTTGATAAATCTCGCCACTCATTTGTTCTTGCTGTCCTCTACTTCCTTCTTGTTTTCCCCCTTCTTTTTCTCCATCACTTCCATTGCTACCATCTTCTCCTTGCTGACCTTGTTCTCCTTCTTTACCTTCTCCCTCTTCACCAGATTCTCCTTGTTCAGGTTGTTTACCATCTTCACCGTCTCCTTTCTGCATTTGTTCTTTTAGCTCCTCATGAGACTTGATGATGTCCGATAGTTGTTCCCCAGGTTTTCCACTACCTGGCTTTGGTTGACCAACTCCACTCATTTGATTTTGCATCTGGTCTAAAGCATCGTCCAGCATGTTTGATAATTCATTGGCATACATCATCGTGTATTGTTGACTACTAGTTCCCAGTCGCACTTCATTTTCTGCAAGACGCTCCAACGATTTTTCTATATTGAAATTGATATCAGAAATTTTATCATTAATACTTTCTTGAATCATTGGTGTTCTCATGGCGAGTGCATACAAACTATCATCGACATGCTTGAAGTTCTCTCTCAATTCAGATTGCCTTTTTAGTTTCGATGCATAAGCAGGATTAGAATTAGAGATACCTTTGAATTCTTCCATTAAACCTTCTTGCTCAACAGAAAATATAATAAGATTATCCAAAATCTGCCTTAGCATTTCGGCATCTTCAGAAGCCTGTTCCATGCTGGAGGATGACATAGAATCTTTCATTTTTTGAGAAAGCGATTTCATCTTTTCGGAAGCGTCTTTTTGCTTTTGCTTCCCGTCATTTTTGTTGGATTCTTTTTCCTCAGCATCTCCATTTTCAGATTCTGAAGATTCTAGTTTTTCCTTAGCCTCCTCCTGGTCCTGGTCAATTTCTTCGCTCAATTCTTCATCGCTACCAAGTTCCATAGGCGCCTTTAAGCCTTCATTTTTCTCATCGAGCTTCTGCAATTCTTCTTTGATCTCATCAAATTTCTTATTGATGTCTTCCTGAGCTTCAGAAGAATTTTCCTCAGACTCCGATAAGTCATCTTGCTCTCTGGCCAGATTTTCTATTTCCTCGGCTAGCTTCTCCGCCTTTTTTTCAACATAAAACCGCTTGGTCAATTCTAAAAGCTGCTCCAAGTTTTTCTCCTGCTTTTCAGATTCTCGATCGTAAGCCTCCAACTTTTCATTCAAATCTTCCTGATTGATTTCATCTTTTAGCTTCTCCAGTTCCTCGAGCATTTTTTGATTTTTTTCAATTTGCTCCTGGTTTTTTTCCAGTCTATTTTCCAGATTTTCTTTCTCCTGATTCTGCTCTTCCGCATCCAGTTTTTTGAAATCTTCCTTCAGGCGCTCGCTGTAATTTTTCATCATTTCCATCTGCTGCTTTTGCCGTTGAATGAAATTATCGAGCTTTTGCTTTTCGGTGTAATCCAGATTTCTTTCTTTCTTTTGCTTATTTTGAAGGTCTTTTATTTCCTTAGAATTTTCCTTGCGCTGCTGCAATTCTTCAGAGAGTTTTTCAACCGAGGTATTTTGTCTTTTCAAATTTTCAGAAGACTCTTCAAAATCTGTTTTTTTACGGTAAGAAAATACTTCAGATTTGCTGGATTTTCTACCGTTCACCGCGTCGTTATCAAAGACTTCAAAGTAGTATTGGTATTCTGTTCCAGGCTTTAGTTCCAGACCCTCATTAGGAAAGGCATAAGAAAATTCAGAGTAATTTGCTTTTGATAAGTCAAGCGGCTTTTTGGTTTTATCTTCCTGATTATCAATAGTGTAATAAACAATTTGTAGCTTGGTTAATCCGTAATCATCTGTCAATTTTCCGAAGAAATAAGACTGTTCCGTAAGCAAGGTATCTTTCTTTTGCTGCAGTTTCAGCTTAGGAAATTCATCCTTAACGACTTCTATGGAATAGTTGAGGACATCGTAGTTTTTGAAGTTAGAGTTGGAGGTAGCTATGGAGTAGTTTTTGCTTCTCTTCTGAATTTGTCTCAAGGTAAATTCAGAGTTTTCCACAGCAAATCTGAGCGTATCTGCGTCACTCAAAAAATCGACCTGGTCTGTCGTTTCCGTAGAGATGATCCATTCAATTTGTGTTCCTTCCGGGACTGAAACGTTACCCGTTCCCGATATTGATTTGTTGCTTTGGTTGATGTAGTCAGGATAATTCAGGTTCATTTTCATGTCCTTCACTACAGGAATATCCAAAGCATGGAGTTCATAGGTTGGGGAAGTCACCTTGTTGGCTTTCAACTGAAACGGTTTAGCCTCAGACACATTTTTGAAAGTGTAGCTGTAAATGCCGTTGGACTCTTGAAGCCTGACTTCTTCCCCATCCACCGAAATAAAAACATCTTCTGGTTTTACCTCGCCCAGTGTTTGTACATTCAGTTGAAAGGATTGTCCTTTTTTAGCATCGAGATTTTTATTCAGAATAGAAAATTGAAAAGGCGCTGGCGCCTCATAAGCCGTATTGTAATTTACAATACGCTTGTAACTGTAAGAAAAGGAATCGCCAAAGCCAGACACCCAAATGGCCAGCAGAACCAAAACGAGAATCACCAAAAACCGCAGATACTTGACATTCTGTTTAAAATCAATCGCCAACTGAAACGGAATACCTTTAAGGGCTTTGGCCTTTTGCTCAATGCTGGCAAGGACCAGTTCGTCGTCCGCCCCCTGAGACTTCAGTTGCAGAATGTTTTTTAGTTTATCGCTGACTTCAGGAAAATGATTGCCAATTTGAGACGAAGCTTCATTAAAATCAATGCCTTTGGAGAGCTTGAACAACTGACCTATCGGCATTAAAATCAACTTGAAAAACAAGACAGCTTCCGCCGTTATTATCGTCCAGAACAAAAGCGTCCTCACCCCAGAATCGAACCAGAGGAAATATTCCAGAGCCGCCCCAAAAATAAAAAGCAACAGGCTGAACCCCAAAAACAACAACGCCCCTTTGATCAAAAGATTGGTATAGAACTTTTGGATAAAACGCTCTAGTTTGTTTTCTATGATTTTATAATTCTGCATACTCTTTTCCAATGACTTTAATATAACTCGCTAAGGTATTAATTAACCTGCTTATTTCTAAAGACTTGTGAATTTTTAACGGTCTGGAAAGCTTTGTGTGAGAGGATTGAAACGTGTAAATTTTTCCATCATTAAACTTAAAAAGATAATTTCAATTCTTAAATTAGCAGACATCAAGTTAAAACCTTGGCTTCAAGTACTATCCTATGACTTTTAAAACCAAAAGAAGGCTGCTTTTACTTTCTTCAAGTCTTGTGTTGTTTTTTATAATTGACAAGCTAGCCTTTGGCTATCTCATCATAGTCAACCTTATTCTTATTATCGTTGAATATAGAGAAAATAAGAAAACCAAGGAAGATCATATTCATCAATGAATTTTAAGGATTTATATTTAGCTCGAAGATTTATATGTAGCACTTAACAGAACACTATGGAATAGAAAACCATTTCTGCTACAAACATTTTGTTTCTATCCGAGTAGTTTTTTTTAAAAAAATCTCACAAACTCTTCAAGTTACTTATCCCATCCTTAAATCAGCTTTAGTATGATCTCTATCGCTTAGGAAGTTTAGATTTAGATAAAGCTTTAAGAAATGAATCGAAAGGTATTAAGTTGACGTAAAAAAATTCAACAGAAAAAGTTTTTAAAATGCTGTTTATCTTTCTTAAAAGTTGAATTTGGTTTTGTGAACATCAATATATTTTATATTTGTGAAAAAACAGACAAATGGATACGAACGTAAGAGTAAGATTTGCCCCAAGTCCAACTGGACCTTTACATATTGGTGGTGTAAGAACTGCTTTATATAATTATTTATTCGCCAAAAAACACGGCGGCGATTTTCTTTTGAGAATTGAAGATACAGATCAAAACAGATTTGTAGAGGGTGCCGAGCAGTACATCAAAGAAAGTCTGGACTGGTGTGGGATTTCTTACGACGAAGGTCCAGAAAAACCTGGTGACTGCGGTCCATATAGGCAAAGTGAGCGTAAAGCTATTTATGAAGAATACGTTGATAAACTCATTGATAATGGCCGTGCCTATTACGCTTTTGATACTGAAGATGAACTAGACGCAAAGCGAAAAGAAGCAGAAAAAGAGGGAACAAAATTTAGCTATGGTCCAAAAAATAGAGACTCCTTGAATAATTCTCTTCACCTTTCTTCTGAAGAGCTAAAAGAAAAATTAGAAAAGAAAGAAGATTATGTAATTCGTTTCAAAACCGAAGCGCATAAAACTTTGGAACTTCATGATGAGATAAGAGGCTATATTGAAGTAGATACTGAAGTTCTTGATGACAAAATACTTTTCAAAAGCGATGGCATGCCCACCTATCATCTGGCTAATATTGTAGATGACCATTTGATGCGAATTACCCACGTGATACGTGGTGAAGAATGGTTGCCTTCTCTTCCGCTTCATGTATCCTTATACGAAGCTTTCGGTTGGGATGTACCAAAATTTGCGCATTTACCTTTAATTCTTAAACCAAGCGGAAAAGGAAAATTGAGTAAGCGTGATGGTGATCAGCTTGGATTCCCAGTCTTCCCAATTGAATGGAAAGATCCAGAAACTGGCAATGTTTCAGCGGGTTATAGAGAAGAAGGTTATCTTCCAGAAACTTTGACAAACATGCTAGCTCTTCTTGGCTGGAATGATGGAACAGACCAAGAATTTTTCTCTATTGAAGAAATGACTCAAAAATTCGAATTGACACGGGTTCATAAATCTGGAGCTAAATTTGACCCTGAGAAAACAGAATGGTTTCAACATCATTATCTACAAGAAAGACCAGTTGAAGAACTGGTTAACCAGTTTTTGCCTATTCTTGCTCAAAAAGAAATCTATCCTGAAAAAGACTATGTTGAAGAGGTTGTGAAAACGATAAGAGAGCGAGCGACCTTTGTATCAGAATTTTGGGATTTGTCTTTTTTCTATTTTGAAGCTCCAAAAGAATTTGATGAAAAATCAGCCAAAAAAGCCTGGAAAAAAGATTCTCAAGTATGGATGCGAGCTTTGATTGCTAAACTTAAGGGGTTGGAAGATTTTTCTCAAACTAATGTACAAGCTGAAGTGAAAGACTGGATCAACACTCAAGAACTTGGTTTCGGAAAGATTATGCAACCGCTTCGACTATCACTTGTTGGTGCAATGCGAGGTCCGGATGTATTTCATATTGCTGCGTCTATAGGTAAAGATCAAACTATTTCAAGGCTTAATTTTGCTATTGAAGAATTGTCATAATTTTTTAAAATAATTACCTGAAATACTAAGTCAAAAGTTCTACTTTTAGTAACTAATCAAACAAAAAATTATGGGTTCATTCGTGAGTATTTTTATAGTGGTAATTGCTTTTTTTATCATTATAAGTGGAATTTTTACAGTTAAGCAGCAAACAGCGGCGATTGTGGAACGATTTGGTAAATTTCTAAGCATCAGAAACTCTGGTTTACATTTCAAAATACCACTTATAGATAAGATTGCCGGTCGTATAAATTTGAAAATTCAACAGTTAGATGTGAATGTTGAAACAAAAACTAAAGATGATGTATTTGTTCATCTTAAAGTTTCAGTCCAATATCAAGTGACAAGAGCTAAGATTTATGATGCCTTTTATAAACTAGAAAGTCCTAGTGCTCAGATCACCTCTTATGTGTTTGACGTAGTAAGAGCTGAAGTCCCTAAAATGAAATTGGATGATGTGTTTGAGCGTAAAGATGATATTGCTAATGCCGTAAAAACAGAACTAAATGATGCAATGCTAGATTACGGTTATGACATCATTAGAACGCTTGTTACCGATATAGACCCAGATGATAAGGTAAAAGATTCCATGAACCGAATTAATGCCTCAGAGCGGGAAAAAGTAGCTGCTGAGTTCGAAGGAGAAGCTGAGCGTATTAAAATAGTAGCTGTTGCCAGAGCAGAAGCCGAAAGTAAAAGATTACAAGGGCAAGGTATTGCCGACCAGCGTAGAGAAATTGCTAGAGGTCTTGAAGAAAGTGTTGAGGTACTAAATAACGTAGGTATAAATTCTCAGGAAGCTTCCGCTTTAATTGTTGTGACACAACATTATGATACACTTCAATCCGTTGGTAGCCAAACCAACTCCAACTTAATTTTACTACCCAATGCTCCAGAAGCAGGTAGTAATATGCTGAATGATATGATAGCTTCATTTACCGCTTCTAGTCAAATTGGTGAAGAGATGAAAAAACAAAACGAGCGAAAAGAACGCAAAGCCGCTGAAGAAGGTAAAACTGAGAAAAGAAAATAAGGAGTAAGATCAAAAAATTATTACAATTAAAAAGGGCTGTAATATTTATTACAGCCCTTTTTAAATTCAATTAGCATGGTGAATTACAATCCAAATTTTCGTAAGATTTGAGTTCCAATCCTAGCATAGATTGCTTTTTGTCCAAAAAATGAAATTAGCTCAGCTACAACATTCGAAAATGAGAGCGATCTTTTAATATAAATCAAATCTATATTAGCTTTTTGCTTACTAATTTCAGCTTCAAATTTTAAGACTTTTAAATCTAAATCTATTTCTTTTATTGACTTATATTTTTTCATAAATCTGAGGATTCAGTTTGACTTAGCTCTTTTTTAATTTCCTCTTCTAATTTATCACCTGAATTTAAAATCTTATTTAAAAATTTTAAAATTGGTTTTTCTAAAAGTTTTTTTCCAAAAAGGCTAATAATAATGAGAAGAACAATATAAGCTCCTCCAACTATAAAAAAACCATAGGAAACTGAACCCAAATGATTTCCAATAAGGAAAGATAAACCCAAAGAAATAAAAAATAAGATCAAGATCAGTATACCGATTTTTATTACAAACTGGCCTCCAGATATTAAGCTTAAAGCAGTTTTCTTAAAGAGATCTAATTTGTAATAATCAACGGTATGATTTATAGCTTCTTTGGTATCTTGAGTTAAATTTTCAAAATGATTTCCAATAGAATTCTTCATGAAGAGATTTAAAGTGAATTATTTCTTTTTCAATTCTTTCTGAAGCTCAGCATTTTTCTTCTTAAGCTCATCAAGTTCACCTTCAAGTTTTGATAACATGCTATCAGCCTTGTTATTTACTGAAGAAAATGTTTTCTCTAATTTTTCTTCAATATTTTTTTTAGCTTCAGCGGCATAATCACTGAGATGAGATGAAGTTTCCTTATATTTTTTATTCAAACTATCTTGTAGATGATCTGACTCATCTCTAAGTTGTTTTCTGGTCTTTTCACCACTTTGAGGAGCGTATAATAATCCCAATCCTACGCCAACTGCTGTTCCTGTTAACAATGCTAAGATTGTATTTCCTGTGTTATTTGCCATTTTAATTATTTTTTTTGTTTAACACAAATCTAAGATTAAATCATCGGTTTTGCTGTTAAAGCTCGGTTAATACTTAGTTGACAATGTATTTATTTGAAAATAATTTAATTTTTTAAATATTTAACCAGGTTTTAAAATCAATATCTTTTTTGATAATCGATTTAACTTCAGAGATAGGAACACGTTTTTGCACCATTGTATCTCTGTGTCGTATAGTTACACAATTATCTTCTTTAGTATCATGGTCTACAGTAATACAAAATGGCGTGCCTGCTGCATCTTGTCTTCTGTAACGTCTTCCTACAGCATCTTTTTCATCGTAAACAACATTGAAATCCCATTGCAAATCTTTCAGGATCTCCTGTGCAATTTCAGGTAACCCATCTTTTTTGATAAGTGGGAAAATTGCAGCTTTTACTGGCGCAAGAACAGATGGTATTTTCAATACAGTCCTAGAGCTTCCATCTTCTAAAGTTTCCTCTTTCAAAGCGCTGGAAAACACAGCCAAGAACATTCTGTCCAATCCTATAGAAGTCTCAATAACGTAAGGCACATAGTTTTTACCTAGCTCTGGATCATAAAATTGTAATTTCTTACCAGAGAGGTTTTCGTGAGCTTTCAGATCGAAGTCTGTTCTGGAATGAATGCCTTCCAATTCTTTAAAACCAAAAGGAAAATTGAATTCAATATCAGTTGCCGCATTGGCATAATGAGCCATTTTCTCGTGATCGTGGAACCTGTAATTTTCTTCGCCAAGGCCTAAAGATTGATGCCATTTTGTTCTAACTTCCTTCCAATGCTCAAACCATTTAAGCTCATCTCCAGGGCGTACAAAATATTGCATTTCCATTTGTTCGAACTCACGCTGACGGAAAATAAACTGCCTGGCTACAATTTCATTTCTAAAGGCTTTTCCTATTTGGGCAATGCCAAAAGGAATCTTCATACGGCCGGTTTTCTGGACGTTCGAAAAATTTACAAAAATACCCTGAGCTGTTTCTGGTCTCAAGTATAAATCTGAAGCAGATTCTGCTGAAGCACCAAGTTTGGTTCCAAACATCAAGTTGAATTGTTTGACGTTGGTCCAATCTCTAGAACCGCTAACAGGACAGGCAATTTCGAGTTCTTCGATAAGCGCTTTTACATCTGCAAGATCTTCATCGGTAAGGGATTTTGCCAAACGCGAAAGAATTTCTTTTGACTGCGCTCTGTATTTGACCACTCGTGGATGCGTACTGACGAATTCTTGTTCATCAAACTTATCTCCAAAGCGTTTCCTAGCTTTAGCAATTTCTTTTTGAGCTTTTTGTTCTATTTTTTCTACGTAATCTTCTACCAAAACATCTGCACGGTATCTTTTCTTGGAATCCTTATTATCTATCATAGGATCATTGAATGCATCCACATGACCAGAAGCTTTCCAGGTGTTGGGGTGCATAAGGATAGCTGCATCTAAGCCTACAATCTCCTCATGGAGTTGCACCATGCTTTTCCACCAATACGCTTTGATGTTGTTTTTCAGTTCTACACCGTTTTGTCCGTAATCGTAAACCGCACTTAAGCCGTCATAGATTTCGCTGGAAGAAAAAATATACCCATACTCTTTGGCGTGGGATATTACGTGTTTGAATTTGTCTTGTTCTTTTGCCATGAGACAAAAGTAAAAAAACAAGGCTTTATTTTAAGAGTTAGTCGATAAATTATTGCTCCAATATCAGCTTTAAGTGCTCAATTTATATTTTAATTCAACTAGTCTGATTTTTTGCTAACTTTAAAGCAACCAATTTATTATCAGATGCTTCAGGATTTCAAAAACTTTTTGTTTCCAAAACTCTGTGCTTGTTGTGAAACTGCATTATTGAAGGATGAAACCTCAATTTGTACATTTTGCAGGAATGAACTTCCGCTCTATTCCAATTTTTTTGACGGTGATCACGATTTGCATAAAATTCTTTACGGTCGAGTTCTACTGGATCAGGCTGTGAGTTTATTTTATTTTGAAAAAAAAGGAATTATTCAAAACCTAATCCACGATTTAAAATACAAAGGAAATGAAGAATTGAGCTATCATCTTGGCGAATGGCTTGGGGAATTATTAGTAGATAGTGGATGGAAAAATAAAATAGACGTTGTCTTGCCTGTTCCATTACATAATCAACGTTTTAGGCAAAGAGGCTACAACCAAGTGGAAGGTTTTGGAAAAGAAATAGCTAAAAAACTCTCTGCTGTTTATAATGATACTTTGCTAAAAAGAAGGTCTAATTCCAAAACACAAGTATTCAAAAATAGATTGGCTAGAACAGAAGTCGTTCAAAATCATTTTTATGTTGAAAAACAAGCAGTTTTATCTGATAAGTCTGTATTATTGGTAGATGATTTAGTCACTACTGGCGCTACATTAGAGGCTTGTTATCTGGCCTTAAAAGATGCTGGAGTTAACAATCTAAACATTGCAACTATAGCGGTAAGCAAATAATTAAATCTATATTTTGTTGTTTATTTGCATAAACTTAATTCTAAATATGAAAATTCATTTTTTCAAATTCCTTTCTGTTGTTGTTTTAGTAATTACCATTTCATCTTGCGCACAACGAGGCAGGCCAGATGGAGGTCCTATAGATGAAGACCCTCCAAAGGTTGTGAATTCTAATCCTGAAAATTATTCAACCAATTATAATAAAAAAGAAGTAGTTATCAACTTTAATGAATATGTGAAACTTGAAGATCCACGTCAACAAATTATCTTTTCTCCACCTATAGAACCTAGACCTAATATTTATCCACTAGGTCCAGCCAGCAGGTATGTAAGACTTGAAATTCCAAGAGATTCACTTGATGACAATACTACTTATACTGTAAATTTTGGAAACAGCATTGAAGATAATAATGAGGGAAACAAACTCTCTTATTTTAAATATGTGTTCTCAACAGGAGATATTGTGGATTCTCTTCAGGTAGAAGGAAATGTTTTTGATGCTTATAGCAGAGTTTCTGATGAAAATATTTCTGTAATGCTATACCCTTTGGATTCTACCTATTCAGATTCGGTTGTGTATAATAAAATACCTCGATACATTTCTTTTGTGAGAGATTCAACCTCACTTTTCAGTCTTGATAATTTGAAACCAGGCAATTATAAAATGGTAGCTATTGCAGATAAAAACAATAACTACAAATTTAATCCGGCGCAAGACAAAATCGGGTTTGTTGAAGACACTGTTAAGATTCCAACCAATCAACTTTATGATATTTTGGTTTTTAAAGAAGAATTAGATTTTGAAGGATTTCGTCCAAAGCAAATCTCAAAACAACATTTTGAATTTGGTTTTCAAGGGAGGTTAGAAGATTATCAAATCGATCTGCTTTCTGAAACTTCCGAGCCATTTCAAGCCAAATATTTTAAGGATGAGGAAACTGATACGATTCATTATTGGTACAAACCTTATTTAGAAAAAGATAGTTTACTTTTCACATTTAGAAATCAAGGAAGAACAGATACTTTAGAAATAAGACCGAAACAAATCGAAGAGGATTCTTTAAAAATTTCAGAAGTAAAAATTAATAAAAATAAACTTTTGGCCGATTTTAAATTAAAAGCCAACACGCCTTTCTCAACTTTTGAAAAAGATTCAATCCGGATGATGACACAAGATTCTATTCCAGTAGAATTTGACCTGATGATAGATACGTTGTATAATCATTTGATATTTAAGTTTGAAAAGCAAGAAAAAACCTCTTATAAAATCGATCTTTTTCCAGGAGCTGTTACAGACTTTTTTGAAACTACAAATGATAGCTTGAACTATTCTTATAATACGAGAGCTATTGAAGATTTTGGAAATTTACAACTGACAATTACAAATGTAGAAGAATTTCCTATCATTGTAGAACTCGTCGATGATAAAGGAAAAGTAATATCTTCCGTTTATGAAACAGAAAAAAATACAGTTGATTTTAGGTTGATAGAACCTGGTTCTTATTATATAAGATTGATTTATGACCTCAATGCCAATGGTAGATGGGATACTGGCGATTTTCTTGAAGGGTTAAAACCAGAACCGGTGCTTTATGAGAATCAACCAGTAAAAATAAGGGCGTATTTTGATGAAATTTTGACTATTACTTTATACTAAAACTGTCTTTATCTCTTAAGAATCCTAATTTATCTCTTAGTCTGTACAGATGGGATTTTTCCAGAGTCACTGTTTGTATAGCTTCCTCTTCTGGGTCATGTTCACTTAAGCAATTTCCTAATGCATCATAGGCTGAAGAATGGCCCACGTATGGAAAATCATTTCCGTCGGTGCCAATAATGTTTAGCCCAATGCAATAACTCATGTTCTCAACAGCTCTGGCCTGCAATAGAATATCCCAGGCAGAAACACGTTTTTCTGGCCAGTTGGCCACATAAATCAAAGCATCATAATCATCTTTATTTCTTGCCCAAACTGGAAAACGAAGATCATAACAAACCTGTAAACATATTTTCCATCCTTTATAATCTACGACACATCTTTCTTTGCCAGGCGTATAGGTTTCATGTTCTTTAGCCAGGGTAAACAAGTGTTTTTTATCATATTTAGAAACCTCTCCGTCCGGTTCTACAAAAAACATTCTGTTGAAATAGTTTCCGTTTTCTTTTATCATAGCACTTCCAGTGATGGCAACTTGAAACTTTTTGGATTGAGCTTTCATCCATCCCAGAATCTCCTCTACTTCTTCAGCGTTGGCTTCAGCATTCATGGAAAATCCGGTGGTAAACATTTCTGGAAGAATGATTAAATCTGTATCCTGAGGACACTCAGTAAGCTTTTGTTCAAAATGAGCTTTATTAGCCTTTGGGTTTTCCCAGGTGAGTTCGGTTTGTATGTACGTGACTTTAAGTGATTCGCTCATAATTCAATAGGTTTTTGTCATGTTTTCGTCAACAACAATAATAAAATTTGCTTTGTTGAGATGTTCTTTTTCAAGAACATTTAATTCCGTCTGTTCAACAGTTGAAAATGTTAGAATATTGAGGTTTTCTCTGTAGGTTTTAAGATACCAGTAAATGCCTTCAAAATCATTGGAATGGTAGCTGCCGTTGAGGTGAAAAAATACTTGATTGGGCTGTAAGTTTTTCAGAATAAAATGTGCCATGGTTGCATCTTTGATGGCCTGAGCTTTTACAAGGTCCTCGCCGCCGTGACCACCCATCATGTCCAGCATATTCTGGTAAGAACTCAATTTAATACTAAAAGGAATGGGTAATGGAGCCATAAAATCATATTCACCCTGAGAAAGCGAATCTAAAGCTGAAAAGCCTCCGTTTTTATAAACTTTAGTGGCATAAGGTCTTGGAATATTAGTAGCTATAAACGGCGTTGAGGTTGATTTTGCAAACTCCACAACTGGTTTATAGTCTGTTGAATAATTTCTCCACACTCTCGCCTTTTTTCTGAATTCATTTTCTGCTAAACTATCACTGAGATAAAGGTTTATTGAATTCTGCGTGTCGGTTTCAAACATTTCGGCACCGATAACAAGGTTGATGTTGTTGTTTTTTAAATCTGAAATCAGTTCAAACTGAAGCCAGTGCGAAATCGGATTGTTATGAAATTCTCCAAAAAGTACAATATCCGTTTTAGAAATGCTATCCAAAATCCTTTGATAACTCATTGATTCACCTTTCTGACTAAAAAGAGCAAAGGCTTTTTTGTCTTGAGAAAAACCACTTGCAAAACTGAATACTATTAAAAGCATTAAACTTTTTTTGAAATTTCTGGTCATAGCATCATTATTAAGGTTTAAAGTTAGTAAGATTTGAACTCTTACCTTTAACTGAAAACCTGCTATATTTGAATAATTCTCAAAATTAAATATTTCATGGCTCTATCATTACGATTTCTTATTCTTACGCTTTTAGCAAGTCTTACAGGATTTGCACAATCCGATTTATCTGTTCAAAAAATCATGCGGGACCCCAACTGGATGGGTACTTTTCCTTCTGCTGTTGAATGGAGTGAACAATCCAATGTGATTTATTTTGATTACAATCCAGAAAAAAACGTATCAGATTCACTTTACAAAGTCAGATTGAACAATACTTCAGCCATCAAAAAAGTAAGTTTGGAGAAAAAAGCGATGGTTTCTCCGTACGGGGATTATAACGATAAGCGAACCCAGAAGCTGCTTACAAAATCCGGTGATTTGTATCTTCATGATGTCAAAAAGAATAAAACGGAACTTGTTTTAGATTTGGGTGAAAACATTCAAAGTCCTAAGTTCATTTCCGATTTTGAATATGCATTTATCAGTAATAATGATCTCTATGTTTATAATGTTGATCTAGGACAAATTCATAAGAAAACCAACATAGAATCTGGAAGCTCCAATGATAAGGAATCCAAAAAATCTGAAAAAAACCAATGGATAGAGGATGAAAACTTGAGTTTACTTGAAGAAGTCAGAACTCAAAAAGAGACCAGTGAATTAAGAGACAAAAATCGAGAATTATTGACCGATGATGAGTACACGTTTTACCTTGATAAACAACACGCTTTCAACTTCAACATCAGTGAAACTGGAAATTTTTTGACTTTCCAAACTTATACACCCGATTCACCAGAAAATACAATCGTTCCCAACTATGTCGATGCTTCAGGTTATACCGAGCCATTGAATACAAGAAGTAAAGTCGGCGATCAAACTGCTCAAAGAGATTTATACCTGTATCATATTCAGAAGGATACCGTATTTAAAATTGATGTGTCTTCCCTTCCGGGCATCACCGATTTGCCAGGATATACTGAAGATTACCCCGACAGAGAATGGGAAGAAAAACAGAGAGCAGTGAGCTTTTCTGATGTTGAATTTTCATCTAACGACCAGCACGCCGTCGTATCCATTAGAGCTCAGGATAACAAAGATCGCTGGATTGCTCTTCTGAATTTGAACGATGGAAGTTTAGAAGTTTTAGACCGACAACATGATGAGGCTTGGATTGCAGGACCAGGCATAGGCAGTTATTACGGTGGCGGAACTTTAGGCTGGCTGGCCGACGATCAGCATGTGTACTACCAGTCGGAAGCTACAGGTTATTCGCATCTATATCTTCATAATGTAGAAAACAATACTCAAAAGCAACTGACTAAAGGCGATTATGAAGTTTTTAGTCCGCAACTGTCCAATGATAAAAAATCCTGGTATTTCACCTCTTCTGAAGTGCACCCTGGTGAACGTCATTTTTATAAAATGCCGGTTATGGGAGGAAAAGCTACGCAGTTGACGTCTATGGAAGGTAAAAACAGCGTGATCTTATCTCCAGATGAAAAGCAAATGGCGATTGTGTATTCCAATTCCAATTCACCAGAAGAATTATATCTAAAGAAAACCAAAGCCAATGCGGAGGCCAAGCAACTCACAGACGGTCAGTCTGAAGCTTTCGAAGCCTACAACTGGAGAACGCCAGAGCTGATTCAATTTGAAGCTGAAGATGGCGCTCAACCTTACGCCAGGCTTTACAAACCCGAAGAAAGTGTAGATAAAGGTGCTGCTGTCATCTTTGTGCACGGTGCGGGTTATTTGCAAAATGCCCACAAATGGTGGTCGAGTTACTTTAGAGAATATATGTTCCATAATTTGTTAACCGATTTGGGTTATACCGTTTTGGATATCGATTATAGAGGAAGTGCTGGCTATGGCAGAGACTGGCGAACTGGCATCTACCGCCATATGGGAGGTAAAGATTTATCAGATCAGGTCGACGGTGCCAACTACCTTGTTGAAAATCACGGTGTCAATCCAGATAAAATTGGCATCTATGGTGGGAGTTATGGTGGGTTTATCACCTTGATGGGAATGTTTAATGAACCGGACACCTTTGCCGCTGGTGCTGCCTTAAGGTCTGTGACCGACTGGGCGCATTATAACCATGGTTACACGTCTAATATTTTAAACGAGCCCCACCTGGATCCTATTGCTTACAGACAATCTTCACCGATTTACTTTGCTGAGGGATTAGAGGGCTATTTATTGATAGCTCACGGCATTATTGATACCAATGTGCATTTTCAGGATGTCGTTAGACTCTCACAACGCCTTATTGAGCTGGAAAAAGAGAATTGGGAACTAGCTGTCTATCCCATCGAAGGTCATGGCTTTACCCAGCCTAGTAGCTGGACAGATGAGTATAGACGAATTTTGAAGCTTTTTGAAGAGACGATTGGGAGATAGAGATAAGAAGTAAGATTTAGGACATAAGATTTTAGACAATAGACGTAAAAGAGGAAACAAGAAACAGGAAACAGGACAACACAAACCTCACAAACCATATAGCGTACTTAAAGGCACGCCGGCTTAGTTGACGTTTTAGGTTTTACCTATAGGATAGTCTCTAGCGGGACAGGCTCTATGTTTTTAGTCCAAGTTTTAGAGTTAGGCTTAGCTTTATAGCTTCAAGACTTTACAAACGAACCTTTATACAAAACCTTACGTTGGAATTGTCTCGTTAGAGACTTTATATCGGTAACTTTAAAGCGGCTTTTGAAACCTTGTGGCGTTAGGTACTAAATATGTATAATCTAAAAGGCACTCCTGAAAGCATATGGCGTACCTAACGGCACGCTGGCTCAGTTGATGCTTTAAGTTTTTACCTATAAGATAGTTCCTAGCGGGACAGTTTCTATGTTTTTAGTACAAGTCTTAGAGTTTTAAAATTGGGCTTGGCGTTACATTGGTTAGGAATTACACAACGTATAACACCCTTTGCCTATCGGCATTTCCCTCAAGGGAAAACCCAGACTAATATATCGGTAATTTAGCTTCCTCCCTTGAGGGAGGACTGAGGAGTATGTTTTTAAAAAATGCAAAATCAATTTTTCTATCCAAATCACTTTTATACATCTAGGGATTGGCGTTGACTTTAGAAAAAGAAAAACCGCCTTTTGGGAGGCGGTTTAAATAATAAATTTTAAAATTAGGCTCTATCAGATCTTTTATTTAATTCTAATATTAAACCAATTGGAGTCATTATCATTGAAGTACCTATTAAAATAGCCATTAATGTTTCTGTTTTATTCAACTCAAAAAATAGATAAACTCCAATAACAGATCCTAAAATTGTTAATGATAAAAATAAAAGCACTTTTCTCATATTTAAAATTTTAATTATAGAAAACAGCCAGTTAAAGCAGGAGTAGCAAGTGCATAACCTATAGCTGCATAAGCAACAGGCGCTCCAACTCCAGTACTGAATAAGGCAGCTGCTGATACGCCAAAACTAGCAATTGCGAAACCACACATAATGTCACCACCATCAAGCCCTCCATTTACATTTTCCATCTGAGTTAATTCTAAATTTTTCATAAACATAAATATTAAGTTAATACCAAGCAAGATTTAAAATTAGGCTTGGAGTTGACTTTAGAAAAAGAAAAACTGTCTTGGTTGGAGGCGTTTAAGTAAAATTCTGGACATTAAAACATATTTTAAGTGAATGCTAAGCTAGGATGACATTGGTCTCAGCCTATGGTGTTGGTTTTTCTTTCACCTGAAAAACTTTTATTGTTTTTCCGATCAGTTTTTCAAGGAGATCGGCTTTGCGGAGAGTTCCCCAGATCTCAAGTTCAGGGTCTGCCTGGGTCGTGATACGCAGGTGGACGGTTTCATCTTTATGCTCGATTTCTAGTTTTTGCACATTTTGATAATGACTTCTATCCAAACCATCGGCAATCCTTAGGATTGCTGACAATTTTTTAACTCGTTTTCGGTTGGCTTTGTTTAATTTTCTATACCGCTTATGGCGTTTATGCGGTGCAGATTTTCTATGATACCGGGCTACATTGGCCATTATATTGATTTCATCCTCTTTAAACCCAAGCAAATCTGAATATCGTATGAGATAAAGCGCATGCTTATGGTGCTTTCGGTAAGAGATATAATAACCGATATCATGCAGTAAAGCCGCAAATTCCAACAACTCCCTGTCTGATTCCTCTAATTTTAATTCTTGCTTAAATTCATCAAAAAGTTGAAGCGCAAAACGAGCAACATGCTGGGAATGTGCTTCCGCCCAGTTGCATTTACGAAGTAATTCAAAAACACTTCGTCGGCGCGGGTCTTTGAAATTGGCTACGAGGTCCAGGTTAAGTTGTTCTTTTTTGTTAGTGATAAAATTCATGATCATCCCTTCCCTGAGGGCCGCTTCTGATATTTTAATTGCTTCAAGTTTCAGCTCATCCACAAGAAAATTCACTAAAACCATCCCAGGATTAATGATATCAACTCTTTTCTCTTCTAAGCCTTTTTGATCAAGTCGTTGCTTTTTATCCAGTTTGATAAAGTTGGTGTATAAGTCCTTAAAATCAACGCTGCTAAATTCAAGTTCATTTAGACTCATCTTGGTTGGGAGGGAGTTTTTATGGGCAACCATTTCGGCTATATTTTCCATAGTTCCAGAAGAGCCAATGATGGTTTTTACATGATGTTCTTTGGCCAGCTTTAGGACTTCGGCAAGTTCCTCTCTATAGTGCTTTTGTAAGTGATCAATATCCTTGTCTTCAATTGGGTCTGAATTTACAAAGGCAGCAGCCATACGAGCGACTCCAAGTTTTAAACTATTATGATAGATAAACTTCTTATGATTGCCAATGATAAATTCAACACTTCCACCGCCGATATCGGCCATAAGTACCATTTCGTCTTTTAAATCAATACTGTATCTAATGGCTATACCAATCAATTCGGCCTCCATCTTTCCAGAAATAGCCCGAATCCTGATCCCTGTTTCTTCTTCAGCCTCTTTAATAAAATCCCCTCCATTTTCAGCTTCCCGAATAGCACTCGTGGCATAAGCCAGAATGGTTTCGACATGATGGCTGTCGCACAAAAACTTTATTCTTTTCAGCGCTTCTAATCCACGATCCATAGCGTCTCGGCTCAACCTGTCTTCCAGTCCTTTTTCAGCGAGGATAACCATTTCTTTAAGCTTATTTACTGTACGGAAACTACCATCGGGATAAATGTCTACCAGAACGGCATGAAAAGAATTGGTACCCAGATCTATGGCGGCAATGCGCTTGGTAGCCTCAGAATTAGAAGAATTGTCGCTCATTTTTTAAATTTTAAGTTTGAAAATGAATAGTCAATCTTCTAATATAAATAATTTTTAACTAGTGTTTTGTATCTAATATTTCAGAAGTGTTTGATGTATTTTTTTGAAAACGATCAATAAAAAAGCGGTTACAAATTTAATTTGTAACCGCTTTTTTAGTTATGATATCAGGTTATATAACCTTGATTTACCAAATTCTGACTCTTTCCTCCGGAGCGATATAAAGGTCATCTCCTTCTTTTACGTCGAAGGCTTCATAGAAAGCATCCACGTTTTGTAAAGGCACATAAGCTCTGTATTGTCCAGGAGAGTGTGGATCTGTTTTGACTTGTGTTCTCAAGGCTTCGTCTCTCACTTTGGTTCTCCAAACGGTTGCCCAGGACATAAAGAAACGTTGTTCTGGAGTGAATCCATCAATTTTCCCTGGCTTTTCTTCATTTTCATAATGCAACATCAATCCGTCGTAAGCACCTAAAACACCACCAAGATCACCTATATTTTCACCTAGGGTAAATTTACCATTGATGTAAACACTATCTAAAACTTCGATACTACTGTAAAGCTCAGCCAAATCGTTTCCACGTTTTGTAAACTGCTCTAAATCTTCATCTGTCCACCAGTTTTTTAAGTTTCCGTTGGCATCAAATCTTGCTCCACTATCGTCAAAAGCATGTGAAATTTCATGACCAATCACAGCACCAATACCACCATAATTCACAGCAGCATCTGCTTTGTAATCGTAAAAAGGAGGTTGTAAAATTGCCGCTGGGAAAACTATTTCATTGAATAATGGATTAAAGTAAGCATTAACCGTTTGTGGAGACATTCCCCATTCAGTTTTATCAACAGGCTCACCTATTTTACTCAGGTTGTCTTTATAATTCCACATAGAAACCGCCTGCATGTTTTCGTAAAATGTTTTTTCTGGAGTGACCTCAAGATCACTATAATCTTCAAACTCATCAGGGTATCCAATTTTCACGGTGAATTTATTCAGTTTTTCTATGGCTTTAGTTTTGGTTGAATCCTGCATCCATTCTAGATTTTCAATTCTATTTTTGAAAGCAGTAATTACATTACCAACCATATCTTCAGCTTTTTCTTTAGCCTCAGGTGGGAATTTTTGATCTACGTAAAGCTTACCAACAGCTTCACCGATACTTCCATTGACTACAGCAAGAGCTCTTTCGTCTAGAGGTCTTTGAGCTTTCGCTCCACTTAAAGTTTTGCTATAAAACTCCCAGTTGGTAGTAGCAATCTCAGTAGAAAGTTGATTCGCTGCGTCATTGATTGTTGACCAAGTCATTAAGATTTTAAGCTCTTCTAATGGTGTTTCGGCAATCATTTCATCAAGAGCTTTCATATACTTTGGCTCCATAACCAAAACTGTATCAGGTAATTTTTCAATTCCTAAATCTGTCATGTAAGCTTTCAGATCTATATTTTTCGTAACACCACTAAGATCTTCAACAGCATACCGGTTATTGAAATTTCTAAAATCTCGTCTAGCTACTTTGTCCAACCTTGGTTCAGCAAGTTGAGTTTCAAGTTTTAGAATAGTCTCTGCTTTAAATTTAGCATCGTCTTTAGCGCCTCCAAAATAAGCCATCATTTTTACGATATGGTCTTTGTATTGCTCTCTAATCTCTTTGGACTTATCGTCTTGATCTAGATAGTAATCTCTATCTGGCAGTCCAAGACTTCCTGTTCCTACGTAAGCTACATTCGTATTACTATCATTTGGGTCTGAATATGCAGAAACACCAAAAAACGGAGAAGAAATTGCTGTTGGGTGTTCTGCCAAGAGCTTTTGAATTTCTTTTTTGGTTTTAACTTCTTCAATAAGGTCCAGCTTGTCCATGATAGGATCTACACCAGCTACATCCCTAGACGTAGTGTCCATAATAGAATTAAATACTGAAATTGCTTTTCCTTGATCTGAAGTTGATGAGTATTTACCAGACTCTTCAGCGGTTTTTAAGATTTCTAAAACATCATTGTCTGTAGATTTTCTCAAAATTTGAAACCCTCCCCAAGAGGTTCTGTCGTCTGGAATCTCACTTTCTTTCATCCAGCCACCATTTACATAGGTGTAAAAATCGTCTTGTGGATTTACTGTGGTATCCATGTATTGTAAGGCAATGCCTTTACTTTCGTCTGCAGTTCCCTTATCGGAATCTTGACACGAAAAAAGTAATGATGAAGCACCTATGGCTATAAAGATCAATTTAACTTTATTCATAATGTATTATTTTAATTTGGGTTAAAAATACGGCTTTTTTGCTGAAATAGAATTTAAGGCTGAGATTCTAGATATTCGTTGTCTAATTTTGATTTTTGCTTAACGAGATGATCAACCAAAGAGTTTGGAACGGTAAGTGAAAGCACGAAATGTTTGATTTTCCACTCTCCTTCTTTCTGAATAAGCACTCCGGAACCTCTACACAACCCCATGTGATCAGAACTTAGAACTTCATCAAACCAAGCTATTTTTTGATCTTTACTAATATAAATATTTCGGTTCACTGGTTTAAAAGTCCATGCTTTACCAGCATCAAAATAAGGTTTTGAAAAAGCTTTGAATTCAGAAAAACTCCATACTTCAGTAGCATCTGAGCCTACAAAAACAGCATCTGAAGTCATTAAGCCAAAGTAAGTATCAAAATCAGCCTCCTCAGCAGCTTTATGCCAACTATTCATAGTTGAGCTTATTTGCTCTGTCTGAGCATAACTATAAACTGAAAAAAATATAATGAATAGTGAATTTTTGAAATGTCTCATTTAGTATTTTAATTAGTCTGAAAAGTATTGTCTTCTATGATAAAAACTTCATTCAATTGTATGTTGAGGTTATTGAAGTCCAGCTTTAGTTTTGCGCTCAACTCTTTAATTTCAGAAGGATTAGGTTCAACTCTTTCAGAGTTTTCTTCAAGCAATTTTGAGTGTGTTTTCAAAGTGATAATTCTAGCTTTTATTGCTTTGGTATCAAAAACCTTAGGAATTACTATTGGTAATGAATCTATAACATTTTCTATTGTACTCGCATTATTGATAACGTCTAAAACTATATAATTTTCAAGTCGCTCCATTTCTGAATTTAAGGCAATGTACTTGATCCATTCTTCTGTAACCTTTTTTGATTTTTCGGACAATTCTACAGTTTTTATAGTGTCCAGATTGATCTTCTCCTGAAGTTTATTGGTAATTTCACCTTTTAAGTTACCTGCTTTATCTTCTTTTTTTTGGTCTGAGCAAGACGTAGCTAAAGCCAAAAAGATTAAAACTGATACTATTGGAATTATGGGTTTAATTTTCATACTGAATTTTTATGAGTTCAAATTTATATGCTTGATGATTAAGTTTTTCATAATTACGAAATTTTTATTCTTATATGTATATCAAAGTTTAAATTTGAACAAAATTTAAAATTATGCCTTCAAAAATATTAATAGTTGGAGCTTGTGGTCAGATTGGTTCAGAACTCACCCTTGCACTAAGAGATATTCATGGTGATGATGCTGTGGTAGCAAGTGATATTAAATCACCGACTTCTCCAGATCTAATTGATGGACTTTTCGAGATACTAGATGCTACCGACTTTGAAAATTTTAAAACCATTGTTTCCAATCACAATATTGACACTGTTTATATGATGGCCGCAATGTTAAGTGGAACTGCAGAAAAATTTCCAGAAAAAGGGTGGGATCTCAATATGACTTCTTTATTCAATGTTTTGAATCTCGGTAAGGAAAAATTAGTTAGTAAGATCTTTTGGCCATCCAGCATTGCTGTTTTTGGCCCTACAACGCCTAAAATAGACACTCCACAGCAAACTATCATGGAGCCGACGACCGTTTACGGGATTAGTAAGCAAGCTGGAGAACGCTGGTGTGCTTATTATAACAAACGTTATGGCGTAGATGTAAGAAGCATTCGTTACCCTGGTTTAATCAGTTATAAAACACCTCCAGGAGGTGGTACTACAGATTATGCTATAGAAATATTTCATGAAGCTTTAAAATCTTCAAACTACACTTCCTTCTTATCAAAAGACACTGTTTTGCCAATGATGTATATGGATGATGCTATAAATGCTACTATATCTATTATGGATGCACCTGCTGAATCTGTTAAAATAAGATCATCCTATAATCTTTCAAGTGTGAGTTTTACTCCAGAAGAACTTTACTCTGAAATCAAAAACCATATTCCGGATTTCAATATGAGTTATGAGTCAGACTTTAGACAAGATATTGCCGATTCTTGGCCTGATAGTATTGATGATTCTGAAGCCAGATCAGACTGGGGGTGGAAACACGATTTTGATCTCAAAATGATTGTAAAAGAAATGCTAGAAGGCGTGAAGTCTTTGAAAAAAGTTAATTAACACCTCTTTTCTAAAATCAATTTATCAATTTCGTTTTTTTATATTACAAAGACACCTGCTTATTAGCAGGTGTCTTTATTTACAGAGTTCAGGATGAAGCTCCAGTAAATGTCTCTTTTTTTGTTCAAAATTAAATTTAATTTAATTGTTGTTTTATTATACATTTATACCGTGAAACGACATAAAACGTCCATACATGAGTGATTTTTTAAAACGATTATCTTACTTATCCACTTTGTTAAGAGATAATGCTTACACCTCCCGTCAATTACTTGATTTGCTTAATAAAGAAAGTTTTATTGTTTCTCAACGCCAAATCCAAAGGGATCTTAAATCCTTGAAATACATTATAGACCAAAACGAGAGTTTGAATAATTATTTCTATGAAGGAAAAAAATACTTTTATATAAAGGCCCTAGTTAAACCAAACCATAATCCAGAACGCTTTAAATCCATCTATACATCGAATACAAGATTCTATTATCAAAATCTATCTGTAGAAAAATTGAAGGCGTTAGAAATCATAGAAAGGGCTATTCACGAAAAGAAAACATTACAGATTCAACTAGTGAAAGATGACGAAACAGGAGAGAATTTGGATTTGGATTCTTTTCAATTTGTTGTTTGTCCTATTGAATTAATTCATCACAGAGCATCTTATTTTTTAGCGTGTTATAATTTGAAGAAAAAAATTATCGAGATTTTTGGCATAAGACAACTCGAACAGATTGAGTTAAGTAAAGGCTTTACAGGTTATAAAAAGTACAAATCCTTACTTGATAAGGAGATGAGTATGCGTTTTGGAGTTACCAAAAATATTGATGAACAGGTTTATGATATTGAGATTGAATTCACGTCTGTTACTGGCCGTTTTATAGAAGATCATCACTGGCATCACTCTCAGAAGATTTTAAAATCTAAAGGAAACTATGTGCTCAAATTGCGATGTGGAATTAACAGAGAGCTTATTGGCTGGATATTTTTATGGATGTATAATGTCAAGATTTTAAAACCGCTAAAATTAAAATCAATGTATGAGAAAACACTCTTAGAGTGCCGATTAACTCATGAAGGAGAAACACCTTTTGTATATAGAAATATATTTAATAATTAAAACTCTTCATTTTCGTCTTAAGCCTTTTATAAGTTATGTAAAATATAAAGTGAAGAGAATAAAGTATGCAGATCTCATTCAATCATAACCAAGATTGCATCTTTGAAAAGTCTATTCTCAAAAGGAAATAGAAAAAAAGCATAGAAATAACACCTAACACTCCTGACAATGTTTTTTGATTGTTTGTCATTACATTTTCAATCTAAAGATTAAATAGGTCAAAATCGAAAGAATTATTACGATCAAACTCAGATTCAACCATGTATTAGTTACATAGAACACATAGATTTGATTTAGTCCCAAAACTATTATCATTAATGAGGAGAGCAACAATAGCATACTGTGTGTTTTCATTGTTTAGTTTTTTTCTTACTTATAAAATAAAGCCTGATAAAGGTCAAGCTATACATTAGAAAAAGAACGGACCTGAAATATTTAGATAAAGGCACTAGGTCAATAAAATCTAGAATTAAAAATATATTGATTAACAAAAGAGAAATTATTGTGCTTAAGTCTGCTATTTTAGTCATTTTTTCAACTTCATTTTATCTAAATGAATTGTATTTACGAGAAATATGATAAAATATAAGTAAAATCCCAATTCCATAAAATAGAATCCTGTACCTTATGTTTAATATACCCTCAAGCACTAAAATTAAACCTGCTAAACCAATAAAAGCTAATGTAAATGCTATTATTCTTAAAAGCTTTTCAGTACTCATAGTAGTTTTTTTTCTTTTGAAATCGATCTTAACAGCGAAAATCTACATAATAGCAAAGTCGCTAAAGATGCTATAAAAACGATCAGTACGCCTTTGTTAGACCCCTCAAATAAGGCTTTTTGATCTATAATAAAATAAATCACATTAAATCCAATTACAACCCCGATTATAAAATCTATAACTGTGACGATAGTTTTTTTATTAATCATCAAATTAAATTTTAGATCGTGTTTATAGCTTTTTATTCTGCTTTTTTTTGTCATTGACATATTGTTGCTGTGCTACTAGTGCAAAAGCTATAACTTGGATTATTGTAAAAATATAACTAGGTTTTTTGTAAAAATTCTGAAAACTAGCCTCTTCATCTACAAATACAGCTACAATCACAGATATAAGAATAACTGACGGGATAGCAACTAACACCTTAAACCTCTTAGTTATCATGTTCTTAGAATTAATATTGGTCCTAACATACTTTCTTTGCGTAGTTTTTCTCAAAGCATTTTTTTAATGTTAACGCGCTAATTATCACTACCAAAAAAATTGCTTAATATTAAAGCACTTATAAATTTAAGCAAATTTATAAATAAAAAAAGCGCTTTAGATGAACCCTAAAACGCCTTTTAATTAATATCTATCTGTCTAAAGCTTATCCAGCTACGCTGGCGCTCATGTATTCTCTATTCATTCTAGCAATGTTTTCTAAAGAAATGCCTTTTGGACATTCTATTTCGCAGGCTCCTGTGTTTGTACAGTTACCAAAGCCTTCTTTATCCATTTGATGCACCATATTTAAGACACGTTCGTGGGCTTCAATTTCACCTTGAGGCAACAAAGCAAACTGAGAGACTTTTGCTGAGGTAAATAGCATAGCACTTGCATTTTTACAAGCGGCAACGCAAGCACCACAACCAATACAAGTTGCAGCATAAAACGCGTCATCTGCATTTTGCTTTTCAATCGGAATTGAGTTGGCATCCTGTGTATTTCCTGAGGTGTTTACAGAAATATAACCCCCTGCATGTTGGATTCTGTCAAAAGCAGATCTATCGATAACCAAGTCTTTTACAACGGGGAAAGCGGTAGCTCTAAAAGGTTCAATAACAATTTCATCTCCATCATTGAACTTTCTCATGTGGAGTTGACAGGTAGTTATCAGTCTGTCTGGACCGTGAGGCTCTCCATTAATTTGTAAGGAACAGGATCCGCAAATGCCTTCTCTACAGTCATGATCAAATTCAACAGGCTCTTTACCATCATTGACCAGATTATTATTTAAAACGTCGAGCATTTCCAAAAATGACATATCTCCATCAATACCATCTACTTCGTAGTTTTGAAATCCTCCTTTAGCTTCAGCGTCTTCCTGACGCCATATTTTAAGTTTAAGCTTCATAAGTCAATTATTTATAGCTTCTTGTTTTTAATTCAATATTTTCAAATTCTAGCTGCTCTTTGTGAAGCTTTGCATCTCTAGGATTACCAACATATTCCCAAGCAGATACAAATTTAAAATTCTCGTCGTCTCTTAAGGCTTCTCCATCTTCAGTTTGGTACTCTTCTCTAAAGTGGCCACCACAGGATTCATTTCTTTCTAAAGCATCTTTAGCAAAAAGTTCACCAAGTTCAAGAAAATCTGCTACTCTTCCTGCTTTTTCAAGTTCCTGATTTTTAGCTTCTGCCTTACCAGTCAGTTTCACATTAGCCCAGAAATCTTCTCTCAATTCTTTGATTTCTTCCATGGCTTCTTTTAGCTCTTTCTCGTTACGAGACATCCCACATTTATTCCACATGATTTTACCTAATTTCTTATGGTAATAATCAACAGGGTTTTTGCCATTTGCATTAAATAGCTTTTGAATTCTGTCTTTTACATCACTTTCAGCAGTTTCAAACTCTTCAGTTTCTGTTGAAATTGGTCCAGTTCTAATATCATCAGCTAGATAATCTCCAATCGTGTAAGGAAGTACGAAATATCCATCTGCAAGACCTTGCATCAAAGCAGAAGCTCCAAGTCTGTTGGCCCCGTGATCAGAGAAGTTAGCTTCACCAGCTGCAAAACAGCCTGGGACTGTTGTCATCAAGTTGTAATCTACCCAAAGACCTCCCATTGTATAATGAACGGCCGGGAAAATCATCATTGGGGTTTTGTATGGATTTTGATCTGTAATTTTCTCATACATTTCAAATAAGTTACCATACTTAGACTCAACAACTTCTTCGCCTAATTTTATAATTTCTTCTTTACTTGGGTTTTTATGTCCAGAGGTAAATGCCTTTTCTTTTCCATAACGCTCTATAGCTGCTTTAAAGTCAAGATATACTGCTTGTCCTGTTTTATTTACACCATAACCAGCATCACAACGCTCTTTAGCAGCTCTGGAAGCCACATCACGTGGAACCAAATTACCAAAAGCAGGATATCTACGTTCTAAATAATAATCTCTATCTTCTTCAGCTAGTTCCGTAGGTTTTAAATTTCCTTCACGAATAGCTTTCGCATCTTTTTCATGCTTTGGTACCCAAATACGACCGTCGTTTCTCAATGATTCCGACATTAAAGTCAATTTGGATTGTAAGTCTCCAGAAACAGGGATACATGTTGGGTGAATTTGTGTAAAACAAGGGTTCGCAAAGAAAGCGCCTTTTTTATGAGCTCTCCAGGCTGCCATCACATTACTACCCATCGCATTAGTTGATAGGTAAAAAACATTTCCGTAACCGCCAGAAGCTAAGACAACCGCATGAGCAGAATGTCTTTCAATATTTCCAGAGACAAGATCACGAGCGATAATTCCTCTGGCTTTTCCATCTACAAGTACCAAATCCATCATTTCATGTCTGTTGAAAGCTTGGATTTTTCCTCTGTTGATTTGTCTGTTCATTGCTGAATAGGCTCCTAGTAGCAATTGTTGACCTGTTTGTCCTTTAGCATAGAATGTTCTTGACACCAATACACCACCAAAAGATCTGTTATCCAAAAGACCACCGTATTCTCTGGCAAAAGGAACACCCTGAGCGACACATTGATCGATAATATTTCCAGAAACTTCCGCAAGTCTGTAAACATTAGCTTCTCTGGATCTGTAGTCGCCCCCTTTTACAGTGTCGTAAAACAATCTGTAGTCGGAGTCCCCATCACCTTGGTAATTCTTCGAAGCATTAATTCCTCCTTGCGCTGCAATTGAGTGCGCACGACGAGGAGAATCTTGATAGCAAAATGTTTTGACATTGTAGCCAAGTTCTGCAAAAGTTGCTGCAGCACTTCCACCTGCGAGTCCAGTCCCAACGACAATAATGTCGATGTTTCTTTTGTTCGCCGGGTTGACGAGGTTAATTTCGTTTTTATGTTTAGTCCATTTTTTCTCAATGGGACCTTCAGGTATTTTTGATTCTAAAACTGACATAATCCTTTCGCTTATAAATTATTAAAATAATGATATAGTGCTATAAATACAAAGCCCATTGGAATTACAATCGCAAAGGCTGTAGTGAATTTACGAATGAACTTGGATGTGCCACTTTTATATCCGGATAAACCTTCCTGATATTTGTTCTTTGCTCCCAGAGATTGAAAGGAAGACGCGAAACCGTGAAGTAAGTGTAACATCAGGAACACAAAAGACAATACGTAAAGACCAGTTCTAATTGGGTCTCCTGCAAATTTAGCAATGGTTTCATCGTAGTATCTGTAAGGATCGTCGGGATGGCTTTCTACATATTTATGAACGAGCTCAGGTATCCAAAAATCGTAAAAGTGAAGTCCTAGAAAAGCCAAAACCACAATTCCGGATATAATCATATTCCTGGACATCCATGTTGAATTAGCTCCGCCATTAAATTTAGCGTATTTAACACTTCGCGCATTTCTGTTTCGAATTTCAAGTACAAACCCCATGATAAAGTGAAAAACGACGCCGGCAATTAATACGGGTTGAAGTAAGGCCTGTACCACAAAATTAGTTCCCATAAAATGAGAAATCTCGTTGAAGGTAGAAGGACTGACGACCGAGGTAAAATTAATCGTAAAATGTTGAAGTAAAAAAAGGACTAAAAAAAGTCCTGAAAGAGCCATAGCAACTTTCCTTGCTATTGATGTTTTGCTTATTCCAGCCATTATTCTGTATTTGATTTTGTGCAAAAATACGCTACATAGCGCTCTGAAACAAATGAAGTCAAGTATTTACGCTTAATTTAGAATAATTTTAAAGCCTATTGAATCAAATTCACGAAAACCTTGTCGTAAAATTAGAGCAACTAAAATTTATTTTACCTCTTAATTATTCCTTTACAGATTTTTTAAAGTCCATTTTATACCTTTGATGAAAATTGAAAAAAAATGAGATACGAGCCTATTTCCAGCGAATTATTTATTCAGAATAGAAAAAACTTTATGAGTCAGATGTTGCCAGGAAGTTTGGCAGTGTTCAACTCAAATGATACTTATCCAATAGGAGCGGATAGTACGATTCCTTTTCAACAAGACCGAAATATCTATTACTTAAGTGGAGTAGATCAAGAGGAAAGCATTTTGGTTTTATTTCCTGATGCCCCAGATCCAAAGCATCGTGAAATTTTATTTTTGACTGAAACCAATCCTCATATAGCTGTTTGGGAAGGTGAAAAACTCAACAAAGAAAGAGCGTTAAAAACTTCAGGAATCGAAACTGTGTATTGGATTCAAGATTTTCAAAAAGTTTTTAATGAACTAATGGCCCAAACAGGGATGGTTTATATGAATACCAACGAGCACTACAGAGCTGCACATGCTACTCAAACTCGTGAAGATCGTTTTAATAAGTGGTTAAAAGAAAATTATCCTGCTCACCAGGTTTCAAAAAGCAATCCTATTTTACAAAGATTAAGATCTGTTAAGCATCCGCTTGAATTGGACGTGATGCAAAAAGCTTGCAACATAACTGAAAAAGGTTTCAGAAGAATTTTAGAATTCACAAAACCTGGTAAATGGGAATATGAGCTGGAAGCAGAGTTTATGCACGAATTCCTAATCAATAAATCTCGTGGATTTTCATATACTCCAATTATAGCAGGAGGGAAAAATGCAACTGTGCTTCACTACATCGAAAATAAAAATCAATTGAAAGACGGAGACTTGATTTTAATTGACGTAGGTGCTGAATACGCCAATTATACAAGTGATATGTCTCGTACGATTCCTGTCTCTGGAAAATATACAGATAGACAAAAGCAAATATATACTGCAGTAAATAAAGTCAAAAACTTAGCAACGGATATGCTAGTTCCTGGAACTATTTGGAAAGATTATCATGTTGAGGTTGGTAAATTGATGACTTCAGAATTATTGGATTTGAAAATTCTGGATAAAGCGGATGTTCAAAATGAAAATCCAGAATGGCCAGCTTACAAAAAGTATTTTATGCATGGCACATCTCATAATATCGGCCTGGACACACACGATTACGGTTTGTTGCACGAACCTATGAAAGCCAATCAGGTATTTACAGTAGAACCAGGCATTTATCTGCCCGATGAAAATATGGGCATTCGACTCGAGGATGATGTGGTTATCCAGGAACAGGGAGCGCCAAAAAACCTAATGGCCAATATTCCTATCGAAATCGAAGAGATTGAAGACTTAATGAATAGCTAACTTTTTTAAGTTATTACTAACCTAAAAAGATTTTTCTCTAGTCAACTGTTTACTAAACTAACAGTTGGCTAGTTTTATTTAGACACATGACCTTTAGATACAAGCAGGCCAAAGTTCACTATACATTTTCAGGCGAAGGTGAACCTATTATTCTTTTGCATGGATTTTTGGAAAACTCTTTAATGTGGGAAACACTTCAAAAAGAGCTTTCTAAAACTTATAACGTTTACGTTTTAGATTTACCTGGTCATGGCAAAACAGAAGCCATTGGGTACATCCATACAATGGAAGATTATGCAGCTCTAGTTTTGGCCTTTGCAGAACATCAAAAGCTGAAAAACTTTAGTTTGTTAGGACATTCTATGGGAGGCTATGTGGCCTTAGCTTTAGCTGAATTAAAATCAGAAAAAATTAAAAAGCTCATTCTTTTAAATTCAAGCTCTTTAGCAGATTCTGAAGTCAAACAAAAAGAAAGAAATCGAGCCATCACCATGATTCAGAAGTACCCCGATGCTTTTATACGCATGGCGGTGAAGCATTTATTCCTACCCAAAGATCAAAAACGTTTGTCTGCTGAAATTAATACTGCTATTCTTGAAGCAAACAAATGTTCTCAACAAGGAATTATCAATACGCTGAAGGGTATGCGAGATCGAAAAGATAGAACCGAAGTTTTAAAAAACTTTAGTGATAGAAGTCTTATGATTTTGGGAGATCAAGATAAAGTTATCAACTTCGAAAAGACTAAAATCATAGCACAAGAAGCTGGTATTGAATTGGAAATTTTACCTGGCGGTCACATGTCTTATATTGAGCATCCTGAGTTGCTTTTTAAGACTGTTCAGGAGTTTTTGAGTTAGTTCTTAGGGATAAGGTCGAAGGAAGTAGGTTGTGTAAATACTCAACATTTGGTCTTCTATCAATATTTATACAAACCGCAGAGTTCGCAGAGAATTGTTTAGTAACTGATGAAGCTCCTCAAAATTTTGATATTTAGTGACACATAACGTGAAATAACAATTTGAAATCTGAATTTCTTTATTCAGTATTCGACATACGATATTCATTATCCTTTCAAAGATCGCTCCCCGTTAATTTTCTGTACGTTCTCAAGGCATTACTATCAGTGAGTGAAGCAACAAACGAACATACATCTATAAGCCAGTCTTCAAGTTTACTTTCAGAAAAATCAAAATCTTTAAGGAAGTTTTTCAAAATGAGTTTATCAAAATTGGAAGCGTTCCCGGCATGCTGATGTTCTACAGCTGTGGTGAAATCATCTAGAATTTTTGTCAAAATTTTATAACCAGCGATTTCTTTGTCAAGCACTTCCTGACTTTGATAAATATTTTTAATACTAATTTTGATGATATCTTCAATCTGAACTTTATACGACGATTTATCGAGTAAAGCCTGATGATAATCACCATTCAAAATGGCGTCTTCATTCTCCATAAACAGGGAAACTGCATCTTCAATCAAGGCGCCAATCGCTAATGACCTCAGATAACTTATTCGGTTTTTGGTGGTAGATAACTTGGAATATTTTTCAGTATTGATGCTTTTGGAAACGATTTTGGACAAATATTCCAAAGCGTATTCTTCCTGGATTAAGCCCAGATTAATGCCATCTTCAAAATCGATGATGGTGTAACAAATATCATCGGCAGCTTCGACAAGAAATGCAAGCGGATGTCTTTTGTAACGAACCTCATTTCCATCAGAATTCCTTTCGAGACCAAGTTCCTCGGCCACATCTTGAAACTTTTCCTGCTGCTGATAGAAGAATCCAAATTTTTTATCAGCGACCTGCTTGGTCGGTTTGTGTGGAAGTGAGGCTTTTGGATATTTAGTGAAAGCACCCAAAGTAGCATAAGACAATCTTAAACCGCCTGGGGAACCGTAATTATCGTTGGTGAGGAGTTTGAAGCCATTGGCATTCCCTTCAAACATAGAAAGGTCTTGATAAACGACTTTTGGAAGCTCAGGCTCAAAGCGTTTTCCGTTCCCAAATTTAAAATAATCGCCAATAGCACGTTCTCCACTGTGCCCAAATGGAGGATTACCTATATCATGAGCCAAAGCCGCTGCAGCTACAATAGCACCAAAATCATTGAAATGATGTCCATGAGTTCCTTTCAATTGCGGATGTTTTTCCAAGACTTTTTTGCCGACCAATCGTCCTAAAGATCTTCCAACGACTGAAACTTCCAAACTATGAGTTAAGCGCGTGTGCACAAAATCGGTCTTGGAGAGAGGAATAACCTGAGTTTTGTCCTGCAAACTTCTAAATTCTGAAGAGAAAATCACGCGATCGTAATCCACTTCAAACCCTAGTCGGGTGTCGTCTTGTTCCTTTCGAATGCGTTTGTTTTTATCGCCCTGGCGTTTCAGTGATAAAAGAGATTCCCATGTTGGCATGCCTTTAGTTTTGCGTCAAATGTAAGGAATTCTATGGCTTTCGAAACTGTTTGTATTTTCTTAAACTTATTTGATTTATTTTACACACGACTTCAAATAAATTAAGTTTACTCACTAACTAACTCCAATTACTTATGAATACAAAATTGACCATAGTTCATCTTATTTTTTTCTCCCTAATTTCTTTCACTACGCTTTCCCAAACTACTGATTTGGATAAACTTAATTTGGACTTTGAAATCATGAAAGGCAATAGCGCTAAAGGTTGGTCTGATTTCGAAAATCCAGGTTATGAAAAAGGTTTAGACACACTTATAGCCTTTAGTGGAAAGAATTCGGGATACATAGAATCCAAAAAGGATGCAAAAACCTTTGGGGCTTTATCTTATTACATCCCTGCAGGTTTTATTGGCGATAAGATAAAATTGACTGGCTATATGAAAACTGAGAACGTATCTTATGCGGCTGGATTATGGATGAAAATCAATCCTAATCTTGGTTTTTACAATATGATGGATAAAGAAATTAAAGGAACCAACGAATGGAATGAGTACGAAATCGAACTTGATTATAAAGATGTTGAAGCTGAATCTATTGAAATTGGAGTTCTTCTTGCTGGTAAAGGTAAAATATGGATAGATGACCTTAAAGTAACTATTGACGGAAAAGAACTAAAGAATGTAAAGAAAAAAGTAGAATTAACAGCTGAAATTAAACAATCACTTATAAAACAGATACAACAACAAAAAAATAGCTTGGATATCTCCAGTGAAGAAAAATTAGAAGCAACTTTAACCCCTTTAATTGAATCTATCGGTAATAAAAAAATCGTGGCGATTGGAGAGGATACTCATGGAACTTCAGAGTATTACAAACTAAGAGAAGCAATTACAAAGCGATTGATTACAGAAAAAGGATTTAATATTGTTGTTTTAGAAAACCCATATGATGACATAGAAGTATTGAATAATCATATCAAGGAAGAAGAAATCTCTAAATTGATGAAGAAACACCTCTTTTCCATTTACCAAACGGAAGAAATGAAATCATTTTTAGACTGGTATAAAATCGACAGCATCCGTTCTAATGTAGCATTCAAAGGAATGGATGATTCTTTCTGGGTTTCGCATGAATTATTAAAAGATAAACTTTCTGAAATTCAAGATAATGAGATTACGCAACTTATTGAGAGACTCAAAGATGCAGCTACTTTATCCGTGAGAAAATACAACAGAAAATATAAAAAGTCAGGCAAAAAGGCTAGAGATGAAAACGAATTAGGCGCTTTCACCTATCAGATAGCAATCGATTTAAATGACACTTTAGAGTCTAAAGGCTTATTAACCAAACAGCTTGAAGAGTATTTATTTAACATTAAAAACACGTATATCAACTACTTTAATCTGAAGAATAAAAAGCCTACCCAAAGCCGTGATGAAATTATGGCCGAACGAATTGCTTATTTAGCTAAAGATCCAGATTCAAAATTGATTGTCTGGGCTCACAATGCTCATATTTCTAACATAGTAATTATTAATGATGAAATAGGAATAATGGGAGAAAAATTAAAAAATGAATTCGGTAATAATTACCTTTCTATTGGAATGAGTTCATCAAAAGGTAGTTATTCCTTTTTTGAAAATAGGTTTGTTAATGGAGATCATGATTTTGATGATGAACTTATACAATCGAAAATTCGTTTTCAACCTTCAGAATCCTGGGAGACTTTATTCAATGAAGCAGATGAAAATTCATATTATTTCAATGTGAAAAAGATTAAATCAGGTGATGTATATACCAAATTAAAATTAATCACATTTAATAAGGAAACTAAAAAAGACTATTACAAGTTGCCTATTTTAAAAATGTTTGACAGTCTCTTTTTCTTGGAAACTACCAATGCTACAACACCTTTGGATGATTAGAATTGAAATATTAAAGATTAAATATTTTACTTAGAAACTTGAGTTGTACCCTATTCAGAATAAAACTTTTCTCGAATTCCTTCCGTTTCTTTCTGATTTTTAAACACCTCATAGGTTTTACCCTGAGTTCGTAATCCACCGAGAATGTTGGCAAATTCAGCTGCTTTTTTCAGGCTGTTGTGGTACACCAGGCCATAAGCCAGTCCGCCAGCAAAAGAATCGCCACAGCCAGTAGTGTCGATTACTTCCTGTACATCTATAGATTTGGTAAAGTGCTTATGCGTTGTTCCATGTTCTCTGTGGTAGCCTACACAGCCATGTGCATCCAAAGTGACAAATAAAGACTGCGTTCCCTGGTTGAGCACATGTTCTGCAAACTCATCGAGGTGGTCGGTTTTGGAATCGTCATAAGAAGTTATGTCTTCCAGTCTGTATTCATTTTGAAACCAGCAGCATTGCGACTCTTCAAGATTCATTTTAAGCACATCGATATAAGGCAGCCATTCGTCGCGTTCGGCTCAGAATCGACGCAAGCGATCGCCATTTATAGTGAGACAAGTCGTAGCGCCATGCGCATCAAAAATGATTTTAGCTTTTGAATTGGCTTTGATGTATTTCAAGGTCTCTAGTGAAATTTCAAAATCTGTAATTGGCACCATCACAAAGGCGTCCACCTCCAAAAAAGCTTCCACATCTTTAGGTAAAATAGGATTCATAAAGGCGGTTTGCTTTTCCACGCGATTATTTTGATCCAGGAATTCTAAAGCGATGACTGTGCCCATATCTTTAGAATCATCGACACCTCGCATATCGATAGCTGGAAATTTAGAAAAAAGCTCAGCAATTGGGGTCACGTCCTTTTTATGCACGTGGGCAATCGGGAAAACACTTCCAGAGTCCTGCTTCAATTTTGCCAATGCAATACAGGGATGCGTGATGCAACCGTATTTTTGAATACGTTCTTTATGATGGGTGATGATCGTATCTCTAGGAATTGGACCTACGACAGCAATTTTTTTCATGACCAGACTTTTTTGAAAGAATCTTATAATATGCCCTGTAAATTAAGAATTTTGTTTGAAATGGTTTATTAAATTCAAAAAAAGATAAACTGTTAAAAACTGGATTTGTAGTTATATAACTGTAATTTTAGTTTACATTAGCTTTATATTCAGAAATTCACATGAAACATTCAGAAAAATTAACGGCCAAAGAAGAAGAAGTTATGGCTGTATTGTGGAAGCTTAAAAAAGCTTTCGTCAAAGAAATTCAACAAGAACTGGAAGGAGAGCAGCACTACAACACAGTTTCCACCTTGGTGAGGTTACTTGAAGATAAAGGCTTTGTTGCCCATCAAGCTTTTGGTAAAAGCCATCAGTACTTTCCTGTGGTGGATAAAAAAGCCTATAGCGAAAAAGTTATGGAACAAACCTCTACCAGATTTTTTGACGGATCATATAAGAATATGGTATCCTTTTTTGCTCAGCAGGATAAAATTTCAGAACAGGAACTGGAAGAAATTCTGGAACTCATTAAAAACAAAAGCTGATGGAATTACTGATCTATCTCGGAAAAGCTTCTCTACTTCTAGCTACTTTTTGGTCAGTTTATAAAGTACTTCTGGAAGCAGAAACTTACCATAGGTTTAAAAGAATCTATCTTCATGTGGGCTACCTGTTAAGTTTGATGTTGCCACTCTTTACGTATACCAAAATTGAAGAAATCACGTTCAGTCCAGCTTCTTATCTAGCGCCAAGTTCTTCGGAATTTGTTCCTACTGAAATTACACCAACCACTTTTGAACTAGTTTGGTCATTTATCACTGAATATGCTGTGATTGAACTTATATACATCAGTATTTCATTGCTGTTCCTTTTTCATTTAATGGTGAAATTCTTTAGGTTACTCAAATTTCTGAAAGGTTCTAAAGCCTTTAAAACCGAAGGAATTTTTCACATAGAACGACCCATTTCTGAAGGTGCTTTTTCATTTTTGAATTACATCATTTACGATCCCCAATTGTATTCTAAAGCCGAATTGAAAATCATTCTGGCTCACGAAAAAGCCCATGTAGCTCACAAACACAGTTTGGACATTCTCTTTGCTCACCTTTATAAGTGTGCGTTTTGGTTCAATCCATTTGCCTGGTTGTACCAAAAAAGTTTAGTCCTCAACCTTGAGTACGAAGCCGATGCTAAAGTGGTCGCAAAAACCACCAAAAGAGACTACCAGCTCACCTTATACAGCATCACTCAACAACAATTTAAATCGCAGTTGCAACATTCATTTCACCAATCTCCTATCAAAAAACGAATCGCTATGCTTAACAAAAACAAACACAATCGATCTTTTTGGAAACTGTTTATAGTTTCTCCATTATTAGTGGTCTTCTTTCTGCTGTTTCAAGTGGAGACTAAAGCGCAAATCAAAAATTCAATTACAACTACGGAAAGTAAAATCAATAGAATTGAAATGACCTTTGATGAAAACACGACTAAAAAAGACTTAGAATCTAGTGTGGATTTTCTAAAAGAGGACTTCAATATTGATATGAAGTATTCAAACTTAAAATTTGATAAAAACAACAAACTCAAAAGTCTTGCTCTGGAAGTCGATTCTAATGATGGTTTTAAAGGATCAGTAGCTTCTCCCGATGTGGCTTCAATGCCTGTTTATTTTTACAGAGATTATACGGAAGGAGTGGAATCACCATTTGGAGTGGGAATTAGGACTGAACCTGAAATTAATCCTACACCAGATTATGAAGCGATGAAAGACGTTGAGACCTTTATTATAAACGAAAAGAAAATGGATAAAGCGGAGTTGCTCAACAAATATATTCCAGTGAAACGCTTTACACATATGAAAAGCTCCAAGACTTTATATATCACCACACGGTCTGAATTTTCTAAGCCTTACTATTCTGGAATGTTTGAAGCTAAGGAAGAGCTTAATAAATTATTTAAAAACGGCGAACCTGAAGGCGTTATTTATTTTAAAGTAGAAGATGATGAAGTTTTTGTAATGACGATTGATAATTTTGAAATTTCAGAAAGTAAAGAAACACCTGTTGAAGTCAAACAGGCAAAAGACAAACTTGAAGTAGATTCTAAATCTGATTATAATACCATCAAAGATGCTGAAAACTTCATCATCAACGGGAACCAGATCGATAAAGAAGAGCTTGCAAAAACTTATATCCCTGTGGAAATTTTCAGTTATGATAAAAAGACTAAAACTTTATCTGTAACTACTAGACCAGAATTTTCAAAGCCTTATTTTTCCAAAATTTCTGCTATTACTGAAGAGCTTGTTGATAAGTTTGGAAAAAACATCACAGAGAAGATGACTTTTATTAATGTATCATCAGATTATGAACCTATTTTAATAACACTAGATAAGTTTAAAATTTCAAAAAATAAAGAAATTCCTTTTGAAGATGATGAGGCAAAAGAAAAACCTGAAGATTCAAAAAGAGATTATAAGAATGCTGAAAACTTTATCATAAATGGCAAAAGTATAGACAAAGAAAAGCTTGTTGAATACTTTATTCCTGTAGAAGATTATAGCTACGATGAAAGCTCTAAAACCTTATCAATCAAAAATTCATCAGCATTTTCAGAGCCTTATTATCCACAATTTTTGGATTTGATGAAAGACATTAAAGGCAATGATGCTGATAACTTTTTAAAAGGATTAACCTACTTTAAATTGACTTCAGACTATAAACTGGTTACAATGCAAGTCACTGATGTTGAAACTTCTAAAACACCGAATGATGCTTTAATTAATAATAACATTTCCCTTTCGAATGGAGCGGGAAAAACAGAAAGGAAATTCTTAGATTTCAACAGCAAATACCAAAATCAGGATATGGTGATGTTTGTGGATGGGGTTAAGGTTGAAAAAGGTAAAACCGCCAATATTGATACAGACCAGATAGAATCTGTAGAAATCCTCAAATCCCCAGAAGAGCTTAAAGCCGAAGGCTATAACTCAAATTTTGTTAAAGGGGTTATTAAAATCACCACCAAAAAAGGTAACGCCTCAAACGCATCCAAAAATAAAGGTTCTATAGAAGTCAATAAACTCGCTCTAAAAAATTCTGAATCAGCCATTTATATGCTAGACGGGAAAGTAATAGACATAAAAAAAATAAATAAGGTAATGCCTAAAGATATTAAGTCTGTAGATGTTGTAAAATCAGCTAAAGAAATTAAAAATGCGGGCTACGATCCAAAAAAGGTGGATAGGCTGATAAAAATCACAACAAAAAAAGACAACGATATTAACGCTTCTCAGTACTCTAACTCAAATGAGCAATATAAGTCAGCTCTGAGCCGAAATAACAATACTATAATTTATAAAGTTGACGGAGAAGAAGTTGATTATAAAAAGTTTTCTGATTTAAACCCTGAGCAAATTCAATCGATGGAAGTCGTCAAATCACCTTACGATCTTAAAGAGGCGGGTTATGACCCAAATAAGGTTGATGGGATAATTAAAGTCACGACTAAAAGCAAAGATTCTGAACAAACCAACAAAATCAAAACTAACTAATCGGACTAACTCAACTTAATTTAAAACCAGATTGCTATGATTAACACAAACAAACACCTCCAATCTTTTTGTAAAACTTTTATCTTTTTTCCTTTATTGATTGTGAGTTTTCTACTTTCCCAAGTGGAGACCAAAGCACAAGTAAGGGAATCTAATACAACTACTGAAGCTTCCAATTTTGAAAAAGAACTCGAAGGCATTAATGATGCTGAAAGCATTATCATTAATGGGAAGAAGGTAGCTAAAAATGAACTTGTCGAGAATTATATTTTAGTAGGCGACTTTCAATACGACGAGCAGTCAAAGACGCTTTCTATTTCGACACCAACTGAATTTCCTGAACTTTACTATTCCGATTTATCAAAATTTCCAGAGGAACTTAAAAAACGGGATGATGATAATTTTTTAAAAGGTTTTACCTATTTCCAACTGACATCTGATGATAAGATTTCTGCTGTGAAAATAAATGATCATCAATACGAAGATGGTGCAGAAACTGCCTCTCAATCTGATAACAACAACACAAAATTAGATGACGAAAACACCGTTTATTTGGTCGATGGTAAGGAAATCGATAAAGACCAACTGAACACGATTAAACCAGAACAGATAGCCTCGATGAACGTCAAAAAATCAGTAGCACTGATTAAAGAAAAAGGCTACGATACCGAGAAAGTCAAAGGGCTTGTGGAAATTACTACCAAAGAGTAAAGAGTAAATTGAAAACTTCAACCATTTAAAAACCCCCAATCATCACAGATGAACTGGGAATCTTTAAATGAAGTATGTATTCATAAGTTGTATCCTATACTAAATAATACTATTCGTGGTAAAATAAAAGTTCTGGAATCTGATATGATGAAAGAACTAAAGGAATTCTGGTTTTTGAATTGGACATCAAATACATTCTGAGCTTCGATTTTAAAACTCCAGGCACTACTTTCTTTTTGGTAAAGTAAAGAAGCATTGGCAATTTCATAACTGTTTCGCTGGTCTAGTGTTTTGTTTTGATAAGTATAGGAGGTGAAGTCTGCGGAAAGGATAAATCCGCTTAAGAAATCGTAATCCAAATTGACAAAGGGCTGGGTGGTTACAAAATTGGTCGTGTTATTACCTAATGTGAAATTTCCAAAATTTTGCCTCCATCCCACTTCCAAAATTGGAAAGTCGTTGTAGAGCGTCTTGGCTGAGAAATTATAGGAGGTATTGCTGTTTTGATTTTCTACTTCAATAGCGTTGACAAACTGCAAATAGGTGGTATTGGTGTAACGCAATCCAGTTTGCAGATTAATTTGACTTACCTTTTTACTCACACGACCACCTACTCCCCAGGTTTCTGAAGCATTATCTATAAAAAGAGGAGTCACCACCTGATTGATCCCTTCATAATTGACATTATCGACTATTCCATCGACTTGCTTAGAATAATTGGCCGTGGCATAAATCCCAAAACCTCGATAGCCTTTAGATTTAGTAAAACGCAAATTCAAATCATGCTTTAGCGTATTTTCTAAGCCAGTATTGCCACTAAAGATATTGTTATAACTCTGCAAATAAAACCGATTGGCAAATTGTGAAGCATCTGAAAAAGATGATTTCAGTTCATAATTAAGTTGTAAAGTTTTGCTTCTAGTGATTTCTGCTTTGGCTGTCAGGTTGGGTAAAACCACAAATTTGTCTCTAACGGATGTGGCTTCCTGGTCTGGATTCCAGCGGTAATAATGAACAAATACCCCCTGATCGAAAGTAAAAATTCCTGTTCTAAATTTATAGAACATACCCGCAAAAGCATCGTTCAACCTGAAATGGAAATCATTATTGAATCCTGCTTCCCCGAAATTATTGATACTACCATCGTTGAGTTCTTGTGTATCTTCGGTAAAAAAGGTCTGATTCAAATTGACATTTCCTATGGTAGAATAGATGTGATTATTTCGATCAAGCACCCAGTAATGCTTCAAAATAGATTTGACTTGATTTTTCTCGGTTTGCTTGAATTGGTTAATGCTTATGCTCGGCTCATCCACAATTGGAATAAGCCCAGCCAAAATATCATCATTGGTTTGCCAAAGCGTTCTGGGCGTTAATTTATCGTAGGTATAATCGACTACTCCCGAAAAGGAATGTGTTCTGGACTCTTTTCTATGCCACTCTACCGTTTGATTGAAAAAAGTTTGCTCTCCAAATCGATCGTTCAAAAATAGATTTGAAACGGTATCTACTTCAGAAGAGATGGTATTGCTGTACTGGTCATCTGCACTTTTGAACTGAGACTTAAAATGCCACTGGTCTTTATAATTGGGCGTAAAAATAGCATTGAAACTCCCCATGGTCAGTTGATTATTGGTAGCTGTGGCTATAGATCTGTCTTCTGAAAAGGTGTTGTATTCATTGGTAGATTCTACCAAAGTGCTTTCTTTGGTTTTAGAAAAAATACCATAGCCTGAAATGTTTAATTTGTTGTTGACTTCCTGAGTAAAGTTCACCGCTCCAAATTTACGATCACTCTCGACGACATCTTCTTTTTCTAAAAAATCTGAAAAATCCTCATAGGAATCTCCAAAGGAGGTACTTCCCTTATCAAAAATAGAATTCATACCTTCCTGGAAACTAAAAAACTGGTCGTAAGTAAACACACGGTTTCTTACATTATTGAGGTTGCCGATGACATTAAAGGTGGTTTTAGGGCTATAATAAAACAAATTACTTTGAGCATTGTAAAACTCATCGTTCCCTAATCCAGCTTCTATATCGCCGAAGACAAAATCTTTTTTATCCTCTTCCAGTTTGATGTTCATAGCCATGTCTTCGCTTTCCTGGAAATCTTTAAGCATAGCTATTTCATTGTAATTATCGAGCACTTCTACCTGTTTTACAGCATCTGCAGGAATATTATCTACCGCTAGCTTAGTACCACCGCCAAAAAACTTTTTGTTTTCTACAAGCATGTGCGTCACCTTTTTACCATTGACGGTGATGCCTCCA
Source organism: Psychroflexus salinarum (assembly GCF_042677225.1). Lineage (NCBI taxonomy): Bacteria > Pseudomonadati > Bacteroidota > Flavobacteriia > Flavobacteriales > Flavobacteriaceae > Psychroflexus > Psychroflexus salinarum. The sequence continues at coordinate 544,570 of NZ_JBHTIV010000005.1, forward strand.
TTTCTATCTACTTCTACCCCTGGTAGTTTTTTAAGAATATCTTTCAGCTTACGTTCTTCTCCGCTGGTCAATTGATTGACATTGTAAGTAATGGTGTCTTTTTTGACCACCATAGGCATGTCTAAAACCACTTCCTCCAGATCTTCTGTACTTTGCTTTAAGACAATATCTTTGACCTGATCCTCTTTAAGATTTATCTCAAAATTTTGCTTAGCATAGCCTAGATAATTAGCGGTAACGGTATAAGGTATGCTTTTTAGGCTTAGACGATACCGCCCTTTGTCATCGGTAATCGCAAATTTAATTTGCTGTAACGAATCTTTGGGCTCGGCGAGGATATTGACATTGGCAAGTGGTTGATTGACGCTGTCTTTAACTGTACCTTTTAATGAGTTTTGGGTATAAGAATTGTTAAATGAAAAAAGGGCAAAACAGACAAGTAAATTGAAACATATTTTCATTAAAAATCTATCTCTTATTATAATCCTCCATCATCTCTGCAATCCTTTCGTCCATTTCTTTTTGTGAGATTACATTTTCATCCTCTCCAACCCGTTTGATTTTCAATTTATTTTTATCGACGTTAAGATTTATTTTGTTCGCTGTAATCGTGAATTCTTTTCGTTCAACTTCTAGCACCAAGCCTGGTAAACCAACATAATTTTTTGGACCATACTTCACTGGGATATCTGGTGTAAACCAAGCTATGATATTTCTGTCGTAATAATGCCCTTGTCTGCTATAAAGTGTTTCAATAGCAGTTGCTTTATAGCATTTCACATCACCAATCATCTTGGTTTCGTTAGCAATCTCCCAATCTAGCGGTTTGTGAGCAACAAATCCAAAACTTCTGCTATCTTCAATAAGTTGTTTAGCAGTTAAATTGTAGTAATATGGCGATAAGCCTGCTTTACTTCCTATATTATACTGCTCATTTTCTAGAGACTTATCCTTAAAATAATAAGAGTTATCTTCTGTAAAATGTAATTCATAATAATCGGGTTCTGCGTTTTCATACATTTGAATAACACTCTGTTTGGTATTCATGTCAATATCTTTTTCCTTAATGTCTTCTATGAACTCTTTCTTGTGCTTGATATTCATCTGAGCCGTGTATTTGATAATACTATTTCCTATTTGAGCTTGAGTTGTTAATGAGAATGTTATAATAAAAATTATTAAAAATTTCATGGTTTTAAAATTTAAAGCTGTCATGAATACATGACAGCTTGTTAAACTAACTAATTATTGTGATAGATTTTGTATTTCTTGTGATCCACCGCCACATCCATTTCTAGTCATGCAATTATCGAAATCCCCGTGATCATCTGGGTTAGCATAATGACATATAGTATGAACAGTGCCACAACGTGTATATGCTTCAGATTCAATTTTACTAGAGGTACCTGCAATTGATGCTGAACCTATAGCAAAAAAAAACACTGTTCCCAAAAAGGAATTTTTTAATAATTTCATAATTTTAAATTTTGTGAACTCTTATAACAGGGTTCGATTAAACATTTGTTTTAAATCAATTTGACAACTCATAAATCCAATTTATTTTATAAGCTGTCAAATAAAAACAGTACTGCTAGAGTTGCAACACCTGGTAACTAAATCATAAAAATTGGAAGGATGATTTAATTACGTCATCGAACATAGAATTAAAAACATAACTTCAAAGCATATAAATGTTAAATGTGTAATCAAAAGGCAAAATGTACGGTTTAACCGTAACAGAATTACGGTTAAACCGTACATTTTAGCGATAATAATGAAGCTTTACGATGAAAAGTATAAAATGTAAAGCTTGTTAAAATTAAATCACAAGCTAATCCGTCTAATCATTTGAGAGACGGATTTCTATGCTTCGTACAGCATAAACTACTAACTAAATGAATAAGACTACTCTGTAAATTAGGCCTTTCCATTTAAAGTTAGAGAATCCACGAGTTGTATATGCTTTGATGCATTTAGTGAGTGTTAGTTTTCAGCCTCAACCTATGGGTGTACAAGCACTCTACGTTTAGATCATTACTCTATGATTAACTCAATACTTGCCTTTTGAGCCTGGGATTTCATTTTAGTGATAAAATCGCAATAACTCTAATTCCTGAAGACATAGGCTTCCTTTTTTGCAGGCTTATTGTGAACAATCATAATTTAATTTAAAAACCCCCAGTAAAATAAATTTGCTGGGGGTTTTAAATAATTGTAGTTCTAGTTTAAGATCCGCACATGAGGCAATCGTCGCCTTCAGATTCTTTGGATTGCTTAATCAAAGCCTTTAATTCTTCAGGACTTAGTGATGAATCATCAGAGACTTTTACCTGCTGGTTTTGGGCTTCCTGATAAGTTTGTGCAGCTTTTTCTGCTACCTGACTTGGTACTTGTTTTTCTTTCTTTTCGTTTTTCAATGTAAACTTAATTGCATCGACAGCAGATTTGGTTCTTAAGTAGTACATGCCTGTCTTAAGTCCGCTTTTCCAGGCATAGAAGTGCATAGAGGTCAACTTAGCAAAGGTTGCACCCTCCATAAACAAGTTGAGTGACTGAGATTGGTCGATAAAGTAACCTCTATGTCTAGACATGTCGATAATGTCTTTCATAGATAATTCCCAAACAGTTTTGTACAATTCTTTAATATCATCTGGAATGATGTCGATGCCTTGAACAGACCCGTTGGCTCTCATGATGGCATCCTTAACATCATCGTTCCATAAACCAAGAGCTACAAGATCTTTCAATAAGTGCTTGTTCACGACAATGAACTCTCCAGAAAGTACACGTCTGGTGTAGATGTTAGACGTGTAAGGCTCAAAAGCTTCATTGTTACCAAGAATTTGAGAAGTAGAAGCAGTTGGCATTGGCGCCATTAATAAAGAGTTACGCACACCGTGCTCCATAACTTTTTCTCTCAGTTTGCTCCAGTCCCAGCGACCACTTAAGTCCTTGTCTTTTAATCCCCAGAGGTTGTATTGGAATTCTCCTTTGCTTATTGGCGAACCTTCGTAAGAAGAATACGGACCTTCGATTTTTGCCATTTCCATAGAGGATTCTACAGCGGCAAAATATAAAGTTTCAAATATATCCTGATTCAACTTTTTAGCTTTATCAGAAGTAAACGGCAGTCTCAACATGATAAAAGCATCTGCCAAGCCTTGGATACCAAGACCAACTGGTCTGTGACGCATGTTGGAATTTTCTGCTTCTCTCACAGGATAGTAATTTCTATCGATGACCTTGTTGAGGTTTCTGATGACCTGTTTGGTGATTTTATAAAGCTCCTTGTGATCAAATTCACCGTTTTTAATGAACATAGGTAGAGCAATAGACGCTAAGTTACAAACCGCCACTTCATCTGGACTAGTGTATTCCATGATTTCAGTACACAAGTTGGAAGAGCGGATAGTTCCCAGGTTCTTCTGATTCGATTTGCGGTTAGCTGAATCTTTATACAACATATAAGGCGTTCCCGTTTCAATTTGAGATTCCAGGATTTTCTCCCAAAGTTCTCTTGCTTTGATGGTTTTACGGCCTTTGTTTTCGCTTTCGTATTTTAGGTATAATTCTTCAAACTCATCTCCATGAACATTATAAAGATTTGGACATTCGTTTGGACACATTAGTGTCCACGTAGAATTTTCTTCAACACGTTTCATAAATAGATCTGGAATCCACATGGCGTAGAACAGATCACGGGCTCTCATTTCTTCAGCGCCATGATTTTTCTTCAAATCCAGGAAGCTAAAAATATCAGCATGCCATGGTTCAACATACATGGCAAAAGACCCTTTTCGTTTTCCACCGCCTTGATCAACGTATCTTGCAGTGTCATTGAAGACTTTCAGCATCGGAACAATCCCGTTGGAAGTTCCATTAGTTCCAGCGATGTACGAGCCTGTAGCCCTTATGTTATGAATTGATAGACCTATACCGCCAGCAGATTGAGAAATTTTTGCCGTCTGCTTAAGAGTGTCGTATATCCCATCAATACTGTCGTCTTTCATCGTGAGTAAGAAGCAGGAAGACATTTGTGGTTTTGGTGTGCCAGCATTAAATAACGTTGGCGTGGCATGAGTAAAGTATTTTTTGGACATCAACTCATAAGTCTCCAGGGCCGATTCTAAATCTTCGCCGTGAATACCAATAGAAACCCTCATCAGCATATGTTGAGGGCGTTCTGCTATCATACCATTAAGTTTTAACAGATAAGAACGCTCTAGTGTCTTAAAACCGAAATAATCATAATTGAAATCTCTGCTATATATAATTCTTGAATCAATCTCATCTTTGTTATCGTTGATGATTTTATAAACACCATCGTCAATAAGTGGTGACTTTTTATTATTACGTGGATTAACGTATTCATAGAGGTCAGTCATGACCTCACTAAAGGTTTTCTTAGTGTTTTTATGAAGATTGGATACCGAAATTCTTGCAGCCAAGTGAGCATAGTCCGGATGACTTACGGTCATGGTCGCTGCGATCTCTGCCGCCAAATTATCAAGTTCACTTGTGGTTACACCATCATAAAGACCTTCTATCACACGCATTGCTACTTTTGGAGGTTCCACAAGAGGATTAAGTCCATAGCAAAGTTTTCTGATTCGTGCTGTAATTTTGTCGAACATTACAGGCTCTTTTTGTCCATTTCTTTTAATGACGTGCATAGTAGATAGTGTTTAATGTATAGAGCCCGTAAGGACTCTTGGTAATTAATAATCGTAATTTTAAAAGGCTAGAGTCGCAGAAAACTAGAAATCGGCGTCGAAGCTAATTTTGCTGTCTTCTTCTTTATTCTTGTTCATCACTCCTGCTTTTTGGTATTCTCCAACACGCTTCTCGAAGAAGTTGGTTTTCCCTTGAAGTGAAATCATATCCATAAAGTCAAAAGGATTGGCAGTGCCATATTCTTTTTCACAGCCCAATTCGAAAAGTAGTCTGTCTGTGACAAATTCTAAATATTGAGTCATCAAGTTGGAATTCATGCCAATCAGACTTACAGGAAGAGATTCAGTCACGAATTCTCTTTCAATATCAAGTGCATCCACAAGGATTTCTCTAATACGTTTTTTCGGAACCTGGTTGACCAAATGTTCATTATGTAAGTGAACTGCAAAGTCGCAATGAACACCTTCGTCTCTGGAAATGAGTTCGTTTGAGAAGGTAAGGCCTGGCATTAAACCACGTTTTTTCAACCAGAAAATAGAACAAAATGCTCCAGAAAAGAAAATTCCTTCCACTGCAGCAAATGCGATTAATCTTTCGGCAAAGGAATCAGATTCTATCCATTTCAAGGCCCAGTCTGCTTTTTTCTTGATGGCTGGGAAATTCTCAATAGCTTTAAAAAGCAAGTCCTTTTCTTTATCATCATCGACATAAGTATCGATTAATAACGAATAAGTTTCAGAATGAATATTTTCCATCATGATTTGGAAGCCGTAGAAAAATTTAGCTTCTGTATATTGAACTTCGTTCACGAAGTTTTCGGCAAGATTTTCGTTGACGATTCCATCGGATGCTGCAAAAAATGCAAGGATGTGTTTGATGAAATACTGCTCATCTTCATTTAGTTTATTTTTCCAATCGGAAAGATCTTGGTGTAAATCAATTTCTTCTGCGGTCCAGAAACTCGCCTCACATTTTTTATACCATTCCCATATGTCGTGATGTTTGATAGGGAAGAGTACAAATCTGTTTTCGTTTTCTTCTAAGATAGGTTCTTTCTGCGCCATAGGGTTATGATTTTGAGAGGATTACTAATACTAATTGTGACTAACAAATATGAAAATAAATCACATATTAAAACCTTGATTCGGCTGAAAGTTATCCACATAGTTTTCCACAATTGCTCTTAAAGCCGACCAGTTAAGCCTTTAGAGATTTGGAAATTTTAAATTTTATGAATTGTTGAGTTGTATGAGCTTAATGTAAAACTAAATTCGTTTTCTTAAAGATTTATTTCTTCAACTCTTTGCTCCAATTCTGAATACCAATCCTCACCAAATTTTCTGATAAGAGCATTTTTGGTAAATTTATAAACAGGCATTTTTAGAGTTTTCCCAAGATCACAAGCATCGCTGCAAATATCCCAGCGATCGTAATTCACAGCCTGTAATTCTGAAAGTTTTTGAACACGTACAGGATAAAGTTCGCAGGATACGGGTTTTTTAAAATCGATATCGCCAGCACGATAGGCAGATTCAATACCGCATAGAGCGGTGCCATTTTCAGTAAAATTGACGTAAGCACATTCTTTACCTTCTACAAGAGGCGTTTCTGGTTCATCAAAATCTGAGAGGATATGCGTACCCTGTTCTTCGATAGCCTTTATTCCTTCAGCTCTTAGATAGGGCTTTACTTTAGGGTAAATTGTTTTCAAGACCTCTAGTTCGTGGTCATCCAGGGGAGCTCCGGCATCGCCAGCCACACAACATTCCCCTTTGCAGGCCGAAAGATTACAGGCAAATTCAGTGTCTATAATCGATTCAGAAATAAGGGTTTTATCAATTTTAATCATGGCAGCAAAGCTAGCGAAATATTAATTGAGATTATGAAAATGAGGGACAATTCAATCTCCTAAACTTCGTGGGATTAATTTAACACAAATTTCATATGGCATGGATTTTTTTCGATTGTAAATCGATAGAGCAGAATTACTTTTGCAAAAATTTTTAGATTTAAATTATGTTTGATTTTAAACAAATTTTTACCGCAGGAATGATTCTCTTTGCGGTGATTGATATTATTGGAAGCATTCCAATAATTGTTGACTTAAGAAAAAAAGTCGGCCACATTCAAAGTGAAAAAGCTTCTATTGTGGCATGCGTTTTAATGATTGCGTTTCTCTTTGTCGGGGAAACTATCCTTAATCTTATTGGTATAGATGTGAATTCCTTTGCAGTGGCCGGGGCTTTTATCATCTTCTTTCTGGCTATAGAAATGATTCTTGGCGTACAGCTCTACAAAGATGATGCACCAGAAACAGCTGCGATTGTTCCTCTTGCTTTTCCACTGATTGCCGGCGCAGGAACAATGACTTCCATACTATCTCTCAAATCAGAATTTGATACTCCCAACATTATTGTTGCTATAATTTTGAATGTTGCTGTGGTTTATGCTGTCTTAAAATCTTCTAAAAAGATTGAAAAACTTTTCGGAAAACAGGGAATTTCTGTAATAAGGAAGATATTTGGTGTAGTTTTGTTAGCCATTGCAGTCAAATTATTTGTTGCAAACATTCAGAGTTTATTCAATTAAAATTTTATGAAGTATTTTATTTATTTCCTAATGCTTTCTGCAGTTGGACTTATGATTTTCAGCGGGACTCTTGTGAATCCTGATGATTTGGTAGGAGATAAAAAGAGTTTCACAGGAGTTCTAGGAATATTGGTCTGCCTGTGTATCATCGTTTTGCTTTTTATCCTTCAATTATCCAGAAAGCTAAAACAGAAGTACGAAGAGTAAAACATACTTTTCAAACTATTTAAAAATTTAAAAAGGCTTGAGATGAAATTTCATCTCAAGCCTTTTTTGTTGATTTATGACTCTTTAGTTTGTTTTCACCTCCAGTCTGTTATCCCCAGAATTGGTGTCAATCAATTTATTATACGGATCGATTCCTGCCTCAACGGGCAATTCATTGACAATAATTGTAAATTCATTTTGAATTTCAGAAATCAAATGCTTTTTGAGATAAAGAACGTTTTCTTTTTTGATGCCATCAATCGTTTCATCGGTTTCTCCAAAAACTCCAACTTCAATGTAATCTTTAAGAGGTAGAGATTTTAATTCCTTTTCTTCTTCAGTTTCCACACTCAAACTTTCGCCAGAACTGTTTGTAAACTCTTTCTCTCCTTTTTCAGACGATCTGTATTTCAGAACATTAGCATTTATAGTCACTTCATATTTACCATTTTCAAGTACTTTATAACTAGCGTCAGTAACTTTGTTATCATACAAAGTAATGGTCTCGAACATATCCTTTACCAAATACTGAAGTGAATCTGGTGTGTTCTCCTTTAAAAGGTTGACAAATTCGACAGAAGTGGTGTAAGGTGGTTCCTGGAAAGCGACTTTATCAATAAAAGATTTCAAAATAGAATTCATTTTTTCTTCGCCTAAGTAATCACTCATCGCATAAAGTACCAGCGATCCTTTGTTATAATGAATGTATTGCTGATTTTCATTAAGCATCAGTGGTAGTTCTTTCTGACTTTCAAAACGGCGGCTTCTTAAATATTTATCTAATGCATCTTTTAAAAACACACGCATTTGTTCTGCACCATATTCTTTTTCTAATACTTTAAGTGAACTGTATTCTGACATGCTTTCAGAAAGCAAAGTTGCTCCTCGCACATTTGCTCCAATCACTTGATGCGCCCACCACTGGTGAGCCACTTCGTGAGCGGTGACGCTGAAGGGATAATCCACACTTTCTTTATCTTCTTCATCGACTTTAGCAATAAAACCAATTGCTTCAGAATAAGGAACTGTGTTGGCAAAAGACTGAGCAAAAGTTCCTGATGTTAATGGAAATTCCAAAATTCGAAGCTGACTAAACTGGTAAGGACTGAAATTTTCAGAATAATAGGCCAAGGATTTCTTCGCTGCACTAACCATCCGTTCAATATTGTAATCGTGTGGCTTATGATAAAAAACCTGAATGTTGACATCATTCCACTTGTCTTCATAGACTTCATATTCTGCAGAATTGAATGCGTAAAAGTTCAGTATTTTCTTATCCATTTTATAATGGAAATATGCTCTATCTTCTTCTACCCATTCTTTCTGCAGATAACCTGGAGCAATGGCAATTTGGTCTTTTGATGTCGAAATGGTGGTTTCAAAATCTATCCAGTCGGCATCATCAGAAATGTAAGTATTACCCAAAGCAGTAGAGTCTAGTGGAGATTTCATCCGTTCTTTTGGTACTAAGCCGTATTTTTTTCGGGTCTTGTTATTTTGAATTTCATAGTTGCTTCTGTAACCAAAACTTGGAAAAATTCGATTGTTGATGAATGTTCCATTGGTTCGCACCATGGACTTTTGATTCAGAAGAGTATTCGGTTCATTTTGCATCTCAAAAGTGAATTTCACTTCTTCACCGGGAAGTAGGCTTTCATCAAATTTGAATATGTCAAAATCATAAAGACTGTCTTTCAAAACAGTTTCTCCTTTTTTACCAAAAGCATAAGTTTGTTTATAACTTCTATAATCATTCAATGAAATCAAAACAGAATCAATAGGGTTTGAAGTCTTATTTTTCAGAACAAAAATCCCTTTAGCTTTCATGTCGCGCGTTTCAGGAAATAGATCTAAATCAATAGTCACTCCTGTAATTCTTGGCTGATCTAGCTCATCAAGATGAGCAAATTGTTTTTCATAATCAACCTGAAGCTGTTCTCGCTCGTTACCAGAAAATCGTTCGTTAATTACATTATCATTGTAGTATACCCATGAACCTATACCTATAAAAACCACTAAACAAACCGCTATAACTGATTTGTACATTGGATTCATTTTTTCTTGGGCGAGTTCTATTCTTTGCTTCGCAGAATAGGATACACCTCTTCGGTAAAATAAAATAGCTAAGATGTATAAAATAATTGCCAGAGCGAACCAATAGAGTCTATAGACATAAAACACTTTTAGCCCGGGACCATATCCTGCCATATCAGAATAGGTGGCGCCTCCTCCAGAGTTGAATCTAAATACACTTTGCTCGATACCAAATTGTGGAAAAAAAGACAGTAAAATAAGAAAAGCAAGTAAGGATATGAATCCTACAATATGATTCTTTATGAGCGTATGAAATAAAAATGCCATGACTGTCCAGGCGAGAACCCTTAAGTAATCAATAGCAAAAAACTGAAACAGGTATAAATCGAGTTCAAACTTGTAATAATCATTATAAATCTGAACTCCAACAGCTAAAATTAACGCCAAAATATAAAACGATGCCTGCATTTTGAAAATAGCGATGAACTTAGCTAGCAGAAACGACCAGTTAGGAAAAGGAGTAACATCTACTAATTGATTCATGTTGGCATTTTTAGCTCTATTGACAAGCATACCTACAATCAAAAAGGTGATGATGATCATAAAACCACTCACGACACCAGAAGCTGTTTGCATCATTTCGCGAGTAACAGGATAGGTGGATGTACCATATACTGGATTCCGAATAGATAGTGTAGAAAGCGTAATCAGTAAAGTCACAAGTGCGAAAGAAATAAAGACCCAGTTTTTGAAAATATACTGAGCTTCAAAACGGCTGTGCTTTAAAGCCATCATCAGCCAGTGTTTGAAATTGTAAGCTTTACTGGCTTCAGGTAATTTGATACGAATAAGACTTCCAAAATTCCTTTTAATAACGCGTTCTGCTTTGCGTTTAAATAACCTGAACTGGATAGCCTGCTGATTGAATTTGAATTTGAAAAATACAAAGGCAAAAATCAATATACTTATTGCAGCCCATAAAATCCTGTTATAGATAATGTAACCCTGAAAGGGTAAATAATTATTGTTTCTGTCAAAAACAGTCCAGTATTCAGTTTCAAAAGCTAAAGCCTGAGCCCCGAGTGGGTCTATAAGTGCAGCCAGAGTTTTATTATCGATATCTGCAGTTAAACTTTGAGCAAAACCCTGAATGATAATCAATGCCAATATGCTTATAAAACCTATAAAAATATTTCTTGAAAAGGTCACAACAGCAAAAACTACTGCTCCAAAGAAAATGATATTTGGTATGACGAAAAGTAAGAGTGGCTGTACATAATTCCAAATATCAAAATCTGTAAAAAGATCAGGATTGGTTCCAGGGAAAATACTTCCCAGATAAATACCGAAACAGATGAACAGAATTATGATAAGAACGATACTCAAAGCGCTCAGAAATTTGGCAAATAAATAACCAAATTTTGAAATAGGATATGAATACAGGACCTGATGCATCTCGTATTTAAAATCTTTACTTATTGACGCACCAATAATAGACGGTAGCAAAAAGTATAAAAATACGGACAAGGTGTTAATCAAGCTGTTGAGAGCCAATGCCGTATTTTGATAAGTCGGTGAGGTAGTAGTGACTGTAAAATTATCAAAAAGTCCACCAGCACTTGCCATCATTATCATGGCAAAAAAGAACATGATAACGGTGTAGATGTAAGTAATAGGAGTTCTTAACCAAGATTTTAACTCAAACCTGAAGATACTTGAAAACATGCGAATTAAGATTGAGAGTTAATGGCTTCAGTTTCGTCTGCTTTTAAGTGAACAAAATACACATCGCTCAAGTCAGGCTGTACTTTCATAAATTCTTCACCGGGCTGAGTATCGCCATATACGCGGATATTCAGGGAGTTATCCTGATTGTAATTGGTGGAGATAAGGTTGAAACCAGTTTCATATTTTTCTAAATCTTCCCGATCTATGGTGAGTCCCCAGATTTTATCTTCCAGATCCAGAACTGCATCTAAAGGTTTTTTATGGCAAAGTAATTTTCCGCCATTAAGGATAGCCATATCTGTACATAATTCTTTGACGTCATCCACAATGTGAGTAGAAAGAATCACAATATGATTGGTGCCAATTTCTCTCAAAACATTAAGGAAACGGTGACGTTCGGCAGGATCAAGTCCAGCTGTCGGCTCATCAACGATGATAAGTTTTGGATTGTTAAGTAGTAATTGTGCAATCCCAAACCTTTGCTTCATACCACCAGAGTAACCAGCAACATGCTTGGTTCTCACATCATAAAGGTTGGTGACTTCAAGAGCATAATCTACAATCTTTTTTCGCTCCTCTTTGCTGGAGAGCCCTTTCAATTCAGCGAAATAATGAAGGAGTTTTTCTGCTGAAAGTTTTGGATAAACACCAAAGGACTGAGGGAGATAACCCAAAACCTTTCTCAATTCCATTTTTTGATTGAGCACATCTATATCATCCAGGTAGATTTCCCCACTATCTGGTTGTTGTAAGGTAGAAATAGTACGCATTAGTGAAGACTTTCCAGCACCGTTAGGTCCAAGTAGTCCGAACATACCAGAGTTAATTTCTATCGAAACATCATCCAGAGCCTTTACACCATTCTTATAAGTTTTGGAAACATTGAGCAATCGAAGTTTATTCATCAGAATAGATTTTGGTTTAAGAAAATTATACCTATTGGTCATAATTTAGACTAAATGTTACAAAACTATTTTAAATTCTAACGAAAAACTGAAAAACACTATAAGTCAGAATCGTCGGCTTCACCTTCGTATTGTGTACCTTCGGTTCTGGCATCGTAGCCTATTTCGCGCAAGTATTTTGAAAAGATATCGGTATAGCCGTGTGTGCAGATGACTTTTTCACAGCCTGTTGCTTTTATGCTATTGAGCAAACCGTCCCAGTCGCAGTGATCGCTCATTACAAAGCCTTTGTCTATGGCTCTTCGGCGTCGCGCTCCACGGAAAGTCATCCAGCCACTGGCCGAAGCTGTGACATAAGGGACCATTTTCCGAATCCAGGTTCCGCCATGAGCACTGGGCGGGGCCAGAACTAAATTTCCACTTAATTCTTTTTTGGTGGTATCCCTTGTGACTCGGATGGTTTCAGGAAAATTAACCATCTCTCTAAGGACATCAGTCATATTTTCGATAGCACCGTGAGTGTAGATTTTTCCAATGTCCGGGTTGAGGTGCTTCAGCAGACGCTGAGCTTTACCAAGCGAATAACCAAATAAAACAGAAGTTCGTCCTTCTCTTTGATTCTCTGCCCACCATTGATTGATGTCGCTCATCACTTCCGCTTGAGGTTTCCACTTGAAGGCAGGTAAGCCAAAGGTACATTCTGTAATAAAGGTATCGCATTTTACAGGTTCAAAAGGAGTTGAAACTCCATCATCCTCATCTTTGTAGTCCCCTGTAAATACCCAAACCTCACCTTTGTGTTCCACCCGTATTTGCGAGCTTCCTATTACATGTCCGGCAGGATGTAAACTGAATTTTACATTATTTATTGTAAACGATTCGCCGTAAGCTTTGCCTTCCACATCAATCTCTCCCAACCTGTGCTTCATAATGGGAATATTGTTATGATGTGTGATGTATTTTTTGTTTCCCCAGCGCGAGTGATCGGCGTGACCGTGAGAGATAATCGCTTTGTCCACCTTTCGCCAGGGGTCCAGATAGACATCTGCAGCAGCGCAATAAATTCCATTTTGATTGAACGCTAATAAAGGTTCCTTCATAAGTGTCGAGATCTCTTTTATTCTACAAAATTTATTTTACCACCCAATTTTACACTTTGGTTAATAGTTTCAGGATTACCATAAACCACAATATTTCCACCAGCAGTTACACTTGCATCACAAGTTTCAGTAGCGTAAACTGTAGCTTCACCACCATAACTTAAATTAACGCTTGTAGTTTCAGTTTTTAATTCCTCACCATCAAAAGAACCTCCGGTTTTCACTTCAATACTAGAAGTATTTGCAGTACCAATAAGACTCACACTAGCTCCAGTTACAGACTTTACAGCTAAACTTTCTACATTTAATTCACCTCCTATATAACTGCCTTCGGAAGCAATTAAACTTATTTCATTTTGATTTACTGTTGAAATAAATTCAACTTCAGATCCACTCCTTGCTTTAAGTTCTTCAACTTCTTTAATGTAAACTGTGACAAGAATTTCCGCTTCAGAAAAGATTTGACCAACTGGCAAACTGATTTGGAGTTCACCTTTATCTACTTCAATATTAACTTTGTCACGTTGAGGACCTTTGACTTCAATTTTTTCTTCTTCTGAATTTGTTACGATCTCTACAAAAAGTCCCGTGGAGACTCTTATACTAGTATAATCTTTACCAGGCATAACAGATTTTACTTGAGCAAAGACAGAAGTGGATGCTATTAAAAATAAGCAGGTTATAATATTGATTTTGAATTTCATTTTTTTTGTTTTTCGTTAATCTCAAAAATACAGGAATATCTTTTGAAGCTACATTAAATTTTACCCAAAACTTGATAACAGGTATTTTTATGGTTTCAGTATATTTGGACCAGATTTATATGGCATGAAACTTCCTGAAGGCAAAAAAATTTATTTCTCTAGTGATAATCATTTGGGAGCTCCAACGCATTCTGAAAGTTTAGAGCGTGAAAAAATATTTATTTCTTGGCTAGATGATATCAAAGCAGATGCGCATTCTATTTTCCTACTTGGAGATTTGTTTGATTTTTGGTTTGAGTATCGAGAAGTTGTGCCAAAAGGCTTTGTAAGAACTCTTGGAAAACTAGCAGAACTAAGAGATTCTGGAATTGATATTTTCTACTTTGTAGGGAATCATGATTTATGGATGAAAGGGTATTTTGAAGAAGAACTCAATATTCCTGTATTTCATAAACCACAAGTCTTTGAGTTTAATTCAAAAAAGTTTTTTTTAGGTCACGGCGACGGACTAGGTCCTGGAGACAAAGGCTATAAACGTATGAAAAAAGTTTTTGTTCATCCGGTTTCCAAATGGTTGTTTAAATGGTTGCATCCAGACCTAGGCGTTAGATTAGCCAGGTACCTTTCAGTAAAAAACAAACTTATTTCTGGAGATGAAGATGCAAAGTTTTTAGGGGAAGAAAACGAATGGCTTGCTCAATATGCCAGGCGAAAACTGGAGACCGAGCATTATGATTATTTTGTTTTTGGCCACAGGCATTTGCCAATGGAAATCCAAGTAGGGGAACAATCCAAATACATAAATCTAGGAGATTGGATTGCACATTATACTTATGGAATGTTTGACGGTGACAAGTTCTATTTAAAAAAACTCAATAAAAAAACCTGATTACGAAGTAAACAGGTTTCCAATTATCAAAATATGTCAAAGCCTATTTTATAGACTTCGATTCGTTTTTAGTCTCGCCAGTTTCATCTTCTTTGGAGGCATCTTTAAATTCTTTGATACCACTACCCAAACCTCTCATCAATTCTGGTATTTTCTTTCCACCGAATAATAGAAGAATTGCAACACCAATGATAACCCATTGCCATGGACCTACCATTCCCATTATTACATTTAGTGCGTTCATAACTTTAAAATTTGCTACAAAATTAGTGATAAAAATCTAAATCAAAGGTTTATGAATCTAAAACCTACATAAATTAACTTTATTCTATCTTTGTAAGAGTTTTAATTCTATGGAGTCATCAAAAAAAGATAAGCGAAAAATTAAGCAAAAACTGCTTCATAAGTACCGTTTGGTGATTCTGAATGAAGATACATTCGAGGAAAGATTGTCATTTCAGTTATCAAAACTTAACGTTATTATATTATCGGCGATCTCAGCATTACTATTAGTTTCGGGAACTGCGCTTTTAATTGCGTTTACTCCGATTAGGGAATATATTCCAGGCTATTCTTCTACAGCCTTAAAGAATAAAGCAACCCGTCTTACATTTACTGTGGATTCTCTGACGACGGTAGTCAATAAAAACTCAACTTACTTTAGGTCCATCCGTAATATGCTTATAGGGAAAGTGGATTCACTTGATATGGGTCAGGTTTATTCAGTTGAAGATACAAAGTCTATAGATCCAGGAACTGTAAGTTTATCTGCTTCCCAGCAAGATTCTATTCTGCGAGAGAAAGTAGAGCAAGAAGACAAGTATAGTTTATTAGAAAAGGCAACTTTTAATACAAACTTCACCTTATTTCCACCAGTTACTGGTAGTGTTTCTGAGGTTTATAATGCTGAAGAAAAACATTATGCAGTTGACATTGTTACAGAAAAGAATGAACCGGTGAAAGCGACACTAGATGGAACTGTTATTTTTGCTGAATGGACTGTGGAAACAGGTTATGTTATTATTATTGAGCATAGCTTCGGTTTGATTTCCGTCTATAAACATAATGACTCTATATTAAAAAGTCAGGGAGACCTTGTTACGGCAGGTGAAGCCATTGCAGTTGTTGGCGATACTGGAGAATATTCCTACGGTCCTCATTTGCATTTTGAACTTTGGGTAGATGGATATCCCGTAAATCCTTCAGATTACATCAATTTTGAATAGAATTTATATATGTCGATAAAGTCCTTTGGAGCAAAGTTATTTGCCAAATACATTTCATCTCAAATTAAAAACTGGTCCTCACGACCAGAGGAAACTCAGTTAAAGGTGTTCAAAACCCTTATTCAAGAAGGACGAAAAACTAAGTTTGGTCAGGATCATCACTTTGAAAAGATTGAAACTTTCCAAGACCTTTTTGATAATGTTCCCATTCAAGATTATGAGGAGTTGAAACCTTATGTAGATAGGGTAGTAAATGGAGAAGAAGATGTTCTATGGCCTGGAAAGCCATTATATTTTGCAAAAACATCTGGAACAACCAGCGGAGCAAAATATATTCCACTCACCAAAGAATCAATACCCAATCATACCAATGCTGCCAGAAACGCTATACTAAGTTATATAGCAGAGACAGGAAATTCCAGTTTCGTAGATGGTAAAATGATTTTTTTACAAGGCAGTCCAGAACTGGAAGAAAAAAACGGAATACACTTTGGGCGGCTTTCTGGTATTGTAGCTCATTTTGTCCCTAATTACCTGCAGAAAAATCGCCTTCCTAGTTGGAAAGCTAATTCTATAGACGATTGGAATGAAAAAATTGACGCTATAGTTGAGGAAACTTACGATCAAGACATGACCATCATAAGTGGGATTCCTTCTTGGGTACAAACTTATTTTGAGAAGCTTCACCAGAAAACAGGTAAGACTATAGGTGAGTTGTTTCCTAACTTACAGCTTTTCATTTATGGAGGAGTAAATTATGAGCCATACCGATCCAAATTTGAAAATTTAATCGGTAGATCTGTAGACAGTATAGAGCTTTATCCAGCTTCTGAAGGTTTTTTTGCATTTCAAGATTCTCAGAAAGAGGACGGAATGCTTTTGCAACTTGACTCCGGAATGTTTTACGAGTTTATAAAAGCAGATGAGTTTTTTGATGAAAACCCTGAAATTCTCACCATAGGAGATGTTGAGGTTGGTGTAAATTATGTGATGGTGATTTCTACCAATGCTGGTTTATGGAGATACAACGTAGGGGATACAGTTATGTTTACAGACATAAAACCATATCGTTTAAAAGTATCGGGAAGGATAAAGCATTTCACTTCAGCTTTTGGAGAACATGTGATTGCACAAGAAGTAGAAAAATCTATAATAAAAGCTTCAGAAGAGTTTGATGTGCAGATCAATGAGTTTACTGTTGCTCCACAGATTACTCCGGGAGAAGGTCTGCCTTATCATGAGTGGTTTATTGAATTTGAGAAAGAACCGGGTGACTTTGAAGCATTTGCGAAAAAGATAGATATATTACTTCAGGAGCAAAACTCTTACTATAAAGATTTAATAAAAGGAAATATGCTGAGGACTTTAGTGATAACAAAAGTTCCCAAAGATGGATTTCAGGAGTATATGAAATCTGTTGGAAAGCTTGGAGGTCAAAATAAAGTACCAAGACTATCCAATGATAGAAAAATAGCACAGGAATTAGAGAAACAAATTTAGATTAATAAGACAATTAGAAAACATATGACAGAACCTTTAAATATTGGAAGAAATAGAGCGCAGGAAAGTACAAATGCCATAGAGCGCATGTACATCACCATGAGACACCTTTTTATAAGGGGGTTTTATAAACCTATGGGAGTTTCCGGTGAAACCTTACGAGAAGCATTACTCACGCTTCGACCAGAAATTTATGGTACTATTGGAGAATCTAAGGTTGAACTTAGCGGGCTTCAGTATATTATTGAAAGACTTCCAGAAGGTATTGAAGAGTGTAGTTTCATAAACCTCACAAGCGATGAAGGTTACTCCAATTCTCATTTCAAACCTATTATTCCTCCAAAGCGAAGAAGAAACTGCTATAGGATTGATGATGAACAAATGAACATTGAGATCACTCGTGGCCGATCAGAGATTTACGATATTTTGACTCACCTGACCTTCATGTTTATTGAGTCTCATAAAATCATGCAGAATGTTGTGATAAATGAAGCTGGTCATACTTCTAGAGACTGGGAAAAACTGAAAGTAGCCGTTTTGAAAGAAGGTGATTTAAGTCAAAAAGAAAAAGAGATTGCCATCACGCATACTGCGAATATTCTAGGAAGAACATTTGCTGAAATCAATCAAGTATATGATCGATTTGCAACACCAGAAAACCCTCATAAATTTTTACACCTTATCCACAGCTTAGGTAAACTTGCAATCCGTGAAGTTATCCACGGAGATAAGCGTGTCATCACTTTTAGTCCGATTGTACGTGAAAGACTCGGACATCATATTCATGGAGAAGTTTGGGCAAACACCATCAAGAAAACTTTAAACGAGCATGGTTTGCTAGATAGAAAATTACATATTATAAGTGCAAATATGCATAGTGTGATGAACACTCTTTTTTCTCCAATAGCTTTGGAGGAACTACTTAATGAAAAGTCTAACTTTCAGGTTTACGAGCAGTTGAGTAATGCTAAAAATGAAGAATTGAGGCAAACGGTTACCAAAAAAGCTAAGGAGCAAGGCATGATTTCTCTAGATGATAAAAGCGGAACAAATATAGATGTTCAAATATTTGATCTTGCGAAGTTGAGTCATTATAAAGGGAGTGACAAACTTTACGGTAATGAAGATGCGCCAGTCATCATTGTGATGGACTACGCATTTGGGGAACAAGCCTATGAAACTATGGATGAACTTCTCAAACCATTCAAAGATGGAGAAGAACAAAAAGCTATGAACGTAGAGTCCATATCTATTATGGGTAAAGCAGGGATTTTGGAAGGAGGAAAAGGAGATTTGATGATTCCAGATGCTCATTTATTTGAAGGGACAGCAGATAATTATCCCTTTCATAATGAGTTGAAAAAATCAGATCTAGAAGATCAAGGCTTACGTGTGTATGATGGATCCATGGTGACGGTTTTGGGAACTTCTCTACAAAATAGAGATCTGCTGAAGTTTTTCCATGATTCAACCTGGAACGTTATTGGTCTTGAAATGGAAGGGGCACATTACCAGAAAGCCATACAGGCAGCCGCTAAACTAAGAGGGAATATTTCTGAAAAGGTCAAATTGAGATATGCCTATTACGCCAGTGATAATCCTTTAGAAACAGGAAGCACATTGGCTTCGGGAGGATTGGGAACCGCTGGAGTAAAACCAACCTATTTGATTACTGAAAAAATTTTAGAACAGATCTTTAATGATGCTGTTCAACATACTAAATCCTAAATTATGAAGACTGTACTAGTCACAGGAGGAGCTGGATTCATTGGTTCAAACTTCTTGAATCTTTTTGTTCCTAAAAAAGAATACCACTTTGTCAATCTTGATAAATTGACTTATGCTGGAGATTTAAATAATCTTGAAATATCAGATCATGATAACTACACGTTTATTGAAGGAGATATCTGTGATGTGAAGCTTTTAGAAGATCTATTCTCAAAATATAAATTTGAAAAAGTAATACATTTTGCGGCAGAATCTCACGTTGATAATTCGATTACCAATCCAGATGCTTTTATAAAAACAAACATCACCGGAACATTCAATTTACTTCATCAGGCTTACTCACTCTGGATGGAATCGCCTTTTAAATTTAGAAAAGGGTTTGAAAACACGAGATTTTTACACGTGTCTACAGATGAAGTTTACGGCACGTTGGAAGATGATGAAAGCCTATTTACTGAGGAAACTCCTTATGCACCAAATAGTCCTTATAGTGCTTCAAAGGCTTCATCCGACATGATCGCCAGAAGTTATTTTCATACTTATGGTTTTCCTGTGATTACTACCAATTGTTCCAATAACTATGGACCTCATCAACATGATGAAAAGTTAATACCTACTATTATTCGAAAAGCAATTCAAAAAAAAGCTATTCCAATTTATGGTGATGGCAAAAATGTGCGAGACTGGCTTTATGTAGATGACCATTGCAAAGGAATAAACATAGCTATTCACAAAGGGGAGTTTGGTGAAACCTATAATATTGGAGGTAAAAACGAGAGACAAAATATTTATATAGCTACTAAAATCTGCGATATCTTAGATGAATTAAGACCAGAACAGGCTCCTCATAAAGAGTTGATAGACTATGTGACAGATAGACCAGGACATGATTTCCGTTATGCGATTGATGCCTCTAAAATTGAAAGTGAACTGGGCTGGAAAGCTGATGAAACTTTTGAAACGGGGATAAAAAAAACTATAAAATGGTATCTTGACAAGTATAACCAACTCGTAAATTCATAAGTATGAAAGGAATTATTCTAGCAGGCGGCTCTGGAACACGTCTTCACCCACTGACCCTGGCTGTAAGTAAACAACTGATGCCTATTTACGATAAGCCAATGATTTATTATCCATTGTCTACATTGATGTCTGCAGGAATCAAAGAAATTTTAATTATTTCTACTCCCAATGACCTGCCACTTTTTGAAAAGCTCTTAGGAAATGGTTCAGATTTAGGGTGCAACTTTGAATATGCTGTTCAGGCTGAACCTAATGGACTTGCCGAGGCTTTCGTCATAGGAGAAGATTTCATAGGAGACGACAAGGTAGCCTTGATTCTAGGCGACAATATCTTCTACGGAACAGGATTAGATCAGTTACTTCAAGACAATACCAATCCAGATGGCGGTATTATTTATGCCTATCATGTACACGATCCGGAACGTTATGGTGTCGTAGATTTTGATGACAACGGACAGGTGATTTCTATTGAAGAAAAGCCGGAACAACCCAAATCCAATTACGCTGTGCCTGGAATTTATTTCTACGATAATGAGGTGGTAAGCATCGCCAAGTCTATAAAACCCAGCGATAGAGGCGAACTTGAAATCACCGATGTGAACAATGCCTACCTCAAAAAAGGGAAACTAAATGTGAGTATACTTGATAAAGGCACTGCCTGGCTGGATACAGGGACGTTTAATTCTTTGATGCAAGCCTCACAATTTGTTGAGGTCATTGAAGAACGTCAGGGTCTCAAAATTGGCTCTATAGAAGAAACGGCTTTTAAGATGGGCTTTATTTCAAAAGAGCAACTCAAAAAAATTACAGAACCCTTTTTAAAAAGCGGCTATGCTAAAAATATAAATCCAAAGTAAATGATAGTAAAACAAACACCACTTAAGGACTGTTTTGTTATAGAACCCAATGTTTTCAAAGATGAACGAGGAAGCTTCTTTGAAAGTTTTAACCACAATGCTTTTAAAGAAAACACGGGTTTAGATATTGAATTTGTTCAGGATAATCAGTCTATTTCTAAGTACGGAACTATTCGTGGTCTTCACTTTCAAACTGGAGAATCTGCACAAGCCAAATTGATTAGAGTTGCCAAAGGAAAAGTTTTGGATGTGGTGGTGGACATGCGACCAGATTCTGAAACTTACCTCAAGCAATTTGGCTATGTTCTAACAGGAGAAAACAACCACCAACTGTTTGTCCCTAGAGGATTTGCACATGGTTTTGCCTGTCTATCAGAGGATGTTATTTTCATTTATAAATGTGATAATTACTACCATAAAGCTTCAGAAAGTGGTATCTTATTTAATGATGAAACGCTAAATATCGATTGGCAAATTCCGAAGGATGAACAGATCATTTCAGAAAAAGATCAAAATTTACCAACACTTAAATCATACCTGAACTCATGAGAGTTTTAGTCACTGGAGCGAATGGTCAACTAGGGAAATGTCTTCAAAAGCATTCTGGAAACTTTCCTGAAATTGAGTTTTTATTTGAAACTTCTCAGACGTTGAATATTACTTCAGAAGAAGCTTTAGCTAATTTTTTCAACCAATATCAATTTGATTTCTGCGTGAACTGTGCTGCCTATACCAATGTGGAAGCAGCTGAAAGTAAAAAAGGACTTGCCTTTCAAGTGAATTCTGAAGCGGTGAAATCCCTTGCAGAGCAGTGTAAAACTCTAGGTACCAAATTGATTCACATCTCTACGGATTATGTGTTTGATGGGTTGAAGTTCAGTCCATATGTAGAATCCGATGCAGTAAATCCAATCAATATTTATGGGGCATCCAAGCTCCAAGGCGAAGCGATGATTTCTGAACATATGGATCGATTTTTTATCTTTAGAACAAGCTGGCTGTATTCTGAATTTGGTCACAATTTCTTCAATACCATCTTGAAAAAAGCTGAAGATCGTGCAGACCTCAATATCACCACCGAGCAAATCGGTACACCTACCAATGCAAACGACTTAGCCATTTTTATTCTGAATTTGATAAACGTTAAGTCTGATGCTTTTGGTTTATACCATTATAGCAACCAAGGGGAAGCCTCGTGGTATGACTTCGCCAGACTGATTTTGGAAGAAAAACAACTTGAATATCAAGTTAACCTGAAGGCTACATTTTCCTACCCTACCAAAGCCAAACGACCAAAATTTAGTGTCTTAGATAAATCGAAAATCGAAAACACCTTCAAAATTAAAGTTCCACATTGGAGAGAAAGTTTGGTCGGTTTGCTGAAGAAAGTGGAGTAGTTATTTAGTTTGTGAGTTTTTGAACTGAGAGTGAAGAATATTCAAAATCCGGTGTTCTATATTCGATATTTCTATTCACAGCAGAGTTCGCAGACTTTATTAGCTTATGGAAACTACAAATCAATATTCGATATTTGGGTATTCATTATTCGTTGTTGGCCATCGTTTCTTTTTGCTCTAGTGGTTGCAATAGTTGCAAAGCTTTATCCACCGATTTCACATTATCAAACGTCAAGAGCAAGCGCAATCCATTTCTGGTTTCTTTTTCCTTTATCTGGCATTGCCTTGGATGCATTTGGACATACTGCAAAATTTCCTTAAATCGATTAGAATTGTAAAAACCAGATTCTTGATTGGATAGAAAATAACCAATCATTTTATCTTTTTTCAAAACCAATTTCTCCAAACCTGCACTAGCTGCAATCCATTTTAAACGAACACTATTGACCAAATCCTGAGCCTCTTTTGGCAAATCACCAAACCTGTCTTTCAACTCTTTTTCAAAGTTTTGAAGTCCTTCCTCGTCGTCAATCGTATTTAGTTTAGTGTATAGACTCAAGCGTTCTTTAATGCTATTGATGTAGTCATCTGGGAACAAAATTTCAAAGTCAGTATCTATTTGAGCATCTTTTACAAAGACTTTATCTTCTTCGCTGACTTCATCTTCGTACACGGATTTGAACTCGTTTTCTTTTAATTCCTGTATAGCTTCATTCAGAATTTTTTGATAGGTATCAAATCCAATATCACTAATGAACCCACTTTGTTCACCGCCAAGTAAATCTCCAGCACCACGAATTTCAAGATCTTTCATGGCGATGTTGATACCACTTCCCAAGTCTGAAAATTGTTCTAAAGCGGTTAATCGCTTTCTGGCATCATCGGTCATCATTGTTAAAGGAGGAGTAATCAAGTAGCAAAAGGCTTTTTTATTGCTTCGCCCAACTCGACCACGCATTTGGTGAAGATCGGACATGCCGAAATTATTGGCGTCGTTGATTAAAATCGTGTTGGCATTGGTCACATCAAGCCCGCTTTCTATGATGGTTGTTGAGACTAAAACATCAAACTCATTGTTCATGAATTTTAGCATCAACTGTTCCAGCTTTTTCCCTTCCATTTGGCCGTGGCCAATGCCTATTTTTGCATCAGGCACCAAACGTTGAATTAAACCTGCAACTTCCTGAATATTTTCAATTCTGTTGTTAATAAAGAACACCTGTCCGCCTCTTTGGATTTCATAAGATACCGCATCCCGAATCTGGTCTTCAGAAAATCGAATGACATGTGTTTCTATAGGATAACGGTTGGGTGGTGGTGTTTTGATGGTCGATAAATCTCTTGCTGCCATCAGGCTAAACTGAAGCGTTCTAGGGATTGGTGTGGCAGTTAGTGTTAATGTATCTACATTAGCTTTAATAGTCTTCAGCTTATCTTTTACTGCAACACCAAATTTTTGCTCTTCATCGATAATCAAAAGACCAAGATCTTTAAATTTTACCGCTTTATTCACCAGTTGGTGAGTGCCAATGACGATGTCCACACTTCCGTTTTCTAAACCTTCCAAAACACCTCTTCGCTCTTTGGCTGTTCGGAATCTGTTGAGGTAATCCACGGTTACTGGAAATTCTTCCAGACGCTCAGAAAACGTCTTGTGGTGCTGAAAGGCGAGTATGGTTGTCGGTACCAAAACGGCAACCTGCTTGCCATTATCTACAGCTTTAAAAGCGGCACGAATGGCTACCTCTGTTTTGCCAAAACCCACATCCCCACAAACCAAACGGTCCATGGGTTGTTCTTTTTCCATGTCGCTTTTTACATCCTGTGTGGCGGTGCTTTGGTCTGGCGTGTCTTCATAGATAAAAGAAGCTTCCAACTCATGTTGCAAATAGGAGTCTTGACCGTATTGAAAGCCTTTTTCTAATTTTCGTTTGGCGTAAAGTTTAATCAAATCAAAAGCCACCTTTTTAACTCTGGCTTTGGTTTTTTTCTTAAGACTTTTCCAGGCTTTACTGCCTAGTTTATAAACTTGAGGTGGTTTTCCATCCTTGCCATTAAATTTTGAAATTTTATGCAAAGAATGAATACTCAGGTACAGAATATCTCGGTCACCATAAATCAATTTTACGGCTTCCTGCATTTTACCTTCCACATCAATCTTTTGAAGTCCGCCAAACTTTCCAATACCGTGGTCGATGTGAGTGACATAATCACCTATTTCCAGGCTGGTTAATTCCTTTAAAGTAATAGCCTGTTTTTTGGCATAGCCATTTTTCAAATGAAACTTATGATAGCGATCAAAAATTTGATGATCGGTATAGCAAACTAACTTATTGACTTCATCAATAAAGCCTTCATGCATCGAAAGTACAAGGGTTTGGTAATGGACTTCTTCATCTTGGTCTTCAAAAATATCTTTAAAGCGTTTGGCCTGTTGATCACTTGTGCATAGAATACAGTTCTCGTAGCCTTTTTCGTGCTTGGAGTTCAAATCTTCGATTAGTAGATCAAATTTCTTATTGAAGGAAGGTTGAGGGCTAGTTGGGTAAACTATAGTTTGCTTTGGATTTAAAAAAGCCTGAGTTCCAAATTCAACAACTTTTAGGTCGAGTAGTTGTTTTTTCAAGAGCTTACCATCACAAAAAAGCTCGTTGGGTTTACTGTGTTTGATTTCGGAGGAAAGTTCAGAAAAGGCTTTTTCAGCTTTTGAAAAAAGATCGTCAATAGTGTTTGAAAGCACATCCATATTTTTGACAAATACGGTTGTGGAGTTACTGATGTAATCTAGAAAAGTCTCTCTTACTTCATCGAGTTGTTTCTTTTCGACATTCGGCATAATGTCGATGCGCTTTTTTTGCTTTGTAGATAATTGAGTTTCTACATCAAACGCCCGAATACTATCGACTTCGTCACCAAAAAATTCAATTCTGTAAGGCTCATCATTACTGAAAGAAAACACATCTATAATCCCACCTCTCACCGAAAATTCACCAGGTTCGGTCACAAAATCTACTCGCTTAAATCTGTATTCAAAAAGGACCTCGTTAACAAAATCAAGGGAGAGTTCGTCTTTCAATTTTATTTTTAAAATCGTACGATCCAGTTCCTTTTTAGTCACCACTTTTTCAAAAAGAGCTTCAGGGTAAGTAACAATTATTGAAGGTTTTTTTCTGGAGTTGATTCGGTTTAGAACCTCAGATCTCAATAATACATTGGCATTGTCGGTTTCTTCAATCTGGTAAGGTCTTCTGTAGCTTCCTGGGTAGAACAATACATTTTTCTCATCCACCAGCTGCTCCAAGTCGTTGAGGTGGTAGGCAGCTTCCTCCTTATCGTTGAAAATTAATAGGAAAGGATTTTCAGAAGAAAGGAAGGCTTCAGCCTGAACAAAAGACACAGCAGAACCAACAAGGCCTTTTAAAAATATGGATTGATTGCTTTGCGAAGCCAGAGCTTCTTTGAGCTCGCTAAGAGCAGGGTTTTTTGAGATGTTCTCTGTAATATCAGCTTTTGTCATCGCGCGCAAAGATACTAGAAAAACTCAAATCTATAAGGGTGACTAGAGGATGTTAAGACTTTTTAATCTTCCTTTTTGTTTTGTTTTTTCTCGTAGAAATTTCTTCTGAAATTTCTATTTTTTCGATCATAGCGTTTTTGTTTATTGCGTTTGTTGTTGAAGAACACCAAAAGAAAAAGCACAGCGATAATTGCAATAACAATAATGAATTGTATATCTGGAGAAAATTGCTCGAGCATAACTTAAATTTTTATAAACATAATGAGTTTTTTGGTTTTTCAATAATCAAACTCGAATCACAAAATCTTGTTTGACCTGTTCTTTTCTGAAAAATACAAGTCCCCATTGAAACGTGTCAATAGTCACCTGAACTTCCTCATGAGCTTTAATGGTTCCCCAAGCCTTTTCCATAGAAGGCGACCAGTGGATATCATCAAAAATAAACAATGTATCGTTGTGCTTATGCTTCAAAAGACTATTAAAATACTGTAAAGTAGCTTTACCATCGTGATGACCGTCAATAAAAACAAGTTCAAATTTTTCTTCGGAATTTAACTCTGCCAGACTTTCAGTAAACGATGAATTTATACTTGTAATATTAGTAAGCTTAAACTCTTCAAACAGACTTTGAGCAAAATCCAAAGTTGCAGAACAAGCTTCAATGGTTTTCAAGTGAGTCGGACCATGACCAGCAATGCTGATGCTTCCCAAACCAATAGAAGTGCCAAGTTCCAATGCGTTTTTAACAGATAGATATTCTACAAGTCTACTCATCAATCTGGCTCGCTTTCGAGAAATAGAAACGTGCTTTGCAATTTTTGAAACAGGCCTTAAATTGCTTCTAAAAACCTTAGAGCCAGCGCCAAAATCTTCGACTTCCAAAACTTCATTAGATTCTAAAACTTTCTTTTTTGCTTTGTCCCAAACCTCATAAGCTTCATAATGCTCCTTGTTATAAAAGCATTCTGTAATCAACTTATAAACGAACGGCGAATGGATCCCGTGCTGATTCTTGGAATGCCATAAAAATTTTAGAAATGCATTAACTTTAAACCACATTTTTTATTCGAATTCAGCTTAACTGACAAAAATCATTCTTTTTGACTCAGTCAAGCAGTAAAATTGCATAAAATATAAAGATATGTTTCTACAAACACTTTTCGTCAATTGGTCTAATGGTGCTTTCATTATGACAGCTATCTTTGGTTTAGTGATTATAGGTTTAATTGCTTCTGTACTTATTTTCATTTCTAACGCCAGTAAAAAAGAAAGGAAGGAAAGAGAAGAAAGAGAAAGTAAAGACGAGGCTTAAGATTCCAACTTCATAGATAACTCAAACCATTTTTCCGTTTTTTCTTCTAATTCGGTTTGAATTTTTTGAAGCGCGATAGTTTTTTCCTTGATGTCTTCAGGGCTTAAATCTTTCAGGAATTCTGCTTCAAGTTTTTCTTTTTTCTTTTCCAAAGTATTGATCTCCTTTTCCAGCTTTTTATAAGTCTTTTGCTCGTTGAAACTGAGTTTACTTTTAGGATCTGTATTTTGTTTTGGTTTACTTGTAGACTCAGACGAAGTTTGGCTGCTTTCTTCGTATTTCTCTTCCAGCTCCAAAGCTTTCAAATCTCTGTAATCTGAATAATTACCTGGAAAATCTGTAATCTTTCCTTCACCAAACACAAATAAATGATCTACAATTTTATCCATAAAATACCTGTCGTGACTTACTACTATAAGACACCCAGGAAAGTCTAAAAGGAAATTTTCAAGAACATTCAACGTGACAATGTCGAGATCATTGGTAGGTTCATCGAGAATTAAAAAATTGGGATTTTGGATCAAAACTGTACATAAGTAAAGGCGTTTTTTCTCACCACCACTTAGCTTTTCTACAAAGTCGTATTGCTTTTTTCGGTCAAACAAGAATTTTTCCAGCAATTGCGAAGCTGATATTTGTCTTCCTTTAGCTAAGGGAATATAATCGCCATAATCTTTAATAACTTCGATAACCTTTTGACCTTCTTTAGCTTGAATACCACCTTGAGTATAATAACCAATTTTTAAAGTTTCTCCATGTACTACTTTGCCTTGATCTGGTTCTAATCCGCCAGTCAAAACGTTCAAGAATGTAGATTTCCCTGTTCCGTTTTTTCCAATGATGCCTATACGTTCGTTCTTTTTGAAGATATAATCGAAATTCTGAAAAAGGTAATTATCTTCAAACCCTTTGGAGACATGATGCATTTCCAAAACTTTCGATCCTAATCGCTCCATATTGATTTCAAGCTCAACTTTATGATCATTGCGACGTTTGCTGGCCCTGTCTTTTATATCACCGAAACTTTCAATTCTGGATTTGGACTTGGTTGTTCTCGCCTTAGGCTGACGTCTCATCCAGTCCAGCTCTTTTTTATAAAGTTGTTTTGCTTTCGCAGTTGTGGTTTGTTCTACTTCAATCCGTTCTGCTCGCTTTTCAACGTAATAGCTATAGTTTCCCTTGTAATTGTACAAAGTTTTGTCTTCCAACTCAATGATGTGGTTACAAACTCTATCCAGAAAATACCTGTCGTGAGTTACCATGAAAAGTGTAAGATTTTCACTTTTTAAGAATTCCTCAAGCCACTCAATCATTTCAAGGTCCAAATGGTTAGTTGGTTCATCGAGAATCAACAAGTCTGGTTTACCTAGAAGTAGATTTGCTAGCGCTAACCTCTTCTTTTGACCTCCAGAGAGATCATTAACTTTTTTAGACAAATCATCTAGTTTCAGTTTGGAGAGAATTTGACGGTAGGTGGTTTCAAAATCCCAGGCCTGCTTGGCTTCCATTTGATCAAAAGCTTTTTGATAAGCTTCGGCATCATCTGTATTTTGTAATGCTTTTTCGTATGCATTGATGATACTAAGAATTTCATTATCTGAAGAAAGGATAGTTTCCTCAACACTCAATGTAGGTTCTAAGTCAGGCTCTTGAGGTAAAAAACCAACCTTCACTCCTTTTCTGTATACGACTTGACCACTATCTGGAGCTTCCTTACCAGATATAATATCGAGTAAAGTGGTTTTGCCTGTGCCATTTTTGGCAATAAGTGCAATTTTCTGACCTTGGCTTATGCCAAATGATAAGTTCTCAAAGAGTTCGAGTGTGCCGAATGATTTTGAAACTTCTTCAACTGATAAATAATTCAATGTTATATTTTTTGCAAAAGTACTTAAGTAAGCTTGAAATAGCTAATCCTAAATCTTATAGGATTTCAAACAGCCAATAAATATTTCTAAAACCAGTTCAGGCTTGCCCTTAAAAGTATATTTTTGCCGCTTCATAACTTTTAAAAGTAAATTCAAATGAAAGTAGCTGTTGTCGGCGCTACCGGAATGGTAGGCCAAGTGATGCTCCAGATTCTTGAGGAGCGAAATTTTCCTTTAACTGAGTTAATCCCTGTAGCTTCGGAGAAGTCTGTTGGAAAATCTATCACGTACAAGGATAAATCTTACAAGGTGGTAAGCTTAGCTGACGCAGTCAAACGAAAACCTGAAATTGCTTTGTTTTCTGCAGGTGGTGATACATCCCTAGAATGGGCTCCAAAATTTGCAGAAGCAGGCACAACAGTAATTGATAATTCATCGGCCTGGAGAATGGATCCTGAAAAGAAATTGGTGGTTCCAGAAATCAATGCTTCTGAAATTACAGAGGAAGATATGATTATCGCTAACCCTAACTGTTCTACAATACAATTGGTTATGGCTTTACAGCCATTGCATAAAGCTTACCAAATTGACCGAGTGGTCATTTCGACCTATCAGTCTATTACAGGAACAGGAGTGAAAGCTGTTGAGCAATTGGAGAATGAATATGCTGGTAAAACTGGTGAAATGGCTTATCCTTATCCTATTCATAAAAATGCAATTCCGCATTGTGATGTGTTTTTGGAAAACGATTACACCAAGGAAGAGATGAAACTCACCAATGAAACCAAAAAGATTTTATCTGATGAAAGCGTGAAAGTTGCAGCTACAGCTGTAAGAATTCCTGTCGTTGGTGGTCATTCTGAATCGGTTAATATTGAATTTAAAAAGGCATTTGAAGTTTCTGACGTAAAGAAAATTCTTAGCGATACCGATGGGATCACACTTCAAGATAATCCTGAAGTCAATACTTACCCAATGCCAATATATGCTCAAGGTAAAAATGATGTTTTTATAGGAAGAATTCGAAGAGATTTCACCAGAGACAATGCACTTAATGTGTGGATTGTTTCAGACAACCTAAGAAAAGGAGCAGCGACTAATGCAATACAAATAGCTGAATTTCTTTTGACAACTCGTTTTAAGGTTTAAGCTTTAAAATTTAATCAATACTCAACCGCTCTTCAGAACTTTTGAAGAGCGGTTTTTTAATTTCCTGCCTGGTGCGGAATCTCCTCAATACTTTCAAAACTCAATCTTTGTTGCTGTGATCGTCTCACTCTTGTACTTATTTTAAATTGAATCATTTGTAGAATACAATCTGATAAACGATTATATTTCGAAGGAGTTTTTCAGCAACTGATAAATCTATCTCTATTAAAAAGAATGAGAGGTTCTTCAACTTAGTAAGACGTTTTTTTATCTTAAACTAATTTTTTAATCTTATATCGTAAAACTAATAACATTGCAGTATTGAATTCAGTATAAAACAAAGCCTATGTTAGATAGCTATGATTCCTTATATTTACGACTAAAATCAAAACCAATGAAACATATACTCATGCCTGTTGCAGCTGTTTGCCTTTTGGCTTCCTGTAATGATGGTGAAAAAAATCAAGCAACATTGACATATCCAGAAACTAAACAGGTCGATACCGTAGATTCGTATTTCGACACTGAAGTGAAAGACCCTTATCGTTGGCTCGAAAATGATCGCAGCGACGAAACTGAAGAATGGGTGAAAGCTCAAAATGACTTAACTTTTGGTTATCTTGAAGAGATCCCTTACAGAGATCAATTAAAGAAGCGCTTGTCTGAAGTGTGGAATTATGAAAAAATTGGAGCACCCTTCAAAAGAGGAGACTACACCTATTTTTCTAAAAATGATGGCCTACAAAACCAATATGTTTATTACCGATACAAAACTGGAGATAGCATAGAACAAGCAGAAGTCTTTTTAGACCCTAATACTTTTAGTGAAGATGGAACGACCTCTATGGCAGGAATGAGCTTTACAGAAGATGGCGAATTGTTGGCTTATTCTATTTCTGAAGGGGGAAGCGACTGGAGAAAAATCATTGTTTTGGATGCAGAAACAAAAGAACAAAAAGGAGATACG
Source organism: Psychroflexus salinarum (assembly GCF_042677225.1). Classification (NCBI taxonomy): domain Bacteria; kingdom Pseudomonadati; phylum Bacteroidota; class Flavobacteriia; order Flavobacteriales; family Flavobacteriaceae; genus Psychroflexus; species Psychroflexus salinarum. Next base: position 575,944 of record NZ_JBHTIV010000005.1, read on the forward strand.
CTCGTAGATGTGAAGTTTAGCGGGATCTCTTGGAAGGCCAATGATGGCTTTTATTACTCTAGTTATGATAAACCAGAAGGGAGTGAGCTATCTGCAAAAACAGATCAGCACAAACTTTATTATCATGAATTAGGAACTCCACAAGGCGAGGATAAATTAGTTTATGGTGGTACAGAAGAACAAAAACACAGATACGTGTCTGGAAGTGTAACTGAGGATAACCGCTATTTAATTGTTTCGGCATCAAAATCAACTTCTGGAAATCGCTTGATGATAAAGGACTTAACCAAGCCGAATTCTGACTTTGTAAGCGTTATCGACACTTACGATAGCGATGTATATGTCATAGATAATGAAGAGAGCAAGCTTTTTATCGTCACCGATAAAGATGCGCCTAACAAGAAAATAGTGACTGTGGATGCTAGTTCTCCTCAACCAGAAAACTGGGAAGATTTTATACCTGAAACTGAACATGTACTTTCTCCATCTACGGGAGCGGGTTACTTCTTTGCAGAATATATGGTAGATGCTGTTTCCCTGGTGAAGCAATACGATTATGATGGTAAACTCGTAAGGGAAGTTGAACTTCCAGGAGCTGGTTCTGTTGGTGGTTTCGGCGGAAAAGAAGATGCTGAAGAGCTTTACTACTCGTTTACTAATTACACAACGCCTGGAACTATCTATAAGTACGATCCAGACAACGGGACTTCTGAAGTTTATCAAAAACCAAATATCGATTTTGATACAGAAGCTTACGAAAGCAAGCAGATATTTTACACGTCGAAAGATGGCACAAAGATTCCTATGATTATCACCCATAAAAAAGGAATTGAATTGGACGGTTCACATCCAACTATGCTTTATGGTTATGGAGGCTTCAACATCTCGTTGACTCCTTCGTTTAGTACAGCGAATACAGTTTGGTTAGAAAATGGCGGTATTTATGCTGTTGCTAATCTGCGAGGCGGCGGAGAATATGGTAAAGAATGGCACAATGCAGGAATTAAAATGAAAAAGCAAAATGTGTTTGATGACTTTATCGCAGCTGCGGAATACCTTATAGAAGAAGATTACACCTCTTCAGATAAATTAGCTATTCGTGGAGGCTCTAACGGCGGACTTTTAGTAGGGGCGACGATGACACAGCGACCAGATTTGGTTCAGGTGGCATTGCCAGCTGTTGGTGTTTTGGACATGTTGCGTTACCATACATTTACTTCTGGTGCTGGTTGGGCTTACGATTATGGTACTTCTGAAGATGATCCAGAAATGTTTGAATACTTAAGAGGGTATTCACCTTTACACAATATCAATGAAGGTACTGAGTATCCTGCAACTTTAGTCACCACTGGAGATCATGATGACAGAGTGGTGCCCGCACATAGTTTTAAATTTGCTGCAGAATTACAAAGCAAACAAGCTGGAGATAACCCGACTTTAATTCGAATAGAAACCGATGCTGGACATGGTGCTGGAAAACCAACGTCTAAAATCATTCAGGAATATGCTGATATTTTCGCCTTTACGTTTTATAATATGGGCTACGAGGAGTTGTAAATTTTTATATTGAATCACAAACTAAATCTCCTATTCTTTTAAGAATGGGAGATTTTTATTTTAAAAGGCTATTGTTGACTATATTAACTGTTGTTTAAATTATTAAACAAATACTAAAAACTATGAGATTACTTGGAACTATTTTATTAATAATAGGAATACTGGGAACTATTGTATTTGGAATCCAGGCCTTTGAGGATTCAGAAAGTTTTAATTTTTTGGGTATAGATGTCGCTGTAAGTTCAGCAAACTGGACTCCGGTGATTATAAGTGTCGTTGTACTAGTTTTAGGGATTGTATTGAGACGCAAATAAGCTTAACATATTAAGGGAAGTGGGGGTTGTAGGATATGTTTATAATTTTAAAAAAGTTTGTAGCGGACTTGGTATTCTGATTGCCCTCTAGAGTAGTACTAAAAACCGTTAAAGTGAAGTAGCGTTTTTTTTTACCCTAAAACCAAAAGTTTCAAGTTGTACCCTTATTTGTACCCTTCATCAATAAAAAAAAGCGATTATGGTTTAAAAAGGCGTTGCCCCTAGTCTCGACGCTTAGTGAGAATAAGGTCTATTTTCTGTTGAGAATATCTGTAAGAATTTGAGGTGTTCAATTAGTTTAATGATGAATTTTTAGTTTTCTTCTGGTTAATAAAAATTTCAAGGTATGATGCGTCGATTTCAGATTGACATTCAGAATAAAGTGATAGTTTCCAGTCTTTATCACACTTTATAAACCCCTTTTTAAAATATGTTAATTATGAACTTCACGTCTTTTATCAACATCAGTAGTCTAAATATGAAACTTATCGATTTTCTTGTTTAATATGATATACAGAAGGCTCATATACTAAAATAAAAAAAACCTCAACTAATTAAAGTTGAGGTTTAAAAGGTGGTGCCTCCAGGAATCGAACCAGGGACACATGGATTTTCAGTCCATTGCTCTACCAACTGAGCTAAGGCACCAGTTTTATTGCGGGTGCAAATATAAAACCATTATTTAATTAAACAAAAGAAAAGATGAATTATTCTTATCCTTATCTTTGGATTTTATTTCAGTTATGAATTTAATCATCGATATTGGGAATACTCAAATCAAATTTGCCGTTTTTGATGGGGATCAATTGATAGAAAAAATAGCAAGTGACCCAAAAAAGGCTGAAAAATCACTCCAAAAAATATTTCAGTTTCATCCAACCCTTTCAAAAGGTATAGTTTCTTCTACTGCAGATATTCCAGCAGCGATACATAAAAAGTTGTCTGAAAGAATCTATCTTGTAAAATTCTCACATTTGAGTAAATTAAATTTCACTAACGCTTATGAAACTCCCGAAACTTTAGGTCTGGATAGAATTGCACTTGTAACTGCAGCTGCAGATCTATTTCCAAATCAAAATGTATTGGTTATCGATGCAGGGTCCTGCATCACCTACGATTTCATCGATAATGACTCAGTTTATCAAGGAGGAGCTATTTCTCCAGGGCTACAAATGAGATACAAGGCAATGCATAAGTTTACAGGAAAATTACCACTACTTGAGAAGACTACTCAACCTAGAGATTATATTGGCAAATCTACTCTGGAAGCAATGCATATTGGGGTTTACAAATCAATATGCTATGAAATTGATGCTTATATTAAAGATTATCTCGCTGATTATGAAGATTTAACAGTTGTTTTAACAGGCGGAGATTATTATTTGTTGTCAGCATCTATAAAAAATAGCATATTTGCCACTCCTAATTTTTTATTGAAAGGATTAAATAAAATTCTACAACTCAACTCAAATTAATGTTCACAAGATTTATTCTTTTTATCTCGATAATACTTTTCACGACATCCTCTGCGTTTTCTCAGGAAGGATCGTCATCGCCTTACTCTTTCCTTGGCATAGGAACGAAAGCATTTAGAGGAACTGTCGAAAACAGATCAATGGGTGGGCTAGCTACTTTTAGCGATAGCATACATCTTAATTTAAGAAACCCTGCAGCATATTCAGATTTACAATTGACTGCTTTTACTGCTGGAGTAACAGCAAATTCAGTTGAGTTGAAAACAAATTCTACTACTGATAATATAAACTATTTCACATTTGATTATCTCGCGGTTGGGCTCCCTTTTAATAATTTGGGTGTTGGATTTGGTGTTAAGCCCAGAAGTTCTGTAGGATATGAATTGGAAGAAAGAACAGAAACAAGAGTTTCGAGATTTGAAGGTCGAGGAGGATTGAATACAGTTTATTTTTCAGCAGGTTTTGAGCCTATTAAGAATTTTAGGCTAGGAGCTACTGCTAATTATCATTTTGGTGATTTAGAAAATAAAGCCATAATTTTTACAGATCAAGTACAATATGCTTCAAGAGAAATTAATTTTACAGATATAAGTGGGTTCTCTTTTGATGTTGGAGCTTTATACGACTTAAGACTTACCGAGAAACTGACTTTAAAGTCATCAGCAAGATATGAAACAGGCTCTTCACTTGACGTGAATAGAAGAAGAGAGTTAGCAACCATTCAGCCAGGACAAAATGGAACTGAGAATATCGTGAACCGAATTGAGGTAAATCCTATTGATACAGAAATTGATTTGCCAGAAATGTATTCTTTTGGTTTGGGTCTAGGTAGAGATAGAAAATGGTATGTTGGTTTGGAATATGAAAATTACACTGCTGGCGACTTTTCTGAATTAGCTTTCAATTTTGGCTCTGAAGTCACACAAAAAGAATCTAATACTTTTAAACTTGGCGGATTTTATATTCCAAGATATAATGACCCTGTAAGTTACTTTAAAAGAATTGTTTATAGAGCCGGAATCAGATATGAAGAGAGTGGTTTGGAATACAGAGGTGAAGACATAAACGAGTTTGGCATATCATTTGGTCTAGGTTTACCTGCCGGTCGGGTTTTTACCAATGCCAACATAGGAGTTGAATATTTTGAAAGAGGTACCACATCAAATAACTTGGTTCAAGAAAATTTTATAAGTGTATTTATGAGTTTCTCTTTCAACGACAAATGGTTCATTAAATCTAAATATAATTAAATACTTAAAATTATGAAGTTTAAAATCGCTTTTACACTTTTAGGAGTATTCTTCGCTTTTAACGTGGCAAGTGCTCAAGATTGTACAGTGACACTTAGTTTATTTAACGAAAGTGCCAAAGTAAATAACTTTAGCGATGCTTATCCTAAGTATAAGCAACTGCTGGAAAACTGTTCAGATTTCAATAAATTAATCTATCAGCGTGGTGCGCAAATGCTTGAAGGAATGATAGATGATGCAGAGACTGATGAAAGGAAAATGGAATTAATCCAAGAATATATAGACAACCAAATGATGCGTTTGGAAAAGTTTCCAAATGAAACCAAGGAAGGAGATATGTTGGCGGATGTTGCGATGATCAAATATAAATATGAGGTCGGAACTTTAGAAGATAGGCTCAGATCATTTGAAAAGGTTGTTGAAGCAGATAAGGATAACTTTTCTTCTCCAGTAGCAATTTATGCTTATTTCAGAATTGCAAATGACCTTAATGATGCAGGGGAAAGAGACATACAATTCTTATTTGATAAGTATGATGAAGTTATTGAACTTATAGAAAATCAAGAAAATGATAAGGCAGCTGAAGCTAAACCTCTTATCGAAAAGCAGGAGGCTCAACAAGAGCTAACTCCAAGAGAATCTAGAATACTTAAGAATTCTGAGATTTATTTGAGAAATTATACGAAGATAAAAGGTAGTGTAAATTCTTTACTAGGTTCTAAAGCTGACTGTGATAACCTTATACCTTTATATAAAAAGGATTTTGAGGAGAAAAAGGATGATGTAAATTGGTTAAGAAATGCAAACGAGAGATTGTCTGCAAAAGACTGTACTGAAGATCCATTATTCTTTAAAGTTTCTGAAGCTTTACATAAAAAAGACCCTTCCGCAAATTCAGCTTATTCACTAGGGCAATTAGCAGAAGCTGAAGGAAATAGAGGTAAGGCCCTAAACTACTTCAATGAAGCAGCAGAGCTTGAAACGAACAAGATAAAAAAGTCAAGAATCTACTATAGAATTGCCAATAATTATAAAGACAGAGGTAGTTACTCTCAAGCTAGAAACTACTACAGAAAAGCTTTAAATAATAAGCCTTCTATGGGTGTTGCTTACTTAAAAATAGCAGATATGTATGCAAAAAGTGCTAACGACTGTGGTACTAATGTGTTTGAAAAAAGAGCTGTTTACTGGTTAGCTGCAGATTATGCAAGTAGAGCTGGCCGTGTTGACCCTTCTTTAAGTTCTAATGCAACTGCAACTGCAGAGAGCTATAAAGCTAGAGCACCTCAAAAGTCTGATATCTTTCAAGAAGATGCTGCTGGTAGAAAAATTACATTTTCAAGTTGTTGGATTGGAGAAAGCGTAGTGGTACCAAATCTCTAAAATGATATTTAAAAATACATTAATTTATAAAAGCATTGCTGTATGTTTACTTACAGCAATGCTTTTTGCTTGTGAGGGAAACCTTAAGGATGTAAAGGAAATGGAAAAAGATTTTTTAGAACCTCAGTCCAAAGTTTATGACCTCAATCTTTTTTATACAGATAGTGGAGCTGTAAGAGTTAATTTAAGAAGTCCAGAAATGCTAGATTATTCCAACAGGAAGTTTCCTTTTAGGGAGTTTCCACAAGGTATTGAGTTAGATTTTTTTGAGCAAGATTCAAGTAAAAACACAGTTTTTTCAGATTATGCAATTCAGTATTTGGAAACAGGACTTATAGACCTTAGAAAAAACGTAAAAATTGTGACCTCTGACAGTACAATTCTTAAGGGTCCACAATTATACTGGGATCAACAGCAGGAGTGGTTATTCACAGACTATAGTTATAGCTTACAATTACCAAACGGTGCCAGAAATCAAGGGGAAGGCTTTGATTCTGACCAGAAATTTAATACCTTCAATTCTAGATCTAATACAGGAATCCAATACTTACAAGACTGATGAAATTTTTTAAATACTTTGAATTCGCTTACATAGCCTTTGCTATATTTTTTATAATTGAAGCCATTAGAATTTGGGCTGAAAGCGAAAGCAGAGCTTACCTCTACCTGTTTTTTTCAGTTTTAGCTTCTTTTATGTTTTTCTTTAAAAGACGTTTTAGAAAAAAAATTGAAAATAAAAATAAGAAGTGATGAGTACAGAAGTCCTCATTATTATTATATGTTTACTTCTTTCAGCTTTTTTCTCTGGGATGGAAATTGCTTTTGTGTCTTCCAATAAAGTTCATATAGAACTTCAGAAAAATCAAACTGATATCATTGCTAGCGTTCTAAAGACGTTGACGAAAAAGCCTTCTAAGTTTATTGCTACCATGTTGGTAGGGAATAACATTGCTCTTGTGGTTTATGGGTTTTTCATGGGAGATTTGATTATGAACTGGTTTACAAGTATGCAGCCTGTTCAGAATGAATTTCTGAGCTATTTAATCACTGAAGCTAGTTTATTTACCCAAACTTTAATCTCTACTTTAGTTATACTTTTTACTGCGGAATTCCTTCCCAAGGTATTTTTTCAGATATACGCCAATGTACTTCTGAAGGTTTTTAGCGTCCCCGCTTTTATATTCTACTATCTTTTTAGCTTTATATCAAGTTTTGTGATTTGGGTTTCAGACATTATCCTGAAAAAAATATTCAAAATTGAAGGCGATAAAGTACAACTGAACTTTAGTAAAGTTGAATTAGGTGATTACATTAATGAGCAAATGGAAGCCGTAGAATCTAAACAAGATGTTGATTCAGAGATTCAAATATTTCAAAATGCCCTACAATTTTCAGAAGTTAAAGCTCGTGAAGTAATGATTCCTCGAAATGAGATTGTTGCCATAGATATTTCTGAGGATACAGAAAATCTTACTGAAATATTTACAAGAACAGGTCTTTCCAAATTGCTTGTTTATAAAGAAAGCAATGATGATATAGTTGGATACATCCATTCTTTTGAAATGTTCAGACAACCAAAAGACATACATAGCATTTTGATGCCGGTGGTCTTTGTTCCAGAAACAATGCTAGTAAAGGAAATATTAAATATATTAATCAAAAAAGGTAAAAGCATAGCAGTTGTTGTAGATGAATATGGAGGAACTAGTGGGATGATGACTGTTGAAGACATCGTAGAAGAGCTCTTTGGTGAAATTCAAGATGAGCATGATTCGGTGATTTTGGTGGAAGAAAACATAAGTGAGAATTCCTATAAATTTTCTGCCAGACTTGATGTGGATTATATCAATGAAAAATATGACATTAATCTACCAGAAAGTGAAAATTATGAGACTCTTGGAGGGATGATCGTCAATACCACAGAAGAAATTCCAGATGTTGGCGAGGAAGTAATTATTGATCATTTCAAAATAGAAATATTAGAAGCTTCCAGTAAAAAAATAGAATTGGTGTCAATTAAAGTTTATGATGACGAGTAATCAAAATTATTAATTTGTAACTTCTTGTTCAACAATATTCTTAAGGCATTTACCTCATACTAAAACGAATTAAATATTTTGAACAACTAGGTTTTTTATATGGGCGAATTATCTTATTTTCGCCCCCTATATTTCTTAAAATATCTTAAAATGGCAATACTTAGTAAAATTAGAGAACGTACGGTTTTCCTTATAGTCATCATTGCATTAGCCTTGTTTGCTTTTGTACTTACAGACTTATTTAGAAACGGAGGGTTTTCTACAGATAAAGCTTCTACTAGTGTGGGAGTAGTTGGTGATGAAGAAATAAGTAGAGAGCAGTTTGCGACTCAAGTTGAAGGTATTGTACAACAAAGCCAAGGGAGAGTAAGTACTTTACAAGCGGCTAAACAGGCTTGGGAAAATAATCTAAGAAGCATCTTGCTTAAGCAAGAGTTTGAAAAGTTAGGACTTGAGGTTGGTGCAGATCAAATCACAGATGTGATGGCGCAGCAACTAGCTGGAGATCCTAGGTTTTCCAATGAAGCAGGTTTTTTTGATGAAGCTAAGCTCAAACAGTTTATCGCTGAGCTAAAAGTTACGTCACCAGAACAATATCAGCAGTGGGTTAACTTTGAAAAATCTATGGAAGTAAATGCAAAATCTCAACTTTACTTCAACATGGTAAAAGCGGGTATTACAGCTACGCTTTTAGAAGGAAAGCAAATTTATCACCAAGAAAATGATAACCTAACTTTTGAATTTGTAAAAGTACCTTTCACTAAAGCAGAAAAAGTTGAAGTAAGGAAGTCTGATATTCAAAACTATATAAATGAACACAAGGAGCGTTTTCAGCAAGAAGCTAAAAGAGATATAGAGTATGTTTCCTTTGAAGAAGAACCTTCAGAAGAAGATAATACTTTAGTTTTAGCTGAAGTTGAAAAACTTGTTACAGAAGGCGATCAAGATTTCAGAACTACAGAAAACATTGAAGAATTTTTAGCAATGAATTCTGAAGTTCCTTTTAATGATGTTTATACATTTGAATATGACCTAAAAGGAGAAAACGCAGAAGAGATATTAGACTTAGATTTAAATGAGGTTTACGGGCCTTATTTTGAGAACCAAAGTTATAAAGTGACAAAACTTCTTGAGCGTACACAAAAACCTGATTCCGTAAAAACAAATCATATTTTAGTTACGTATGACGGTACACGTGTAGACGGTTCGGTTACAAGGACTAAAGAAGAAGCAAAAAGTCTAGCTGACAGTATAACTTCAGTAGTAAGAAGAAATTCCGATAAGTTTTCAGAGCTTGCAACTGAGTTTTCTTCAGACAGACAAAGTGCTCAGAATGGCGGAGATCTTGGCTGGATCAATTATGGGGCATTGGTTCCAGAGTTTAACGATTACGTTTTTGAAGAAGCAAGGGTAAATAGTTACGGTGTTGTTGAAACAGATTTCGGCTATCACGTTGTGCACGTTGAAGACAGAACATCTCCAAAGAATGTCTTGAAACTTGCTACCATAGTTAAAACTGTTGAGCCCTCAGAAAAAACATTAAATGAGCTTTACCGTTCTGCAAGTAAATTTGAGCTTGCTGCAAAAGACAATGATTTTCTTGAGCAAGCCGAGGAAATTGGTAAAGAAGTAAAGCCTGTGAATGGAATTAATAAACTTGATGAAACAATACCTGGAGTTGGCAGACAAAGATCTATTGTGAAATGGGCTTTTGAGAACGAAACTAGTGTGGGAGATATAAAAAGTTTTGATACTGGTGATGGTTACATTGTCGCTCGAGTTACTAAAATCACAAAAAAGGGTTTAAGATCTCCGGAAGAAGCTTCTGCGGTTGTAACTCCAGTTTTAAGAAAACGTAAACAAGCGGAGAACATTATTTCTCAAATTGAAGATAATAACTTGGTTGCTGTTGCTTCTGCTTTTGGTTTGACTCAACAAAAAGCAACTTCCATAAACATGAGTAATCCTATAATTCCTGGGGGTGGAAGAGAGCCTAAAATTGTTGGAGCAGCATTTGCTATGCAAGAAGGGGAATTATCTAAGCCATTGGAAGGAAATAGCGGCGTTTATGTAATTAAGCTTATTGAAAAAAACAAAGCAGAGCCATTACCTTCTTATAGATCTGTTGCAAAACAAGAAACTGAAAAAAGAACACGTTCTTTACTAAATCCTAGAACAAGCCCAATTATTGAGGCATTGAAAAATAGTAAAGAAATCGAAGATAATCGTCATTTGATTTATTAATTAAAGGAAAGATAATTTTTTAAAGCGCCTTACAATATCTATTGTAGGGCGTTTTAGTTATAAAGACATTTCCTCGTAAGTAAGTATAGTAGTGTAACCTTTATTTTTAAAATAAGAAGACGGATTCGTTTCGCACATTGCCATTATAAAATCACCTCCCCATGCTCCAAGACTTTTAATGGCTCCATTAAAATCTGAAAATAATCTGAGTTGTACTGGTTCTATTTTGAGAATTTCAGAAAGATATTCTTCATGTGTAAGGATTATTTCCTGAGCATCTTTAAGTGACTTGACCTTTTGGAATTCCTGAGTAATACTATTTATTTTTGAAATAAAAACTCCGAGATCAACTGGCTTTATATTTCTATAATTAGATATAGCTTCTCTGCTATTTTGTTTTTCCTCCAAGTGAACAAAATAGATAAAAGGTTTTAAAGCTTCTGGTATTTTAGTTTCCCTAACGCTTGGCTTTTTGTCCTCCAGAGAATATACCAATGCAGATTTAGATTCTGCACAAGCTATATCATAACCGCTACCGCCAAAGGTCTTGGCTAACAATTGGTACGGGTTAACTTCTGCCCATTTTGCTACGTTCGAAATAAGAGTAGAAGATGTTCCAAGTCCCCAGTTTTTAGGAAATTCAAGTTGAGTTTTGAAATTATAATTTTGAGTAAAGACTTCAGGATTAATTCGATAGGCTTCGATCAAGATTTGGAAAAGTCGCTTTTCGATGTCATCTTTTCCCTTGATTTCTTGATTTATAAGTTTTTTAATATCAAAATTTAAATTTAACCAAACATGATTTTTGTTGTCATAACTTACCCAAGTAGACATTTTATCTTCAGAAGGTATAACTTCTAAATGTTGACCAAACTTGCATGGAATTGCAAGAGCATGGGCACCATCTAAAACCAAATATTCTCCAGTCAACAACAGTTTGCCGTGACTATAAAAGCGTTGAGACTTCATTTAAGACCGCATTTTTTCAAGTAAATTTATTACTTCTGAATGTGTTACAGTATTGGTTTTAAAGTACTCGACAGCTTCTGTTCTTTCATTCTCGCTAGCGTCAAATTGATTGAGAATATTCATCAGGTGCATTTTCATATGACCTTTTTGAATTCCGGTTGTTACCAAAGAATTTACGGCTGCAAAGTTTTGAGCAAGCCCTGCAACTGCAGTGATTCTCATTAGCTCCATAGCAGAAGGATGGTCAAGCATTGCAAGAGATAATTTTACAAGTGGATGTAAACTTGTAAGTCCGCCAATAGTCCCTAAAGCTAGAGGAACTTCAATCCAAAATTTGAATATTCCATTTTCAACCTTCACATGAGTTAAGCTGCTGTAGTGTCCTTCTCTAGCGGCAAATGCATGAACGCCAGCTTCAACTGCCCTAAAATCGTTGCCAGTGGCCAATACAACAGCATCAATACCATTCATGATGCCTTTGTTGTGAGTAACGGCTCTGTAGGGCTCTATTTGTGCAATCTTGATAGCTTGAGAAAACTTTCTAACGAACTGTTCTGACTCGTTATCAGTGTCTCCAAGTTGAGAAACTGGGCATGAAACTTCTGCTCTTACCAAACATTCTGGGACATAATTGGATAAAATACACATAATGACTTCTGGAAAAACTTCTTCAGAAATAAAACTTTGATAAGCTCTCGCTTCAGTTTCAAGAGTTTGTCCAAATTGTTCCAAGCAAGAATTAATAAAATTTGCACCCATAGCATCTACTGTTTCAAACGTGCAGTAGAGTTGATAGTAGTTATCTAAAGATTCGGTTTTATCAATTAGCTCAATGTCTTTTATGCCACCACCACGTCTATCCATGTTTTTGGTGATGGAAGCTGTTTCAGCATACAATCGGGGTTTGACATTTTCAAAAAAATCTTTCAAAACTTGGGTCTTGCCTTTATAATTAAAGTGAACGTGACCCACTTTAGTTGTTCCGAGAATTTCAGTCTTGAAACCACCTTTGTCTAACCAAAACTTTGAAGCTTTACTGGCAGCAGCAATTACAGAACTTTCTTCTATCGCCATAGGAATAGCGTAAAGCTTGCCGTCTATATCAAAATTGGGAGCAACCCCCAAAGGTAAGTAGTAGTTGGAAATTGTGTTTTCTGTGAATTCATCATGAAGCTTTTGTAGAGCCTCATCTGTATTCCAATATTGTTTTATGATGGTTTTTGCCTTTGGATAATTAGATAAATAGTGTTCTGTTAACCAATCTATTTTTTCGAGTTTAGTCAACTTTGAGAAGCCAGATATTTTAGACATTATTATTCTTTAAAATTTGTTTTACAAAGATACACTTCATAACTAATAAGAAACTTTAACGAAGTTATACTATTTTTAAAGTAACCTATTTGTAGATTATAATTTCTAACTCTTATAAATTATACCCCTAGATTAGAGTTTAAATAAAAAAAGTAAGCGTTTTTTGATGTTTTTTTAGTAAAATTGACATCCAAATAAAATACCATGAAAAGCCAAAAGTTCATTTTAAATTTATTGGTCGTTTTTTTGACCAGTTCAATCGCTTCTGTATACGCTCAAACCAAGGATATCACATTAGAGGACATCTGGAGTGGCGAGTTTAGTCAAGAGAGAATGCAAAACCTGCAATCTTTGAAAGATGGCAAATCTTACATTGTACAAGATTACGATAGAGTTAGCCAAGATATGAAGGTTGAAATCTTTAGTTATAAGACTGGCGAAAAAACCGGAACGCTTTTAAGCAGTAAAGCTATTCCAGGTCTATCCGTTTTCCAAACGTTTCAATTGAGTGATGATGAAAGCAAAGTTATTCTCGGAACCAATGTGGAATCCATTTTCAGACGTTCAACGCGGGGTATATTCTATGTTTATGATCTAGAGAGTAAAGAATTGGTAAAAATTGATGAAGAAATGATTCAATCACCAACTTTTTCTCCAGAAGGAAGTAAAGTGGGTTATGTAAAGAACAACAATATATTTTTTAAGGACATAAAAACAAATTCAATCGTCAAGGTAACGACAGATGGAGAGAAAAATAAAATCATCAATGGTGTTACTGACTGGGTTTATGAGGAAGAATTTTCATTTGTACGTGCTTTTGAATGGAATCCAAGTGGAACTAAAATAGCTTATTTGAAATTTGATGAAAGTAACGTCCCGGAATTTTCAATGGACTTATACGGTAATTATGGTCAAAGCTTATATCCAAAGCAAGATGTTTTTAAATACCCTAAAGCTGGAGAAGAAAATGCTAAAGTAAGCCTTCATTTATTTGATATAAACTCCAGAAGAAATTCTAAAATTGAACTAGGAAATTACGAATACTTACCACGATTGGAATGGACTCAAGATGAGGATCTCTTTAGTATTCAAACTTTGAATAGATATCAAAATGAATTAAAGCTTTATCTTGTAAATGCTGAAACTAATGAGCCTAAATTAGTTTTAACTGAAAAGGATAATGCTTATGTAGATGTAACAGATGACTTAACTTTCCTTAATAACAACAGCTTCATCTGGACAAGTGAAAAGGATGGATGGAAACATATTTATCATTATGCTGAAAACGGAAATTTGATCAACCAAGTTACAAGTGGTGCTTGGGAAGTTACAAATTACTATGGTTTTGATGATAAATCCGGGAGGATTTATTTTCAAAGTACAGAAAACGGAAGTGTAAATCGTGACGTCTTTTCAGTTTTGGCCAATGGCAAAAACAAATTGAGACTTACGCGTAAAACAGGAACTAACAGAGCAGATTTTAGTGCAGATTTCACTTATTTCGTAAATACATTTACAAACACAAAAACTCCTGCAGTTTACACGCTTCATAAAGCAAGTAATGGTGAACTAGTGAGGGAGATAAAAGATAATTCAGCTTTGTTAAACAAACTTGATAATTATAATATATCACCTAAAGAACTTTCCACCATTAATGTAAATGGCAATGAGCTGAATACTTGGATGATTAAACCACCAAATTACAATCCTGAAAATTCTTATCCATTATTGATGTTTCAATATTCGGGACCTGGCTCTCAATCAGTTTCAAATACTTTTTTTGGTACTAATGATTACTGGTATCAAATGTTAGCTCAACAAGGTTATATCGTAGCATGTGTTGATGGTCGTGGTACTGGCTACAAAGGCAGAGATTTTAAAAAAGTGACTCAAAAAGAACTTGGTAAATTCGAACTTGAAGATCAAATTTCAGCAGCCAAATTATTCGGAGGAAGAGATTATATAGATGCCGATAGAATAGGCATTTGGGGGTGGAGTTACGGAGGTTTTATGGCTTCCAATGCAATGTTCCAGGCCAACGATGTATTCAAAGCTGCTATTGCTGTAGCTCCTGTGACAAGTTGGAGATTCTATGATACAGTTTATACAGAACGCTATATGACTACACCTCAGGAAAACCCTTCTGGTTATGATGATAATTCACCTATAAGTCACGTCGATAAATTTGATAAAGGCAATTATCTTTTAGTTCATGGGAGTGCTGATGATAATGTGCATGTTCAAAATACGATGCAACTCATTGAAGCGTTAGTACAAGCCAATAAGCAATTTGACTGGAGAATATATCCTGATAAAAATCACGGAATCTACGGAGGAAACACTCGTCTTCACCTCTACACATTGATGACTAAATTTATAAAAGAAAACCTATAACCTTTATGGAAGCCACAGTAAAACCAGCCTATCAAAAAGAATTATTTGGCCATCCTGCAGGTCTTTATATTTTATTTTTTACTGAATTATGGGAACGCTTTTCTTACTATGGAATGCGTGCAATCCTTACGTTATACATGCTTGCAAAAGTTAGTTCAGATAATCCCGGTTTAGGCTGGGAAGAAGGAAAAGCTCTTGCAACCTATGGATGGTACACAATGCTTGTTTATGTAGTGTCTATTCCAGGTGGAATTATAGCCGATAAGATTCTAGGACAGAAAAAGTCTGTCATGATAGGGGGCTGGCTATTAGTTGCTGGACATGGAGTATTGTCCATTGAACAAGATTGGGCCTTTTTTAGTGGACTTTTACTTATCGTACTTGGAGTTGGAATGTTGAAACCAAACATCTCTACTATGGTCGGCGGCCTTTATAAGGAAGGAGACTCAAGAAGAGATAAAGGGTTTTCTATATTTTATATCGGTATAAATGTTGGTGCAGCTGTAGCAGCTATTTTAGTAGGTTATATTGCTTCAGAATATGGGTGGCACTATGGTTTTGGCTTAGCTGCAATTGGAATGGTCCTAGGCCAATTGGTTTATATTTATGGTCAGAAATACTTATCTCATGTAGGGAATAAACCAAGCTTAATTAATGCTAACGATGCATCTGTTTCTATCAAAGAGATTTTTCAGAGAATGCTTTCTACGAAGAAATCACTTGCTGTGCTTGTTCTACTTGTAGCTTTATCTTTTGTAATCCCAATTCAATTTATGGATACAGAGGTAAGTGCCTACATTGTCTTTTTTATCTTTTTATCTGTCGTTGTCGGATTTATGATGACCGTTTATGAAGATTTGAATGGTAAGGTGGAGAAAGATAGATTTATTGTCTTATTGCTCTCCTTTTTAATTGTTATTGTCTTTTGGGGAGCCTTTGAACAAGCTGGAGGATTATTGAATATTTATGCTCAACAAAAAACTGACAGATTCTTGCCTGTTTTTGACTACACAGTACCAGCGGCATTTTTCCAATCTTTAAACCCAACCTATATCATCATATTTGGTATTCCTGTTGCTGGATTTTGGGCATGGATGAAACGTCGTGGGAAAGAGGCATCTTCCATTTTTAAAATGGCTATAGGAGTTATTGTGATGGGATTAGGCTTTGTGTTCATGGTTTTTGCAACAATGGACTATCAATCTAATGGTGAATCTGCTATTTACTGGCTTATTTTTGCTTATTTACTCCACACTATAGGAGAGCTTTCTGCATCCCCTGTAGCTCTATCATTTATCACCAAATTGGCACCACTTCGTTATGGAGCTTTAATGATGGGACTGTATTTTGCTGCTACTGGTTTAGGTAATAAAGTAGCTGGTATTATAGGTGAATCCTCTCAGGCTGAACGTATAGAAATAGGACTCAGTGCAGACCAGAGTGAGCTTTCACGATTTGTCGCCAATGAGGATGCTGAGGATGTTTTCAAAGATAATAAAGCCTTTACAATCGAAACTCAGCTTTACAAAAACTCATCTGGTGAAGTTGTTTTCGAAGAAGTAAGTACTGGAGAGGAAATTAATTCTATTTTCACTTATCAAGGAGAAAACTCTAAATCTGAATTATTAAATAGAATAGAGCCATATGATGTTTCAAGAGAAAATCAATTATTGACTTATTTAAAATTTGATTATAAAGATGGACAATATAAAGGAAGAATAGCTATAGACCAATTTCAAACCGATCTTGAGTTTAAAACATTTGCAGGCATTGTGATTTTTACAGTTGCCTTTGGAATATTAGTTATTCTATTGCTAAAACCTCTGAAGCGTTTAACTCATGGCGCTGAAGAGAAAGAAATTGAAGGTCTTGAAGCAGAAGGTTTCGAAATCGCAGATGATGAAGTAAAATAATCTAATGAAATATATATATTTAAGTTTATTGTTTTTGGTTTTCCATTCTATGCATTCGCAAATAGAATGGATGACCATGAATGAAGCTCTGGAGGCTCAAAAGAGTGAGCCCAAAAAGATTTTTGCAGATGTTTACACAGATTGGTGTGGACCTTGTAAAATGATGGATAAGAATACGTTTTCAAATCCAGATGTTGCAGAATATGTGAATACACATTTTTACCCTGTAAAATTTAATGCCGAAGGAGCCGAGAAGGTTGATTATAAAGGATTTGAATATACCAATCCAAACTATAAGCCCGAGCGAAAAGGGAAACGTAATGCTCAGCATTTTTTTGCTAATGCTCTCAAGGTCTCTGCCTATCCTACTGTTGTCTTCTTCGATGAAGAATCCAATGTTATATCTCCTGTTGTTGGTTATAGAACACCAGAACAGCTTGAGATTTACCTAAAGATGATTGCAACCGATGCTTATAAAGAGTTGAAAACTCAGAAAGCATGGCAGAAGTATCAATCCAACTTTCAAGGCACTTTTAAAAATTAGTTTTCAGGTAACACGAAAGCTCCTTTTTCCCATGTAGAATGGAATTTTACATTAAATCTTTCGGCTGAAGCTTGCCAGCGTTCAATGTCTGTCTTATAATTACTTCCGTCGGCAATCACCTGTTTAGGTTTTATATTAAATAAAAACCTATCAAAATTGATATTCGGTGAATCTTTAAGCACGACATATTTTGGATTAAAACCTTCTTTAGGGTAGACAGGAATGCTATCAATCACATATAAAATTTCATCGGAATTAAGCTCATATACATTTCTAAAGTTCGATATGAGAATAGTATCAATTCCCTTTAATGTTTTATAGTTTTTAATGTTATATAAATCTTTTATAGAATCTTTTAGCTGACTTTTATCGCTATACAAATTCAGAAATGAACCTTTCAATTCGCCTAATTGTGAATTTCTATAGGTTTGAAATACGACAATTTCTTCCTGCTGAAGTTGATTTCGCTTATCAACATAAATACAAATTATTAAAGCTAGTAGAGACAAATTCAAAAGAGAATAGCTCAGCATTTTTCGTTTTTTATCCCAAAGAATAAGGCTTAAAAGTAAAACGACGCTTGAAATGAGCATTGGTTTTGTAAAGTAAATGTCTGAGAATACTAAATATTCTTTTGAGGCGATCCAATCCACAAAACTTAGAAGTAAGTCTAAAGCTTGACCATAAATATGAGCTAAGAAGTCTGGTAAAATCTTAAGAAGGCTCAAGAAGATTATCAGGATACCGCCGCCTAATAATACTCCTAAACCAGGTAAAATCACCAAATTACTCAATATAAATAAGCCTGGGAATTGATGAAAATAGTATAAGCTTAAGGGCAAAACCCCTAATTGAGCAGTTATTGTAACACTGACTATATCCCAAATTTTTCTGTCCAAATAAAATTTAGGTTCATAAATCTTAGAAAGTCTAGGTTGAAGAGCTACTATGCTCAAAACAGCGAGATAGCTTAACTGAAAACCGACTTGATAAATAAAATAAGGGTTAATGATAATCAAAAAGATTGCTGAAAGTGCCAAAGTATTGATAGCGCTAGTTTTTCTTTTATAATTAAGGGCAACACTCAAAAAGGAAAACATGACAGCTGCTCTTAGAACCGACGGCGTGAAGCCTGCTAGTGTTGCAAAACCCCAGATGCCAGTCAAGACTACAATCTCACGTAATAGTCGACCGTATTTTATCCTGAGTAAGCCTTTTGTAATAAACTGCAGTATGAGTAAAATTATACCTACGTGTAGTCCTGATACAGCAAGAATATGAACAACCCCCGCTTTTGAAAAGCTATTATACGTTTCCGGGTCGACGTTTTGCTTTTGACCTAATAAGAGGGCTTGAATAATATCCAACTGCCCATCGCTAAAAGGATATCCACTCAAAGAACTTTCAATAGTATTGCGTGCTTGTTCTCCAAAACTTCTAAAACTAAATCCTGACTGTTCTTCAATCTGAAATTGATCAAAGTCAGAATCTATAACATGGCTCATTTGTTGACTCCACATGTATTCTTTATAATTGAATTGTTGAGGATTCTGTGGGGCTGTAAAAGCTTTTATTTTTCCGAAACCGATGATTTTAGAATGCGCATTCAAAAGCGAATCCTTATCTGTTGGAACTTGAAGCAAAACTTTACCTCTTATTTTAGTGTCATTTAAGGAAGTTAAGCGGACTTCATATTTATCTTTAAAAGCACTGGATTTTAAGGACTTGACTACTTCTCCTTCATAAATGATATAATTATTCTGAATAGACTCTGTTGATAAGAAATGAGAATAGTGATCTTTTTGATGTTTAGGGAGGTGTATTTTTGTGTTGAGGAATCCTAGGCTGAAAAGAAATAAAAGGGAAACTACTGTGAAAACTGACTTCAATCTTGAATCTGTTTTGGACACAAAAAAGGAAATTGTAAATAGGGTAAAAAGAATTACACTAGAAGTGACATAGGTTGAAAACTTAAAACTGAATTCTGAAAAACCAAACCAAATTCCAAAGAAGAATACTAAACAAACTTGTAATAAAGGAAGGTTAGTATACTTCATAGTATTTTAGTCTGGATTAATAAATCACTCGTCTGCTTTTTACGTAGTTTTTTCTCCAGTAGGGATTGTTGATAGAAGATATCATCACCCCTTGAGATGAACTAGAGTGTATAAAGTCTATTGTTTTATTGGTTTTGTTAACGACTAACCCCACGTGATTAATTCTTCTGCTGCTTTTCGAAGTCCTAAAAAATACAAGATCTCCAACATCCACTTGCCTTAGTTTTACTTTATCACCAATTCTAGACATTTGTTTAGTAGTCCTTGGTAATTCAATTCCATAACGCAAAAAAGAGAGGTGAAGTAATCCGGAACAATCTATTCCAGAAGGATCCATACCACCATACTTATAAGGAGTGCCTAGATAAGTTTTGGAGTAATTGACAACATTAGTAACCGTGTTTGCTCTTTCTGCCTCAGCTTGTTTAGCTCTTTTTGAACTGCCACACGAAACAAGTGCTAGTGTAATAACACATAGGAGAACTTTGAAATTGTTTCTACTTCGTAAAGCGATATTGTTTACCAAAACTTCCAGGATTTTTTCTTTTGTTGATTTTCTCCATAACCGTACCCATACCCATAGTTATATGCATTGATACCTGTTTCATCTAGACCATTAATCACAACTCCCATATTGACGAGTTTCTTTTGGTCATAAATGTCTCTGATGTGTGGGAAAAGTCTTGTGTCAGTATATCCAGATCTAGTGATATAAAGAGTTATATCAGCATAGTCTGATATCAAAATAGTATCTGTAACCAAAATTGTTGGCGCTGTATCAATAATTATATAGTCGTATCTTTGCTTTGCTTCCTCGATTAATTTCGCAAATCTAGAACTCATAAGCATTTCTGCCGGATTAGGTGGAATATCTCCTGAAAGCACAACATCTAAATCTAAACTTTCTACCGAGTTTTTAATGATAATATCATCTATAGAAATTGAATTGTCATAAAGAAAATTTGTTACACCAATTTGCTCTTTTTTTAGATTCAAATAATTGTGAATCTGTGGATTTCTTAGGTCACAGCCAACAAGTAAAGTTTTCTTTTTAGCGGAAACAAGTGAAGAAGCTAGATTGATAGCAACAAAGGTTTTACCTTCTCCTTTGGTCGTAGAAGTCACAAAAACAACTTCAGAGCTAGATGTAGTATCCTTTCTATTCTTAACACTCAAAAAGTTGAGATTAGTCCTCATTATTCTAAATGACTCGGCAATGGATGACCTGTCGTTTGGTAGAATAACCTTATTTTCTTCTTCTTTATGTTGAGGCACTTCCGCTACAATAGGCATATTTGGCAGAAAAGTTTTTACCTGATCTTTGGTTTTGATTTTTGTATCAAATAAGAAAATAATATAAAGTACACCAAAGGGAACAACGAGTCCAATGACTAAACTTGAAAGCAAAATGATTTGAGATTTTGGACTGACTGGAGAAGGTTGTGTGTGGGCATAGTCCACAACCTTTATTATCGGTGCTGTTATAGCATAAGATAAAGCTGCTTCTTCTCTCTTTTGAAGTAAAAACAAGTAGAGTTTCTCTTTTACAGCCTGCTGACGCTTAATATTCCTTATTTCCTTTTCTTGCTCTGGTAGTCTACTAATATTGGAATCAAACTCTCGTTCTCTTCGTTGGACTTCTCTAAGAGATATTTCTAAGCTTTTGATGTAGTTATTAATAGTATTGAGAATGTTTTTTCTCAATTGTAAAATAAGCTTATCAAGTTCCCTTACACTTGGGTTTGCTAAAGTAGAAGAAATAAGCAACCTTTCTCTTTCTAGGATTTTCTGATTATAGGTTTCTGTAAAGCTATTAATGTTATCATTTGTAATTCCAATTCTTGCTGGAAGTAACTCGTATTTGTCTTGTTCTGTAAGTTCTTCTTTAAAGTTCCTTGTTAAGGAAAGCTGATTGCTTAATTCAAATACTCTTAACTCAGCTTCTGTGCTTTTTCCAAATAAAGCCGTTGCGTTATTCTCAATCTCGACAAGATCATTTTCGCTTTTATAACTTGCAAGCCCGCTTTCCACGGTATCAAGTTCACTCACAAGATATTCGAGACGCTCAATTACAAATTCTTCGGTTCGCTTAGCAACCAAACGATTATCCTCAATTCCATCAGAATTGAATTGATCAATAAGCGCATTCAGAATATCTTCGTTTTTTTCTTTATTTTGACCCTTGATGGAAATATTTAAGATTTCACTTCTATCTCCGAGTGGTTCTACACTTATTTGGTTGGTGAGAGAGCTAACAGCTTGAGAAGTGGAACGGAAACTAAAATTGAAATTAATTGCCTCCAATTTTGTAATATCTCCATTGTAGTCTGGATTGAAATTGAGAACCAGCGGATAGCCCTCCACATTCATAGGCTCGCCTACTGTATAAGTGTCTGAGAAATCAGTTTTAGGATTTCTAATTTCAAATTTATTAAGGGATTCAAATACTACAGTGTAAAGTGGCGTTGAAACATCATAAACAGAATCATTATCTATCCACTCTACTTTAAAAGGTCTTTCATTTTTCCAAATTTCAGATGATTTAAAACTTCCAGATTTATAGTAACTGCTTGTGAGTTCTAAATTGTCCACTACTTTGGAGGCAATTCTTCTAGATTTCAAAATCGCCCTTTCATTTTCAAGATTAACTTTACTCATGTCGATGAGTGGAGAACTCCCTTGTAATCCAGAAAGATCTAAACCACTTTGATCTTTGAGAACTTTAACCTGTGCATTGGTTTGATATATATTAGTTGAATAGCGTAAATAAATAAACGCAATCGATACTGAAATGACAAGGCAAATAATAAACCAAGGCCAATACTTTAGGTATTGAAGTACAATCTTTTTTAAGTCTTCACTACTATCTTCCGGGGTAGAACTATTATTGATATGTGTATTTGAGTTTTCCATAAAATGAGGTTATCTAGCCAATAATACGACTGCAGAAAAGATTATAGAAACAACAGAAAGTAATGTTCCAACATTGCCGACAAATCCAGCAGACTTTATCCTAGGATCATTTGGTTCTATATAAATGATATCATTAGGCTTTATAAAAAAATAGTCTGAATTCATCCAATCACTTTGAGTTAGGTCTATCCGTTTCACTTCCCGTTGATTACCTTCTTGTCTGTAAATCATGATATTATCACGTCTACCATTTATTGTTAAATCTCCTGCAAGGCCTAAAGCTTGAGGAAGTGTCATGTTTTCTTCTATAATTTCATAAGTTCCTGGTTGTCTTACCTCTCCTTGAACAGTAAACTTGTAATTTATAATTCTTACATTAACTGTAGGATTTTTAATGTAAAGTGACAATTTCTCTTCAAGAAGAGATTGGATCTCTTGGGTAGTTTTACCTTTTACTTCAATTTTACCAAGTTGAGGAAAATTGATTTCTCCATCACTGTTGACAAGATACCCTGTTAATTTTAGTAGCTCAACTTGTCTAGGTTGAACACTACTGTTATTTCCTGTGTTGAAAGTATAAGGAAGAACACTTTCAGGATTTAATGCAGCAGTAGAAATATTTAAGATATCGTTAATCTGAATCTTAGGGTGAGAATTGATTGTCTCGATAGATGCAAAATCTCTTGTTTCAATGTCTTGATAATAGACAATATCCTTTTTTGAAGAACAACTAAAAAGAAGAAGTGAGAAAATAAGAAGGATGAATTGTTTCATTAAAATTAAGTTAAACAAATTTAATACAAATAAGCGCAATTTTTTATTTAAAAGAAAGCCTTTTAGCCTTAAAACCATTTATCTAGTTAACTATTATTTTTTAAAAAGAACAATATAGACTTATGAAAAATTTATCATTAAGTTTGAACTTCCATTTGAATCTTAACCAATTGAAATGAACTTTATCCTTGTACTTAAGCGCTTCAGCTTACAAATTTTAAAGCGAATGGCACGTAATTACGTGCCTAGAGTCGTTATTCTCTTAATCGATATTTGCATTTCTATATTATCTGCTCAATTCACTTTTTTTCTAATATCTTCTGTTGGTCAGGGTGAAATCAAATTTATTTACCTCAATTGGGAGTTCGTTTCTCTTGTAACTATCCAAATCTTATTCTTTCTGATTTTTAGATCTTACTCAGGAATTGTAAGGTATACTGGGTTCAAGGACTCAATAAAGCAACTCCAAACTACCATAACTACAGTTGTGACTCTCATTGTAATCAATGAAGTTATTTACAGTATTTATGAGACAAAAATTTTAGTAAATGGTGGAGCAATCATTTATGGATTTATTGTTTTTTCAATGCTGTTTTTATTCAGAGTCGTTGTAAAAAGAGCTTACCAACTCATTCACGCTGATTCTTCATCAACCAAAGCGTATTTGCTAGGTACAAGTCTTACTGATGTTGCTATAGCAGAAAGCATTATTTCAGATTCGAGAACTAGTTTTGATATCGTTGGTTTTATAAGTGAAGTCAATAAATTGAAAAAGACCAGAATTCTTACTTTACCAATAGTCACTTTGGAACAATTAGAACATAAAAAGATAAGGGGAGGGACATCGGTTATTGTTTCTAGTCAGAAACTTAGAGAACTAGCAACAGCAGACTCTGATATCTTGAATCAACTATTAGAATTGAATCTCAAAATATACAAACTTCCAGATCTTCAAGACTGGGGAGGTGAATCAATTTCTTCTGAAATCAAAAAAGTCAACTTAGAAGATCTGCTACAAAGAACTCCTATAAAACTTCAGCGCGAAAAACTCAGGTCAATATACAATGGTAAAGTGATTTTGGTTACAGGAGCAGCAGGTTCCATAGGTAGCGATATAGTGAGGCAGCTCATACGCTTCAAACCTAAAACAATCCTCATGCTTGATCAAGCAGAGACTCCATTGCATCAAATGAGTTTGGAGCTGGAATCCCAATATCCAAATCTTCATTTCGAAAAAATTATTGCCAATGTTAGAAATTTAAAGCGTTTAGAGTCGATTTTTGATCACTTTAAACCAGAAATAGTTTTCCACGGAGCAGCCTACAAGCATGTTCCAATGATGGAAGCTAACCCAATTGAAGCTTTAGATGTTAATTTTATAGGCACTAAAAATCTTACCGATTTAGCTATCCAATATAAGGTTTCTCGATTTGTTTTTGTTTCCACAGATAAAGCTGTGAATCCCACTAATATTATGGGCGCTTCTAAACGAAGCGCAGAAATATATTTACAATCTGTTGCTAGAGACAAATCAATTCCAACAAGATTTATCACAACAAGATTTGGAAACGTTCTGGGTTCTAACGGGTCAGTGATTCCCCATTTCAAAGAACAAATAGAAAATCTTGGTCCGGTAACGGTAACTCACCCAGATATCACTAGGTATTTTATGACAATTGATGAAGCTTGTCAGCTTGTTTTAGAGGCAGGAGCCATGGGTAATGGAGGTGAGATTTTTGTCTTTGACATGGGTAAACCGGTCAAAATCATTGATCTAGCAAAGCAAATGATTCGCTTATCGGGATTTGTACCTTATGATGATATAGACATTGTGTACACTGGCTTAAGACCTGGGGAAAAACTTTATGAAGAATTACTGGCAGACAAAGAAAACACACTGCCAACACATCATCAGAAAATACTTATTGCGAAAGCGAGTTACGATTTTGATAGTGAAAAAATGATTTTGCTCAAAAACTTACAGTATCAAATTTCAAATAATGATGTGTTGAAATCCATAGAAGTTCTTAAAAAGCTAGTACCAGAATTTATTCCACTTACTGAAGCAGAACGTCAAAAAAATGCAATCTAATTAAACCTCGAGTTGTTTACTTACCTGCGTATTTACCCAGGTTAAAAATTCTTCATCTTCCTTTGAAAAGGCTTTTTTAGTATTAGAATCAATATCAATTTGTCCGATGTTTTCACCATTAACAAATAATGGAATGACGATTTCAGATTTTACATTAATACTACATGCAATATAATTGTCTTGAGCTGAAACATCATCAACCACAAAGTTTTGATTGGATTCTGCAACCTGTCCACAAATTCCTTTTCCGAAAGGGATAGTTGTATGATAGGTTGGCTCTCCAGCAAAAGCTTTTAAAATGAGCTCTCTTTTATCACCATTTTTGAAATAAAACCCAACCCAGTCATAAGTGTCGACTTTGGTTTGAAGCAAATCGCAAACTTCGGTCAGTCTGTGATTTACATCCAAATTCTCCTGGGAAAGTATTTCTTCTATTCTTGGCTTAAGATCCTCTAAACTCATGATGTTGTATTTTTGAGCAAAAGTATTTATTCTAAAAGCATTACAGATGATGCATTTTCTATAAATTTGTTAAATATTTTCAAATAAATCATTGTTCAATTCAGTGCTTTAATTTTAAACTTAATACCTAGCTTTTGGAAATTTTAAAGAAAAATAAAGCGGTAATCAGGTTCCTGGGAGTTTTCTTTGGAACTTATATCGTTCTTACTCTGGCTTATCAATTCTACTTAGACAATGTAGAATCAGAAGTCTATTTTCCAGAACCTATAACTCATATTGTAGCCCTGCAAACAGAGAGTTTAATTAGTTTTTTTGGTTACGAGACCAAGATGATTCCCAGTCACTACGACCCTTCAATGCGGCTTGGAATAAATGGCGATTACTTAGTGAGGGTAGTGGAAGGTTGCAACGCTATGAGCGTAATTATTCTCTTTTTGTCTTTTGTGTTGGCTTTTAAAAAAGACTGGAAGACAACTTTACTTTTCATTTTTGCAGGAAGTGTTTTGATTTACGCATTCAATATTTTACGCATTGCACTGCTTACTATTGGGATTTATGAAATCCCAAAGTACCAAGAATTAATGCACGGAACGCTATTTCCTATTTTCATTTATGGTTTTGTATTCTTACTGTGGATTTTCTGGATTAGAAGTTATAAGACCGAAGAAAAACCAAGCCATGAATAAGTTTTTTAGGTTAGCTATAATTAGTCTATTCGTTTTTGGCTTAATCCTCGTTCGTTATTTTGAACATGAACTTTTTTCAGATCCTTTGCTCAATTTTTTTAGCTCAGAATTTAGCTATTCTGAAGCTCCAGAGCTTAATATTTTGCAAGTTTTAAGAACAACGAGCTGGAGATTCCTTATCAACACTATACTTTCTCTAGCAATTATTTGGGTAACTTTTCCATCTAGCAAAATTATTCTTTTTTCCATAGTATTCTATGCGTTTGCTTACACCGTTTTGATCTTATTGTTTTGGTTTTTTATCTCAGATATGAAAACTGAAAACTATCTCATTATTTTCTATATCAGGCGTTTCTTGATTCAGCCTATTTTCGTAATAATCTTATTACCAGCTTTTTATTATCAAAAGAAAAGTGTTAAGGAAAAAGACTAAAAAATATTTGCTTACTTTTGTAGTGTGAAATTATACATTTCCAAAATAGCGTCCATTTTTTTAGCACTCTTCGTGCTATTTTCAACCGTGTCTTTCACGGTTGCAACTCACTATTGTGGAAACATAATGATAGATAAGGCTATAATGTCTCACGCACAAACTTGTGGAATGCATCAAGAAATGCCTTCAGAAGAAGAATCAGAATGTTGTGATGATGAAGTTGAGATCATAGAAGGTCAAGATATTCTCCAGTTTTCCAAAGCTGAATTTGATTTCGACATGCCTTTAGAATTTGCGATATTCAGCCTAATACATTTTAGTTCACTTAGTTTTATCGCTAAAGAAATAGCTTCAGCTGAAGTTTACGACCCTCCCCATTATTTTCAGGACTTTCAAATTTTACACCAGGTCTTCCTTATTTGATTTATTAAAACTTACCGCATTGATTTCAACTGAATCAAATTCAGAAGAGAAATCAAAACTGTGTATATGTTTTAAAATCAAATATTTATGTTGAATAAAATTATCAATTTTTTTCTAAATCAGCGACTGGCGTCGTTCATCCTTTTAGCGGGCATTGTTGTAGGAGGTTTGATAGTTTCCCCGTTTCAATGGGCAGATTCTTTTTTACCAAAAAATCCAATTCCAGTGGATGCGATTCCCAATACGGGTGCCAACCAGCAAATTGTATTTACAGAATGGCCAGGCCGTTCTCCGCAGGATATCGATGACCAAATCACCTATCCGCTAACTACTTATTTGTTGGGATTGCCAGGCGTAGAATCGGTGCGAAGCAATTCTATGTTTGGGTTTTCAAGCATTTATATCATTTTTGAAGATGGTGTAGAATTTTACTGGTCGCGTTCTCGTATTCTTGAGAAACTCAGCTCTATCCCTCAGGGGCTTTTACCTGCTGAAGCTAAACCAACTCTTGGTCCGGATGCAACGGCACTTGGTCAGGTATTCTGGTACACGCTTGAACCCAGAGATGAAGACAATGAACCTACCGGAGGCTGGAATCTTGATGAAATCCGAAGCGTTCAGGACTTTTATGTGAAATACGGACTGAGCAGTGCCAAAGGTATTTCAGAAGTGGCTTCCATTGGAGGCTTTGTCAAAGAATACCAGATTGATGTCAATCCAGATGCCCTGAAATCGTACAATATTTCTTTAATGCAGGTTGCAAAAGCCGTAAAAGAAAGCAACCGGGATGTAGGTGCCAAAACTTTGGAAATTAATCAGGTGGAATACATAGTTCGAGGTTTGGGTTATTTAGAAAATCTCAAAGATTTCGAATCTATTGTGGTCGATGAAACCCAAAACGTCCCCATTTACCTTAAAGATGTGGCCAAAATCAAAACTGGTCCAGCCCAGCGACGTGGAATTCTCGATAAGGCTGGAGCAGATGTGGTTGGTGGAGTTGTGGTGGCTCGTGACGGCTTCAATCCCATGGAAGCCATTATTAACATAAAGGATAAAATTGAAGAAATATCTCCAGGATTACCTTCAAAAACTCTTTCCGACGGAACCAAAAGCCAGCTCAAAATTGTTCCTTTTTACGACCGTTCCGAATTGATTAATGAAACCATTGGAACGCTGGAAGAAGCTATCAGTTTGCAATTGATTATCGCTCTTTTGGTGGTGATTATTATTGTTTTCAACTTGAGAGCTTCACTAGTAATTTCGGCGGTATTGCCTATTTCAGTATTACTGGTGTTTATTGCCATGAAATTTTTCAATATCCAGGCCAATATTGTCGCTTTATCAGGAATTGCTATTGCTATCGGGACGATGATTGATTTGGCCATTATTCTTTCTGAAAATGTTCTTAAAAAACTTGAAAACTCGCCCAAGGATTCCTTAGTCAAAAACATTTATGAAGGTTCAGCCGAAGTGAGTTCAGCTATATTGACGGCTGTATTAACAACGATAATCAGTTTTGTTCCTGTTTTTGCTCTGGAAGCTGCGGAAGGAAAACTTTTTATCCCACTGGCATATACCAAAACCTTTGCACTGATTGCAGCTTTTTTAGTAACAGTACTTGTTTTGCCTACTTTGATGTATGTGGTGTTTAGAATTAAAATCAACAAAGCTAAAACAGCTTATTATCTCAACGTTTTCCTTGGACTAGTTGGAGTTTGGACGATTTTCTATGAATTCTGGTTAGGTCTGTTTATTCTTCTTTATGCCATAAGTTATTTCATTTCCTACCAAATGTATTTTAAGGAATTTCGAGTCAAAAACCTACACTTTTACGTATTGGTCGCTGGAGTTTTAGTTCTACTTTCAAACCTTTGGCTGCCCTTAGGACCTCAGCAATCCATGTTTTCTAATATCATTTTTGTTGGGATTCTAGTTGGACTGTTGTTAACCTTCTATCTACTGCTTCAAAAGTATTATGGTCAAATCTTGTCTATATTTTTGAAGCATGTCAAGGCGTTTTTAGTCTTACCGTTACTAGCTATTTTTATAGGAATCATGATTTGGCTAGGATTTTCAAGTGTTTTTCATTGGTCAAAACAAGCCTCGGATGCTGTAGGATTTTCGATAGAAGAAACGGGGTTTTGGAGCGCTATGGATGACACTTTTCCTGGGATTGGAAAAGAGTTCATGCCAAGCCTCGCTGAAGGTAGTTTTATCCTGATGCCGACCAGCATGACACATTCAGGTATCGAATTCAATAAGGATAAACTTCAACAGATGGATATTCTGGTTAAACAAATTCCTGAAGTTGAAACCGTGGTTGGAAAGCTAGGTCGCGTAGAATCAGCTATTGATCCTGCTCCAATTTCGATGTTTGAAAATCTGATTACATACAAAACCGAATTTATACTGAATGAAAGTGGTAAACGTCAGGCCTTTGAAGTGAATGAAGACGGGCTTTTCAGAGTACAAGGCTTAAAAATTCAAAACGATCAGATCGAAATCACTAAAAATGCTGAAGATGTACTGTGGTTTGATAATGCTGAATTTGTTTTTCAGGATAAATCAGGTGAAGCATTTTCAGATCAAATTCAATCTGAAATTTTATATGAAATTGAGAATGATTTCAAGCCTTATATGATTGAAGATGAAGACGGAAATTATTTCAGAAATTGGAGAAAACACATCCAGTCTCCTGATGATATTTGGAACGAAATTTCCAAAGTCACCAAGATTCCGGGCATTACTTCAGCGCCCAAATTACAACCTATCGAAACGCGACAAGTGATGTTGCAAACAGGAATGCGTGCCCCGATGGGCATAAAAGTTTCTGGACCAGACTTACAAACTATAGAAGACTTCGGAAAAGAATTAGAAGATATTCTTAAGCAGGTATCTAATATTAAAACTCAAGCCGTTTATGCAGACAGAGTGGTTGCAAAGCCCTATTTACACCTAGAGCTTAACCGCAAGAGTTTAGCTCGATATGGACTAAGCATAAACGATGTGCAGGATTATATTTCGGTGGCTATTGGCGGGCAAAGTCTAACTCAAACCGTGGAAGGTCGTGAGCGTTATAACGTGCGGGTTCGCTATCCACGAGAATTGCGAAATACGCCAGAAGCTATTGAAAACATGTTAATCTCCACATCTTCTGGAACTCAGGTTCCCATAGGAGAACTTGTTGATATCGAATATGAACGCGGTCCGCAAATGATAAAACGCGAAGAAACATTTCTCAATTCTTACGTGCTTTTCGACCGTGCCGATGGCGTTGCCGAAGTCACCGCTGTGGAATCTGCAAGAGATGCCATTCTTTCTGAAATCAACAGTGGAAACTTAAAAGTTCCAAGCGGAGTGAGCTATCGTTTTGCTGGTAGTTTTGAAAATCAGGTCCGTTCAGAAAAACGATTATCTATGATTATTCCGGTTGTTTTTGTCGTGATTTTCTTGATTCTATATTTTCAATTCAAATCTGTACGTATTAGTTTGATGGTGTTTTCGTCAATCGCTTTAGCTTTTAGTGGCGGGTTTATTATGATCTGGTTTTACGGACAGGATTGGTTTTTGAACTTTAGCTGGTTTGGTGAAAACCTGCGAGATATTTTTCAGTTGAAAACCATCAACCTGAGTGTTGCTGTATGGGTTGGATTTATTGCTTTATTCGGTATTGCTACTGATGATGCGGTACTGATGGCAACCTATTTAAGGCAATCTTTCAAAGCTAACCCAACCAAAACTAAAAAGGAATTGCGTGAAGCGGTAATGGAAGGTGGACTCAAGAGAATTCGGCCTGCGGTGATGACTTCGGTAACCACTGTCATTGCGCTTTTACCCGTTTTATCATCGACAGGAAAAGGATCCGATATTATGGTGCCTATGGCCATTCCAGCTTTTGGTGGCATGTTGATGGCGAGTTTGACTTATTTTTTACTGCCTATTTTATTCTATATCGTCTACAGCAGACAGTTAAAAAACACCTCTGAAATTGATCTTAACTAAATTCTATAAACGATAAACCTATGTTTAAAACATATTACATAAAACCGACGAGCATCTCAACTCAACTTATGTTGGTTGTAGTTTTGCTATGCTTTGGTTTTAATTTGAAAGCGCAGAGTCTTTCAGAATTAAAAACTATAGCAGCTGAAAATAATTTACAATTGAAAGCTCAATTTAAAGCTTTTGAAGCACAGCTTGAAGGCGTTACTCAAGCCAAATCCTGGCAAGATCCCAACTTGAGTTTTGGCTATTTCATCAGCCCAATCGAAACTCGTGTAGGTCCACAAATTGCAAAATTTTCACTGACGCAAATGCTGCCCTGGTTTGGAACTTTTAAAGCCAAAGGCGATATAGCAGCTTATAAAGCAGAAGCTGAATTTGAAAAATTTCAAGATCAAAAATTGAAGTTATATCTCAATGTGGCAGAAAAGTATTACGACTTATCTGCGTTGAGGTACATCGCTGAACTTGAAGCCAAACAACTTCAAATTCTTAAAGATTTGAAATCCATCGTCAAATCGAATTATGAAAACAATAAGGCAAATCTGGTTGATATTTTACGAGTTGAACTTCAGATTGATAAACAGTTGAGTGTGATTCAGGTGTTGAAAGACCAGGACCAGGCTTTGGCCACTCAACTCAATCAATTGATGAATCGGCAGTTGAAAACACCTGTCCTCATTTCAAATCCAAAACAGATTTTGGATCAAAAAGAAGTTATGCAAACGGATTCTGTTTCCAAAAATCACCCGCGATTGGAAGCGATTCGACATCTAAAGGAGTCCAACAAAGCGGAAAGTGTATTAGCCAAAAAGCAGGCCATGCCACAATTTGGTTTAGGCTTGGATTATGCAATCATTCAAGACAGAAATGTGATGAATGCAGGTGCAGGTCAGGATGCGATTATGCCTATGCTTTCGGTGAGCTTACCCATTTTCGGGAAGAAAAATAAATCCAGAAAAAGGGAGGCTTCCCTTCAGGGGGAATCAATTCAATTTCAATTGGAGAATGAAAAAACTCGTTTGGAAACTGAAATTCAAGTCGCTCAATATAAACAAGATGAACTCTACAGCCTTTTAGATTTATATGAAAAGCAACTCTTGAATTTACAAGATATTTTACAACTTTCAGAAGTTGCTTTAGCCAACGCTTCCATGGAGATTGAAGAAGTTCTTCGCTTGGAAGAAGAGCGATTACTTTATGAAAAGCAACAAGCTAAAACGCTTGCGAACCTTCAAAAGCTAAACGAAACTTTAATTTACCTCACATCAAATTCAGAATTATGAACATCAATAACTTTTTAGAAAACTGGGGAAATGCTGCTAATACTGCACTGGGATTTTTTTGGATGGCATTATGGGCCTTTATCCTTGGATATGCATTAAGTAGTCTTATTCAAGTTTTTGTCACCAAGAAAAATATGCAAAAAACCATGGGAGAATCTGATGCGAAATCTGTGCTTTTTGGAACTTTCTTTGGTTTCATAAGCAGTTCGTGTAGTTTTTCTGCTTTGGCAACGACCAAGTCGTTATTTCAAAAAGGCGCAAGTTTTGTGTCTTCTATGGCGTTTTTGTTGGCTTCAACCAACTTGGTGATTGAACTCGGAATCGTGATTTCCATCTTTTTGGGTTGGCAATTTGTGGTTGGCGAATATGTGGGTGGCGTTTTACTCATACTTATCAGTTGGCTATTGGTTGGATTAATCAATCCCAAATCTATCATCTCAAAAGCTAGAAAGAAACTGGGAGAAGCTAAGAAAGAAAAGGTTGATTCGAAACCCATTTCAGAAAAAATAAAAAACAAAACAAACTGGATAAAAGTAGGGAAGCAATATGGTATGGAATGGAAGATGGTCTGGAAAGATGTGACTATCGGTTTTACCATTGCTGGTGTCATTTCAGCTTTTGTACCAGACACCTTTTTCCAGACTTTATTTATCAATACTGGTGAAGGACAAACTTCCTTCGGCTTTTTCACACTTCTGGAGCATGTGATTGTTGGTCCTTTTGCTGCTTTTATGACATTCATTGGGTCAATGGGAAATATACCTCTGGCAGCTTTGCTTTTTGGTAAAGGAGTAAGTTTTGCTGGTGTTATGGCGTTTATTTTTAGCGATTTGGTAGTGTTTCCAGTCCTGAGAATCAATGCCAAATATTACGGCTGGAAGATGTCATTGTTTATTCTTTTCCTCTTGTTTACTGCACTAATCATCACATCGTTGTTTCTACATTACAGCTTTGATTTTTTTAATCTATTACCTGATTTTTCCTCAATCCAAATTTTAGAGCAAGAACATTTTCAGTTGGATTATACCTTCTTCATGAACATAGGGTTTTTGGTTATATCTGGGATTTTAGTTTATCTGGGATTTTTTTCAGAACAAAAAGACATTTCTTATATGAAAGAAATGGCCCCTAAAAGTCCACTTCTCGAGAAGGTTCTAAAATACTTGGCTTTCATAAGTTATATCTGGTTAGCTGGTGGAATTTTAGTGAAATATATATTCAATTTTTAAACAAAATAACATGAAAAATAATTTAAAAACATACATCATAGCAGGGCTGATTTTAGTCTTAGGTGTTTTTCTGGGTGCTACTTTGTTTTCTTCTGAAATACAAAAAGAAACAGAACATGATCATTCACAGGAGCAAGCAGAAGGAAAAGTGTGGACCTGCTCCATGCATCCTCAAATTCGTAAAGATGAACCTGGCGATTGTCCGATCTGTGGTATGGAGTTGATTCCAGCCAGTCAGATGCAAGATGATGTAGATCCAAATGCGATTAAAATGAGTAAAACGGCTAGAATGTTAGCTCAGGTGGAAACCATGACGGTTGGAGAAGAAGCTTCAAAATCGAGCATGAATTTCTCCGGTCGCTTAGAAGTAAATCAGGATAATACATCGTCTATTTCTGCCAATTTTAAGGCACGAATTGAACGTTTGTACATCAATGAAGAAGGCGAAGAAGTTCAAAAAGGGCAAGTCATTGCTGAATTGTACGCGCCTGAAATTCAGGTGTTGAAAGAAGAACTGGAGCTAGCCACTAGACAAGAAAACGAATTGCTTCTAAATAGCATCATTAGGAAAATTCAAAATTATGAGTTGTCCATTAATGACGTCAAATCTTTGGAAAATGGGAGATTGAAATTGAGGTCTCCTAAAACAGGTGTGATTTCAAGTTTATTTGTAACGCAAGGTGATAATTTGAAAGCTGATCAAAACTTGATGGATATTGCAGATCTGTCGACCCTCTGGGCAATTGTAGATGTGTACGAAAGCGATTTGAATCGACTTAAAAAAGGCGATGAGCTTAACATTACAATTCCCAATCAAGGAAATGTGACAGGCAAAGTGACTTTCATTTCACCAGTGTTGGATGCCAATTCAAGGTCGGCAAAAGCGCGAATTGTTATTCAGAATCCGAATCGAAACTTGAAGCCAGGGGTTTTTATAACGGCTGAGCTAGCTAATTCTGAATCTAAATCAACTTCTAATCAAGCCTTGATGGTTCCAAAGTCAGCAGTACTCTGGACTGGAAAACGCTCAGTAGTTTATCAACAATTAGAGAACGAAAACGGTGTCTATTTCAAGATGAAATTGGTGGAAACAGGATCTTCATCTTCAGATTTTGTTGAAATTCTTTCAGGTCTTAAGGCAGGAGATGAAATAGTAACTCAAGGCGCTTTTAGTGTGGATTCTGAAGCTCAATTATCGGATAAACCGAGTATGATGAATCCTGAAGGCGAAACTATGGCATCGTCTGGTCACAATCATGGTTCTATGGAAAAGAATAGCGAGTCGTCAGATTCTAAAATCAAAACTTCTTCTGAATCTATTTCAGAAAAAACTGAAGAAGTCAAGACACTCATCAATGATTATACTGAATTAAAAGATGCCTTGGTCGCAGATGATTTCAAAACGTCAAAATTAAAGTATAATAAGGTGAATATTTCTTTGTCAGAATTGAAAAGCCACACGTTTAAAGATTCAAAGAATGTAAAAGATATCGATGAACTTAGAGATATATTTATACGACTTTCAGAAGAAATGATCATGATTGTCAAAACGTCAAATCCAACGGATGACACGGTTTATATTCAGAAATGCCCAATGGCAAATCAGAGCGAAGGAGCGACTTGGTTGAGCTTTTCTAAAGAAATTAAAAACCCGTATTATGGGGCATCAATGCTGAAATGCGGAAGTGTGATTGATTCCATTCAAGAATAAGTCTAACAGTTAAATTATAAATTCATTTTAAAAAATATAGAACAATGAAAACAATTTCGAGAACAGTAATGATAATTGGAATGATAGGTGCGTTTGTAAGCTGTAAATCGAGCTTTGATGCCGCTGAAACAATGGAAGCTCAAAACAATAGACAAGCAGTTTACCAGGAAATTATTTCAGATCCTGCGCAAATGAAAGAATTTACTCAGATGGCACAGCAGGATGATGAGGCTAGAAAAGTTATGATGCAGAGCCATATGGAAATGATGGAATCTGGAAAACTAATGAAGATGATGAAAAATAATCCGGAGATGAAAGAGAAGATGAAAGAAAACATGCAGAGTATGATGCAGAACAATCCAGAGATGATGGAGAAAATGCAGTCGAAGATGATTGAAAAAATATTGAAAAGCGCTGAAGGCAGAAAAAAACTGATGAAGGCGATGAAAGAAAATCCAGAAATGAAAAAAGCAATGATGAAGGAAATGATGAAAAACATGCATCATGAAGGCATGATGGATCAAAAAGAAAATGACAAACAGTAAAACTTAAGATTTTCAATAACAATAAATTCAAAAGTTATGATGTACGGATGGATTATAGGCTTACTACTTATCGTTATTTTATTTTTAGCAGTAAGAAGAAGTGGTGTTTTTAAAAGAAACCCTAACTCAACTATAGATAATAATAAGACTGCAGCACCATTAGAAACTCTTAAAAACCGATATGCTAAAGGGGAAATTGATAAAGAGGAGTTCGAAAAACGAAAAGCTGAACTTGAGAAAACAAAATGATAGAAAAATAGAGCTGTAATTTTTCGACCTTATCTTTTACTTAGTTAACCTAATATTTAATCAATCTTTTGAAAATCAAAAGATGATGAATAATCAGAAGTCCACATCCTTATAAACAGCTTTTAAATCTTTAATTTAAAATTCAATACAAATGAAAAATCTAAATATGATCTTATCGAGAACAGTCTTAATTGGACTAATGACTTTAATAATTGCTTGTGTCGACAAGAAAAAAGAAAATAACACCGATGCTGAGCACCTGCATGACCAGGAAATGCATGATGAACAAATGGATCATGATCATGATGCTGGAATGAACCACGATGGAGAAATGCAAGGTGACGTGGAGCATGAATATGAAAACCACAACATGGCTGAAATGTCAGATATGACAGTAACTAAAAGCAAGACTGCTTCATCTTTAATCGATAACTATTTAGCCATTAAAAATGCGCTGGCAGATGATGATAAAGATGCCGCTGCCAAAGCAGGTGAGAGTTTAGTACAATCTGCTAATGCATTTGATATGAGTCGAGTTGAGACTTCTCAGCAACAGGAAATGAAAGAAATCTTGGAAGTGATGAAAGAACATGGAGAGCATATCTCTAAAAATGATATGGCACATCAAAGAGAGCATTTTGCCCAAATTAATCGTGATATGAAAGCTATGTTAGCTATCACTGGTTCAGATAGAATGCTTTATGAGCAATATTGTCCGATGTACGCCGACAATAAAGGAGGTGCCTGGTTAAGTGCGTCTAAAGACATCAAAAACCCGCTTTTCGGAAGCCAAATGCTAAACTGTGGCGCTGTGAAACAGACGATTTCTCTGAATTAAGAAGTTACCTTAGAATAGTATTTTAAGGAATTTAACTAACGGGCTTCAGTTTGAGAATTTTCTTAGAAAGCATTAATATTTACTGTTATGTTGATGATAATAATGAATTCAGTTATTGAAAAAATAGTATCTTAAAATAAAAAAATGACACATACCTATAAAGTTTCAGGCATGACCTGCCAGCACTGCAAAGCCAGTGTGGAAGAGAGTATTAATGAACTGGATAATGTAAAATCTGTAAGTGTTGATTTAGAGGCTGAAGAAGCCAAAGTTGACATGGAAAAGCATATTGACATTGAAACACTGCAGAATGCTCTATCCGATAAATATAAGATATCCAAACAGTCAGATTTTGTAGATAAATCTGGTGAAAATATTCAAGACCAATCTAAAGCTCAGCAGCTGTTTCCCTTGTTTTTGATCTTTGGTTACATCACTGCAGCTTCCATTTTGCTGAATTTCAGCGACTGGGAACTCAGCAGTTTTATGTTTGACTTTATGGGCTTGTTTTACATTGTCTTTAGTTTTTTTAAATTTCTGGATTATACCGGATTTCCAGAATCCTTTAGGATGTACGACCCTCTAGCCAAAGTCCTGCCGGCTTATGGTTGGGTGTATCCGTTTATAGAAACCGCTCTCGGACTCATGTTCTTAATGCGATTTGAAATTGATATTGCTTTGGTTGCCACGATTATTGTTTTAGGAATTACAACAATTGGTGTCACGCGCTCCTTATTTTCTAAAAAAACAATCAAATGTGCCTGTCTGGGAACGGCTTTGAACCTTCCTATGACCGAAGCGACCTTTATAGAAAATACGATCATGCTGGTCATGGCATTCTGGATGTTGTTGTTCTAAAACGGCAACTTCAACTGTTCTTCTTTTGGAATTGGCGAAGTTTTAATTGATTTTGATTGATCTGTGTTGAGGTTGGATAAGGAAATCCCCAACAACCGAATAGAATCTTTGATGGGTTCTTGGTACAGTAAGGCTTTGGTTTCTTCCATGATTAAGGCTTTGGATGCGATAAAAAACTTCAAAGTCTTACTTCGGGTTTGTACGCTGAAATCGCTGTACTTTAGCTTTAGTGTAATGGTTTTGCCAGCCACTTGGCTGTTTTTGAGTCGGCGCTCTACCTCTTCGGCGATGTCTTCCAGTTTTTCGAGCATATAAATTTCTGAAGAAATATTTTCAGAAAAGGTACGTTCGGCGCCGAGTGATTTCCGAATTCGGCTTGTTTTAACCTCACTCAAATGAATGCCACGCACGACATTGTAGTAATGCAATCCGCTTTTTCCAAAATGTTCCTGAAGATAATCGAGGGATTTTAACTTAAGATCTGCACCTGTAAAAATCCCAAGACGGTACATTTTATCCTGAGTCACTTTACCCACGCCATAAAACTTTCTGATGTCGAGCTTTTCTAAAAACTCAATAACGTCTTCTGGCGGAATGGTCTTTTGTCCGTTAGGTTTGTTGATGTCGCTGGCGACTTTCGCAATAAATTTATTGATGGAAATCCCGGCCGAAGCATTCAGTTCGGTTTTGGCTTTAATTTTTTCTCTGATTTCTCTGGCCAAAACTGTAGCGCTGGGAAAATTGAATTTGTTTACCGTAACATCCAGATAAGCCTCATCCAGAGAAAGTGGTTCGACCAAATCGGTGTATTCAAAAAAGATTTTACGAATTTGTTGAGAGATGTCTTTATAACGTTCAAATCTTGGTCTTACGAAGATCAAATGCGGACAAAGTCGGGCGGCCTGTCGGCCACTCATTGCACTTTTTACACCGTATTTTCGGGCTTCATAACTCGCTGCCGCTACGACTCCGCGTTTGGAACTTCCACCAACGGCTAGGGCTTTGCCTTCCAGACTGGGGTCATCCAACTGCTCTACAGAGGCGTAAAACGCATCCATATCCACGTGAATAATTTTGCGGAGAGGGTCTCGAAAATCCATAAGCAAAAATAGGGAAAAGTAAGTGTGAAAATAGGCCTCTGTGCTCTCTGTGACTTTGTGGTTTTAATTTACCTCTGAGGCGTTGAGTTCGCGATGGTTTTTAAGTACTATGAGATAAGAGTTTTTAGTCCAAACATTAAAGAGGTTCTTAATCTTTTAGCTAGCTTAACTAAAATGTCTTAAATGCTCTTTCATCTCCAAGCGTTCCATCGAAAAGGTTTTTGACTTTTCTTCTAGAACATTGATTAAGAGAATAGCTTTTTTAGCTATTTTGGAATTGTCATAGCTTTGATTTAGGTTAGATGATTTCGTTTTTAGAACTAATCTATAAAGTAATTCAGATAATTGCTCAACGTGGGTCAGGTGCAAGCTTGAAATGTGATCTAGAAATTCTTCAGATCCCATTTCACTTATCTTACTTAGATTTAGATCAAGCTCGCCTTGCATAGTGGCATCGATTTCATCTAGTTCATCTGAAGCTGTATTAGCATTAAGACCTGTTACTTTTTCAATTAAACTGATGAGCATCAAGCTTAATTTTTCGATTTCACGTTCCAGGTAATCTTTAGTGTGTTGCATTGACATTTTTTCTTTATACTCTCTGTGACCTTCTGGTCTTATTTCGCCACAGCTATACTAAATTATATCCCTTTGGGAATCGCTTCAATAAGCTCTTTTGTATAGGCTTTTTCAGGATTGGCATACACCGCATCCGCTTCGCCGTGTTCTACAATTTTGCCCTGATGCATGACTAAAAGCTGATCGGCCATGTACTTGACCACTGCCAAATCGTGAGAAATAAAAATATAGGTAAATCCAAAATCAGTTTTGAGTTCATTGAGTAAGTTCAACACTTGCGCCTGTACCGAAATATCCAAAGCCGACACCGACTCATCGCAAATAATCAATTTGGGTTCGACCGCAATGGTTCGGGCAATGCCGATACGCTGGCGCTGGCCACCACTGAATTCATGCGGATATCGGTCAAAATGGGCGCTAGACAAACCCACACGTTCCAGAAGTTCGATAGTTTTTTGTCTTCTTGAGTCAGAATTTCCATATAACCCATGAACTTTCATGGGTTCCATGATGGCTTTCCCCACTGAAAGTCGCGGGTTTAAACTTGAAAACGGATCCTGAAAGATCAACTGTATATCTTTCCGTAGTCGTCTTAAGGCTTCACCTTTCAATTTGGTAATCGATTTACCCTGGTACAAAATATCGCCTTCAGTGGGGTCATCCAGCCTAAGAATAGCATTGCCTAAAGTCGATTTTCCACAACCCGATTCGCCTACAAGCCCAAGGGTTTCACCTTCATAGAGTTTAAAGCTTACATCATCTACAGCATTTACCTTATCAGACTTTACAAACCAACCTGCATTGGAAATAAAAGTTTTTTTTACATTTTTCACTTCAAGCAAAGGTGGTTTAGAGTAAATGAGCTTATGTCTTTTTTTCCTTTCTTCTGAAGTTTCTACTTCTGCATTTGGAACTTCCTGCATATAATCTTTAACCGTTGGCAGGGCTTTAAGACGGTGTTTGGTAGAAGGTTTGGAGGCTAAAAGTGCTTTGGTATATTGGTGTTTAGCGTTTTTAAAAATACTCTTAACATCGTCCTGTTCTACAATTTCACCTTTGTACATCACCGCTACTCGATCAGCTAACTCCGACACTAAAGCCAAATCATGAGAAATAAAGATGATGCTCATTTCGGTTTCCTGCTGAAGTGACTTGAGCAGTTTCAAAATCTCCTTTTGAACGGTAACGTCTAGCGCTGTAGTGGGTTCATCGGCGATGAGGATTTTAGGTTTACAGGCAATGGCCATGGCAATCATCACGCGTTGCTTTTGCCCGCCACTGATCTGGTGGGGATAACTTTTAAAAATAGCTTCAGGTCTGGGTAATTTCACCTTTTCAAAAAGGCTTAAGACTTCCTGTTTCACTTCTTTTTTGGAAAGCTTCTTATGCCGAATTAAAACTTCTTCCACTTGTTTTCCACAGCGCATCGACGGATTCAGCGAACTCATGGGTTCCTGAAAAATCATTGAAATATCGTTGCCACGAATCTGCTGAAATTGTTGCTCACTATAACTTGTAAGCTCATGGTCTTTAAATAAAATTGACCCTTCAACTTCAGCTTTTGGTCCGAGCAATCCTAAAATAGACAAAGTCGACACGGACTTCCCGGAACCAGATTCACCAACAATGCCAAGGATCTGATTGGGTTGCAAATCAAAACTAATGTTTTTAATGACGTGTTCATCACCAAAGTTTATGTTGAGGTTATTGACCTTAAGCATTATACAGAGATAAGTTCGTGATCTTCCAAAAGGTCTTCCTGACGAAGTTTTAAAATCACTTGTGCCACTGCAATAACGTCTTTTTCGCAGTAGGTCACAATCCTGTCAATGTCTTTTTCTTTATAATACACATCCCGGACCTGGCTGCCGTCGATGTCGTCTTTTGGTGAAGGAATGTTGAACAATTCGGTAAGCAACTTCAAAGAGGTGTAGTGTTTATAGTCCCCAAACTTCCATAATTCCAAGGTGTCCAGATGAGGGATTTCCCAGGGCTTTTTTCCAAACAATTGCAGTTTTTCTGGAAGAGAAATCCCATGAATCAGCATGCGTCTGGCGATGTAGGGAAAGTCAAATTCCTTAGCATTATGACCACACATGAGGTGATGCGGCAAGCCGAAATAATCTTCAATTAAAATTTTGAAACGCTTCAATAAATCGGCTTCTTCACCAAAAAAACTGGTGGTTCTAAATTTTCTTTCGTCCCCTTTAAAATTAAAGTAGCCAACTGAAATGCACACAATTTTTCCAAACTCCGCCCAAATCCCGGCACGGTCATAAAATTCTTTAGCCGTAAACTCCTCTTTGCGCTGATACTGTGTTTTATCAGCATAAAGCTTTTGTTTTACTGGAGACAAGTCTTCAAATACCTCCTGTTCTGGAACGGTTTCAATATCCAGAAAGAGGATATGCTCTAGGTTGAGTTTGTGTAGCATGCTTAGGATGTGTTTCAGGATAACTAAAATAAGTAATTTTTGAAGATTTATTAGAATAGAGATAGTTGAACTCAAAATTTACGGTTTTCCCGCAACAGAAGTAAGGTTGAACCGTAATCTCTTTAAGTCATAAAGGTTTAGTATTGCTTTGTTATTAAGTTACAAAGTGATCTCACACACACACACACACAGCCGAACACTAGATTATACAGCCAAATAAGGATTATATATGGTTTTCCTTAGTTATTGTTTTAAAAGTCGATTAAAACAAACACTAACTAAATTATATACGAATGAAAACACTACCGATTAAACTACTGATGCTATTTTCACTTTTTGTTGTGATTTATAGTTGCGAAAAAGATTATTATACCAAAAGTGAACAGTACAAGGCTTAAAATTTAAAAGAAGAATTTACATTAGAAAATTTTGACGATGTCTTCGTTAAAAATAATCTACTGATAAAATGGAATGATTACAAAGTGGATTTTGACATTTTAAATGGAGCAGAAATTTTTGAATTCAATACGGTAATTAATGTAGAAAGTACCAATAAAGATTATGTAAGCTATAAATTACTTGCAGCAAGAAATGATCTCAATATCTGGGAATTTGAGCTTATAAAATTTTCAAGCCATAAAAAAACTATCCACGATGCTTTGAGTATCTTTAATTTAAGAAATTACTCAGGTAGCATTCACTATTTTGACTTAAATGGCAAAAACACGTCTTTAAAAGTTTTTAAAGCGGGTAAACTAAGAAGCGAGTTGGTCATTGATGATAAATTTAAATATGTAGCGCCTATTAGTGGAGGTCATTGTTCGGGATGCCATTTATTAGTTAAAACAGATCACTATAAAGATTGGTTCAAGGTAGGGAGTGGTAATATGGGAATTAGTTATACTCATTCTACTTATGTTGGCTCCACTTATGAATGGGTTTGGATTGATGGAGGAATAGGAGGAGATTACAATGGTATGCCGTATGATGATGATACAGATTCCTATCATAATCATTATCCTCATGGACCAAGCCCTACTAATCCAAATAGTCACGATGAGGAAATCATAAATAAACTGAGTAACCCTTGTGCTAATGCTATTTTTACTGAATTAGAAATAGGAAGTCTAGAACAATCATTAACACAAATAATGAATCCAGATACAAATACGTTTTTTACTTTTTCCGAAACAATTTTAGAAATGTTTAGAGGTAGTGATGTAACACACCTTACTATTGAAAACGGCAATACTGGAAATTCTAATGCTTATGCTAATGGAGCAGATATAACTATTGGGAATAATTATTTAGATGATGCAACTCAGTTATCTATTGCAAGAACAATGATTCATGAAACCGTTCATGCATATATAAATGCAATGTATTCACAAACAATTGAATTTAATAGTTTTTCTTTTCAAGAGAAATTGAATAAGTATGCAGAAGACAATGGTTATACTATAGGTACAAATGAATTTCATCATGAGTTTATGTCTCAATATGAAGACGCAATGGCAATTTCACTATTACAATGGGATACAGACTATGGCACTGGTGGTAATTTAGGTTGGGACTATTATCAATCTATGGCTTATGCCGGTCTCTCTAAAATCAAAAGAGATTCAAATGGAAATCCAATTTTAGATAGCAATAACAATCCCATACGTATAGATACAGATTCTTTTAAGGAACTAGTCCCAAATGAAAATGATATAAATAATATTAAAAAAATAATTGAGAATGAAGCAGAAAGTAATAGAAATTCTAAAGGAACGGAGTGTAATTAAAAAAGTTATACTACTTGCGTTTTTATTTATTTATACAACTATAAATTCCCAATCTTTGTTAAGTGGTAATTATAGTTACTGTTATGGTGTCACAGATAATGGAGAATGTAAAATATTTTCTTTTAAAAACAACGGGGTCTTTCAAAGAGAAATACAAGGAGAATTAGGGAAAATAAATTATGGTAAAGGTCATTATCAGATAAAAAATGATTCTTTGATTTT
This sequence comes from Psychroflexus salinarum, assembly GCF_042677225.1. Lineage (NCBI taxonomy): Bacteria > Pseudomonadati > Bacteroidota > Flavobacteriia > Flavobacteriales > Flavobacteriaceae > Psychroflexus > Psychroflexus salinarum. Next base: position 620,017 of record NZ_JBHTIV010000005.1, read on the forward strand.
AAATTATGACTTGACCGAGTTGAAAATCAATAGTTTTCGTAAGTATAAAACGTATTTTAATGATTCTGATTCCATAAAACTTTATGTTAGAGTTTTTAGCCATAGTGAGAAAGTTCGTCCCAATGTTTCAGTATTAAATCTTAAAGATAGATATGGTGAAGTAACAGATAAGGATGGACTGGCTGTTTTAAGTTTTAAAAAACAAGCAGGAAGCAAAAAAATTCAAGTTTCAGATTTGTGTTGTGGTAATTACTCTTTTGAAATCGATACCAAACTGAACTATGAAATTGAAGTTTATTTATCTGAAGGATACAATAAACCAAAGGCTATAAAAAATCAAATTGAAAAGTATAAGATTATGAAATTAAATAAAAATCAGTTGAAACTAAAAGAAGGTGAACAAATTATCACTTTGAAAAAGAAATCTTAGAATTTATCAAGCAATCAAAATAATACAAACCACAACCATTCATATGTTCAATAGCGGCTTTTGGATTATTCCAAAGGTCTCTTTTAATTTGCTTAAATAATTATAAATCATAAAAACAATTATATTTTTCCGCTATTGAAACATATGCTTCCCGATATGTTGATGCTATAGCAGTTTCACTATTACAGTGGGATACAAACTACGGTACTGGAGGAAATCTTGGCTGGGACTATTATCAAGCAATGGCTTTTGGCGGTTTGTATTATAAAGATTCAAACGGTAATATAGTTGAAACTGATTCATTTATAGAATCAGTCCCTAGCCAACAAGACAGACTAAATATTAGAAATATCTTAATAGCAGAACAAGATGGAGAAAACAGTGCGCCTGGAACAGGTTGTGAATAGCAGAATACTAACAATGATTAGTATTTTAGTTACTCTTAATTTATTAGGACAAGATAAAATCGAAGGAAAATACTGCTTAGATTATGATCTAAAAATCTATTCAGAATGTATAATCTTATATGAAGATTATACGTTTGATATGACATTTGGTGAACATATAAATAAAAAATCTAAGCTCCAGGGAATGTGGACTTATACAAATACTATTCTAAAATTGAATTTCAAAGAACCTCATTATAATGACTCATATAAAATATTGGTATCTGAGTCAAATAACGAAAGTGATTCTGTTCGAGTAAATTTTCAAATTAAAGATTTTAAATCAGGTCCAATGTTAGGGGTGAATCTAATAATCAAACAAAAGGGTGTAACTTTAGAAACCGATGCAAATGGAAGTTTAGAATTGTTTTTCAAAAAAAACGATAGTATTTTATATGGTTATACAGAATATCTAGGATATCATAATTCCTATTTCTCTTTTGATTTAAAAAGCAATAAAATGATCGAAATTTATATCGATGAATTTGATATAAATGAATTAAAGTATGGTGATAACTTGAAACTCGAATATGGTCAAAATTCATTATATATGATAAATGAAAATGGGAAAAAGATCAAATGGGTCAAGAATAAATAATATGAATTATATTCCTTTAAAAAAACAATTCCAATTATCTTAAACCCAAACATCTGTATTTCAAAAAATAAACTTACTTTTGCACCTCATTATTAATAACGGGAGTCGGGAACTCCAAAATTTAATTTTTTATGCCAGTTAAAATAAGATTACAAAGACACGGAAAGAAAGGAAAACCTTTTTTCTGGATTGTCGCTGCAGATGTTCGTTCAAAAAGAGATGGTAAATACCTTGAGAAATTAGGCATTTACAATCCTGTAACCCAGCCTGCTACTATTGAACTAGATGTTGATTCATCTGTGAAATGGTTAAGAAATGGTGCGCAGCCAACTGATACGGCAAGACGTATTTTATCTTACAAAGGCGCAATGATGAAAAAACACCTTTTAGCAGGTGTTGACAAAGGAGCGTTAACAGAAGAAGAAGCAGAGAAGAAATTTGAAGCTTGGATGTCTGAAAAAGAAGATAAAATATCTACTTCTGCAGAAAAAACAGCGAAAGCTAAAGAAGCAGAAAGAGAAAAAGCATTGGAAGCAGAAAGAGAAGTAAGTGCTAAGCGTGAAGCTGAAGCAAAAGCTGCTCAAGCAGAGGAAGAGGCAAAAGCTAAAGAAGAAGCAGATGCTAAGGCAGCTGCACAAGCTGAAGCGGAAACTCCTGCTGATGAGGACTCTTCTGAAGAAGAAACTAAAAAAGAGGACTAAAAAATTTATTGCGATGACAAAAGACCAGTGTTTTTATTTAGGTCACATCGTGAGTAAGTTTAGTTTTAAGGGTGAGTTGCAAATCAAATTGGATACCGACGAGCCTGAACTCTATGAACACCTGGAATCAATTTTTGTGGATTACCGCAATAAATTGATTCCTTTTTTTATTGAAAAATCTAACCTACAGAAAAGCAATTTACTGCGCGTAAAGCTTGAAGAAGTTGATGAAGAAGCAGATGCAGACGACTTATTAAAAAGAGATGTCTACCTGCCATTATCTCAATTGCCAAAACTTGGCGAAAATCAATTTTACTACCACGAAATTATAGATTATAAAGCCATTGATGAAACTCATGGAGAAATCGGCACCATTAAGTTTGTGAATGATCAAACCATGCAGGCACTTTTCTTTATTGATTTCAACGGGAAAGAAATTATTATTCCTGTGAACGATAGGTTTATTGTGAAAGTAGATAAGGAGGAAAAAACGATTTACTTCAAAACTCCTGAAGGCCTAATCGACATGTATCTTGAAGACTAGATAGTCAGCTAGTTTAAGCTCTTTCTTTTAGCATCCAGCTTAAGAAAAATAAGAACTAATATTAAAAATCCCCATAATCCAGAGCCTCCGTAACTAAAGAACGGTAATGGTATTCCTACAGTGGGAAATAAGCCAATTACCATAGCAACATTTACAAAAAAGTGAACAAAAATGACTGACATCACAGAATAACCATAAACTCTACTAAATTGACTTTTTTGACGCTCTGCTAAATGGAATAACCTTAAAATAAGCATAGTAAACAACACCACAACGATGCTTGTTCCTAGAAATCCCCATTCCTCTCCAACGGTGCTGAAAATATAGTCTGTATGTTGTTCTGGAACAAATCGACCTTGAGTTTGTGAGCCTTTCAGCCAGCCTTTACCAGTCCAGCCACCACTTCCTATAGCAACTTCACTTTGATAAAGATTAAACGCAGAACCTCTTATGTCGTTGGTTTCACCAATAAGAACATCAAATCTATCTTTTTGATGAGGTAATAAAACTGAATTTAGAATAAAATTGACTGAATACGAAAAGCCAATCCCGAAAATAAAAATTAAAGCATAACGCCAGAGTTTTGGCTTCTTTTTTCTATTTAGTAGGTATATGATAATTACCAAAACGCCAAAAATTGGAGCGAATATGGTGAATCCAAATTTAAGTGTAAGTATGAAAATGCCTACAATTAAGAAGCCGATATTAATATAAATATGTGGAAGACCTTCTCTGTAAAGGGGAATTATAAAAGCCAAATATATGAGTGCACTACCAGCATCAGGTTGGAGCATAATAAGCGCAAGAGGAATCCCGATTATGGCAAAAGCTTTAATTTGTGATTTAAATCTTGACAAGTCATTGTCCAGATCACTTATGTACTTTGCTAAAGCTAAAGCTACAGCTGTTTTTACAAACTCAGCAGGCTGTATGCTGAAAGCACCAAAAGAGTACCAGGCTGTTTGCCCAGCTATAGTTTTTCCGAAAATAAAAAGTCCTATGAGTGATAAGAGTGCCAAAACGTAAATGATGTTTGCAAATCTTTCGAAAAATTTACTTTCCAAGGCTAAGATGACAACACCAATTAAAATTCCTAAGAAAATCCAAAGTAGTTGCTTTCCGTATATTTTAGAAAGATCTATGATACTTTCTTCCGGACTTATAAATGTGGTTGAATAAATATTTCCCCAGCCAAAACCTATCAGAATTGCGATGATGAGAACCGTAAGCCAATCTAGTTGCAGTAAAGTTTTGGGCATTTTTACTGATTAATTTTAAAAGGTTCGCCAGAATAAGGCTTAGCATACTCATCTTCGAGCGTATTATTCAATATCCATCTCTCTAAGTCCTTTCGTTCTATCTCCTCTTTTAAGTACTTTTCTATCATAAGACTAGAAATTCTACCAGCATATCTAGAACCCCAATATCCATTTTCTACAAAAACTGCCAGGGCTATTTTGGGATCATCTTTGGGGGCAAAAGCCACAAAAATAGAGTGATCTGTCATTTGGACTCTTTCACCATCAATTTTTATGTAATTTTCTGAAGTTCCGGTTTTTCCGGCGACTTCTATTCCAGGGACTCTTAGAAATGAGGCTGTCCCGTAATTGAATACATCATGCATGCCTTGTATAATGGGTTCAAAATGTTCTTTATCTATGGTTGTGATTTGCTTGGTCGTATATTTTTCTTCTTTTATAGGTGAATTATCTATAGCTTTTAAAATATGAGGTCTGTAAAACCAACCTTTGTTAGCGATAGCAGCAGTAGCATTGGCCAGTTGTATGGGAGTAGTGAGCACCTCCCCCTGTCCAATCGCATTGGAAATCGTATTTGTTGCATACCAGTTGTTATCAGGATATACTTTATTGTAATACTCAGAATCGGGTAAGAGTCCTGCTCTTCCTACCGGTAAATCATAACCTAAATAATCACCAAGTCCAAAACTTGCTAAGTGACCCCGCCAGGCATCAATACCTTCTTGAGGAGTTTCATATTTTTCAATGGTTCTTCTGTAAATTTGTGAAAAATAAGAATTGCAGGAATAAGCAACACCTGAAATAAGTTTTACAGGGCTTGGATGATGGTGACATCCCATTCTTCTCCTTCCATAATTATATCCTCCATTGCATCTAAAATCTTCTTCAAGATCAACAACCCCTTCTTGAAGGGCTACTAAACCTGTAAGTGCTTTGAATGGTGAGCCAGGGGCGTAAATAGCTTGTAAAGCTCGATTGTAAAGTGGTTTTTGAATAGTATCGTAATATAGCTTTGTAAAGTTTCTTGAGCGTTTTCTACCCACCAATAAATCTGGATCGTAGGACGGCGCTGTTACTAAAGTTAAAATTTCACCTGTACTGGGTTCAATAGCAACTATTCCACCGCGTTTGCCTTTCATCAACTTCTCTCCGTAGTCTTGCAGTTTCCCATCAATAGTAAGATGTAAGTCACTTCCTTTTTTAGAAACAGTATCAAATTTACCTTCTTTAAAAGGCTTTATATTTTTATTATGTATGTCTCTAAGGTAATGTTTAACACCTCTTTCGCCTCTTAAAATTTTCTCATATTGTTCTTCTACACCTTGTTTCCCTTTTAAATCTCCGGATTGATAATAGGAATTTTGTGATATTTCTCCTTGGCCAACCTCGGCAATATATCCTAAGATATTGGCACTATGATCTATATTATAATCTCTTAAAGATCTCTTTTGAATATAGAAACCTTCATATTTATGCATCCGTTCTTGTAGGTAGGCAAACTCATCTTTTGTTAGTTGAGGTGTAATTACTGAAGCAAGTCTAGGAGAATAACGCCAAGCTTTTTCCAATTGAACTTTAAGTCGCTCTGGAGAGAGTTTAAGCAAACTTGCTAACTCCAAAGTATCAAATTCTTTAACCTCAAGAGGAACTGCCATTACATCGTAGGCAGGTTGATTGCCCACCATAAGTTCACCATTTCGGTCATAGATATAACCTCTTTGAGGGTAATCGTAAACTTTCCTTACCGATATGTTTGTTGAAACTTCATCAAAACTGTCATCCATTATTTGTAAATAAAATAACCTAATTAGGAAAATCAAGGCTGTAAAACTAACTAAGATGATAGGGAGTAACTTTCTCATTTACTGTTCTTACGTATTAAGTTTAATGTAATCATAATCAATAATATACTGAAAATCGAAGAGTAAATAATCTTTTCAAAAAGATATAGTAAATGATTAACACTAAATAGTTCCAAAGAAAAAAGCACTGTGTGGTGGATTAGAACCATTAAACTTACATAAACAAATCGAGATTTAAAGGGTGCATTATAAAACTTTAAAGTTTGATAATCATAGCTTAAGCCAAAAGCATTTCTTAAGAACAAAGGTCTCAGGTAAGCAATGACTAAAGTTGCTGCAGCATGTATGCCGCCGCTATCTTCAAAAAAATCTAAACAGATTCCGAGAGCAAAGGCTAAAAAAAGCTTCTGAATAGAATTGATATTAAACGGCAACAAAATTATGAGTAAAGGATAAATATAAGGGCTCACATAGCCAAATACCTCAAAATGATTTAAAATCAAAACCTGAACTAGAATAAGAAGGACGAACCTTATGCTATTTATGAAATAAGTTTTCATCTACGGTTGTTCAGGATTTAATAATTCATAAGCCTCTTCTTTACTTGTATTTTCAATGACATAGACGTGTTTCAGATTAGTCATATCGTTGAATAATTTTACCGAAATGTTATAATAGCCCACATTCTCATCCAATACATATTCGCTAATGATGCCAATAGGAACATTTTCAGGAAAGATTAAGGAACGTCCGCCTGTTGTTATGGTGTCCCCAACTCTGACGGGTGCAGATCTAGGAACATCTACCAAACTCAAAATATTTGGATCCTTTCCATCCCAGGTTAAAGTTCCAAAATGAGAGGTTTTTTTGAGTTGAGCATTGATGGAAGTGTTGGTGTTTAATATAGAAATTACTCTCGAATATCCCTGACTAACATCTTGCACTATTCCTACTATACCCTTACTTGAAATAACACCAAGATCTTCCTTTATACTATCCTTTACCCCACCTTCAATGAGAAGAAAATTGTCTATTTTATCATAATAATTGGAAACTACAGTTGTTTTTTGAATTTTATATAAAGTATCAGTAATAAAATCCAGATTTGATTCTAAAGTGTCTTCAGTAAAGGAAAGATTCAAAATCTTTCTTCTTAAGAGCTCATTTTCTTCTAAAAGAATCTCATTCTGAGTTTCTAAATCAAAATATTGATATATACTTTCTGAAGTTCCTAGGATATTTCCAGTGATGAAATTTGCAGAGGAAACCAACTTGCTATTGTGGTAGGTATGAGCTTTGAATGTAAGTCCAAGCGCTATTGTCATAAGAATGATAAACACCAAACCTGTCTTATTTTTAATAAGAAATAAAATGATTTGCTGCATAACTTAGACTTATTTCAGAAGGACAGCTTTGTATCTTTCTAAATCTTTTAGGGTAATTCCTGTTCCTCTTACAATTGCTCTTAGCGGATCTTCAGCTATATAAACAGGCAAATCTGTTTTTTGAGATAAACGTTTATCAAGACCTCTCAACATGGAACCACCACCAGCGAGATATATTCCTGTATTGTAAATATCTGCTGCCAATTCTGGAGGAGTTTGTGATAGAGTTTCCATCACAGCATCTTCAATTCTTAGGATAGATTTATCAAGTGCCTTAGCAATTTCTCTAAAGGAAATCTCAACTTGTTTTGGTTTTCCTGTCAACAAATCACGTCCCTGAACACTCATGTCTTCTGGAGCAGTTTCCAAATCTTCGGTTGCAGAACCAATTTGAATTTTTATTTTTTCAGCAGTACGTTCTCCTATGAAAAGGTTATGCTGAGTTCTCATGAAGTAAATGATATCATTGGTAAACACATCACCAGCAATTTTCACAGATTTATCACAAACGATACCGCCAAGAGCGATAACAGCAATTTCTGTTGTACCACCACCTATATCAACAATCATGTTTCCTTTAGGTTGCATAATATCTACACCAATACCAATTGCAGCAGCCATAGGTTCATGAATCAAATAAACTTCTTTACCGTTTACACGTTCAGCTGAATCTTTCACAGCGCGCATTTCAACTTCTGTAATCCCACTAGGAATACAAATAACCATACGAAGAGAAGGCGTGAACAAACGTTTTTTGAGAGCTGGAATTTCTTTGATGAACATACTTATCATCTGTTCACTAGCATCAAAATCTGCGATGACACCATCTTTTAGCGGACGAACAGTTTTTATATTTTCATGTGTTTTTCCCTGCATCATAGCAGCTTCTTTTCCTACCGCGATAATTTTCCCAGTTAATCTGTCTCGGGCTACAATTGACGGGCTATCCACAACTACTTTATCATTATGAATGATAAGTGTATTTGCAGTTCCTAAATCTATAGCTATATCTTCGGTAAGAAAATCAAAAAATCCCATGCGTATATTATTTGAAGAGGATAAAGTTAATTAATTAATGCTTAAAATGACGTATTCCTGTCATCACCATGGAAATATTATTTTCATTGCAATAGTCGATGCTCAATTCGTCTTTAATAGACCCGCCAGGTTGGATTACAGAAGTGATTCCTGCGTTGCCAGCAATCTCGACACAATCTGGAAATGGGAAGAAAGCATCGCTTGCCATAACCGAATCTTTCAAATCAAATTTGAAATTCAAAGCCTTTTCAATAGCATGATTCAGAGCATCAACTCTTGAAGTTTGTCCAGTCCCACTTGCTAGCAATTGCTTGTTTTTTGCCAGTACAATGGTATTTGACTTGGTGTGCTTGCATATTTTGGAAGCAAATAATAGATCTTCCACCTGAGTATCACTAGGTGATAGTTTTGTAGCTGTTTTCAAATCTTCAAAAGCATCAGTTTTTGCATCTCTATCCTGAACTAAAACACCGTTGAGGCAAGTTCTAACGATTTTGTCTGAAAATTGAAATTCTTTCTGAACCAGAATAATTCGGTTTTTCTTTTTGGTTAGGATTTCCAACGCCTCATCTGTGAAGCTAGGTGCAATCACAACTTCGCAAAAGAGGTTATGAATTTCTTCTGCAGTAGCTTTATCTAGCTCTGAATTTGAAATCAATATTCCACCAAACGCTGAAACGGGATCACCAGCTAAAGCATCTAGATAGGCTTGGTGAATAGTATTTCTTTGAGCCAATCCGCAAGCATTATTGTGCTTAAGAATAGCAAAAGTTGGGTCTTCTCCATGAAATTCTGACATTAAATTAACAGCAGCATCTACATCTAGCAGATTGTTGTAAGACAATTCTTTACCGTGTAGTTTATTGAAAACTTTTTCAAAATCTCCAAAGAAAAAACCTTGCTGATGTGGGTTTTCGCCGTAGCGAAGTTCTTTCCCTTTGTCAAAGCTTTGCTTGTGAGTAGGAATGGCTTCAGTGGTGTTGAAATAATTGAAAATAGCTGTATCGTAATGCGATGAAATTTGAAATGCTTTGGCTGCAAAATTCTTCCTTTGTGAAAGGCTTACAACGCCTTTGTTTTCTTTCAGAATTTCTTCTAAAGAAGAGTAATCTTGTCTTGAGGACACGCAAAGCACATCCTTAAAGTTTTTAGCAGCTGCTCTGATAAGCGAAATACCTCCAATATCGATTTTTTCAATAATATCTTGTTCATTCGCTCCAGAAGCTACGGTATCTTCAAAGGGATATAAATCAACTATAACTAAATCAATCTGAGGAATATCGTAAGACTTTAATTCTTCCTGATCTTGTGCATTTTCACCTCGGTTTAAAATACCTCCAAAAACTTTAGGATGGAGAGTTTTTACTCGACCTCCTAAAATAGAAGGGTAGGAGGTGATATCTTCTACAGGAATTACATTTATTCCAAGATCTGTAATAAATTTTTCAGTTCCACCAGTCGAGTAAATTTCGACACCCAACTGGTTTAAAATTTCTACAATAGGTCTTAAACCTTCTTTGTGATATACCGAAATTAAAGCAGATTTTATTCCTTTAGCTTGAGCCATTTTAAGATTCTTTTTTAGATGCTGCAAAAGTATGACTTTGCTAAGGAATATCTAATTGTTGGCTATCAATTATTTATAAAAAAACCAGCTTCAATAAAAACCTGCCTTAGTTTTTTAAAGACAGGTTTAAAATTGAAATTAATAATCAGTTATAGTTATGTGTAATCGTGAAAAATATAACCTTAGCTTAGTTCAAAAGGCTATTTACAGTAGTTTGAAAATTATCGACTCCAATCGGACTTACATAACCTATGTTTCTTTACTTTTTAATTTGTTTCTAGATGAAAATGCTGATAGTCAAATTTTCTATCATGCTTTACTCTTACAAAAGTACCCATCTCATTATTCTCTTACTTCGACTTGGTTTAGGCTTGAAATCATAGGGAAAGCTTATTAGTTTTTTTATTTAAGAAACTGAAAATTATTGAATAGAATCTAGTATTTTTTTCAACTCTTCTAAAGGAATATCTTTCGAAATAACTTTTCCAGTTTTGTCAATAAGAAAATTATTGGGAATGGCAAAAATGCCAAAATCAGTTGCTGTTTTTCCAAATTCACCACCCGTATCAATAACGTTTGGCCAAGTTAATTTGTCATCTTCAATTGCCTTGAGCCACTTATCTTTATTTTGATCAATAGAAACCCCTAAAACTTTGAAGTTTGAATCTTTATATGTCTTGGCTATCGATAACAATTTGGGAAAACTCTTCCTACATGGCTTACACCAAGATGCCCAAAATTCAATAAGCAATAAAGAGCCTCTAAATTCTTTGGTACTCAAAAGTTGCTCGTTTGTATCAGGTAGCTCAAAATCTTTTAAAGAATCTCCGATTTCTACCCTTCTTTCTGGAAATATATTATACTCAAGTGTCTTTATGCGAAGTGAATCCTGATGTTCCAAATTTAAATTGCTATACAACTTTTGTAATTGCTTATAGCTTAAAACGGAATCATAACTAACTTCATCTAATAAATTTGCTGAATACCTATGCTTAGGATTCCTTCTAATAATTTCATCAACTTTGGTATATAGCTTCTTGTTCCAATCAGAGTCTTTTTTATAAGTTTCTTTGAACTTCTGGAAATCATAAGCAATTTTCGAAGTTTTGGTTCCCAATACAGTATCTATATAAACCATATTAAGTTCGTATTCTCTAATCATTTTTTCTTCAATAGTTATATCAACAACCATATCTACATTTTCTATAAAAAAATTTTTATCACAAGAGGACATTCCTTCTGTCGATATACTAGCCTCTGTGGGATGCTCCACCTTTCCTTTGAATTTGAACTTACCATTTTTTACAAGTATGCTATCTTTCCTACCCTCGCCTTGATAGTATAGAAATAGGAGTCCAGAATAGTCTCCATTGACTTTACCAGTAATGAAAAAGTTTTCTTCTTCCTGTTTACAAGAAATTACAAAAAATAAAGCTATTAATATAAATATCGGTCTAATAGGTAATAATGAGGTCATAGTCTTTGTATAAAAATAGGAACAAACTTATAACATTAATCTTAGTTTGTTCCTAAGTTAATATTCTATAAGCACCTTTTCTTGGTATTGGAGTAAAAAACGGAACCAATAACGTTTATTCCATCCCAGAGTTCATCCAAGACTCCCAAAGTAAATATATTCAAAAGCTAGAGAAAGAAATTGAGGAGGTTAAAGGAGGCGAAAAGTTAAACTTAAAGTGGTTATGGGTTTAAAAATATAGTTTGAGTTTTAACACCCATCTAAAAACTTAGACCTCACAGTCTCGAATTTTCGGGACTGTGAGGTCTATTTGATAATCTATTTTTTTATTTCTTCAGTATACAATAGGGAGCTCAAATCGACTGCTTGAAATTTTTTGTCTAAACAATCATCCCCGCAGCAACCGTTTCTTTTGTAGACTCGTCTACCAAAATAATGCTCCCTGTATTTCTATTATCTCTATAGCTATCGAGCATCAATCGGTGAGACGTTTTAAGTTTGACTCGTGCTATATCATTCATCTTTAAATCTTTGTCATCTTCACTTCTTTTGAAGGTGTTCACGTCCATTTTGTAGACAATCTCTTTGATGACTGCTTTTTGCTCGTTGGACGTATGCATAATGGTGTATTTAGTTCTGGGTTTGACAGGCGAATTGTTCAGCCAGCAAAGCATCACATCAAATTCTTGTGATAATTCTGGCTGATTGTTCACTTTTACGATCATATCTCCCCGGCTGATGTCGATATCGTCTTCTAAAGTCATTGCGACAGACATAGGAGCAAAAGCTTCATTAACTTCGTTCTCTCCTGCGTTTATCGTTTTAATTTTTGATGTAAATCCAGACGGTAGTACTGCAATTTCATCACCAATTCGGTAGATTCCACTAGCGATTCTACCCGCATAACCTCTGTAATCTTCAAATCCTTTTCGTTGTGGCCTTAATACGTTTTGAACTGGAAATCTAGCATCAATTTTATTGATGTCACTGCTGATGTGCAGCGTTTCTAGCTCGTGAAGCATCGGTGAACCCAGGAACCAAGGCATGTTCTCAGATCTATTCACGACGTTGTCCCCATTCAATGCGCTTATTGGAATATAGCGGACATCTTTGATCAGTAATTTTGATGAGAATTCTTCGAACTGCTCTACAATCGTGTTGAAGGTGTCTTCAGAATAATCCACCAAATCCATTTTATTGATACAAACAATAATATGAGGAATGTTCAGTAAAGAAGCAATGAAGGTGTGTCTTTTGGTTTGCTCTATCACACCATGTCTTGCATCTATAAGAACGACGGCAGCATTGGCGGTAGAAGCACCAGTAACCATGTTTCTGGTGTATTGGATGTGTCCAGGTGTGTCGGCAATGATGAATTTACGTTTAGGTGTGGTGAAATATCTGTAGGCTACATCTATGGTAATGCCCTGTTCACGTTCGTCTTTAAGACCATCTGTAAACATGGCAAGATCTACACCCTCAATACCTTTTTGCTTGCTTGAATTTTCTACCGCTGTAAGTTGGTCTTCAAATATGGATTTGGAATCGTAAAGTAATCTTCCAATAAGCGTGCTTTTTCCATCATCAACACTACCAGCAGTGGTAAATCTAAGCAGTTGATTTTTATCTATTTTCATCGTATGAGTCAGTTTTGTAATCAGAGTTATAAAATTTTTTGAGTAAAAAGATTCTAGAAGTAACCGTCTTTTTTACGGTCTTCCATGGCAGTTTCTGAACGTTTATCGTCACTTCGGTTGCCACGTTCGGTTTCTCTCATGGTAGAAACCTCCTCGACAATTTTTTCCATGGTATCGGCGTCAGATTCTATTCCGCCAGTGATGGTAATATCTCCAAGGGTTCGGAACCGAATTTTCTTTTTAACAATTTCTTCGTTAGATTCCAGAACCAAATAGTCTGAATTTGGAATCCAGGATCCGTTTCTTTTCACCACTTCACGTTCGTGAGCTAAGTAAAGTGAGGGGATTTCAATGTTTTCTTTGGTGAGGTAATTCCAAACATCCATTTCTGTCCAGTTGCTTATGGGGAATGCACGGAAATGTTCGCCTTCAAAGTATTTTCCGTTCAGCAGGTTCCATAATTCCGGGCGCTGATTTTTTGGATCCCATTGCCCAAACTCATCTCTGTGAGAAAAAAACCGCTCTTTAGCTCTGGCTTTCTCTTCATCTCTTCGCCCTCCGCCAATCGCACAGTCTATTTTATGTTCTTCAATCGTGTCGAGAAGGGTGGTAATTTGCAAGGCATTTCTGGTGGCATTTTTACCTTTTTCTTCAGCCACTCTACCTGTGTCAATCGATTTTTGAACCGAACCTACTATAAGGTTGACACCAAGTTTTTCAACGATATCATCTCTAAACTGAATCGCTTCAGGAAAATTATGACCCGTATCCACATGCATCAGGGCAAAAGGAATTTTTGCCGGATGAAAGGCTTTTTTAGCCAAATGTGTTACCAAAATGGAGTCTTTTCCTCCAGAAAATAAAATAACTGGATTTTGAAATTGAGCCCAAACTTCTCTCAAGATAAAAATGGCTTCAGACTCGAGTTCTTCTAAATAATTTAAATAATACGTTCTCATGAAGTTAAATTCTATGTGTTTCTTCTAAATAATTAATGATGAGTTGGACAGCTTGGTCCACTTCAGTAGTTTCGGTTTGGATATGAATTTCAGGATCTTTTGGTGCTTCATAAGGCGCATCTATCCCTGTGAAATTTTTGATTTCACCAGCTCTTGCTTTTTTATAAAGGCCTTTAACATCACGTTTCTCACATTCCTCCAGAGAGGTATCGATAAAAATTTCAATGAGGTCTTCTTTACCTAAGATTTTTTTGACTTGTTCACGATCTGAAATCAACGGCGAAACAAAGGCAGCGATGGTCACAATGCCTGCGTCTACAAACAGTTTTCCAACTTCTGAAATTCGCCTTAAGTTCTCCAGTCGATCTTCTTTGCTAAAGCCAAGTCCTTTATTGATACCACTTCTAATGTTATCTCCATCCAAAGCATAAGTGCTTATGCCTTTATAAAATAATTCTTCTTCAACTTTATTGGCGATGGTAGATTTTCCAGAGCCAGATAATCCAGTAAACCAAAGCACGAAAGACTCGTGGCCGTTCACTTTATTCCTTTTGGATCTGGAAATGTCGTAATCGTGAATGACGATGTTTTTGCTCATAATTCAGTTTTTACGTGAAAGTATCCGTTCAATAAATTTTCACGATTGTAAAGCATTTCTTTGTTCGTGTCCAGGCTTATCACTTCCAGTCCTACTGCTTTGCAAATGGCTTGCCCGGCGGCTGTGTCCCATTCCATAGTGGGGGCGTAACGCGGATAAACATCGGCTTCTCCTTCTGCAACCAAACAAAATTTTAGGGAGCTTCCTTTGGAAACGATTTCAACTGGTTTTTGATACTTATCTTTTAATCCATCAACATAATCCAGGGTATCCTGATTCATGTGAGAACGACTGCCAACTACCCTCAGCGGATTCGAATTTTTGCTAGGTCTCAAAGTTGACGCCTTTTCCAAAAGATAAACGATATCAGAGTCGTCTTCAGAAATTGCAACCTTAAAAGCTTGTTTAGCTTCAACATCACCTACGTAAAGCAGGCGCTGAGCAGGAACATAAATAACTCCAAACACAGGTTTTTGCTGATCTATCAAGGCTATATTAACGGTAAATTCACCGTTTTTCTTTACAAATTCTTTGGTGCCATCTAGTGGATCTACAATCCAGCATTTCGTCCAGGACTTTCTTTCTGAGTAGTCAATTTCTTTATTCTCTTCGCTTATGATAGGTATAGATGTCGTCTCTAAATAAGACATAATCACCGCATTTGCATTTTTATCGGCTTGCGTGAGCGGAGAGGCATCATCCTTATATTCAACATCAAAATCTTCTTGGTAGATTTCCATGATAGCATCTCCTGCTTTTATAGAAGCTTTAATAGCTTTTAGATGGTTTTCGTTCATTAATTTGTTGGTTATATATTTAAATCTCATGCTTTTAAAGTTATCTTTAAGCCTATTTTACAAGCATTTAGCTAACTCTAAATAAAATATTTGGTAAAAGTATATAATTTCTACCATTTTAGTAGACTATTCAAATTGTAATCAAATTATTTCTCTGTTAAATTTATTCTGAATTTGATACAAGTTGGACTCATGTTTATAAACTAATAGTGAACTTCGTATTATCGAAGGTCGTACGTAAACAAAAACTTATGAGAACATTCTACCATATCCTTTTAGTCACTATATTTATTTTAGGCCTTGATCAACTTCGTGCTCAAGACATTCATAAGCATCAACAATGGGAGAAATTACTTAAAACTTATGTAAATGAAAAAGGCAACGTAGACTATAAAGCTTTCAGGGAAAATGAAAATAAGCTTGATGCTTATCTGGATTTACTCAACAAAAATTTACCAGAAAAATCGTGGACTGATAATCAAAAGAAGGCTTATCTCATTAATGCTTACAATGCATTCACCGTCAAATTAATCATCGATAATTATCCATTGGAAAGCATCAGAGATATTGGTGGATTTTTCAGCAACCCATTTAGTATGGAGTTTGCTAAAATTGGAGGGAAAGGCTATTCTCTAGACGATATCGAAAAAGGAATGCTTTTGAAAATGGGTGATCCCAGAGTTCATTTTGCTGTGAATTGTGCTTCAGAGTCTTGTCCAAAGTTGGTAAACGAGGCTTATGTAGCTGACAAATTGGATGAACAATTAAATACTGCATCAAAGTCATTTGTGAATTCCGATAAAAACAAACTGTCTAAAACCAAAGTTGAGCTCTCAAAAATTTTCAAATGGTATGCTTCAGATTTTGAAAAAAATGGCCAATCTGTGATTGATTTTATTAATCAATATTCAAAAGAAAAAATTAATGAAGACGCTTCTATTAGTTATTTGCCGTATTCCTGGAAATTGAACGAAAAGTAGACTGAATGCTTAGTATTATCATCCCTGTTTATAATGAAGCTGAAATTATTGAAGCTAATTTGCAAGAAATTCAGAAGAGAATTAGCGCGTCTTCACTGGTGAAAGAAATCCTAGTCATCGATGGGGGAAGTGCTGATGATACGGCTGAGAAAGCTAAATCAGTAGAAGGCATTCAGGTTTTTGTAAGCCCAAAAGGAAGACCTAAACAGATGAATTTTGGTGCCAAAAAAGCCAAAAGTGACATCTTATATTTCTTGCACATTGATTCTTTACCCCCGAGAAAATTTGATGAACTGATTGTAAATTCTATCAAAAATGGACATGAAGCGGGGTGTTTCCAAATGAAATTCAGAAGCAAACATCCTTGGTTGAAGTTCATAAGTTGGTTGACAAAGTTTAAGGCAAGATCCTGTAGAGGCGGCGATCAAAGTCTATTTATAACTAAATCTCTTTTTGAAAAGGTTGGTGGTTACAACGAAGACTTTCTGATTTATGAAGATCACGAAATCCTGAAACCCATTTATGAACACACCAATTTTGATGTGATTCCGAAATGGATTTCAACATCTGCAAGGCGATTTGAGGAGAAAGGAATCTTGAAATTGCAATTGATGTTTTGGGCGATTTACCTCAAGAAATGGTTAGGAACAAATTCAGAAGAACTTTACAGATTTTATGAAAAGCATATCAACAATAAACCAACTAAAGTTTGAGATTGCGTTACTTTTGAATAAACTTTAGTAATTTCAACATTATTCTTCTGACTAGTGTATAATTAAAACCTGAGTAGTTTGAAACAAGAGCATATTGTCATTATAGGGAACGGCATTTCTGGAGTGACCTTGGCTCGGCATGTCCGCAAACTATCCGACAAACGAATCACGTTGATTTCTTCTGAAAGTGAACATTTCTTTTCTCGGACAGCATTGATGTACGTTTATATGGGGCATATGAAATGGAACCATTTGAAGCCTTACGAAGATAAATTCTGGAAGAAAAACAGACTGGAGTTGAAACAAGCTCATGTGAAGCATGTCGATACTGAGCTAAAGCAGTTAAAATTTGAGTCAGGAGAAGAATTTTCTTATGATAAATTAGTCATCGCTTGTGGTTCCAAACCCAATAAATTTGGTTGGAAAGGTCAGGATTCTAAAGGCGTTATAGGATTGTACAGTAAACAAGATTTAGAGAAGCTAGAACATTACGCTCCCAATAATAAAGTTTGTAAACGAGCGGTAATTTTAGGTGGAGGTTTGATAGGAATTGAACTGGCAGAAATGCTGTCGACAAGAAATATTCCTGTGACTTTTTTGGTGCGTGAAAAACATTTTTGGAACAATGTTTTGCCAGATGAAGAAGCTCAACTTTTAGAACGACACATTCATGAGCATCATATAGATTTAAGACTCGATACTAATCTTGACGAAATCATAAGTGATGAAAATGGTAAAGTAAAAGCCGTCAAAATCAAAGAAAACGGAGAAATTGTGGATTGTGATTTAGTGGGATTGACGCCTGGTGTCTCGCCTAATATTGAGTTTTTGAAATCAAGCTCTATTGAATTAAATCGTGGGGTTTTGGTGAACAGAATGCTGGAAACTAGCGAGCCGGATGTGTATGCCATTGGGGACTGTGCAGAACAGCGTGAAACTATCGGCAATCGACCATCTGTCGAAGCAGTTTGGTATACAGGGCGGATGATGGGAGAGACTTTAGCGCAAACACTTTGCGGAAACCCTATGGAATATAAGCCTGGACATTGGTTTAATTCTGCGAAGTTCTTCGATATAGAATACCAGACCTACGGCTGGGTGTTCAACACACCTAAAGATGGTCAGACTGATTTTTACTGGGAACATGAAGATGGTAGAAAATGCATTCATATTCATTTTGAAGAGGAATCGAGAATTTTTAAAGGCATCAACACCTTTGGAATTCGATTAAGGCATGAGGTTTTTGATTACTGGTTAACCAAAGAAGCAATAGTGGACGAGGTTATAAAAAACCTGAAGAAAGCCAATTTTGATCCCGAATTTTTTGAAGCTTACGAGGACCAAATTCAGAAGAAATTTGAACAGGAATTTAATACAATAGAGTTATGAGTTTAGATGTGAATATGTCAGTCACAGGAAATGCGCCGGAAGCTTTAAATGTTCAACAAAAACTATCTGCAGCACTAGGCCTAGCCGGAATTTTTATCCTGACTTTATCGGCATTTAATATAGGATTTCAGCCTCAGGTACTTTGGCTAACTTTATCTTTAGTCATGGTTGCTGCAGGAATAATATGGTACACGAAAGCCAGTTATGCTGGTAAAACTGCCGGTATCAAAAATGATGGGGTGTATTTTAAATCCTTAACCAATCGTGGATTCTGGGCTTATATCGTAGGCCTGGTGTTTACAGGATTTTATATCGTTCTTTATTTTTATCCAAGTCTGCTTGGATTGAATAGCGATGGAGAAAACACAGGAATCGTTGCACTGTTTGACCCCTTGAGTAAAGCCTTGAGTGGGAATCCTGCAAGCCAGTGGTTTGTCTACGGGACTTTATATACGTTGGCCATTCTTGGATTTGGTTTTAAATTCCTTTGGAAATATCGACACAATAGCTATCAGCGTTTAAGAACCTTTTCGGTGATGTTTTTTCAATTGGGATTCGCTTTTATCATTCCCGAAGTGATGGCCAGACTCAACAACGATGATTTTTCATTACCTTATTATAACCTGGTCAATATCTGGCCACTGAATTATTACAACTTCGAGCAATACAGAGTAGATGAATTCATCAGCGCTGGAACTGTCGGTATTGTCTTACTGATTTTTGGAGTGCTTTCTATTTTGGTGATTACTCCAATCTTGACTTATAAATATGGTAAACGCTGGTATTGCTCTTGGGTATGTGGCTGCGGAGGTTTGGCAGAAACTGCCGGAGATCCGTTTCGCCATTTAAGTGATAAATCTCAAAATGCGTGGAAACTGGAACGCTGGTTGGTCCATTCTGTAGTTGTATTTGTGGTGGTGATGACCACAGCAGTGGTCTATTCATATTTGAATGGGGGAGGCTACTGGCTGTCAGGAAATGCTTTTTTGATAAGTGTAGGTAGTTTATTAACGATCGTGTTTGCCTGGACGATGATTTATAAAAGGGAGCAATTGCAGAAGGATGCCAAATATGCCGCGATAGGGTTTTTTATATTAATTCTTTCTTTAATTGCGCTTTATTTCTCTGGAATGACCAGTAAAGTTTTTCTTTTTGAAGCTGAAACTTTACGTTCTACTTATGGTTTTGTGATAGGTGCGATTTTCTCTGGAGTGGTTGGCGTAGGATTCTATCCGATCTTTGGAAACCGTGTTTGGTGTAGATTTGGCTGTCCTATGGCGGCTATTTTAGGCTTTCAGCAGCGTTTGTTTTCTAAATTCAGAATCACCACCAATGGCGGTCAGTGTATCTCCTGTGGAAATTGTTCTACCTACTGCGAAATGGGCATCGACGTAAGAGCTTACGCCCAAAAAGGGGAGAACATTGTAAGGTCTTCCTGCGTGGGCTGTGGGATTTGTGCGTCGGTTTGTCCGCGAGGTGTTTTAAAACTTGAAAACGATGATCCAAAAGGCAGAATCAATTCTAAAGAAATTCTCTTAGGAAACGATGTGGATTTGATGGATTTGGTGAATCAGAATAAGTAATTTTTTTTCCAAACTAAACAAAAATCAGCTTTTAAAATGTATTAATAAATCCTCGGTCATGGTTTTAAAAATTGCAGTCCTGCCTTCGTTCTGTTTGGAAGGTAGATACAGATGCGAAGGCCCAAAAAAAAATAAGCATTTTAAAGCTAAGTCTAAAATTCAACTTTTAAGAGGCTTCTCTCATCATTTGATAAGCACCATTCAGATATTTATAAAAGTCGGATGGAAAAACTTGCTCGCTAGATTTGGATTCTCTCTCGTGACCCAAGCGTACAATCAAGATATTTTTTTGGGGGTCGCCAATAACATATTGCCCTAAAATACCTTGCATTACAAAAAAAGGTCTGCCGCCACTTTCCTCAAGCCAAAACCCATATCCATACTGTGGATCTTCTTCAAAGCGGGGATTGATGCATTTTTCAATAAAGTTTTCATTCAATAATTGTTTCCCATTCCACTTACCTTTGTTCAATACTAATAACCCCATTCTGGCAAAATCTCTTGCATTTGAAGATATACAGCAATAGGTCTTTTCCATGCCGTTTTCTTCACTATCCACCTGCCAGTACGCATTATTTTCCATACCCATAGGCTTCCAAAACTTTTCGCCTAAATAGTTGGAAAGTTCTTGACCCGTAGCTTTTTCGATAACCATACCCAGTAATTGAGTATTCCCGCTGAGGTAATCAAATTCTTGCCCAGGTTGTTCTTTGACAGCTAGATTCAATATTAAATCTCGTAAATTCTCGTCATAATAAGCCTGTGCTGTGATCGAAAAAGGCGAATAATAATCTTCGTTCCAGTTCAAACCTGAAGCCATTGATGCTAAATCTCCAACTGTCATCTGGTCGGCATATTCACCTTTTAATTCTGGATAGAAATCTATTACCTTTTGGTCTAAGCTTTCAATGAAACCCTCTTCAATAGTTTTTCCTAAAAGTAAAGTAGTGATGCTTTTTGCCATGGAAAAGGAATTGGTGTGCGATTTTGGGCCATAGCCATCTGCGTAATCTTCGTGCCATAATTTTCCATCTTTGAAAATTAAAAAGCCAATAGTTCCATAAGTTTCGTGCGCATCTTTTAGTTTTTGAGGAACCTCAGCACTGTTGTAATTTTGATGTTTCGGAAGTGGTTCCGGAGATCCATTTTCGATACTTCGATTATCAAAATAGAGATAATCGTCAATAAATGCGGTATCATGACCAGTCATATATACTACGCGAATTCCTTTAAAAATATAGCCGTAACCAGACAGATAAAGTCCAATTACAATAAGTATGATAATGCTAATGATCCATTTTAAAAGTCTGCCTAAGGTTTTCATGGTGATAAATTTCAGTAAAAATAAAGGTTTAGGTGTAAACTCAATTTAGATGAAATCCAACCTGTTTCGACTATCTTAAAAATGAAGACAGATTCTTCTCAATTTTTTTTTAATTAAAAAGTCTTTTTGGGTTTTTATAAACACAATCAGGATTTATAAACAAACTATAAATAATTTTAAAATTATTTGATTATTCCTTAGTTTTAAATGAACTAAATTTAAAAATCAACTTTACTTATAATTAAATTAGTTTTATAGATAAAACTTATGCAAAATAAAGATCGCAATATATTTTCTTTATAATCAAATTAAAATAAGCTTACTATGAAAGACATGAAAGAACCTAATAATGAAAATAAAGCACAAGTTTGGGATGTAAATGACTCTTCTGCTAGCTGTCCGTTTTTGAATGGAGACATGAAAGCTGCTGCAGGTGGTGGTTACGACAACAAAGATTGGTGGCCCAATTCTTTAAATATAAATATACTCAGGCAAAATTCATCCATGGTAAATCCTATGGATGAAAATTTTGATTATGTCGAAGAGTTCAAGACTCTAGACCTTAAGGAGGTGAAAAAAGACTTGGAAGAGCTTATGACTACAAGTCAAGACTGGTGGCCAGCAGATTATGGACATTACGGTCCATTTTTCATTCGTATGGCCTGGCACGCAGCAGGTACTTACAGAATTCAGGATGGTAGAGGCGGTGCTGGTTCTGGCTCTCAACGCTTTGCGCCGCTCAACTCATGGCCAGATAATGCCAACTTGGACAAAGCAAGATTGTTGCTATGGCCAATCAAGAAAAAATATGGTAAAAAACTCTCCTGGGCAGATTTAATTGTGCTAGCAGGTAATATGGCTCATGAATCTATGGGACTCAAGATGCAAGGATTTGGTGGAGGTCGAGAAGATATTTGGCAAACAGAAGAAGATGTGTATTGGGGATCTGAGAAAGAATGGCTGGAGAATGAATCTCGTTATTCTGAAGGCGAATTAGAAAATCCACTCGCTGCTTCACATATGGGACTAATTTATGTAAATCCAGAAGGACCAAATGGTAAACCAGATCCTATAGGTGCTGCACACGATATACGTGTAACTTTTGGTCGTATGGCGATGAATGATTATGAAACGGTGGCCCTTATTGCAGGTGGACACACCTTTGGCAAAACGCACGGTGCAGCAAGCGATCTAGATTATGTAGAAGCCGAACCAGCAGCAGCTCCAATCGAAATGCAAAGTATGGGTTGGAAAAACAACTATAAATCCGGTAAAGGTGAACATACTATCACAAGCGGACTGGAAGGTGCATGGACTGACACACCAACCAAATGGAGTAATACCTATTTTAAGAATTTGTTTGAATATGAGTGGGAATTGACAAAAAGCCCAGCGGGAGCTTATCAATGGAAGCCAAAAGGTGATGCCGGTGCAGGAACTATACCAGATGCTCACAATCCAGATAAAAAACATGCACCATTCATGTTGACTACAGACCTTTCTTTAAAAGAAGATCCAGCATACGAGAAAATATCAAGACATTTTTATGAGAATCCAGAAGAATTTGCAGAAGCTTACTCAAAAGCCTGGTACAAATTGACTCACCGTGATATGGGTCCTATCGAAAGATATCTTGGTTCAGATGTTCCAAAAGAACAATTTAACTGGCAGGATCCAGTTCCAGCAGTAGATCATGATTTAATCAATGATAAAGATATTGAAGATCTGAAAGCAAAGATATTAGACTCTGAATTATCCATTTCAGAATTGGTTTCTACAGCCTGGGCATCAGCATCAACATTTAGACATTCAGACAAGCGTGGAGGAGCCAATGGGGCTCACATCAGACTAGAACCACAGAGAAACTGGAAAGTCAATAACCCAAATCAGTTATCAAAAGTTCTTGGAGTTTTTAAAGATGTTCAGACCGAGTTTAATGCTATTCAAAAAGGGAATAAAAAAGTATCTCTTGCAGACCTAATTGTTCTTGGAGGTAACTCGGCCGTAGAAAAAGCCGCGGAAGAAGCAGGGCATGAAATCCATATTCCATTTTACCCTGGAAGAACCGACGCCAAAGCAGAGAATACCGAAATAGATTCTTTTGATGCTTTAGAACCTTTAGCCGATGGTTTCAGAAATTATACCAAAGGCTATAGCAAAGTTTCAGACGAAGAACTGTTGATAGACAGAGCAAACTTATTGACACTCACAGCTCCAGAGATGACAGTTCTTATGGGAGGCATGAGAGCTTTGAATGCCAATTATGACCATTCAAGCCATGGTGTCTTTACAGATAACCCAGAAGTGTTAACCAATGATTTTTTTACCAATTTATTGGATCTAGGAACGACCTGGAAAGCTATAAACGAAGAGCAAACTCTGTTTGAAGGTAAGGATCGTAAAACAGGGGAAAGAAAATGGACAGGAACTAGAGCAGATCTTATTTTTGGATCCAATTCAGAATTGAGAGCGCTAGCAGAAGTTTACGCCTGTTCAGATTCTGATGAGAAATTTGTGAAAGATTTCGCCAAAGCCTGGAATAAAGTGATGAATTTAGACCGATTTGATTTGGATTAAGTTTTGAGGATAGATTGATTAGTTGGAAGGTGGTTTGGAAACAAATCACCTTTTTTATGCTCAAAAATGAAAGCTGATTTTTAAAAGGGTTTATGCTGAATTTGTCTCTGTTGACTTGATTCACATTGATACATGTTCTGATGACTTTAGGTAATTGAAAGTTTCAAAGCGCTAGAGATAAATTGACAGATCAAGATTAGAATCTAGATGAATGGATTGAAAGTATATTACGAATTTGTGCTTTATTCAGAACCTCATCCTCAACCCCAATCCACTAGCATTTCCAATCAGGCTGATTTCAGGTTGAAAGTCATCAGAAAAAGTGATGTTGTTTTTAGAATTGTAGTTTGAAATGCCGTTGTTTAGATTTCTTTTGGAACTGGTGGATAGGGGAATAGCTACCGTGATTAAGGCGCCGCCAACAATCGCCAAAACCCAGTTGGGATCTCCGCTGCCAATCGTTTGTCCAATAGGAATCCCGACAAGCGCGCCGCCGGCAAAACTAAAAATAGTGGACAAGGTATTTTGAGATTGACCTCTTTTGATGAGGTTGTAGCTTTCAGTATGGGATTTAGTTTCTTTTAGAAGTTGTTTCCAGTTCAGTTCTTGATCTCCTTTTTTAAATTCATAACCCCAAAAATCTTGACGGATAGTGATTTCTTGAGCAAAACAACTTATGGAGGTTGAAAGTATTAATATTATAAAGAGAGCATTCTTGAAAGATTTAATTTTTAGAAATTTCATAGTAAAGCATAGTTGATTTCTCTAAAACTACACTTTTTATTGAAAATTTAAATGCAATTCCAACTATTAATTGGAAACTCCAATGTGATGGATAGAAGGGAAAGCCCTGTAGTCACCAGTCCTCAATTGGGAAAAAAGAATTAAAGCAAATAGTCCTGCCCTTATTCCCGTTAATTATTGGATTTTCTGGATCACACCCAAAATATTTTAAAGTGCTGACCAACAGAAGAATATATTTCGTAAATTCATAACACATTGAATAGCAGTACATTATAAATGGTTAAAAGATATTTATTGATATTGCTATAATTTTTGTTTATTCGCTTTCGTTTATAAATATACAATTAGGGTAATCTTAATTTGATTTGTTTTAAAAATATGAAATACTTTATAATAATTTGTTTAGCCTTCTTTAGCTGTACGGATGATAGATCTTTAGAGCATGATGACTTTGAAGCAACACCTACTTTTGAAGTCAATGTTTTTCAAACTCAATATTCAGCTGAATTAATCAATACAGGTAATGATTCTATTCCTAACCCAAATAATATTCGTGATTATATAGATGTTGATTTTTTGAATGAACAGTTTAATAACGATTATTTAGAAAGCTTAGAGTTTAAATTTCTAGCTGAAAATAGCATCAATAGAAGACAGACGATCGATTTTGTCTTTTTTGACAGGAATAATTCTGAAACCTTTAGAGTGACAGAACCAATTCCACCAGGCACAGAAAGTAGTCCAACCATCAAAAGCTTTTCAGTGGTTTTATCCCCTGAAGAGATTGAGATTATCACATCAAGCATACGAGCCGAGTTTTTTGTAAATCAACCATCTGCTGCAACCAATTCTGGTAATATGCGCTTAGAATGCATTGTGGAAGCTGGTTATTTATTTACAGGAGAATGAGATATAAAATAATTATTATTTTATTGGTTGCTGCAAATTCTTTATGGGGTCAGGATAAGCATTTGCTTTACAATCAAACTCATAATCCTCAATCACTGATGCTGAATCCTGGTGCGGCTTACGAAAAAACTAATTTTCATGTAGGGGTTCCAGCCCTTTCTAATTTTTATGCTTCAGCAGGCAATACCGCTTTCAATGTGGATAATTTTTTTAACGCAAATGATTTTAACTCCAATATAGCTTTAGCGATAGATAGAATTTCACCTAAAGATTTTGGGGCTTTCAATCAAAAGTTGGATCTCATCAGTATTGGGTGGAGAAATGAAAAGCGATACTATTCTGCAGGAGTCTATCAAGAAAGCGATGGAGTGACAAATTTCCCTAAAGATTTAATAGAATTGGCTTATTATGGCAATGCAGGTCAGAATAGAAGCTATGATATTGGTGAAATTAATTTTAGAGCTAATTTGCAGACCGTTTTTCATTTTGGTATCAATGATCAAGTAAGTGAAGACTTACATTTAGGGGCGAGGGTAAAACTTTATACTTCTAGTGTGAATATAAGATCGGTAAGAAATTCTGGACAATTCAACACCAGGCAGTCTGCTTCAGGGCTTTTACTAGATCAAAGCATTAGTAATTTGGATTTAAGATTTGATAGTACTGGTTTGGATAATTCTGAGGATTTTTCTGCTGGCAATATCCTGATGGGTTCTAATTATGGTTTAGGATTCGATTTGGGGCTGTCTTATTATTTTAACGATAGAGTTGAAATCACCGCGAGTATTTTGGACTTAGGCTTTATACATTTCTCCAAAGATACTAGAAGAGATATATCGCAAGGATTTTTTGAGTATGATGGTCTTGGGATAGAGTTTCCTGATTTTGCGGATGGAGATGATCTCATATCCTATTATCAAAACCTTGGAGATGAAATTGAGGAAAATCTACCAACAGAAACCTCATCCGACTCTTACACTTATGTACAACCTACAAAACTGAATGTAGGTTTGAGCTATAATTTTGGGGGTAACGCAAACCTTTGTAATTGCAGATTGAAATCTTCAGGCAAGCAAGATGGAAATCAAACTTTGAGCGTACATGCATTTAGTATGCTAAGCGCTGGAAATCTTTTTTATAGTATTAATGCAATGTATGAACGAAGTTTCTGGAAAACGTTTTACGCCAAAGTAAGCATAGGGATAGATCAATTTAATAGACCCAATTACGGCGGAGGGGTTGCTCTGGATGTGTGGAAATTCAATATTTTTGCGAATGTAGATCGCCTCAACCATTTTAGTAATATCTACAATGCTGAAGCCTTGGCTTATCAGTTTGGTCTGAACCTAAAGTTTTAATTTCTTTTGAACTTTAGTACATAGCCTAAGTTTTCTAAAACTATCCAGCACTCCTGGGCAGTTACAAACTTAACAGTTCCTTGAATGTGTTCAAAACCTAATGCTGTCATATCCAACTTCTCCCCTGGTTTTAGCTTTTCCAAACCTTGACTTTCAAACTGACTATCTTCAAGCATAGATCTTAAGCTTTCAACTTCTTCAGATGTAACTTTGGCTGGTTGGCCAAGCCAATACAAATACCTTACTGCGTGTCTTCTGTTGAAAACTTTATCTCTTTCGTCGTCCTTAATATTCACCAAAATCATCGAAGGTAATATTGGAATTTCTATTTTCTTCTTGCGATCACTCCATTGTTTTACTTTTATCTGAGTAGGGCAGTAAGATTCAATACCATCCTCTCGCAGCTGTTCTGCAAGCTTTTTTTCGGCCCTGGGTTTAGTATAAAGCACAAACCAGTGCGATTGCGTTTTAAGAGAAGCAGTCATAAAATTAAATTTGATTAATTTGAAACCTCAGGTTCAATTAGTTCATGATTATTCTAAAAGGATGTTTTAGTCCTTTAAATTCATGAAGTTCAGCTACAAGTGAACCGACGGCTAATTCAGCTTCAATTTTTATAGGAATTTTATTTTCATCTGCAGTCACCCAGAATGTGAGACTTTCACTCTCTTCGAAAACGCGATCTGCCATTACATAAGGCCTAAATTTTAAGCAGGCTATTTCTCCAAATTTAGTATCAAGCGTTTCATAGCCTAAAAATTTAGTCTTGAAATCATAGTTATCGTTATCGAAGAACATATTGATATTAAATTCTTGTCCTACTTCCAAATTATCGATATCAATTGTGTTTCTAAGTTTGTAGAAAGCAGAAAGCATATCTTGTGAGTTAGGTTTCAAATCAAAAGACTCTGTAGTATTATGCTTGAAATCGACAACTTTTACGCGATTGGTATTATGATTAAAAAACAATTCTTTGTGTTTCTTATAACCGCCTTCATTAATATCTCTTATAAATTTTATTGGTTGACCTTCCTTTGTTGTAATATAGGTTTCATATCTATCTCTAACCTTAAAAAACACGTCCAGCAAGCCTACGCTCTTTCCGTTACCAATTACATGAAACACATCTTCGTCACCAAGTTTGGTTTTTTTTATTTCGAGACTGGCTTTGCTGGTATTAAACCAACCGTATTTGATCTTAAAGTCTAGCCATTCGCCTTCTTCATACGCAGATTGGCTAAATCCAGCAAAAGTCAATAAAAAAAATAAAAAGCTGAGTATGAGTTTCATAAATACGTAACGTTTGTTCAAATTTCAATATTATCAATTAACATGCCTTTATTTTATGATGACTTTATAATAATGTCTTTAAAGACTAAAACCTCTCCTGTTGCGGAAGAGGTTTTAGCTTAAATAATAGAAACAGCATGTAATTATAAAGTTCCTCTAAGATCCTGCTCGCGTTCGATGGCTTCAAATAAAGCTTTAAAATTTCCCTTTCCGAAAGATTGTGCGCCCTTACGCTGTATGATTTCAAAAAACATTGTCGGTCTGTCCAGCACTGGTTTTGTGAAAATTTGTAGTAAATAGCCTTCATCGTCGCTATCTATCAATATACCAAGTTCTCTTAGTGGAGCCAAATCTTCATCAATTTCACCTACACGATCCAAAACAGTATCGTAATAAGTTTCAGGAATATTCAAAAATTCAACACCTCTGCGTTGTAATTCACTTACGGTTTCAATAATGTTGTCGGTTGCTACAGCAATATGTTGTACTCCTGCACCATTATAAAAATCGATATATTCCTCAATCTGAGATTTCTTTTTACCTTCCGCGGGCTCATTTATAGGAAATTTTATGCGTCCATTTCCATTGCTCATTACTTTACTCATAAGCGCGGTATAGTCCGTAGAAATATCCTTGTCATCAAAGGAAAGCAGTTGAGCAAATCCCATCACATCCGCATAGAAATCAACCCATTTGTTCATTTCATTCCAGCCCACATTTCCAACCATGTGGTCGATATATTTGAGACCAACGCCTTCAGTTTTGTAGCCTTTAGTCCAGGCTTTATAGCCGGGTAAAAACGGACCTTCATATTCTTTGCGTTCTATGAATAAATGAATGGTTTCTCCGTAAGTATGTATTCCAGAGATTATTGCTTTACCATTATCGTCTTCAATTGTGTACGGCTCAGCATAAGGTTTGGCTCCTCGCTTTACCGTTTCTTCAAAGCTTTTGGTAGCATCATCCACCCATAAAGAGACAAACTTTACTCCATCTCCATGTTCGTTGATGTGTCTGTTGATGTCTCCACCGTCACTCATTGGACTAGTGAGCACCAATCTTATTTTGCCTTGTTGCAATACATAAGAAGTCGTGTCTTTTTTACCTGTCTCGAGACCAGCATAAGCTACAGGTTGGAAGCCCCAGGCAGTCTGGTAGTAATACGCAGCTTGTTTTGCATTTCCAACATAGAGTTCTACGAAATCAGTTCCTAAAATCGGTAAGAAATCTTCCGCTTTAGGGTTTACTTTTTTTAAGTTTTGGCTGGTGGTATCTGTACTCATTGGTTTTAATTTTTAATTCATTTCTTTATTTAGTCCTGCTTTAAGACTACCTTATAAAGTCTAGTGTTGTTCTTTAGCTTCATCTAGTAGTCCAAGTCAAAATACGATCTCCAGAGCTTTGTTCAGCAGGGCTTCCACGTGAATTCCTTGCGCTGACTTCACTTGCTAGCGATCATCTTCTATCCATGACTTGTGATAACTATCATCTGCAATAGCCATGCCTTCTTCTGTAATTTTTAAAGGTTTGAAGGTGTCTACCATCACAGCAAGTTCTTCTGTTTTGGTTTGTCCTATACTTCGTTCTACTGCACCAGGGTGTGGTCCATGTGGAATTCCGGCAGGATGTAGAGAAATATGTCCAGCTTCAATATCATTTCTGCTCATAAAATCTCCATCAACATAATATAAAACCTCATCACTATCTATATTGCTGTGATTGTAAGGTGCTGGTATGCTTTCTGGATGGTAGTCATATAATCTGGGGCAGAAGGAACACACAACAAATGCATCGGTTTCAAACGTTTGATGCACAGGGGGTGGTTGATGTATTCTTCCTGTGATGGGTTCAAAGTCATGAATTGAAAACGCATAAGGATAGTTATAACCATCATAGCCAACCACATCAAATGGGTGTGTGGCATACACCATATCAAACAGCTGATTTTCTTTCTTGACTTTAATCAAGAAATCTCCCTTTTCATCATTGGTTTCCAGCTCATAAGGTTGTCTTAGATCTCTTTCGCAAAATGGTGCATGTTCCAGCAATTGTCCAAAGTGATTTCTGTAGCGTTTCGGCGTGTAAATAGGTCTTCTGGACTCTACAATAAACATGCGATTATCCTCTGTTTCGAAATCAATTTTATAGATAACACCTCTAGGAATGAGAAGGTAGTCACCGTATTCAAAATCAAGATTTCCCAGATGAGTTCTTAGTTTTCCTTTCCCTTTGTGTATAAATAGCAGCTCATCTGCATCTGCATTTTTATAAAAATAGTCCCCTTGAGACTGTGTCGGTGCAGCGAGGATAATGTTCACGTCAGTATTGTGAAGGACTGTTGTTCTACTTTTTAGATAATCGGGTTGAGGCACAGTTTTAAACCCATGAAACCTGTAAGATTTCAAATTCGTATCTACTGCAATCTTTGGAGTAACATCCTTATGGCCCAAAATTTCTTTAACTTGAGTTGGGTGATGTTCATGATAGCTATTGGTTGACATTCCGTCAAAACCAATAGTTCCAAAAAGCTGTTCTCTATATAAAGAGCCATCAGGTTTCTTAAAGACGGTATGTCTTTTATGTGGAATTTTACCAAGTTTATGATAGAAAGGCATGTTTTTTACGATTTTATCAAATATCGTGAAAATAGATGTATTCCTAAACCAAACCTAAAAATAATCTCAATTTGTTGGGCTGTAAATTGCTTTTGATTTTTTTAAAGAAAAATCAAATTAGAACCAGTAACCAATACTTATATACCAGATACTATCATTGGTTTCCGGTGAATAAGAATACTTGAGATCAATGGGGCCGAGGATGGTTTGGGAGCCAAACCCGATTCCATATCCGGAAAAATCCGGAAGACTCAGCCAGTTTCCGCTAGATAGCAAATCGTCTTCTACATTCGCATAATTGGCAGTAAAAATCAAGTGATTTTTTTTGTAAAAGTTATAGTCTACCTGTAAAATACCTTTGATGTATGAGTTGGCAGAAAGCGTGAAAAAATCATAACCCAGGAAATGTCTGAAGTTGTTGATGGTTTGATTTCCAAACCCACCCAAGAAAAAGTTAAGACCTGCCAGCTCTTCGGTTCCCGTTCTAAAACCCAATTCTGAACCAATATAACCAGAAACCTTATCGAAGATAGGTTGTGCAAAACCTACTTCGCCTTTGGCAATAGCAAATTCAGAATAGTCGTCAAAAAAGGGAAAATAAATATTTAATTGACCAGAGAAAAAGTAGCCGGAGCTTGGGTAAAACTTATCGTTTAAGGTGTCAATTCTTAGGTATCCAAAGGTGCTGAATAAATTACTTTTTTCTATTATAGTTTCGGCTTCGTTCACTTCTGGATCTTCAATAAAGGTTTCTGTAGTGGCTTCTAAGAATTTATATTCTGCTCCTATTCCAAATTTAAAATCCTTATTAAGGAAGGTTTCGGCAAAAATCTGATTGGTGAAGTCATCATTTTTTAATCTAACCTGATTCAAATTTAGAGGATTTTGAGTACCTACATTTTGTTGTATAAATTCAAAATTGACATCATCTTCAAACTGGTTGAACCTGGAAGAGATCCCAATACTCCAATAGCGACCTTTATCTATGTAGTAATTGAAATTATACCTAAGGTTATCCCCTATAATGAGATCCAGGGAAGCTACATCATTGGTGAAAAACAAGCTCTTTTGCGTAAGATTCGCCAAGAAACTAGTTTTGTAGAGTTGGTCGTAATGTATACCAAATTTTAACTGAGTATTTTGATCACTCTCATATATATCCAATGTGAGGTCTTGATAATTACCATTTTTAGTTAGTGAGTAATTGATTTTTTGGAAACTTCCTGTTGCAGATAAGTTGTTAAGCCCTGCATTCAATTCTTCGAAGCTAGTTTTTTCAAACGATCCAATTTTTAATTTTCCACGAATATAATTTCTGGGAAAAGTTTCACTACCAATAATGCTTATGTTTCCAATAGAGATGCTATCCTTTACTTTTATAGAAGGACGATTCATTTTTCTGTCTTGAGCCTCAGCCACTTTTCTGAGAGATTCAAATTTTTCCTTTGCTGCGATTTGTCCGTTATCAATTATCTTATCTCCTTGGTCAAAAGAAAGAACAGTGAAGTTTTTGATATCCGGTTTTATATAGATATCTGTTTTTTGGCTTTTTTCTTCAGCAGCTCTAATTGTTCTAAAATTGTTTACCTGAGCTAAAATCTCAAATCCACTTTTTAAATTTTCTCTCTCCCTCAAGTCGTCCTGTACATCTACTCCTATGATGATATCCATTCCTTTAGCTCTAACTTCATCAACAGGAAAATTGTTGAGAACACCTCCATCGGTTAGCATCATATCGTCAATATAAACAGGACTGAACAAGGTAGGGATTGCACCACTAGCACTTAAGGATGTCGCCAAATCACCACTTTCAATTATGATTTCTTTTCCAGTTTCTATGTTCGTTGCAACGCATAAAAAAGGGATAGGAAGTTGAGAGAAATCCTTATCTTTTACATGAGACAAAAGTTGAGCGTAAAGATTATAGACATTTTGACCTTTGGACAATCCAGATGGAAATCTGATTTTGAAATTATCAAAGGGCAGTTTTACAACATAACGTTCAGAGTCTTTTCTTTCATTAAAACTTTTGGACTCACGGGGTAAATCATCCTGAATTAACGTGCCAAAATCAGTTTTTTTAAAAATTGAGTCAAGCTGCTTTGTTGTGTAACCCGATGCGTAGAGACCACCTATAATAGCGCCCATACTTGTTCCACCGATGTAGTCAATTTTAATACCTGCATCTTCAATGATTTTCAAAACTCCTATATGAGCCAATCCTTTAGCCCCGCCACCGCTTAAGACCAAACCAACTTTGATGTCTTTTCCGGATTGTTGTAAACTATCAAGTCTGTTCAGATCCAAATTTTGGCTCCAAACAAATACAGGAAAAAGTAATAGTAAAAAATTAAGTTTCATCTAGATTGTTGTGGTAATGTGTATAAATGAGATTCGCTTTAGAAGTGCCTATAACCTCTTCCAGATCTTTCAGGCTCGCTTTTTTTACTTTAGTTATAGATCTAAAATGTTGCAATAATTCTATAGAAGTTTTTTCACCAATTCCTGTAATTTCTTCTAGTTCTGTGCCTATGGCACTCTTACTTCTTTTGTTTCTATGAAAAGTTATACCAAATCGGTGCGCTTCATTTCTTAGTTGCTGAATGATCTTTAAAGTCTCTGTCTTTTTATCAAGATACAAAGGATATTTATCGCCTGGATAAAACAATTCTTCAAGTCGTTTGGCAATGCCTATGATAGGAATTTTCCCTCTTAAACCTAAACGTTCCAAAGCTGTAACCCCTGAAGATAGCTGACCTTTTCCGCCATCTACAATCACGAGTTGGGGTAACGGCTCATCTTCTTCCAGAAGTCTTCTGTAGCGTCTGTAAACAACCTCTTCCATAGACGCAAAATCGTCTGGTCCTTCTACCGTTTTGATATTGAATTTTCTATAGTCTTTTTTGCTCGGTTTACCGTTTTTGAAGACGACACAGGCAGCAACAGGATTGGAACCCTGAATGTTGGAATTATCGAAACATTCGATATGGCGTGGTTCTTCGCTTAATCTTAAATCTTCTTTCATCTGCGCCATCAAGCGGTTCGTATGCCGGTCTGGATCCACAATTTTCATTTGCTTGAAGCGCTCCATGCGGAAATACTTGGCATTTCGTGTAGAAAGATCTACTATTGCCTTTTTATCACCTAATTTGGGAACAGTAACTCTCACGTTTTCTCCTGCTTTAACTTCAAAAGGGACATAAATTTCTGGAGACATGGATTCAAAACGCTGTCTGATTTCTGTAATACCTAATTCTAAAAGTTCTTCATCCGTCTCATCCAGTTTTTTCTTCATTTCAATGGTATGCGAACGTATGATTGCTCCATGAGACAATTGCATAAAATTGACATAACCATAACCTTCATCACTTACTACAGAAAAAACATCGACATTGCTGATTTTAGGATTAACAACGGTAGATTTGGATTGATATTTTTCTAAAGTATTAATTTTACGCTTTACTTTCTCAGCCTCTTCATACCGCATTTCTTCAGCCAAAGTATGCATCTGATCTCTAAAATCCTTCAGCGAATCTTTTAAATTTCCTTTGACAATATTCCGAATGGCATCAATCTGCTTGAGGTATTCTTCTTCATCTTGATAGTCTTCACAAGGGCCTTTGCAATTGCCCAAATGGTATTCCAAACAGACTTTATATTTCCCCTGATTAATTTTGGCTTGAGACAAATCGTAGTTACACGTCCTAAGTTGGTAAAGTCCTTTAATCAAACCCATAAGTGTTTTTACGGTGCGGACACTGGGGTAGGGACCATAATATTCACTGCCGTCTTTAATAACCTGTCGAGTTAAGAAAACTCTCGGAAATCTTTCTTTTTTTATGCAAAGCCAGGGATAAGTCTTATCATCTCTCAGCATAATGTTGAAGCGTGGCTGGTGTTTTTTGATGAGGTTATTCTCCAGTAACAGCGCATCCATCTCGGAGTCGACCACGATGTGCTTGATGTTCCTGATCTTTTTCACCATCACCCCAATGCGATGACTGTCGTGTTCTCTGTTGAAATAGGAAGACACTCTTTTCTTTAGGTTCTTTGCTTTACCGACATACAAAATCCTGTCATCTTTATCGTAATACTGATATACCCCAGGTTGTTCTGGAAGCGTCTTTACTTGTATGTCTAGGTCTGTGGTTTCCATAAATCAATCTCCCTACAAAGTTAAGGGATATGCGTGAGGATTTATAGAATTTTAAACTTATGAGAAGAGTTTTTAATAAAAATAAAAAACTTTTATTTGACTAGACTTGAAAGCTAAAACATACCAACATAATTCTGAAAATAATAAATTCTTTAATGCAAAATTTTCGAATGCAAAATCTGAAATCTTAAACCAAAACCCGTGTCACTCGCTGAGAGATTCTTGTAATAACTTCGTAAGGGATGGTTTGTTGCTCAATATCAAAATCCAAAACCGTGTGGTTTTTTCCAAACACTTCAACTTCATCACCCTCTTCGCAGTCAATACCTGTCACATTGATCATCAACGTATCCATACAGACATTGCCTACAATTGGAGCTTTTTTCCCGTTGATAAGTACATGGGCTTTTCCATTTCCGAAAATTCTTGAAATTCCATCGGCATAGCCTAAGGGTAAAGTGGCTATTTTAGAGGTTTTTTCGGCCTTGAACTTTCGCTCATAACCTACGCTATCGCCTTTCTGAATAGTTCTAAGCTGAGCAATCACTGTTTTAAGGCTAGCAACCGCTTTTAGCATTTTGTGTTCTGTAGGATTGTTTCCGTAGCCGTACAAAGCAATTCCTGCTCTTACCATATCAAATTCAGCTTCAGGGAAATTCAGGATGCCGCTGGAGTTGCAGATGTGACTTTTAAAAGTATAATTCAGATGCGTTTTAAAATAACTTCTGGCTTCTTCAAATTTTGAAATTTGAGCTTTCGTAAATTCAACTTCATCTTTATTTCCAGAGGCCGCCAGGTGAGAAAACACGCCTGCAACTTTTATTTTTTTCTCAGAATGGATATGTTCTAAAATTGAATCCAGCTCTGTGAGCTCAAAACCAAGTCGGTTAAGTCCTGTATTGATTTTAATATGAATTCCTACAGAATCTACTTGATGATGCTTTAATTCTTGACACAGACCTTCCAGGAAGTGATGTGTATACACACTAGGTGTGAGTTGATAGCCTACAAGATTTTGAATTTCTTCTAGCTGTGGATAAAACACTAAAATTGGAACTTCAACCCCAGCTTTTCGTAATCTTACGCCCTCATCAATATAAGCTACAGCGAGATGTTGAGCTCCCAATTTTACTAAATGCTTTCCAATGATAATGGAGTCTGTCCCGTATGCAGAAGCTTTCACGACTCCCATCATTTTGGTCTTTGGGCTCAGATAACTTTTCAGTAAATTGAAATTTGTTTCCAAAGCACCGAGGTCTATTTCAAGACGGGTTTCTAAAACTTTGGACATCAATCTGCTTTTTTTGGGGTTAG
Organism: Psychroflexus salinarum; assembly: GCF_042677225.1. Classification (NCBI taxonomy): domain Bacteria; kingdom Pseudomonadati; phylum Bacteroidota; class Flavobacteriia; order Flavobacteriales; family Flavobacteriaceae; genus Psychroflexus; species Psychroflexus salinarum. Next base: position 656,207 of record NZ_JBHTIV010000005.1, read on the forward strand.
CACTTCAGAATCCTTTACGTCAATATGTTTCACCTTTTCATTGAGCATAGCTTTGAAGTAAGCAGCTCTGCTCAATGGTTCGTACTCATCGGTTTCGCCAAGTAAAACAAGGTCTTCTTTAGTGGACTTTCTAAAGCTATACTGAGCTAAATTTCCAGTTCTGGTACAAACGGCGTGAACCTTGGTCACATACTCTGCAGTAGCCATCAAATTGGGCATCGGTCCAAATGGATTTCCTTTAAAATCCATATCCAATCCAGCCACTATTACTCTCACGCCTCTGTTGGCCAAATCGTTGCAAACCGAGACGATCTCATCGTCAAAAAACTGAGCTTCATCAATACCTACTACATCACAGCTGTCTGCTAAAAGGCGAATATTTGCGGCTGCAGGAACAGGAGTGGAACGGATAGAGTTTTCGTCATGAGAAACCACTTCTTCATCGTCATAGCGACGATCGATTTGTGGCTTAAAGATCTCTACTTTTTGTTTAGCGAATTTTGCACGCTTCAGTCGTCTGATCAATTCTTCCGTTTTTCCGGAAAACATACTTCCACAGATCACTTCGATCCATCCAAATTGCTCTTTATGATTAACAGTGTTTTCGAGAAACATTTTGTAATTTAGGGCGTTAATAAATAGTTTACACTACAGAATAATAAGGCTAAAATTAGCAAAAAATATAGGGTCTTTAAAAAAGAAAATCACAAATATTATGAAGAGAGTCTTAGAAGACGAATTGATAAGTCTAGCCGAACGAATTTTGAAATTAAAAAATAGAGCTGATATTCATCAATTGAAAAAGGAAACCGCTGTACTATATGAGAAGCTGAGTATTTTAGCTTTTGCTGAATTGCATTTTGGAGGCTTAAAATCTGAAGTTTCCAAAAGTGAATTTAAGCAAGTATTTTCAGAACAATTTAGTGACATCGATGAAGAAAGCGGGCACTACAAATCACCAGATGGTATGGATTATAACCCAAATCCTATTTCTGAACCCAATACCGAAAAAATTAAAGATATTGTTTCTCAAATGCCACCAGAATCTGAGCAGGTAGATTTGCTTCTGGCTGAGTTTGAAAAGCTGACTAATAAATCAAAGTCAAGCTCAGAATCAAATTCAGAAGAAAACAAACCAGATAGAGAACCTAAAACTGAAGAGGATAAACCATCGACTGAATCTTCACGTGAAGAGAAAAAACCTTCCTCAGATAAGCATTACCCAACGGAAGATGACTTCAAAAGTTATGGCGTACACTTCGATGATCTGCCAGATTTTGAACCTAAGTCTGAAGAAGAAAATCATTCGACCCCACCAAAACAAGAATATCCTAAAACGAATCCTGAAGTGCCCAAAGAGGAATCAAAGTCTGAGGCACCATCTCCAGATGAGGTTAGGTCTAATTTGAATTCATCTCAGCAAGAAAAAAGATCACTTAATGATAAACTCAAAAGCGGTATCAAAATCGGACTGAACGACAGAATTGCCTTCACCAATCATTTGTTTGGCGGCAGTACAGATGATTATAACCGTGTGCTTTCTCAATTGAATACGATGTCTTCATTCCGGGAAGCAAAACAGTTTATAGAACAACAGATTAAACCAGATTATAACTCCTGGGAGGGAAAAGAAGTTACAGAAGCTAGATTTATGATGATTATTGAACTTAAATTCGAGTAAGCATGTCAAAATTAATTTTGGTACCAACACCTGTTGGTAACCTCGCAGATATGACTTATAGAGCCGTTGAAGTTCTCAAATCTGTTGATGTCATCCTTGCAGAAGATACACGGGTTAGCGGAATTTTGTTGAAACATTATGGTATCGAAACGCCGATGCAAAGTTACCATCAACATAACGAGCACTCGCATACAAGTTCTGTAGTCAAGCAAATCAAAAATGGTAGGGAAACAGCGATAATAACAGACGCAGGCACTCCCGGGATTTCAGATCCTGGATTTTTACTTACAAGAGCTTGTGTTGCAGCTGGAGTAAATATAGAATGTTTGCCAGGTGCTACTGCTTTTGTTCCTGCACTTGTCAACAGCGGTTTACCCAATGATAAATTTGTTTTTGAAGGTTTTCTTCCTGCCAAGAAAGGCAGGCAAAAGCGATTAAAAGCTTTAGCTGAAGAAGATCGGACTATGATATTTTATGAATCGCCCTATAAACTTCTGAAAACGCTTCAGCAGTGTATAGAACATTTTGGTGAAGACCGTCAAGTAAGTATTTCTCGGGAGATTTCTAAACTCTATGAGGAAACAGTTCGCGGAACTTTGACTGAAGTCATAGCTCATTTTGAAACCAAAAAACCAAAGGGAGAATTCGTCATTGTGCTTGCAGGCTCTGGATTAAAAAACTGAGCTTTGATAAATAAAAGCTTTACTTCTTTGTGTTTAAATTAAATTCAAACGACGCATCACCTTTTTGAGCGGAGTAGAAAGGCAATTAGTTCATATTTATTGAACTCAGCTTAAAAGCATAAAAAAAAGCACTCCAATTTTGGAGTGCTTTTAAATAAAAGATCTGTAAGGATAATTATTTTATCTCCGAAACTCTCAACGTATTTACCATACCTTTATCTTCAATAGGCATTGCCGCAAGATTGATAGCAAAGTCCCCTTTTTCAACATACTTTTCAGCTTTTGCAATAGAATTGATGTCATCAATAGTTACATCAGTACTATCAAACTTATCGTAATAAAAAGCTTTGACTCCCCACAACAAACTCAGTTGTGTAAGTATTCGTTTATTGGAAGTAAAGGCCAAAATATGAGAAGCTGGTCTCCAGGCAGAAATTTGAAATGCGGTGTAGCCACTATTGGTCAATGTACAGATAGTACTTGCATCTATTTCATTTGCCATTAAGGCGGCGTGATAGCAAACAGATTTTGTAACATATCTTTTAGTCTTAACATGAGGCGCTTCATGTGGAACTCTTATAAGTGGTGAATTTTCAACACTATGAAGAATTTGAGACATCTTTTGGATGACTTGTACAGGATATTTTCCTACTGAAGTTTCTCCAGATAACATCACAGCATCAGCACCATCCATAACCGAGTTGGCCACATCATTTACCTCAGCCCTTGTTGGCGTAAGGCTGTCGATCATGGTCTCCATCATTTGCGTAGCAATGATAACTGGAATTCTGGCTTGTTTAGCTTTCAAAACAAGTTGTTTCTGAATTAAAGGAACTTCATGTGCCGGGACTTCCACACCAAGATCTCCACGAGCGACCATCAGCCCGTCACAATAGGCGATAATTTCATCGATGTTTTTAACACCTTCAGGTTTTTCAATTTTTGATATAATTGGAATTTTATGTTCGCTGTGTTTACTAATTATTTTCTGAAGTTGTTTTAGATCACTTGCAAACCTTACAAAAGATAATGCAATCCAGTCAACTTTAAGCTCACAGGCAAAAATTGCATCTTCTACATCTTTTTCTGTAAGGGCGGGAAGGGAGATGTTAGTATTTGGAAGGTTTACTCCTTTTCGAGATTTTAGAGGTCCTCCTTGTATGACTTTAGTTTTAACTTCACTTTTTTTATCAGTTTTGACAACTTCAAAAATAAGTTTTCCGTCATCAAGCAGAATTCGTTCTCCTGCTTTTACATCCTGAGGGAAGGTATCATAATTCATGAAAACACGAGTTTTTGTACCTTCAAATTCTTCACCAGTAGCAAAGATGATTTCATCACCTGGCTCTACAATCACCTCATCTTTCATAACTCCTACACGAAGTTTTGGGCCTTGCAAATCGCCAAGAATACCAGCATTGTAGCCGAACTCTTCATTAAGGTCGCGAATCATTTTCACGCGATCTCTCACATCATCATGATCAGCATGCGAAAAGTTGATTCTAAAGATATTTACGCCCGCATCAAGCATGTCTTTTAGGACTTCTTTTTTGCTGGTTGCAGGTCCTAGTGTTGAAACTATTTTTGTTTTCTTTGATGTTTTCATTAGTCTAAAATTAAATTTTCTGGGTGTTTTATTGCATCGCTGTCTATGGTGTACACCATAGAAATTTGATGCATCTTTGTTAGTCTTTGTATAACGAGTTGAGGGTTGAAAATATCAAGCTCGTCTTCTATCTTTAAAAGATAATCTACACGTTTATAGTCTTTTAATAAGAATTCTGTCTTTATGAAATCTTCAGTCCCGAACAAATTTTCAGCGGCTACAAGTTCCTGCTCTATGCTTACTCGATTACAAATTAAATGAGATTTGGTATCCCATTCCATATTATAATAGTCGAAAACTGGAAAACCTATAAGGCGCCCCTTTATTTTAATATCAAGGTCATTTTCCATTCTCTTGAAATTAGCATTAAGAGCAGTATTTATAAGGTAAGCTAGTTTATGGGGTTCCTGCTGAGAATGAATACCAATAAGTTTAAAATCACAAATCTCAAAATCAGATAAACTGAATTTCTTTTTTTTCATGATCATAATTTACAAAAATCATCTCCGTTTTTTGACAGAACTGCATGTAAATATATGAAACAAAACAAGATGCATCAACTCTTGGCTAGCTTAATACAGTTCTAAAAATTAAGAAAACGTTTTCGTGGAAAGAATTTTAGGTATTAATGTGGTTTTGAAATGTAAAATAGGCTCTTTGAGAAGCTTTCTCTTCCGCTCTTTTTTTTGAAGTTTCCCTGGCCTTTCCACAAATTTCATTGTTGATGAATAATTTTACAGAAAAATGCTTCTCTTCATCTTTACCAAAATCATCTTCAATAATATATTCAAACGGGAATTTATTTTTTTGGCACCATTCTATCATTAAACTTTTATAGCTAACCACCCTTTTTTCCAGTTTGGCCAGGTCAACGTCTTTTTGAATAACTTTTTTATAAATAAAAGTTTCGCAGGCCTTGAATCCTTTGTCAACGTAGATAGCGCCTATAAGTGATTCAAACAGATTGCCATTGATGTTTTTCCCAAGCCTTTCTGCAGGTATGCCTGATAGAATTAAGTCTGTAAGGTTAAAACGTTCTCCCAATAAATTAAGGTTTTTACGACTTACAATTTTTGAGCGCATCTTGGTTAGGTAGCCCTCGTCTCCATGGGGTGCATTTTCAAAGAGGTAGGTTGAAATAATAGCTCCAAGGATGGAATCCCCAAGGAACTCCAGGCGTTCGTAACTTATTGTCTGGCCTTCTTCACTTTTCGATTTTAAAGAAATATGCGTAAAAGCTTGTTTGTAAATCGGTAAGCTACTGGGCTTAACTTTTACAATCTTCTGAATTTTTTTAAAAAAAATCCCGTCTCTATGAGAACGGGATTCATTTAGTATATGTTTAAAAAATTTCATTCAAAACAAATAAGCTACTCATCCAACTTTTTGAACGCTACACAGGCATTGTGTCCTCCAAAGCCAAAAGTATTACTCATGGCCACTTTGATCTCTCGTTCCTGAGGTTTATTCAGTGTAAGATTTAGCTCTGAGTCAATATTTTCATCTGCAGTATCATGATTGATGGTTGGGGGGACTAAACTGTTTTGCATAGCAAGTATGGAAGCGATAGCTTCAACAGCTCCCGCTGCACCAAGTAAGTGACCAGTCATGGATTTTGTAGAATTGATATTGATGTTCTTGGCATGTTCACCAAAAACTTTTTTGATTGCTTTCAATTCTGCCACATCTCCAAGAGGAGTAGAAGTACCATGCGTGTTGATAGTATCTACATCTTCAGGTTTTAAGCCAGAATTCTCCAGGCAATTTTTCATTACAGCTATCACGCCAATACCTTCCGGATGCGGAGCAGTCATATGATAAGCATCAGAAGACATTCCTCCTCCAATAACTTCAGCATAGATTTTTGCTCCCCTTGCTTTGGCATGCTCATATTCTTCAAGAATAAGAGCGCCGCCACCTTCGCCTAATACGAAACCATCTCTATTAGCATCAAATGGTCTGGATGCTTTTTCAGGATCATCGTTTCTTGTTGAAAGGGCATGCATGGAGTTGAATCCACCCATACCAGCCTGAGTTACCGCTGCTTCACTTCCTCCAGTTACCATGATGTCGCTGTAGCCTAGACGTATATAGTTTAGGGCATCTATCATTGCATTTGCAGAAGAGGCGCATGCAGAAACTGTAGCATAATTGGGCCCCATAAATCCATGCTTGATGGAGATATTTCCTGGAGCAATATCAGCAATCATTTTTGGAATAAAGAAAGGGTTGAAACGAGGAGTACCATCTCCCTTAGCGAAGTCAATAACTTCGTTTTGGAAAGTTTCCAGTCCACCGATTCCTGCACCCCAAATCACACCAACTCGATATTTGTCTACAACATTAAGATCTACGCCAGAATCCAAGATGGCTTCATCTGAAGCTACTAATGCATACTGTGCAAACCTGTCTAGACGTCTGACTTCTTTTCTGTCGAAATAATCGTTGGCATTAAAGTTTTTTATTTCACAAGCGAATTTTGTTTTGAACAGGCTAGTATCAAAATAGGTAATAGGAGCCGCTCCACTTTTACCGTGTTTAAGGCCTTCCCAATATTCTGATATATTATTTCCAATAGGTGTAAGTGCACCTAATCCAGTAACTACAACTCGCTTTAATTCCATGAAATAAGACTATTTATTTTTTAGCTTCTTCGATATAAGAGACAGCTTGACCTACTGTAGAGATGTTCTCTGCTTGGTCATCAGGTATTTGAATATCAAATTCTTTTTCGAATTCCATGATTAGCTCAACTGTATCCAAAGAATCTGCTCCCAAATCGTTTGTAAAGCTTGCTTCTGTAACAACTTCGTTTTCGTCAACGCCTAACTTATCAACGATAATGGCTTTTACTCTTGATGCAATGTCTGACATGATTATAATTTTTTATGTTTAAATTCAGTGCGCAAAAATATAAAACTTTAGTTTAAAACAAGTTTTAAAGGTGAAAATGTGTTTAAATTTACGTAATTATATTTTATGAATTAGTTTTGAAATTATTTAAGTTTCAAATTCAAATCAATAAAAATGGAAGAATCGAAGTCAAATTCAAAAAAAAAGATAATCGTTTTTGCCTCCGGAAACGGCACAAATGCGATCAATATATATCATTATTTTAGAGATAATGAAGAAATAGAGGTTTCTCATATTTTATCAAACAATAAAAGGTCCAGGGTTTTACGCAGAGCTCACGATCTGGGTATAAAGTGTATACATTTTGAAAAAGATGACCTGTATGATTCACGAACATTGATTGAAGTTATAAAAGACATCAACCCAAGTTTAATAGCATTTGCTGGTTTTCTTTTAAAAGTTCCAGAATCTTTCCTGGCTGCTTTTCCAGATCAAATAGTGAACATTCATCCCTCTTTACTTCCAAAATACGGCGGAGAAGGTATGTATGGTGAGCGCGTTTTCAGAAAAACACTAAAAAATAAAGAAAAAGAAAGTGGTATCACGATACATTATGTAAATGAAGAGTATGATGAGGGAGAAATTATCGCTCAGTTCAAAATTGATTTGGATAGTAATGAAGACTTAAATTCTTTAGAAGAAAAAATTCATAGCCTGGAATATGAACATTACCCTAAAGTTATAGAAAAGCTGTTGTTTTAGTTTATGGCAAAATCCTCTAAGTATTATGTCGTTTGGGAAGGGTATGAACCCGGAATTTATTCATCCTGGAAGGAATGCAAACTGAAAATTCAAAATTATCCAAATGCCAAATACAAATCATTTTCAAGCCTGGAAGAAGCTAAAGATGCTTATGCTATGGGTTTTTTTGGCTATCAAAAACAAAAAAAGCTTATTTCTAAACCTTTATCTACTGAAGGTATTGAATGGAACTCTATTGCTGTAGATGCTGCTTCAAGTGGAAATCCTGGGAAGATGGAGTACAGAGGTGTTGTTACCAAGACTAAACAGGTGTTGTTTCATATGGGGCCTTTTCCTAACGGAACCAATAATATTGGAGAGTTTTTAGCCCTGGTGCATGGCCTGGCTTTTTTGAAGGATAAGAAAAGTGAACTTCCCGTTTATACCGATTCCAGAATTGCGATGTCCTGGATCCGACAGAAAAAATGCAAGACCAAGCTCAGTAAGAATTCAAAAAATGAAAAACTATTTGAATTGATCAAAAGGGCTGAAATCTGGCTTTCAAAAAACACCTTTAAAAATCCTATTCTGAAATGGGAAACCAAAAGCTGGGGTGAGATTCCTGCTGATTTTGGGAGAAAGTAAACTTTTTTTTGAGCTATCTCAGGCTCTAAACAGGTTGAAATCCTAAGTCTATGTGACCTGCTTTAAAAGTAAAATCTAGTCCAATACACTTAAGGGTGTTCCATTAATCGTTTTTGAAAACAAAAGACTAGACAGATATCGTTTTAACTGCTTCATAAACTATTTAAAGTAACCAGAGCCTGTAGCATGAACATCAACATGTGTAAACTATTAAACCTAAAGCTTGGTTTTAAATTTCAACCTCTGTGTCTTTTTAAATAATGTACATTACTTTATAAAACAATGTACATTATTTATTTTTTAATCTACTTTAAATTAAAAGGACCATTTGTTAAGCTCCAAATTTGAAGCCCTTGAAAGCAGGAGGTCTTCTTCATATATTTACAAATGGCTTTGTGGATAAAAAAACAAAAGTCTTCAATTAAAAAGTTTCTTTTCAAGAAGTATAAAATCAAATTCCGCTAAGTCTTTATATGGTTTTTACTCATTGATTTTTATAGGCTTTGAAATAAAACCTTCAGCCGATTAAATTCTTATAGAAAGCCTATATTTGCAAAAAATTAAATTATTGATATGAGCAAATTATTGATTGTAGGGACAGTAGCTTTTGATGCTATTGAAACTCCTTTTGGAAAAACAGATAAAATTCTTGGTGGTGCTGGTACTTTTATAGCCTTAAGTGCTTCTCAGTTTGATGTGGAATCTGGAGTAGTTTCTGTTGTTGGAGATGATTTCCCACAAGATTATTTGGATTTGCTTACTGATAGAAATGTCAATTTAGACGGATTAGAAATCGTCAAGGGAGGTAAAACATTCTTTTGGAGTGGTCGTTATCATAATGATATGAACACAAGAGATACCCTGGATACACAACTGAATGTGTTGGCAGATTTCACTCCAAATGTCCCGGAATATTTTAAGGATTCCGATATCGTAATGCTTGGAAACCTGCACCCGGCTGTTCAGCTGAGTGTCATCGACCAGGTGAAGAATCCAAAATTGATTGTTTTGGATACGATGAATTTCTGGATGGATTCAGAACTTGATTTGCTCAAACAGGTCATTTCTAAAGTGGATGTGATTACCATCAACGACGAAGAAGCAAGACAGCTTTCTGGTGAATATTCGTTAGTCAAAGCAGCCAGAAAAATAAGAGATATGGGACCGGATTATGTGGTGATTAAAAAAGGAGAACACGGTGCTTTGTTGTTTCATAATGAAGAGATGTTCTTTGCGCCAGCACTTCCGCTGGAGGAAGTTTTTGACCCAACAGGAGCCGGAGATACCTTTGCTGGTGGTTTTGTTGGTTATCTGGCCAACTCTAAAGATATTTCTTTCGGAAATATGAAAAATGCGGTGATTTACGGATCGAACTTGGCCTCTTTCTGCGTTGAAAAATTTGGTACAGAAAAGATGTTGGAACTCGATAAATATGAAGTAGATAAGCGTCTTGAAAGCTTTCAGGCGTTAACTCAATTTGAAATAAATTTAGCTTAATACCTAATGCCCTGAAAATTCAGGGCATTTTTATAGAATACAATAATGAGTGAACTGATTAAACACGAATGTGGTATTGCCACACTAAGACTTCTCAAGCCGCTTTCTTTTTATCAAAAGAAATATGGGAGTGCATTTTACGGCATCAACAAGATGTATTTGATGATGGAAAAGCAGCACAACAGAGGTCAGGATGGTGCTGGCTTAGCGAGTGTGAAGCTGGATGTGGAGCCAGGCAACAGATATATAAGTCGGGTTCGTTCCAATGCTGCACAGCCTATACAGGATATTTTTGCTCAGATTAATGAAAGAATCAACACTCAGCTAGAATTGAACCCTGAAATCCTTGATGATATCGATGCGCAGAAGAAAAACCTCCCTTACTTAGGAGAAGTGTTTTTAGGTCATGTGCGTTACGGTACTTTTGGGAAAAACAGTATTGAGAATGTTCATCCGTTTTTGAGACAAAACAACTGGATGCATCGTAATCTTATCGTTGCTGGAAATTTCAATATGACCAATGTCAACGAGCTATTCCAAAATTTAGTGGAGTTAGGTCAGCACCCCAAGGAGAAAGCAGATACGGTGACAGTGATGGAGAAAATAGGCCACTTCCTGGATTCTGAAGTTGGCAAGCTTTATAAGAAACTAAAAAGCGAAGGTTACAACAAAAAAGAAGCTTCTCCTCATATAGTTGAACAACTAAAAGTACACAAAATACTAAGAAAATCATCTAAAGACTGGGATGGTGGGTACGTCATTGCCGGAATGCTGGGTCATGGGGATTCTTTTGTGTTGAGAGATCCTAATGGGATAAGGCCAGCTTACTATTATAAAGATGATGAGGTCGTAGTAGTGGCTTCTGAACGTCCTGTGATACAGACGGCCTTCAATGTCGCTTACGAAGATGTACATGAGCTGATGCCAGGTGAAGCGATCATTACCAAGAAAGACGGTTCGGTTCATTTCAAAACCATACTTAAACCAAGAGAACGTAAAGCCTGTTCTTTCGAACGTATTTATTTTTCCAGAGGCAGTGATGCTGAAATTTATAAAGAACGAAAAAATCTTGGTCGTTTATTGATGCCAGAAGTTTTAAAGGCTATCGACTATGACACCATGAATTCCGTCTTTTCTTACATTCCCAATACCGCGGAAACTTCGTTTTACGGCATGGTAGAAGCGGCTCAGGATGAATTGAACAGACAGAAAAATCAGGCGATCCTTAAAGAAAAAGAAAGTCTGACAGACGAAAGGCTTGCAAATATTCTCAACCTAAGGTTGAGAACTGAAAAAATTGCCGTCAAAGATGTGAAACTTCGCACCTTTATTACAGAAGACAGCAGCAGAGATGACCTGGTTGCTCACGTGTATGATGTGACCTATGGAGTCGTCAAACCAACCGATAATTTAGTCGTGATCGATGACAGTATTGTTCGTGGAACCACACTGAAGAAGAGTATTTTGAAAATGCTTGACCGTTTGTCGCCAAAGAAAATCATTATTGTCTCTTCAGCACCTCAGATTCGCTATCCCGACTGCTACGGCATTGATATGGCCAAACTGGAAGATTTTGTGGCGTTTCAGGCTGCAGTTTCATTGTTAAAAGAGCGTGGCATCTATCAGGAAACTGTGGATGCTGTTTATGATAAGTGTAAAAACCAATCTGAATTTGCTTCACAAGCGGAACAAAATCACGTCAAAGCCATGTACGAGCCATTTACTTACGAAGAAGTTTCAGATCGCATTGCTCAGCTTCTAAGCGATGAGAGCATCTCTTCAGAAGTCAAAGTCATTTATCAAACTGTAGATAAACTCCATGAAGCCTGCCCCAAAAATCTGGGTGACTGGTACTTTACAGGAGACTACCCAACACAAGGAGGCAATAAGGTAGTTAATAAGGCGTTTATGAACTTTTACGAAGGTAAAAACGACAGGGCGTATTAAAATTTACGTCATTTCAACGCAACCTTCGGGTAAGATTTCACATCTACTTAGTGTGAACTATTTCTTAAATTTGGAAAATTAAAATTATCACTAATCAATATCATGCAAAATCATCAAACTCAATCCTCATCAGACGAAATCGACTTAGGTGTTGTTTTCGAAAAAATAAGATCAATTTTCAAATCTATTTTAATTGGGATTGTCCAAATTTTCCAATTTCTCTGGAAGCATAAATTTCAATTGATTGTTCTTGCGGTTTTAGGGCTTGTTCTACAGTTTTATTTATCAAAGCAGTTGAATAAAATTTATACCAATGAGTACTTAGTTAAAACCAACTACGAAAGTACTGAATATTTATACAGTAAAGTTAAGTCTATTAATACTAAGCTCAAATCTGAAGATTCACTTTATCTCAAAGATGTCTTTGGCAAGCAATATGAAAGAGTTGATGAATTGGAAGTGGTGCCTGTGGTGGATGTGTATAATTTGGTCAATAGTTCAGAAGAAAACATGGAAACTTTTGAATTGTTGTTAGATGAATATGGGGGAATATCTTTCTTGGAAGAAGAAATAAACATTAATGAATATCCTACTCACAAATTAAGAGTTTACATAAAAGGGCAAGATGATAATGAAAGCATAGCAAATAATTTATATACTTTTTTGTCTAATAACACTTATTACAATAATTTAAAGCAAATTACTTTAGAAAGTTATAAAGAACAGTTATACGAAAATAAAGCAATTAGAACTCAAATTGATAGTATTGTTCAAGAGCAAAAAAGTAGTGGTACTTCGCCGAAATTAGATAATAGTGGTGTAACTTTTACAGTTAGTCAAGATTTAAATGAGTTATTAGTACAAAAGAAGGAGTTATTGTCCAATGATTTGTTTTTAAGAAACCGTATATCTTCAGAGGATGAGGTTTTAAAGATAATAGACTCTTCTTTTCGAGTTTTGAGTAAAAAACATAATATTTCATTATTTGTTATCCCTATATCTTTATTAATCTTATACTCATTTTTCTTTTTTTTTAAATACTTAAGTAGAAATATTTCAAGATTTGTGAAAAAGGATTAGTTTTTAATGCACCTAGTTTAATAGTTTATTCTGCTTTTTAAAAGATTTTAATTTCTGAATTAAATTTATGGTCAAAATAAAAAACCTAATCATTTTTGGGACTCGTCCTGAGGCTATCAAGATGGCACCACTGGTAAAAGCTTTTGAAGGTGAAAAGAATTCTTTTGAAACTAAGGTTTGTATTACCGCCCAGCATAGAGAGATGTTGGATCAGGTACTTGACTTTTTCCAAATCAAACCAGATTTTGATTTGGATTTAATGAAAGTAAATCAAAATTTATACACTTTAACAGCTGATATACTGACTTCATTAAAGTCTGTTTTAGAAGAGTTTAAGCCAGACTATGTTTATGTTCACGGCGACACTACCACAACCATGGCAGCGAGTATTGCTGCGTTCTATTCCGGGGCGAAGGTTTGTCATGTAGAAGCAGGCTTAAGAACCTTCAACAAGCGCTCCCCTTTTCCTGAAGAAATCAATAGATCTGTTACTGGCCGTATAGCCGACTATCATTTTTCACCCACTCAGACTTCAAAAGAAAATTTATTAAAAGAAAATATAGATGATGACCATATTCTAGTCACTGGAAATACTGTCATAGATGCGCTGAAGTTTAGTAATGCAAGAGTTAATTCTTCAGAATATACCGACGAGGAAATAGAATCTTTGAAACCTCTTTTAGAGTCCAATAAAAAGTTAATTCTAGTCACAGGACATAGACGAGAAAATCATGGTCAAGGGTTTATAGATATCTGTAGTGCTTTAAAAGAAATAGTGGGAACAAATGAGGATGTGCAAATTATCTATCCCGTTCATCTCAATCCGAATGTGAAAAAACCAGTTTTTGACATTTTAGGCGATGTGCCGAATATCTCGTTAATAAATCCTTTATCCTATCCTGCTTTTATTTGGCTAATGAGCCAGTCTTATATCATCATTACAGACAGCGGAGGAGTCCAGGAAGAAGCCCCTAGTCTTGGTAAACCAGTCCTGGTTATGCGTGAAACCACAGAACGTCCGGAAGCTGTGGATGCTGAGACAGTTTTGTTGGTTGGAACTGACAAAGAAAAAATAGTTTCTGAAACTAATAAGTTATTAAGCGACGATCTTTTCTATAATCAAATGAGCTTACTACATAATCCTTATGGTGATGGCTTAGCTTGCGATAAAATTGTAAAATTTATAAAAAAACTTCCTCAATGATATCAGAACCAAAAGTTGTCATGATAGGACTAGGCTATATCGGTCTTCCCACAGCAGCTCTTATCGCTCAAAATAAAACCTATGTCCATGGTGTTGACATTAACGCTGACGTAGTAGAAACCATAAACAAAGGCAAAGTTCATATCGTAGAACCAGACCTTGACAAGGCTGTTTCTGATGCCGTTTCAGAAGGCTTTCTTCAAGCAGATACTAAACCTGTACAGGCCAATACCTATCTGATTGTTGTACCGACACCTTTTAAAGCCAAAAACGAACCTGATATATCTTTTGTAGAGGCAGCAACAAAATCTATTATCCCTTTATTGAAAGAAGGTGATTTATATATCATTGAGTCCACCTCACCTATCGGGACCACTGAAAAGATGGTAGATTTCATCTATCAGGAGCGACCAGAACTTAAGGGCAAGCTTAATGCCGCCTATTGCCCTGAACGAGTTTTACCCGGGAATGTGATGCATGAGTTAGTTCATAATGATAGAGTAATTGGAGGTGTTAATGAAAAATCTACAGATAAGGCCATAAGTTTTTATAAAGAATTTATTAAAGGTGATTTACACCGGACCAATGCACGTACTGCAGAAATGTGTAAATTGGTTGAAAATTCATCAAGAGATGTTCAAATTGCCTTCGCAAATGAGTTATCGCTGATTTGTGACAAAGCAGATATTGATGTATGGGAACTCATCAAGCTGGCCAATAAACATCCAAGAGTAAACATCTTACAGCCCGGCTGTGGAGTTGGTGGCCATTGTATTGCAGTAGACCCTTATTTTATTGTGGCGGATTATCCTATGGAATCTAAAATTATAGGAGCTGCACGAGAGATTAATAATTATAAATCATTTTGGTGTGCAGAGAAAGTTCAAACCGCAAAGCTAGAATTCGAATTAAAACATGGTCGTAAACCAAGCATTGCCATTATGGGGTTGGCGTTTAAGCCCAATATAGATGACCTGAGAGAGTCACCAGCTAAATACATTGCTCAAAAGGTCTTACAAAATGCCAACAACGAAGAATATTTTATTGTTGAGCCAAACATAGAGTCACATAAGATTTTTAAACTGACTAATTATCAAACGGCTGCAGATAAAGCCGATATAGTTGTTTTTCTTGTGGCGCACAACGAGTTTAAGAATCTAAAACTTAAAGATAAAGTAATATTGGATTTTTGTGGGGTGTTAACTTAAAGCAGATAAAATAAATTGATACGAAGACTTCAAAATACTCTTAAAGACTCAGATTTCAAAGAAATCCTTACTAAAGGGTTTTCTTTTCTATTGATTCGTATTGTGGGAACCCTTTTAAGTTTTGCATTTACATTTTATATTACTAATACCTATGGCAAAGTTGAGTGGGGCTTGATCGCATTAGGTTTTTCAATTTTTACTATCATCAGTATTTTTGGGCGACTAGGATTAGACTCAAATTTGGTTAAATTTTATTCTCAATATGAAAACCTTCAAGATACAGGTGTTTTTTATTGGGCATGGCTTAAAGTTTTTTTGTTTTCTACTTTATTATCTTTAATTGTATACAATTTTGGTGAAGCTCTAGTTACAGATGTTTTTCTAAAGCCAAAACCTGAATTATTACCATACCTTAATTGGCTACTCCCTTCTATACCATTTTGGACAACTGTTTTTGTTTCTGCTGCTATAATGCGAGCAAGAAAAATGAATAGAGCCTTTGCATTTTACACATTAGTAGGGAGGTTTGGAATTTTATTGCTGATTATTTTATTGATGGCTCATGATAATGTCTTATTCATTATTAAATCTCATTTTTTTGGTCTTATTTGTTTATCGATGATGAGTTTAGTTCATGCAATTTTAATTTTAAAAAAACCTACTTTTAAAACTGATCAGAATACTTGGGGGTTTGTCAAGGAGGCTTTACCTATGATGTTGAGCAGTTCAATACTTGTTTTGATGAGTTGGATGGACACTTTTGTCATGGGTGTTTACGAAAATGAAGCTGACGTTGGTATATATAGTGTTGCAGTAAAGATCACTACCTTAACTACTTTCAGTTTACAAGCTATTAATTCTATTTTAGCTCCAAAAATTGCTAAAAGTTACGCTAATAATGAAACAATCAACTATAAGAAATTCATCCAATTTTCTACTAAGATAAATTTTATAATGACGTTTGTTGTTGTTGGTTTCATTGTTATTCTAAGTCCATATCTACTTGGATTATTTGGTCAAGGCTTTGAAGCTGGTGTAAGTGTTTTAATTATTTTGTGTGCTGGTCAAATGATTAATTCATTATCAGGTTCTGTAGGTGTCGTTATGCAGATGATTGGTGAGCAAAAGATGTTTCAAAACTTTATGGTTTCAGCGCTCATTATCAATTTGATATTGACTTTGATTTTGACACCTAAATATGGAGGTAGTGGTGCTGCTACAGCCACTGTGTTAAGTATGATTTTTTGGAATATAGCAGGTGCAACTTATTTGAAGAAAAAGAAAAATATACAAACATACTTTAAGCCTTTTTAATTTGTTGAATTCAAGTGGCCTAAGGTTCTTGTATTATATTCATTACAGTTATATAACTAAATCATTTAAGCCTTACTAGTGCAGAGCTTTTATAAATTGTAATTTTGACAAAACAATATTCTGTAGACAAAAAATTAAAACTCAGGTAAAATAAAATGAAACATGTATTTATAACAGGCTGTCCAAGAAGTGGTACAACAATGCTAGCTAACATTTTAGGTAATGGAGAATCTTGCGTGGCTACGCCAGAATCACATTTTTTTAACGACTTTATTTATAAATACCTGCCAGAGAATTCTTCCAAATCAGAAAAAAAAGACTTAGTTATTTTTTTTAATGATCATTACAGGTTTAAACAATGGGAGATAGATGCAAATAATATTGAAAATCTTCCGAAGATAATAACTAATAAATCTTACAATATTGTAATTGAAAACACCATAAAATTATTCGCAGAACGACATTCAAAATCACAAGAAAAGGAACTAATAAGAATTGATCACACACCGAGTAACATTAAATCTTTCAATATTATAAACAAACTCTTTCCTGGGTCTAAATTTGTTTTTATTGTAAGAGATCCAAGAGCAGTCTATGCTTCCATAAAAGACTTAGATTGGGGACCCAATTCCTCATTGAAATTAAGTCAACTCTGGATTGAATACACTGCAGCCTTTTTTGCTGTTCAAAGACTTTATCCTAACCGGGTTTGTCTAATTAAATACGAAGATATTATTAAAACTCCTTCAACGCAAGTTAAGAAGCTATGTGATTTCATTGAGATTGAATATAGAAACTCATTATTAGAAGAGGGAAGTGGATTTAAAGTGCCTGACTATACATTTTCTCAACACGCTTTGGTTGGTAAAGCTTTAGACAAGAGTAGAATAAATAAATGGAAAAATGAGCTTCAAAAACAGGATATCAAAATTATAGAGTCCCAATGTGATGCTATTCTAAATGCTTTAGGTTATGAAAATTTATTTGATAGTAAATATAAAATAACCAAACGTGATAAATTGAAAGAACTTTTCAAAGAAATTTATTATTATTTTCCGAATAAGATCAGGAAAAAGAATAGAGAGAGCAAATTATAAATGATATAAAAATGATAAAAAAACACTCTTATTATTTCCTTTTTTTTGGTCTTGTTGCAATCTTTTCTTGCAAGCCGAAAACGGAGCTTTATTTAGAAAGAGGTTTAGACATATTAAGTAATGTCAAAGAAGTTGAGTTTAATATATACCAGGATATTGTTATAAAAGAAATTGGAGTTATTAGGGATCAAAAAGAAGAGACTAAAACACTTGTGTTTAAATTAGATAATAACGCTAATGAAGAGACTTTTAAAAATAATTATGTTATTGGGCTAAAAGCTTGGATTATGGATGAAAATAATAAAGAAAGAAAAGAAAACTGGGACTTTAGACCTGAACTTATTAAGTCAAATGGTTATAATTACTTTGTGAACAAAATAAATATTAAAGAAGATAAAATAAAAAAGATGAAAATATATGCTTATCAAAATTTAGATGGAGAGAAGCGTGAAATAGGTTCTTCGATACTTTTACATAAAATATATACTTACAATGACTAATAATAGACCTAATATTGCTCTGGTAACTCCATTGAAAGATGAGCTAAATAATATTGATAAGTTCTTAGACTCTGTCAAGAACCAAAGCATTCCAATAAAAACTTTAATAATTGTAGAGAATGATAGCATTGACGGTAGTAAAGAATATTTGGATAGAATTACTGAACTAGAAAACATTGAACAATTTAAAGTTATTAATATAAATTTTGAAGATACCACCTACCGTGTAGGGAAAAAATATGCAACCATTATTAATACTGGGTTTGAAAATCTAAGGGAAGAACCTTTCTATGATGAATTAGACTATATTGGCATTTTAGATTGTGATGTGTTCCCAGAAATGGATTACTACAAAAAGCTAACAGGATTTTTAATGAATAATCCTGAAATTGGGATTTCCAGTGGGCTAATATTTACCAATGAAGGGAAACAGCATATTGCAAATCAAAATTGGGTAAGAGGAGGATGTCGAATTTGGAAAAAAGATTGTTTTGATCAGGCAGGTTACCGTATTGCTTATACAGCTGATACTGTATCAGTAGCCCTAGCCCATTTGAAAGGATGGAAAACAGAAACTTTAAAATCTGCTAAAGTAATTTCCAGAGAAGTAGACGTACGATTTTCTAACTCATCTGAAAAAGGATATCACGCCTATTATAGGGGGCATACTTTGCTTTACATGACTTTAAAATCTTTGTATACAATTCTGATAAAAAGAAAAGTTAAAACAGGTTCAACGCTTTTGGTTGGTTACATGAAAAGTATGCTTAGCAGAAGGCCTAGAATTGATGATGATAAACTAAGGAAATATTTTAAGTATTATATGTTTAATAAACTGATTAAAAAATATTTATAGTGAATGCTAATGTCTTAATAATATTTGTTTGTTTTATCCTTTCAGGTTTTTTTCATCAAGGACTCTATTTAATATTTCCAATTCTCACATTAGTATACATTTTATACCAAAAAGAATCCAGGTTAGTGTTAAACCCTATTAGCAAAATTTATTTATACTTTTTTTTAGTAGCTTTAGCTCTTTTTATAACACAATCTATACTGTATTACGACATAAAAATCTTTTCGATAAAAGGGTGTTTAAGGTATTTTGCTTATTTTTCTTTTACAGTATTTGCATCCTATTTAACAAGGAAAAACATTAAATACTTTTTTGTCATACTAGTTGTATATTTCATTTTAACATTACCAATGAGCTATGACCAAATCAATTATTTAGGACGTTATCGTAATGTTTTGGGGCATTCAAATCATTTAGCTTACGTGCTATCAATGATTATTTACTTTTTACTTTTTAATAGACCTTTTAAAAGTAAGAAAATTAACATTGCATGTATAATTGTGCTTCTTGCTTCTTTAATTTTGACGAAATCAACAGGAGGGTTATTAGTTATTCTTGCGATATTGGGGTATAATGGAATCATGTCTAAAAGAATATCGTTTTTAAATAAAATTTTATTTTCAATCTTGCCTATTATTGGAATTATATTAGCTATAAATCTCTCTGAAAAAATTGCCTTTCAATTTGAATCTATAAATTTTTTAAATTGGGAATTTATAGAGAGTAGAGCTACACAATTCTCTAAAGATGGTGTTGTCAGAGCTGGTGGTCATGGTTCTTTTATATGGCGAATCATATATTGGTCCGCAATAGTTTATGAGTTTCTCTCAGAGTCTTTCTTAAAAATAACTTTTGGACTAGGCGTTGACCATTTAACCCAAGGGAACATGCCTTACAAGTTTATGAGCCAAGATCCGCATAACGATTTTGTTAAGGCCTTACTAGAGTTTGGAGTAATAGGTCTACTGTTGTTTTTAAGCTTTTTTTGGAGAGTCTTCGAAGTTGTCAAGAAAAATTTCAATATTATTTTAATAATGATTGTACCTGCTTTTTTTGGAAATCCAACGGTAAATTTTTCAGTTAGCATGACCTTAATTTTAATTTTAATGTATGAGTATAAGAAAGTTAATACCGCAATTGACTAATTTTTTTCTAATATTATTTATTCTATTTACGGTATTACCTGTTAAATTGAATTATAGTAGTATTACAATTGTAATTTTGGTTATTTTAAGTCTAGTAAACTTACTAATTTTAAAGAATAATAGTTTTAAAAGATTAAAGTACTCTATTTTCAGTATTAGTATCCCTATCGTTATTTACGCATTAGGACTTATAAATTCAACAAACATTGATTATGGATTAGGGTTTGTATCTAAAAATGCGAGTTTTTTAGCTTTTCCTTTGATTTTTTTTAGCTTGAGTAAATATATAAATAAAGATCTACTTTTTAAGTTTTATTTACTAGGGCTTTTTGTGACTAATCTTTATTTATTATATCTATTTGTGTATTATTTTAATTTCGGTTTGAGATTTTATAAGATAGTTACAATAGATGTTTATCATTCTACCTACCTTGGAATGTATTCACTATTTGCATATTGGATTTGCTTTATTTTCTACAATAAAAACAATAGTAAAGTCTATTTATTTTTAGCAATATTCTTCTTTTTATCTGCCGTCGTTACTTCAGCTCGGATTATTTTTTTACTTTCTATCTTGTCTGCTGGGGTATCATTGATGTCAACGACAAAGTCTGATGGTAAAAGATTTGCTGCTCTTGTTTTGATAGCTTTGTTTAGTACTACAGCCTTAATTAATATCCCTTCATATAAGCAAAAATTCAATCAATTTCTGGAGCTAGATACATTAAGCTTTGATAAAAACAATTACCGTAGCATATCTTCCAGATTTGGCAAACTTGAAGCTTCTTTAAATGTGTTGAAGGATAATATTTGGATAGGAACAGGTACAGGAGATGCTAAAGATAAACTTGTGGAAGAGTACAAAAAAATGAACTTTACTATGGGGTATAAGAGGAAGTATAACCCTCACAATCAATATTTAGATAATTTAATAAGAAACGGGATAATAGGTGGTATTATTAGCTTGTTCGCTATTTACTTATTGCCTTTTTATATTTCAATAAGAAATAAAGATAAACTTTTGCTCGCGTTTACAATTATAGTTGCAGGAGTGAGCTTAACAGAATCAATTTTAGATACTCATAAAGGTATAACCTTTTATGTGTTTTTTGTTACACTTATGTTAAGTTCTATTATCCAGGATAAATTAACCTTTAGTAGATGCAAATGAACAATCATTCAAAATTAATTATTAAAGGTCTTAAAAATTACACTCATTATGATAGGTGTTACTAGTTATTTTTGATTTCAAAAGCATTTTAGCTTAAATGATAAATAAGTTACTTAAATGAAAAGAACAAGCATACTTAAAACAAATATTGACAACTTAACGATGCAAGAAACTTTAGATTTGGTTGATGAATCCGTCCAAAGTTGTAAACACATTCATCATTCTGTAGTCAATGCTGGTAAAATAGTTTTGATGCAAGACGATGTCCAGCTGAGAGAAAGTGTTAATAATGCAGATATTATCAATGCAGATGGGCAGGCCGTAATATGGGCTTCAAAAATTTTAAATCAGCCCATCAAAGAACGTGTGGCAGGTATAGATTTGATGGAGAATCTTGTTGAATTAGCTCATCATAAAGGGTATAAAATATATTGCTTAGGGGCTGAAGAAGACATCGTAGGTAAAGTTGTTCAGGACTATAAACGCAACTATTCTGAAGAACTCATAGCTGGTTATAGAAACGGCTATTTCTCAAAAGAGGAAGAGCAAGGAATAGCTCAGGATATTGCCAATAGTGGAGCAAATATGCTGTTTGTCGCCATTTCCTCCCCCAAAAAAGAAAACTTTCTTTACGAAAATAGAGAAGTCTTAAAAAAAGTAAACTTCATAATGGGCGTTGGCGGAAGTTTTGATGTGATTTCAGGCAAAACAAAGCGTGCTCCCAAATGGATGCAAAAATCTGGATTGGAGTGGTTCTACAGATTTCTTCAAGAGCCCAAAAGAATGTGGAAAAGATACCTCATCGGAAACACTAAATTCATATTTCTGACTTTTAAAGAAAAATTAAAAAAATAATTTTCATCTTTTAATGTTGCTTCATAGTAATTCAAAACTATAATTAACCCCACCCTATGAAAATAGCAGTCATCGGAACAGGTTACGTCGGCCTTGTTACAGGAACATGTTTAGCAGAAAACGGTAATGAAGTCCTTTGTGTCGATATCGATAAAAACAAAGTGGATCAAATGAAGGCAGGTGTGGTGCCTATATATGAACCTCACCTGGACGTGCTGTTCGATAGAAATATCGAAGCGGGTAGACTCAACTTTACTACTGACTTAAAAGAAGGGTTGGACTTTGGAGAAGTGATTTTTCTGGCTTTACCGACTCCAGACGGAGGGGATGGCTCTGCAGATTTAAAATATGTGTTGGGCGTGGCTAAAGAAATTGGTGAATACATCACCTCCTATAAAGTGATTGTGGATAAAAGCACGGTCCCTGTGGGAACTGCAGATCTCGTACATTCTACAATTGCCAAAGACTGTAAAACAAACTTTGATGTGGTGTCCAACCCCGAATTCCTGAGAGAAGGTTTTGCGGTGGACGATTTCCTCAAGCCAGAACGTATTGTGATTGGCTCAAGTAGCGAAAGAGCGAACGAAGTGATGCAGCGTTTGTATCAGCCTTTCGTGAGATCTGGTAATCCTATCATCATCATGGATGAAAAGTCAGCTGAGCTGACTAAGTATGCCTCCAATTCCTTCCTGGCGACCAAAATTACCTTTATGAATGAGATCGCGAATTACTGTCAGAAAGTAGGTGCAGATGTCGATAAGGTTAGAATCGGTATGGGAACAGACTCCAGAATAGGAAAGCGCTTTCTGTTTCCAGGCATAGGCTATGGGGGCTCTTGCTTCCCTAAAGATGTAAAAGCATTGCATAAGTCAGGAAAAGACATTAACTATGACTTCAAAATTTTAGAGGCTGTCGTAGACGTCAACGAAAAGCAAAAAACGATATTATACCCGGAAATTTCATCATTTTTTGATGGTGATTTAAAAGGTAAAACCATTTCCATTTGGGGACTGGCGTTCAAACCAGAAACCGATGATATTCGTGAAGCCCCAGCTTTGTATATGATTGATAAATTATTGGAAGCAGGCGCTAAAGTAAAAGCTTTTGATCCTGAAGCTATGGAGAATGTAGAACAGAAGTATGGGGATAAAATAGGTTTTGGTAAAGACATGTATGAAGTGACAGAAGGCGCAGATGCCCTATTGATCTGTACAGAATGGAGTATTTTCAGAACACCAGACTACAAGCGCTTAAAATCAAACTTAAAGCAGCCCGTTATTTTCGATGGTCGAAATTTATATCCAACGGTGGAGCTAGCTAAAGAAGGAGTACACTATATTTCCATAGGAAGACAAAAAGTTTAAGTGTTTTTATAAGATTCACGGAGAAGTTAACTGCATAGTTTCAGAGTTCAACTCTAAACCTTTGCATTTTTAATTACATAAAAGTTTTAGCGCTCATATGCTTAAAACTTATAACTTTGCAAATTCAAATATCGAATGATAGCCCTAAACAATCTATACTTATGAAAACAATTTTAATCACTGGTGCTGCTGGATTTTTAGGGTCTCACCTTTGCGATAAATTTATTGATGAAGGCTTTAAGGTGATTGGTATGGACAATCTAATCACAGGAGATTTAAAGAATATTGAGCATCTTTTTAAACTAGATAATTTTGAGTTTTACCACCACGACGTTAGCAAATTCGTTCATGTGACTGATGATTTAGATTATATCCTTCATTTCGCCTCCCCTGCTAGTCCAATCGATTATTTGAAAATACCTATCCAGACCCTTAAAGTGGGATCTTTAGGAACACATAATTTACTAGGTTTAGCCAAAGCCAAAGGTGCCAGGCTTTTGATCGCCTCTACAAGTGAAGTTTATGGCGATCCTCAGGTGCATCCTCAAACCGAAGACTACTACGGGAACGTCAACACCATTGGACCCAGAGGAGTTTATGATGAAGCCAAACGCTTCCAGGAGTCACTAACGATGGCATACCATCGGTTTCACGGACTGGAAACCAGAATCGTTAGAATTTTTAATACGTATGGCCCCAGGATGCGTTTAAATGACGGTCGGGTGATTCCGGCATTTATCGGTCAGGCGCTAAGAGGAGAAGACCTCACTGTTTTTGGCGACGGATCACAAACCCGTTCGTTTTGTTATGTAGACGACCAGGTGGAAGGTATTTACAGATTATTAATGAGCGACTATGCAGAACCTGTGAATATCGGTAATCCGTATGAAATTTCAATTTTAGATTTCGCTGAAGAAATTATAAAATTGACAGGGACCGATCAGAAAATAGTTTTTAAGCCATTACCCAAAGATGATCCGATGCAAAGGCAACCCAATATTTCTAAAGCCAAATCAATATTGGGCTGGGAACCTAAAGTGGATAGAGAAGAAGGCATGAAGTTAACCTATGATTATTTTAAGTCACTCACAAAAGAAGAATTAGAAAGAAGCGAACACAAGGATTTCTCAGATCACAATAGAAGATAGTTAATGGCCAAATCAGGAAGATATTCTGCCTACATAAGACCTTTATCCTATGCAATGGATATTGCAGTTCTTATTTTTTTTGCGCTTCAATTCGACTTCGATCCTATCTTGAACCTGACCTTTTTTTTGTATATCATCATCACTTGGATTTCACTTTCTATTAAGTCCAATTTTTATGAGGTTTATAGATATACCAAAATCACTAAAATTGTTTCCTTAACGATTTTACAGATTATTATATTTACTTTAATAATCTTTGCTTTTTTTGGATACTATTATGAATATGGAAGAAATTCCTCCAGGATTTTTCTTTATTTAGGAAAATCTTTTGGACTTATTTTCTTAATTAAAGTTTCAATTTACTACTTATTAAAGCGCTATAGAAAAGATCTTGGCGGTAATTATCGAAAAACTGTCATCATTGGAGATTCTCCTAAAACTAGACAGTTGTTGCATTTTTTTGAAACTACTCCTGACTTTGGTTACAAATGTTTACAGATATTTGATTTAAAGCAAAAGCGAGACAACTTACGTGAAATCTTTGAATACGTTTTAGTTAATGATGTTGATGAAATTTATTGTTCTGTGTCAGAGGTTAAAAATAATCAACTTAATTCAATTGTTAATTTTGCGGATAATAATCTGAAAGTTCTAAAATTTCTTCCAGACAATAAAGATGTGTATTCAAGGAAATTGAAATATGAATATTATGGGTTTTTACCAATTTTATCATTGAGAAAAATTCCTTTTGACGATACATTGAATAAATTTTTGAAGCGAATTTTTGATATTTCTGTTAGCTTATTTGTCTTAGTATTCATTCTATCTTGGCTTACCCCTCTAATAGCTATTTTAATTAAAATAGAAAGCAAAGGCGGGGTTTTCTTTAAGCAAAAAAGAAATGGTCTCGATTATAAGGAGTTTTATTGTTACAAGTTTAGGTCGATGAAGCCTAATCCAGAAGCAGATTTGCATCAAGTAAGTAAAAATGATAAGCGTATTACTAAAATTGGTCGATTTTTGAGAAAAACGAGCATAGATGAACTCCCTCAATTTTACAACGTATTGCTTGGTGATATGAGTGTTGTAGGTCCAAGACCGCATATGGTAAGTCATACTCATATGTATGCAGAAAATGTAGATAAGTTTATGGTTAGACATTTTATCAAACCTGGAATTACTGGTCTCGCTCAAGTAAGTGGTTATAGAGGGGAAGTAGAAACAGATCAGGATATAATAAACCGAGTTAAATATGATATCTTTTATTTGGAAAACTGGTCTCTATTATTAGATATGAAAATTGTTTTTCAAACAGTTATCAATGCTATTAAAGGAGAGAAAAAAGCCTACTAATGTCAGATTTGGTCTCTATAGTTACACCAGTTTATAACGCTGAAAAATTTATTCAGGAAACGATTCAATCCGTTCAAAATCAATCTTACGAGAACTGGGAGCACATCCTAGTTGATGACAGTTCCTCAGATAATTCTACTGAAGTTATAGAAGAATTTTCGAAAAACGATCCCAGAATCAAGCTTGTCAAGCTCTCTGAAAATTCAGGTCCGGCGGTCGCTAGAAATAAAGCTATTCATTTAGCCAAAGGACGATATCTGGCATTCTTAGATGCAGACGATATCTGGTTTGATTTTCACTTGAAGGATTCTTTAAATTTCCTGACTGAAAATAAGTGTGAGTTTGTTTTTGCTTCTTATAAACGCTCCAATGAAGACCTTGATTTTGTTTATTCAGATTTTGAGGTTCCAGCTAAAGTGTCTTATACAGACATCTTAAAATCAAATTCTATAAGTTGTCTTACGGCTGTTGTAGATACTTTGGCTTTAGGTAAAAAAGAAATGCCTCTTATACGGAAGCGCCAGGATATGGGTTTGTGGTTGAAATATTTAAAAGAAACCGAATATGCTTACGGGATTCAAAGACCTCATGCTATCTATAGAATAAGAGAAAACTCGCTTTCCAGGAATAAGCTTCATCTGATTAAATACCAATGGGAGTTTTATAGAAAAGTAGAAGAGCTTTCTGTTTATAAATCATTTTACTATCTAGCATTATGGACTTATTTTGGATACAAGAAATACAAAAACTAAGTTTCTTAAATCCTTCTTAATTTTTAAAATTAAGTATATATTGCTCACCCTCCAATAAAGGAAAATGAAGTCATTATATACACTTACAATTTGTTTATTTTTAAGCATTAGTTGTTATGGAAATAATTCCAAAATAGATAGCTTAAAAACAGAATTAGCCAAAGTAAAATTAGACACTACCAAGGTTAATATTTATAATGAAATCGCTGTTCAGTTTATTGATGTAAGCTATGACAGCATCCTGCCTTATTCACAAAAGGCGCTCAACTTATCTAAAAAAATCAAGTTCCCAAAAGGAAAAGGCATAGCCTTAAAAAATCAATCTATCTATTATTTTTTTGCCGGAAATCAAGCCGAAAGCAGAAAAAAAATTGAAGAAGCCATTCTTGTTTTTAAGGAAATTGAAAATGATCATCTTCTTGGCGAAGCCTATCAGAGGTACGGGTTGTTACTCAAAAACTATGGAAACACCAATGAAGCCATAGACAAATACCAAACGGCTATCGGTTATTTTGAAAAAATAAATGATCAAAATAGTATTGCAGATAACCTTATCAACCTTGGTAACGTTTACCAAAATCAAGGAGAATTCGATAAAGCTCTAGCGGTGTATTCTGACGCAAAAGAAGTCAACAAAGAATTAGAGGATCTTGGCATTAGAGCCAGCATACTAACAGGAGAAGGGGTTATAGCAGAAAATAAAGGTAATTTTAATATTGCGGTTCAAAAATTATCAGAAAGTCTGGAACTTTTCAAAGCCTTAGGAGAAACCAGGCTGGTATTGGGGATGTATAATAATCTGGCAAATGTGTCCAGAAAGCAAGGGAATTATTTAGTAGCTATAGAATATTTTGAGAATGCTTTATCAACAGCCAAGGAGATGAACAATCCCAGGCTTCAGGGCATTATTCTCAATAACCTCGCCAATGCATATTTAGATCTTGATGACGATGATAAGGCGGCCTCTCTCTATAAAGAAGCTATTGGGGTTATTAAAGATGTAGACAGGACGACTTACGCCAATTTGTTGGCCAATCTTGCCATTATCCAGACCAATCAAAAACAATATCATACAGCTCTACAATCTTTAGATTCTTCGCTTACTATTTATAGAGAACAAGGCAATAAAATATACATTGCCAATGCTTTATCTAATATAGCCTACAATCACCTCAAACTGGAAAATCTTTCAGAAGCTAAGAACTTTTATAAAGAAGGGAAATTTATAGCTGAAGAAATGGATGATAAATACACCTGTACATCTATTTATAATGGTTTAGGAGAAGTTTCTTTAAAAGAAAACAAATTAGACTCTGCCTATTTTTATGCTGAAAAAGCGCTTGCAATTTCCAGGGAAATAGAAGCTCTGCCAGAAGAATATTCAGCTGCAGAACTGCTTTATAACATTTCTAAATCTGAAGGAAATGATTCTGAGGCCCTTAACTATCTCGAAATTTTCACAAAGCTTAAAGACAGCCTCTTCGATGAGGAGAAGAGCAAAGCTCTGGGAAAGCTGGAAGCAGAATTAAGCTTCAAAAGTCTTAAGGAACAAATGGAACTGGAAACACAAAAACAAAATTTAGAAAATAAATATAAGGTCGATCAAAGGGAGGATTTTATAATTGGCCTTAGTATTTCTTCTCTCGCCTTAATTCTTTTCGTTGTTTTATTACTATACATCAGGAAAAATAAGACAAAAACGAATCGTTTACTTCATCTTAAAAACAAAGAGATTGAAACCCAAAACATCAAACTAAACGAGTCCAATCTTCAAAAGAACAAACTGTTTTCCATCATATCTCATGATTTAAGAAGTCCGGTGAATAGTCTGAGTCAAATCTTTGACATGTATGTATCAGGTCAGATTTCAGAAGAGGAATTCAAAGATTGGTTACCAGAGATCAATAAGAATTTGACTTCAACAAGGCATTTGATTGATAATTTACTTAAATGGGCAAGTGAATCCTTGAACGAATCACAAGTGGAAAAAACAGTGATTCCTTTGCAACAAGAGGTTGAAAGCATGAAAGAATTCTTTAGCTCATCATTGAAAAACAAAAACATTACTTTAAAAAATAAAGTTCCAGAAGATTTAGAAATCTATATGGATTCAAATGCCTTAAAATTGGTGATTCGAAATCTTATTTCAAACGCTATAAAATTTTGTAATCCCGAAGATGAAATTTCAGTTTCAGCTCTAAGACAAGGTGGTTACGATAGAATATGCATTCAAGATACTGGAGTTGGGATGAAACAAGACCAAGCAAGAAGACTTTTCAATAACTCTTCAATAATTTCTTCAGTAGGTACTCAAAAGGAGGAAGGAAAAGGAATAGGAACCGTGCTTTGCAGAACTTTTGTTGAAGAAAACGGAGGAACTATATGGGTGGATTATTCTGAAGAACATTTAGGCACTCGCATATGTTTTGAAGTTCCGGTAAAAGAATAATCAAAAAAGTTTTTAGCATTTATTTATCAGCCCTGGCTAAGTTTCAAGGATAACTATTCTTAAATTTGAGAAACTCTAAGCTATGCATAACTTTACGGCAACGTATACGGATTTGTACCAAATAAATATGGCTCAGGTCTACTTCCAGCAAGGAAAACATGAGCATGAAGCAGTCTTCGATTACTTCTTTAGAAAACTACCTTTTGAAGGAGGTTACGCCATATTTGCAGGCTTAGAAACTTTGCTTGAAGTTTTGGAAGATTTTCGGTTTTCTAAAGAGGATTTAGAATTTCTAAAAGGCCAAGGTTTAGATCCTGAATTTTTAGATTACCTCAAAACCTTCAAATTTAAAGGAAACATTTTCAGTACAACTGAAGGCGATATCGTATTCCCTACCAGGCCTGTCCTGCAGGTTGAAGCCAATATGGTAGAAGCCCAGCTGGTAGAAACGATCTTACTTAATATATTAAACTTTCAAACCCTTATCGCCACCAAAGCCAGCCGAATCAGAAAATCTGCAGGAGAACAAATGCTTATCGATTTTGGGATGCGCCGAGCACAGAGCTCTGGTGCTTACCATGCCAGCAGAGCAGCCTTTATTGGGGGTTTTGAAGCTACGAGTAATGTCGTGGCAGGCAAAGATTTCAACATCCCAATCTCTGGAACGATGGCGCACTCCTTTGTTCAGAGTTATGATGATGAGTTGACTGCTTTCCGTGATTTTGCCCAGAGTCATCCTGATAACACGATTTTGCTTATCGATACTTACGACACCCTCAAAATTGGTTTACCCAATGCGATTACCGTAGGCAAAGAAATGAAATCTCGAGGTGAGGAATTAAAAGGAGTTCGCCTGGATAGTGGCGATTTATCCTATCTCGCCAAAAAATGCAGAGAAGCCTTCGATGAGGCTGGGCTGGAACAGGTTAAGATTGCAGCCTCCAACCAGTTGGATGAAAACGTCATCAGAAGTTTGAAGGAGCAAAAAGGGCCCATCGATGTGTTTGGTGTGGGCACCAATTTAGTCATCGGCGATCCCGATGCCGCTTTAGATGGCGTTTATAAACTAGCCTTTGCCAACGATAAACCCAGAATAAAACTGTCAGAGAATTTGGCTAAACTGACGCTACCGCATAAAAAACAAGTGTATAGAATACGAAATTCAGAAGGCAAACTCGCCGGATCAGATGCTGTCACCATGAGGGAGGAAACCGATATAAAACACATGAACCATCCTTTCGAAACTTCAAAATCCTTGAGTTTCAACAATTGTAGTGAAGAACCTTTACTGCATTACGTCATGAAAGACGGTAAGCGAACCGAACCGCCCAAAAGTTTGGAAGATATCAAAGCCTATTCAAGAGAGCGACTGGCAGAATTGACAGAGGAATTTCAACGTTTTGAAAACCCACATATTTATAAAATCGGTATTACAGATCAATTGAAGCAAGAGCGAGATCAACTCAGAAATCATTACAAAAACAAAACATCATGAAAACCTTACTCATCGTAGACGCACAACTCGACTTTATGCCAGGCGGTGGTTTGGCAGTAGAAAATGGTGACCAGATCGTGTCGCACATCAACCTGATTCAACCTCAATACGACCTTGTTTTAGCTACCCAAGATTGGCATCCACAACACCACATGAGTTTCGCCTCCAACCACGATAATCATAAGCCTTTTGAAAACAAAGAAATCGATGGCTACGAGCAAACTTTATGGCCAGATCACTGTGTCCAAGGCAGTAAAGGCGCAGAATTTCATCCCCACATGAGAACCAATTGTATCGAAGCCATTTTTAGAAAAGGTACCGATGCCGGCATCGACAGCTACAGTGCATTCTATGACAATCACCATAAAAAATCTACGGGCTTAGCGGGCTTTTTAAAAGAAAAGGCTTGCAAAACCATAGATATTTGTGGATTGGCGGGTGATATCTGCGTGTATTTTACCATAAAAGATGCACTCAAGGAAAACTTTCATGTTCGAGTTATAGAAAAAGCAACTAAATCTTTAGACCAGGACAAATTCAATCAGCAGAAAGAAGAATTGAAAGCGGAAGGAGTAGAGTTTGTTTAACTTCTTTTGATTTTATTACTGCAAATTTTATTTTTTTTTTCGATATCCAGCTTAATAATTCGCGTTTTTCTCAAATAGCGTCCTGAATGTAAAGTTTCAACTGAAGTCGGCGTGAAGTTTAGGTTTCAGGATTTTTATTTTTTTGTTTACCTCAGAAAATTTAATTTTTGACCAGTTGACCAGTTGACCAGTTGACCAGTTGACCAGTTGACCAGTTGACCAGTTGACCAGTTGACCAGTTGACCAGTTGACCAGTTGACCAGTTGACCAGTTGTTCTTCTATTTTCTTTTCTCTTTATTCTTCTCATTTCAATTTTTATTTTCGACTCACGACCTACCTTTGCTAAGGAACGCAGGCGCAGGCTCACGACTCACGACTCACGACCTGCCTTTGCCAAGGAAACGCAGGCAGGCTCAACACTCACCAACTACTGAATACTGAATACCGAACGCCGAATTTCAACTTTCAAAATTTGCCAGTTCACCACAGATAGTTTAACCCCTTGACCAGTTAACCAGTCTTTGTTCTATTTTCTTTTCTCTTTTTTGATGAATGTAGAATAACGACTTTCCACCTAAAAAGCAGCTTTTCCAGCACTTTATGAATCTTTACCTGTCTAAAAAATAGGAGATTGCTCGTTAAGGCAAAACCTTAAAACATATGGCGTACCTAACGGCACGCAGGTTGAGAGATTCACTTACTGTTTTACCCGAATTTAGTCCCTAACGGGACACAGCTTCAAAGCCATTAGATATCGAATACTGGGCACAGAATTTCAACTTTCAAAATTTGCCAGTTCACCACAGATAATTTAATTTTTGACCCCTTGACCAGTCTTTGTTCTATTTTCTTTTCTCTTTTACTTAGTACCTAATACTGAAAGTGCCCCCTCAAGCCTAATCTCTACGACCTAAACCCTCATAACTCACAAACTTGTCACTCCCTGATATAGGTTGACCATTTGTAGTCTAAAGATAAGAGTCAAATTAATTTAATGAAGCTTTGTAGGTTTATGGTTTTGACTCATCAAAAAGACAGTCTATAGTCTTAAGTTATTAATCGATGAAAGTAGCCAAGACACATCTGATTGAATACATAGATTTCAGAGCGCTTCCCTCAAATCATCTTGTTTAATCCTCCTATAGATTTTATGCTTTAATTCTCAAATTATTTCCAATTAGGGGCGTTAGCCCTGATATCTTCATAAAAAACAGTAGGATAGAGGAAAAAGGGGTGTAACCCTGACATCTCAATTTGAACTGGAGCCAACTTATGTATAAATCTAAGAGCTATGTCATCCAAACTTTCCCTTTGATAAAAGTTAAGATGGTAAATTTTTAAATTCATCAATTTTAAATAATCAGATATTGACTATAGTTCAAAAGCGGTCAACGCTATTTAGGGAAGCTCATTTTTTTTCCTACAACCTAATACCTACAGCCTAAAACCTAATTCTTCTGCAACTTCTTAATCATCTTCTGAATGCGATCATTCAGTTTTTCAGAAGACAATTTTTCCCTCAGTCGGTCGGTGATAATAGGAAACGAAAAAGGCGTTGGTTTTTGGCAGCATTTCCAAACGATTTCCTGAGTGGCGATTCGCTCCAAAGCTTTTTGTAAACGACCCTGTTCCAATGAATGTTCAAAAGTTTCTGTAAAAGCTTGCTGATACAATGGATTATCAGGATCAAAATCTTTGAACACGTCAAATATCAATTGTGAACTGGATTGCAGGTGCTTGTTTTTGATCAGTTTGTTAGGATAACCAGTAAATACCAAACCTGCGATCACAGCAATGTCTCTGAATTTTCTCCTTGCCATTTCTGAAGCATTCAAACTTTTGGATAAATCATCCAAAAGATAATCTGCTGTAAACAGGTCATTATCTAAAACAGATTGCATATCCACAGCTTGGTCAGACAGCAGTTCAAAACCATAATCATTGAAGGCCAGTGAAAACGAAATCGGGGATAACAAACTTATGCGATAGGCCAGAAGACTTCCCATAGCCTCGTGCACAAATCGCCCCTCAAATGGGTAAAAAAT
Source organism: Psychroflexus salinarum (assembly GCF_042677225.1). Classification (NCBI taxonomy): domain Bacteria; kingdom Pseudomonadati; phylum Bacteroidota; class Flavobacteriia; order Flavobacteriales; family Flavobacteriaceae; genus Psychroflexus; species Psychroflexus salinarum. The sequence continues at coordinate 689,484 of NZ_JBHTIV010000005.1, forward strand.
ATGATGATAACCATCCCGGGTTTTAAAAGTTTCGATCAAAAACTGATGAGGTTTTGGGACGATGGACTCCAGATTTTGGCGTTCAAAAATGGGTTCAAGGGCTTTCAATTCGGGGCTTTTCTCTTCAGCATCACTATTGTAAAGCTCTTCTCTTAGCAATTCACTCATTTGCGAAGTTAACGTCAATCGACCACCCATCCAGCTCGGCACTTTGGAAGTTTTGGATTTCGATTTTCTCACCAAAACCTGCATTTGCTTTATGCGCACCAGTTCCAGATTTCGACCAGCAAAAGTGAACACATCCCCAGGTTTTAATTTGGATATAAACCATTCTTCAATAGAACCAATAAAACCGCCAGTTATGTATTTCACGGTAAGTACGGCATCACTCACGATCGTACCAATTTGCAAGCGATGCCGCATGGCAATGCCTTTTCTGTTGACTTTGTAGAGTCCATCGTCTTCAACCTCTACTTTTCTGTATTCATCATAAGTTTGAAGTGCTTCACCACCTTTAGTAATGAAATTTAAAGCCCAGTTCCATTGCTCTTCAGTAAGAGTCTGGAAGCAAAAGGTTGATTGTATTTCAGGCAAAATATCTTGAGGAAAAAACCCGTCAGATACAGCTAAAGTGGTTAAGTATTGCACCAATACGTCAAAACTGTTGAGGTAAGGCAAGCGATCTTCTACCGTCTTACTTTCTACTGCTTTTTGTAAAGCTGAGGCTTCAATCAATTCTATGGCATGAGTTGGTAAAAAATAAATTACACTGGTTTTACCAGGCTGGTGACCACTCCTGCCGGCGCGTTGTAAAAATCTGGCTACTCCTTTAGGACCACCGATTTGTATGATAGTTTCTACAGGCGCAAAGTCAACACCTAAATCTAAACTTGAGGTACAAACCACAGCTTTAAGACTTTCATTTCTTATAGCACTTTCCACCCAAAGGCGTGTTTCTTTATTGATGCTGCCGTGATGCATGGCGAGTTCTCCAGCAAACTCTGGGTGTTTTTCCAAAATCTTTTGAAACCAAATTTCACATTGAGATCGTGTATTTGTAAACAGTAAAGTCGTTTTGGAAGCTTTTATAATTGGAATAACATCTTCCAGCAAGTGCAAGCCCAGATGTCCTCGCCATGGAAACTTATCCATGGTTTCGGGAATAATGCTTTGAACATGGATTTTTTTATCAAGATCAGCTTTGATTAGGATTGAATTATCCAGCATTTTTGGATTCACGCCTAAAAGCACATCACATGCCTGTTCTAAATTTCCAATGGTGGCAGAAATACCCCAAACCCTCAATTGAGGGTTTATAGTCTTGAATCTGGAAAGCGCCAATTCCATCTGGACACCACGTTTAGTACCCAGTAATTCATGCCATTCGTCAACTACTATGGCCTGGCAATCTTTTAAGGTTTTCGGATAGTCTTTAGAAGCCAGTAAAAGTTGAAGACTTTCCGGAGTGGTAACCAAAAGATCAGGCATTTTCCGCTTTTGCTTCGCTCGCTCTTTCTGGGGTGTGTCACCAGTTCGTATACCAATGCTCATGTCAAGATCCAGATCGAGGATAAGTTGTTCAGCGGCTTGTTGTATTTCAATAGAAAGGGCGCGAAGTGGTGTGATCCAAACTGCTTTTAGACTGGAAGTTTTTCGTTTTTGTTGCGCTTTAAGTTTTAGAATTTCGAGAAAAATCGGCACCCATAGTGCGTAAGTTTTTCCACTACCTGTCGGTGCATTCAGTAAGCCATGTTTGCCTTCGGCGTAGGCCTGCCAGGTTTCCGTTTGAAATTGAAAAGGTGTCCAGCCCTTGGAAACAAACCAATTGGTAAACAGGGAAATGTCTGGGGAGTTCAGCATACTTACAAACATAAGTATATTTCACCATCAACTTATATCTGTGTCTTTATCAAAAGAAATTTTTAACCATAAATAGGACTCAATAGGATATTTTCAAAAAGTAAATATCAGTGAAATGGTTTTAGAAATTAAATTAACTTTACATGCATTTTTAAGCTTAATTCAAATGAAGTATTGTTTCCTTTTTTTAGCATTTATAACTATTCAAACAAGTTTTGTACAAGACTATCCTGAGAATATACCAGATTTCGAAATCTGGACTTTAGAAGGAGATAAGTTCACTCAAGAGCAAGTTGAAAAGAACTCTTATATTTACTTTATATACTTCAGTCCAACCTGTGGACATTGTCAGGACGCGTTTAAATTTCTGAATCTCAAGGCGGATCAGTTAGAAAGTGCAGATGTTCAAGTTTACCCAGTCTCTTCTAATACTGAAAAAGAAACTCTCAAGTTTTTTAGTACCTATGCTTCAAAAATCCAGAACCTTGAAAATATTCATATCCTGAGAGATATCGATTTTAAGTTTGCTGAAATCTTTGATGTGTTGTCATTTCCTACCTCATACTTATACGATCAAGATGGTAAATTGGTTAAAGTATTTGAAGGTGCTTCAGAAGCTGTTCTTTTTCTAAACGAATTAGAATAGCGATTACAAAATAATTAAGTCGTTTGATTAATAATTTATGACAGGCTAGTTTTAAGTCTTTTGCTTTATAATTGGTTTTCTCTATTATCGCATTTCTGCATTGTTTGATATTACTTCATTCAATTAAATATAGTTCTACAAATAACCCTTTCTACTACACCTATCATAACATTCTATCAAAATTGGCTATTGTTAAAATTTAGTGCTTTAATTTTGAAACATATTATTAAATGTTATGAAAGGAGTTTTATTAGTCAATTTAGGTTCGCCCAAATCAACAGACCCCAAAGATGTAAAAACTTACTTGGGAGAGTTTTTGATGGACGAGCGCGTCATCGATTTACCAAAGTTTTTCAGAACCATTCTCGTAAAAGGAATTGTTTTAAATACAAGACCTAAAAAATCAGCAGAGGCCTATTCTAAAATATGGTGGGATGAAGGTTCACCGCTTATTGTATTATCAGAGCGTCTTCAGGAGGGAATTGATAAGCAAACAAGTGTTCCTGTTTCGCTTGCCATGCGCTACGGACAACCCACTATAAAATCTGGTTTACAGGAATTGCACGACAAAGGTGTGGATGAGGTTTTATTGGTGCCGTTATACCCGCAGTTTGCCATGGCGACGACCGAAACTATTTTGGTCTTAGCGGAAGAATTAAGGAGAGAGCATTTCCCGGAAATGGCGTTCACCACCTTACCACCGTTTTATAATCATCCCGATTACGTGACGGTTTTATCCAGAAGTATTGGAGAAAAATTAGATGAGTTTGATTATGATCATCTCTTATTTAGTTATCACGGAGTTCCTGAACGTCACATTAGAAAAAGTGATATTACCAACTCACATTGCAAAATTGATGGCTCTTGTTGCCAAACACCTTCCAAAGCTCACCAGTTTTGCTACAGGCACCAATGTTTTGAAACCACACGCGGAGTTGCAAAAACTCTAGGTCTTAAAGAAGGCACTTATAGTACCTCGTTTCAATCTCGTTTAGGTTTTGATCCATGGTTGAAACCCTATACAGATAGAACCGTTGAGAAACTGGGACTAGAAGGTACCAAAAAATTAGCAGTGGTTTCTCCAGCCTTTGTTTCGGATTGTTTAGAGACTTTAGAAGAAATAAATATGGAAGCCCGTGAGATTTTTGAAGAATCTGGCGGTGATGATTTTATGTTTATTCCATGTCTAAATGATCGTGAAGACTGGGTCAAAACTATGAGCCGATGGATTGATGAATGGGCTCATCAATCCGAAAAGGTAAACGCATAAGAAAATGAACAAAGCCAATTCAGAGGAATTAGGTAAAAAACCTATTGGCAAGCTTTTAATACAGCAGGCTGTTCCTGCATCTATAGGGATTTTGGTCATGTCCATCAATATTTTGGTGGACACTATTTTTGTAGGAAACTGGATTGGTTCTACTGCAATTGCAGCGATTAATGTCGTTTTACCCGTATCTTTTTTTATTGCTGCTTTGGGTATGGCAATTGGGATTGGAGGCTCTTCTATCATTTCTCGAGCATTAGGCTCAAACGATGACAAGAAGGCTTTAAAGACTTTTGGTAATCAAATCACGATCACGCTTTTGGTTACCATCAGTATGGTAGTGATTGGCTTAACCTTTATCAATGAATTGATCCCGGCCTTTGGAGGTAAGGGTGAAATTTTTGATCCTGCCAAAATTTACTACAGAGTGGTTCTTTATGGAGTCCCAGTATTGGCTTTAGCCATGATGGGAAACACGGTAATACGAGCAGAAGGCAAACCTAAATTTGCCATGGTGGCAATGATTATTCCATCGGTTGGAAACTTAATAATGGACTATGTGTTCATAAACGTTCTAGATTATGGAATGCTTGGTGCAGCATGGGCGACGACAGGCTCCTACATATTGTGCATGGGCTATATTCTTTGGTTTTTTCTTTCAAAAAATTCAGAATTGAAAATTAGATTTTCTGATTTTGGAATTGATCTTTCTATATTGAAAGAGATGGGAGCTCTAGGCTTTGTAACTCTTTCTCGACAAGCTGTGGTTAGTGTGACCTATTTACTTTTGAATAATATTCTCTTTGATATTGGTGGTGAATCTTCAGTTGCAGTTTATGCAATTGTGGCAAGAATGCTCATGTTTGCTTTGTTTCCTGTTCTTGGAGTTACACAAGGGTTTCTTCCCATTGCTGGATATAATTATGGAGCTAATGAGTATCAGCGAGTTAGGGAAAGTATCAATAAAGCTATTATTTACGCCTCTGGAGTTGCCATTTTGGTATTTGCAGTAATCATGATTTTCCCTGAAGCTATAGTTTCTGTTTTTACTACAGACGAACAAGTGTTGAGAGACACACCAAGTGCAATGCGCTGGGTTTTTGCAGCGATACCAATTATTTCCATTCAGTTGATAGGCAGTGCTTATTTTCAGGCTATAGGTAAAGCAGTTCCCGCATTTCTTCTCACTATTTCACGTCAGGGTTTCGCTTTTATTCCACTGGTTCTTATTCTGCCAAATTATTTTGGTGAACTTGGTGTATGGTTATCTTTTCCACTGGCAGATCTATTATCTACCATCGTTACAGGGTATTTCCTTAGAAGGGAAGTAAAAACAACCTTGATTGAAGATAAGAACACAGCAGAAGTAGAATCGACTTAAATGAAATAAGTCTTTTTGTAATGTTTATCTTTGAATTATAAATTCAATAGTTTCAAGTGGAATACAATTATATAAAGTCGCTTCACCTCATTTTTGTGATTACTTGGTTTGCTGGTTTGTTCTACATTCCTAGGCTCTTTATCTATCACATTGAAGCTAGGCAAAAACCACAACCCGACAGTGATATCTTGAGTGAACAACTCAAAATCATGGCTAAGCGTCTGTGGTATATCATCACCTGGCCTTCAGCAATTTTAGCGACTATTTTCGCTATATGGCTTCTGATTTTAGTTCCTGGTTGGCTAGAACAGGGATGGATGCACGTGAAGTTGGCTTTTGTTGTTTTATTAATTGCTTATCATATCAAAAATCATTTTATTTTCAAACAATTTCAAAACGATGACATCAGGTGGTCTTCCAATGGTATGCGACTGTGGAATGAAGGCGCTACTCTTATTTTATTTGCCATTGTTTTTTTAGTGATTTTGAAAAGCGCCATCAGCTGGATTTGGGGTTTGGTGGGTTTAATTGGGCTTGGTGTTGTGCTGATGCTCGGTATTAAGTTATACAAGCGCCTTAGGGATAGAAACACCTCTGCATGATGTTTAATTACAGAAGATCTTTAAGAACTCGAATTTTCATCTCAATGATAGCCCTGGTTGTAGGAGCTTCCGTTTTGATTGCAGGGGTGACTATTTATCAGTTTACGGAAGAGGCTAAAGAATTGCATAGAGAAAAACTTAATCGTAAGGAAAATGCCATTCGAGCTAATATCAATTATGTTTTAAGAACCACGACCTATCCTGTAGATACTGAAAATCTATCGCTTATTTTTAAAGAAAAAATCTATGAGATTCAGGATATTCATAATACCGAAATCAACATTTATGATTTAGACGGCTATCTTTTAAAATCCTCTCATGCTACATTTTATATGGATTCTGTTCAAACTCGAATGAATCCTGAAAAGGTAGAAGCGCTTCAAAACTCAGCTGATAAAAAGTATGTTGAAAACTTTAAAGTCAATGATCAAAACTACCAGTCGTCTTACACTTATATTTTAGATAATTATTTTAAACCCATCGGAATTCTGAATCTGCCCTATATTGAAGATGATGGTTTCCTGCAAAGAGAGCTTAGAGATTTCTTAATTCTCTTGTCTCAAGTGTATTTATTTATGCTGATTGCAGCTATTATTTTGGCTTACTTTTTATCTAAATACATTACAAGTTCCCTTCAAACCATCAGTAAAAAAATCACTAAGACAAGATTGGATCAAAGCAACCCTAAAATTTCTTACAACGAAATCAGCTATGAAATAAAACCACTGGTTAAAGCTTACAATGAAATGATCGATGAGCTGGAAGAAAGTGCCATAAAGCTAGCTAAAACTGAACGTGAAGAAGCCTGGAGGCAGATGGCAAGGCAGGTAGCTCACGAGATCAAAAATCCACTAACGCCCATGCGTTTGAGCATGCAAAGTTTTGAACGAAATTTTGACCCAAACGACCCAAACATCCAAATGCGAGTCAAAGAATTTTCGAAAACCATCATTCAGCAAATCGATAATTTAAGTGCTATTGCAGGAGCCTTTTCAGATTTTGCTAAGATGCCGGCACAGCAAAAAGAAAGTTTAAATGCTGTTGAAATCACCAAATTAGCACTTGATATTTTCAATGATAATAAGATTCAATTTTATTCTGAAAAAAGTGATATTCAGATTAAATTTGATAGAAGTCAGCTTATAAGGATTATTACCAATTTAGTTAAAAATGCTATTCAGGCTACAGAACACTTGAAATCTCCAGTTATTTCAGTAAGCATTTCTACTGAAGATGATAATGTTATCATCAAAGTTGAAGACAATGGAGAGGGAATTCCAAAAGACATGCAAGAGCGAATTTTCGAACCTAGATTTACTACTAAATCTAGCGGAATGGGGCTTGGTCTTGGAATGGTCAAAAATATAGTTGAAACTTATAAAGGTGATATAAAACTGACTTCAAAACCTGATGAAGGTACTACCTTTACATTAAAATTTCCAAAATCCAACAGTTATGACATTTGAAAACCTTAAAGTAGATATCAACGATCGTATAGCGACCGTATACATAGACAGGCCGAAGAAACTCAATGCGCTTAACAGAGCTACCATTGAAGAACTTCACGACGCTTTTAAATTTCTTTTAGACCATGATGAGGCAGCAGTCATTATTCTAACGGGCAGTGGCGAGAAAGCTTTTGTAGCAGGAGCAGACATTTCAGAATTTTCTGAATATAGTGTTGCTGAAGGCGAAGATCTTGCTGCTAAGGGTCAGGAGATGGTTTTTGACTATATCTCCAATTTCCCAAAACCAGTTATTGCAGCCGTCAACGGTTTTGCACTTGGAGGCGGATTGGAATTAGCCATGTCTGCGCATTTCAGAATTGCAAGTGATAACGCCAGACTAGGCCTTCCGGAAACTTCTTTGGGCGTGATTCCAGGCTATGGAGGAACTCAGCGCTTACCACAATTGGTAGGTAAAGGCAGAGCTATGGAAATGATTATGACTGCTGGAATGATAGATGCTCAAACGGCAAAAGATTACGGCTTGGTAAATCACGTAACACCTATTGAGGAGCTAATACCACTTGCAGAAAAACTTGCCAACAAGATTTTGAACAACTCCATGCAAGCGATTTCATCTGCTATTATGGCAATAAACGATTCTTACAAAGATGGTGTGAATGGCTTTAATACTGAAATTAAAAACTTCGGGAAATCCTTTGGAACCGAAGATTTTAAAGAAGGAACTCAAGCCTTTCTGAATAAGAGAAAAGCAAATTTTAAATAAGTATATGTTTCCATTACAAAGACACCGACGCTTAAGACAAAGTGAATCCATAAGAGCATTAACAAGAGAACATTACTTGAGTCCGAACGACTTTATTGTACCTCTGTTTGTGGTCGAAGGAAAAGGCGTGAAGGATGAAATTGCCTCAATGCCGAATTATTTTAGGTTCAGCCTAGACTTGTTATCCAAAGAAGTCAAAGAGCTTTGGCAAATGGGCTTAAAGTCAGTTTTACTTTTTGTAAAGGTCGATCAGAAATTAAAAGACAATAGAGGGGAAGAAGCGGTCAATCCAAACGGATTGATGCAAAAAGCCATCAAAACCGTCAAAGAAGCTGTGCCTGAAATGCTGGTTATGACCGATGTGGCTTTAGATCCGTATTCTATTTATGGTCATGATGGTATTGTAGATCAAGGCAAAATCGCCAATGACAGAACGAATTCTTTCTTAGCCCAAATGGCATTGAGCCATGCTCAGGCTGGAGCCGATTTTGTGGCACCAAGTGATATGATGGATGGCAGGATTTTCGAAATACGGAGTGTGTTGGAAGATGCACATTTTACCGATGTGGGAATCATGAGTTATTCAGCAAAATTTGCCTCAGCGTTTTACGGACCGTTTAGAGATGCTCTCGATTCTGCACCTGTCGATGCGAAAGATATTCCAAAAGATAAAAAGACCTACCAGATGGATCCTGCCAATAGAAGTGAAGCTTTGAAAGAATCCTTCGCAGACATTGATGAAGGCGCGGATATCGTTATGGTGAAGCCAGGTTTGTGTTATCTTGATATTGTGAGAGACTTAGCTAATGAAGTAGAAGTTCCTGTAGCAGTCTATCAAGTCAGTGGTGAATATGCGATGATCAAAGCAGCTTCAGAAAAAGGCTGGCTAGATCACGATGCTGTGATGCTCGAGCAATTAACAGCCATCAAAAGGGCAGGGGCGACTATGATTGCCAGTTATTTTGCAAAGGACGCCGTTAAATTGCTTTAAGCAGTTAGTTTTGTATATTAAAATAATATCGAATACCAATTCAGAATAAATGATTAAAAACGACTTATTTTTAAAAGCCTTAAAAGGCGAGACCGTAGAAAGACCTCCGGTTTGGATGATGAGACAAGCAGGAAGGTACCTGCCTGATTTCATGAAATTAAAAGCAAAATATGATTTTTTCACTCGTTGTAGAACTCCAGAGCTTGCTACTGAAATCACCGTCATGCCTATTCATCAGGTAGGGACGGACGCAGCGATATTATTTAGTGATATTCTTGTGGTTCCTCAAGCGATGAACATAGAAGTGGAGATGAGACCAGGCGTTGGACCTTGGTTACCAAATCCAATTAGAGATAGAAAAAGCTTGGATCAAGTGATTGTCCCTGATGTTTACGAAGAACTTGGTTATGTCTATGACGCCATCAAGATGACTAAAAGAGAACTCAATGATGAGGTGCCTCTTATTGGTTTTGCAGGCTCTCCGTGGACAATTTTTTGTTATTGTGTTCAAGGACAAGGTTCCAAAAACTTTGACAAGGCCAAAGAATTTTGCTTTACCGAACCTCAAATGGCACACGAGTTACTTCAAAAAATCACAGATACTACTATAGCTTATTTAAAAGGTAAAGTAGAAGCCGGAGTGGATGCCGTTCAGGTATTTGATTCCTGGGGAGGCATGCTTTCTCCAGTAGATTATCAGGAATTTTCCTGGCCTTACATTCAACAAATTATCGATGCTTTGAAGGATGAGATCCCAGTGATTCCCTTTGGAAAAGGCTGTTGGTTTGCTTTGGATACTATGGCCAAATCTGGTGCTTCGGCGCTTGGTGTGGACTGGACCTGTTCTGCAAAAAATGCCAGATATCTTTCTGGTGGAAAAATTACTTTGCAGGGTAATTTTGATCCTTCTAGATTGTTTTCTCCTCCAAAAGACATCAAAAAGATGGTGCATCAAATGATAGATGAATTTGGTAAAGACCGCTATATTGTTAACTTAGGTCATGGGATATTACCAAATATTCCTGTTGAAAATGCCAAAGCTTTTGTGGATGCTGTCAAGGAATATAAGTAGATTGTCACTGATAAAATTTATACTTCCCTCTTTTAATTAATTAGAAGAGGGATTTTTTTTGATTTTAACTCTGTACGCTTAAAGCATTTCGACATCCAGCTTTTGCGCTATCCTAAAGTATTGCAGTATCTTGGGTTCACGATCCTACTGAAGTCGGCGTTAAAGTATTCTATGGTATCTTAAGAAAATTAAGAACTAATATATGAATTACTTTAATGTAATTCTCCTTGATACTACTCCAAATTACTTTAGATAGGGGTCTTAAGTTATAGGTCCTCAGTTTCACTCAATAAATTTTTAATAAAACCTTAAAATTTACGGTTTCCCCGTAGTAAATGTACGGTCGAACCATAACATATATTTAATAAAAAATGCGTCTTTTACAATAAAAGTAAAATAAACGCAATTTTGAACAGTTTTATTCACGCTCTTTTTCTATTTCATGTTCTTCATTTCAAGAACATATTTTCACATGGTTTCCGCTGACGCTAGCTTCTTTACTTAGACCAACCTGAATCTCACAACTGAGAGCATTTCTATTAATTTAATAACAAACAAATGAATCAAAAATTATTTACTCGAGTTTCGACTTTGGCTGCTTTAGTTGGGTTCTCTTTTATAGGGCTAGCTCAAACTGAGCAACAGCAACAAGAAATTACATCCAGATACAATAAGAAGGCTTTATCTAGCCTGAAAAGTGAATTTAAAACAAAATCAAAACAACATAAATTAAGAATCAATCAATATGCAATATCCAATTCTTTTGAGAAAGAATTAAAAATGAAAGATGGGAGTTATGCAGAGCTGCAGCGCATAGAAGAAGATGGAAGTCTTATTTATTACACGACTTACAACGTCGCTGCAGCGAGATCTACCAGAGCCAATCACGTGAATTCCGGTGGGGCATTAGGCCTGAATCTAGATGGACAAAACATGATATCTTACGTCTGGGATGGTGGTCATCCAAGGGTGACTCATCAGGAATATGATGGTCCAGGGGGTAATAATAGAGTTTCTATACAGGATGCTACAACAGAAGGTGGTGTTCAGTTAAACTTTCATGCCGCTCACGTAACCGGAACAATTCTAGCCTCTGGAGTTGTTGCCAATGCAAAGGGGATGGCTCCTCAGGCAAAGGCCAGAGCTTACAAATGGAATAACGATTTATCCGAAGCCACAGCTGCAGCAAGTAATGGCATGTTGATCTCCAATCATTCTTATGGATTCAATTCACAGTCTGTTCCAGATTATTACTTTGGTGCATATATCAATGACTCTAGAGATTGGGACAATCTGCAATACAATGCTCCCTATTACCTTATGGTTGTAGCCGCTGGTAATGACGGGACTGCTACTTTTAATGGTTCCCCAATAAGTTCTTCCAATCCAGAGTATGATAAGCTTACAGGACATTCGGTCTCCAAAAACACCATGGTTGTCGCCAGTGCTAAGGATGCCAATATAGATGACAATGGCAATCTTATTTCAGTTAATATTAGTTCATTTAGTAGTCAAGGGCCTACAGATGATTTTAGAATCAAGCCTGATATCACAGGAAACGGTCAGGGTGTTTATTCGACTTATGATAATAGTGATACAGCTTACAATAGTATTTCCGGGACCTCTATGGCTTCTCCAAACGTTGCAGGTTCTTTGCTTTTATTACAGCAACACGCCAATAATACGAATGGAAATTATTTAAAGGCGGCTACATTAAAGGGAATCGCTTTACACACCGCAGATGATGCAGGACAAACTGGTCCAGATGCTATCTTTGGCTGGGGGTTGATGAATACCAAGAAAGCTGCAGAAGCGATTTCAGAAAATGGACAAGCCGCTCTTATAAGTGAATTAACGTTAATGCCTGGTGAGACTTATTCTGTAGAAATAGAAAGCGATGGAATCAACGATCTTTTGGCTTCTGTCTCCTGGACTGATCCTGCTGGGACTTCTACAACAGCTACCAATTCAACTGTTGCTAAATTAGTCAACGATTTGGACATACGAGTGACCAAAAACACGACCTCATACTCCCCATGGAAATTAACCGGTGTGAATACAAATGCTAGAGGTGATAATGCTAGAGATACATTTGAACGTGTGGACGTAAGTAATGCTTCCGGAACTTACACTGTAACAGTAAGCCATAAAGGCTCATTAAGTAGTGGAAGTCAAAATTATAGCTTGGTAGTTACTGGTTTAACTTCAACTCCAGTGGTTTGTAATCCAACTACACCAACAGGACTTGCAGCTTCAGGAATAGGTTCTACTTCAGCAATGATGAATTGGAATGCTGTTGATGCTGCGACCTATGATGTGAGATACAGAACTTCTGGAACTACAACTTGGACAACTATTTCTTCAGCTAATACTGCGGCGACATTACAAAGTTTAAGTCCAGTAACTAGTTACGACGTTCAAGTAAGAAGTAAATGTGATACTGAAAACTCAACGTATTCTACAACTCTAAGTTTTACAACGACAGACCAACAGTTAACGTATTGTGATTCTAAAGGAAATAGTGTTGCAGATGAATATATAGGGAATTTTGAATTGAATACTATCACTAATTCATCTGGTGGTGGAAATGGATATTCAGATTTTACTAATATCTCTACAGACTTAGCTAATGGTCAAGCTTATAGTTTTACAATAACTTCTACATGGACAGGATCGGTTTATAGTGAAGGCTATGCAATTTGGATAGATTACAATAACGATGGAGATTTTGCAGATGCTGGCGAGCTTGTGTTTTCAAAAACAGCCTCTAAAACTAGTTCAATTACGGGGAGTTTTACAGTTCCAAATACAGTTGTAGAAGGCTCTACGAGAATGCGAGTATCTATGAAATATAATGGTATACCAAGTTCTTGTGAAACCTTTTCTTATGGAGAAGTAGAAGATTATACAGTGAATCTAAGTGCATCCACTGCAGATACTCAAGCTCCAAGTACTCCAACAGCATTAGCAACATCTAATGTAACAGAGACTTCAGTCAATTTATCTTGGAATGCCTCTACAGATAATGTAGGTGTAGATGTTTATGAAATTTTGCAAGGCTCTAGTGTTATAGGAACCACAGCCAATACAAGTGTGGAGGTAAATGGTCTTTCTGCTGGAACAACTTACACATTTGCAGTAAGAGCAAAAGATGCAGCAGGAAATACTTCAGAAAGTGCTACTTTGAGTGTGACTACAAGTTCTTCTTCTGTAACTTACTGTGAATCCAAAGGAAACAACTCCTCTTATGAGTGGATTGATTTTGTAGGGCTGAACAATGTGTCCAAAACAAGTGCAAACGACTCTGGTTATGCAGATAACACCAACTTAACGGCTAATCTGCCTTATGGCTCTAACACCATCCAGATCAGTGCAGGATTCTCAGGACAGTCCTATACTGAGTATTGGAAAGTTTGGATAGATTATAACAAAAATGGTGTTTTTGAAACCAATGAATTGGTTGTGAGTGGTTCGTCTTCTAGCGCTGCTAATTTAAGTGCAACTTTTTCCGTGCCAACCACAGCAGTTTCAGGTTCTACTCGTATGAGAGTTTCTATGAAGTACAATGCTGCGCAAACGGCTTGTGAAAGTTTTTCTTATGGAGAGGTGGAGGATTATACTGTGAATGTTGGCCAGGCTACCAGCAATTACACCACCTTGAATGATACGGAAGGACTTGGTCAAGCAGAGACAGGCACATACGATATGGAATTGTATCCCAACCCCGTGAAAGGCGAAGTTGTTAACTTAAAAGTGTCTTCTAGAACTTCATTGAGTTATACGCTTTACGATATTTCCGGCAGACAATTAAGCCACGGGAAAGTAATTAACCAGAGCATTCCTCTAGAAAATTTATCCAGTGGAGTTTACCTTATCAAATTGGATGACGGTCAAAAATCCTTCACTAAAAAATTGATTAAAGAATAATCCTTAATTTTTTAAATCAAGACTAAGCCGTCTGCCTCAGGTGGACGGTTTTTTATGTTATAAGAATAAAGTTTAGTTCAGTATTTTTTGATTTTAACTCTGTACGCTTAAAGCATTTCGATATTCAGCTTTTGCGCTATCCTAAAGTATTGCAGTATCTTGGGTTCACGATCCTACTGAAGTCGAAGTGGTGTTTTTAAATTGGACATATTTATAATACTTTCGTTAGACCTTAACTAACTATCTATAAATGAAAAATAAACTTAATAATTACTGCATATGTTGTGCTGTTTTCTTTTTGATCAGTTTAACTAACTCTTACTCTCAAGAGAATTCAAATTTTTACCTGGCTTCAAACGGCGAGACGTGTATGTGTCCAAATGCTGAGTATGGAGACTCAGGCTCTGTAATCATTAATGGTGTAGAGAAAGTTTTTACAAAACGGACAAGGCAAGAGCTTGGTGCTATAATTTTCAATAATGAGAATGATCCTCAAATATCTTTAACCTGTACTAGTGGAATAACTGACATGAGTGAACTGTTCTTCTATAGTATTTTCTTTAATCAAAACTTAAATTATTGGGATGTAAGTCAAGTTAAAGATATGAGTCAAATGTTTTTAGCTGCAATATCTTTTAATCAACCTTTAAATAATTGGGATGTCAGTAATGTTACAAATATGTCTGGTATGTTTTATGAAGCTACATCTTTTAATCAAGATTTAAGCGACTGGTCTTTTAATGCAAGCATTTCTCTGAATGACTTTATTAGTAATACTGCTTTGTCAAATCAAAATTATGATTTTCTTCTACAGAGTTTTGACAATCAGAACATAACCGACTTAAGGCTTATTTCTTATGGTATTGGTTATTGTGATATACAAACCCGTAGTAATCTAATTGATAATAAAGGATGGACTATAGTAGGAGATTTAATTGGCCAATGCGGTGAAAATTTTTCTCCATCTTCAAGCCCTTTTGTGACCACATGGACAGTTCAGGAAGATTTAAGTGTAGATATTTATACGGTGAATGCATATGACTATAATTTCACTATTGATTGGGGTGACGGGCAGATAAATCAGAATGTTACTTCAGACATAACTCATAATTATGCTAACCCTGGTACTTATACTATAAGCATAACTGGTGTATTTCCTTACTTTAAAACTTGTAAAGTTGCAGTAGGTCCAGAGTTTTTAGCATGTCAGAATGATGATAAATTGAGCAGTATAGATTCCTGGGGCAATCAGGAGTGGAGGAACATGCAAGGTAGTTTTAGAGACGCAAAAAAAATGGTTTTAAATACGTCTGAAATTCCTAATCTCAATAATGTACTGAGTATGAGGTCGATTTTTTCTGGAGCTACATCTTTTAACCAATCAATTAATAATTGGGATACAAGTAATGTTGAAGATATGGTTTCTGTTTTCTCAGGCGCTAGTAGGTTTAATAAGCCTCTTGATAATTGGGATGTGAGTAAAGTTACTACGATGGCTTTTATGTTCAATAATGCCACTAATTTCAATCAGCCTATAGATAATTGGAATGTAGGTAATGTAACTGACATGCATTCAACTTTTAGAGGAGCTTCTAACTTTAATCAACAATTAAATTCATGGGACGTTTCAAATGTTGTTATCATGAATGAAATGTTTGCTGGGTTTTCGGGATCTATGGTATTTAATCAATCTCTAAATAACTGGGATGTTTCAAATGTGTTAGGTATGGGCTTGATGTTCTTCAACGCTGAATCTTTTAATCAACCTTTAAATTTATGGGATGTTTCTAATGTTATTTATATGAGTTTTATGTTTAGAGACGCATCATCATTCAATCAGGATATTTCTATGTGGTGTGTGGAGCAAATACCACAAGAACCTATAGAGTTCGCCTTAAACTCCGCCTTACAAAATAATTATATGCCGAATTGGGGCTCGAATTGTGAAACTTTATTGGTGTCTGAATTTGATCAAGGTTCAATAACTATTTACCCCAATCCATCCAATAATTATTTAAGAATTGATACAGATAATATCGAAAAAATAGAACAACTAAAAATTTATGACATTCAAGGTCAACTTGTAAAAATCATTTCAGATTTTGACAAAAGAGATAACAGTATTGATATGTCTGATTTAGCTTCTGGAAATTATTTAATCTCTATTTTTACAGTAAATCAAAAACAGGTTACTAAACGTGTAGTAGTCAAATAAGTTTAACGTGCGTTATAAACTTTACGTCTGTTTTTTATTGATACATTTTCTATAAAAACTTATTTATAAAGAAATAAAATAGCGTTAGGGATAGCAGTGGAAAGCCCATGAAGTAAAACCCATCTTAAAACTAAAGCCTGGCGAAGCGACCAACGGAAGCTCCTGCCAGGCTTATAGTTTTTTGGGTTGTACTGAAATGGCTTGTAACGGATAGCCCGACCTCGATGATTTTGTCGAGGTAACGCCCAAATTTTACTTTTTACTTTCCTTATACAACTCTGTAAAATGCTTATAGAAATAAGGAATGGTTTCTATGCCTTTGAGGTAATTCCAAATTCCGAAATGTTCGTTTGGAGAATGTATCGCATCCGAATTAAGGCCAAATCCCATAAGAACGGTTTTGCTGCTGAGGTACTTTTCGAATAAAGAAACGATAGGAATACTGCCACCGCTTCGCTGGGGAACTGCTTTTTTACCAAAGGCTTCCTGAAAGGCAAGATCTGCCGCTTGGTACTCGATCCCATCAATAGGAGTGACATAACCCTGGCCACCATGATGAGGTTTTACTTTTACTTTTACACTTTTGGGAGCGATGTTTTCGAAATGAGTTTTGAACAGTTCTGTGATTTCTCTCCAATCCTGGTTTGGTACCAATCGCATGGAAATTTTGGCAAAAGCCTTGCTCGGTATCACTGTTTTAGCACCTTCCCCAATATAACCACCCCAAATGCCGTTAACGTCTAAAGTAGGCCTTATGGAATTGCGCTCATTGGTTGTAAAGCCTTTTTCACCATGAACATCGGGGATGCCGATGTGTTTTTTATAATCTTCCAGATCAAAAGGTGCTTCGGCCATTTTCTCTCGTTCCTCATCGCTTAGCTCTTCGACTTTATCGTAAAAACCAGGAATAGTGATGTGATTATCTTCATCGTGTAGTGAAGCAATCATTTTAGATAAAATATTGATAGGATTAGCCACTGCTCCGCCGTATAAACCTGAGTGCAAGTCACGGTTAGGGCTTTCGACTTCCACTTCGACATAGCTCATTCCGCGCAAGCCAGTAGTAATGGAAGGCACCTCTTTGCTTATCATTCCCGTGTCTGAAATCAAGATGACATCGTTAGCTAACTTTTCTTTATTATTTTCCAGAAACCATTCTAGACTTATGCTCCCTACTTCTTCTTCACCTTCGATCATAAATTTGATGTTGCAAGGCAACTCATCATTTTGAATCATGACTTCTAGTGCTTTCACATGCATGTACATCTGCCCTTTGTCGTCACAAGCTCCACGGGCAAAAATTGCTCCTTCTGGATGAATTTCGGTGTTTTGGATAACCGGCTCAAAAGGTGGACTATTCCACAGATCTACAGGGTCTGGTGGTTGCACATCATAGTGACCGTAAACCAAAACCGTTGGTAGATTTTTATCTATGATTTTTTCTGCATAAACAATTGGAAATCCAGGTGTCTCACAAATTTCAACTTTATCACAACCTGCAGCTTCCAGATTTATTTTAACAGCTCCAGCGGTCATCAGAACCTCTTTTTTGAAGCTTGGATCTGCGCTTACGGATGGAAGTTTGAGAAGCTCAATGAGTTCATCTATAAATCTTTCTCTGTGTTTTTCGATATAAGGTCTAGTGTTCATAGTATTTATTTGAGTTTTCACAATATAAAATATTTTCTTGAAACTTAATTTGAAAGTTGTATTTATTCTTTATATTTGCAATCGCAAAAATTACCATTATTAAATGCGGGCGTGGTGGAATTGGTAGACACGCTAGACTTAGGATCTAGTGCCGCGAGGTGTGAGAGTTCGAGTCTCTCCGCCCGTACTTGTAAAAACCCAACAATCTTTTCAGATTGTTGGGTTTTTTGATGGAAGCAAATGAGTGTTTGCGAACTCTTTCCAATAACTACCCGAACTCCGCTGTACTAATAAAGCTCCTCTTATTTTGAGAGGCTATTTTTGATTTTTAATGTTAAAAAAAATTTTAGCATAAACGAGTCTTAAATTTTATAAATAATTTTCTTACATTAGTGATAATAATAATTGGGAGTTATGAGATTGTTTTGCTTTTTATTCGTTTTATGTGTTGGGTTTAATTTTGCAACTGCAGATCCAACAAATCCCAGTAAAATTAAGGTAGTTATTGATGCTGGTCATGGTGGACTAGACGCTGGCGCACAAAGCAATTCTATACTAGAAAAACAAATTGTATCAGATGTATCTTCTCACCTTAAAGAACTTTGTAATGATAAAAACATCGAAATTGTTCTTTTGAGAACTGAAGATAAATTTATGTCTCTTCAAGATAGGATCGCTAAAATTGAAGCTCTTTCACCAGATTTAGTTATTTCTCTCCATGCCAATTACTCATCAGACAGAGATAGAAATGGAGTTGAGGTTTTTGTTGCTGAAAATGAATTTACAGTCAAATCATCTTATTTCGGAACTAAAATTCTTGAGTCTTTTAAACGTAAGGATTTTAAAACTTCAGCCTTACAGTCTGCAAACTTTCACTTACTAAAGAATTTGAAATGCCCTGCGGTAATCGTTGAGCTTGGCTTTCTGTCTAATGCTGAAGATATGAAATATCTAAATTCAGAATTTGGTCAAAAATTCTTGGCGATGCAAATAGCTTCATCTTTAAATTAATCTACGAATTTCTATTTATAGATTCTTCCTTAGTTCAGACACATCTTAAAAGTATTTTTATAATTAGAAGCATCTATTCAATTACTTTTGTTGCATGAAAATTACTGAAACAGATGTAGCTATTATTGGTGGAGGTGCAGCAGGTTTTTTTGCGGGTATTAATCTTGCAGAATCAAACTCAACACTAAAGATACTTATTTTAGAAAAAGGCAAGCAAGTCTTAAGTAAGGTTAAAATTTCAGGAGGTGGACGTTGTAATGTCACTTATGCGGAATTTGACCCTAAAGCTCTGGCTAAAAATTATCCTAGAGGTAATAAAGAACTCTTAGGTCCTTTTCATCAATTTATGACAGGTGATATGTTTGCTTGGCTGGAAGATCGAGGAATCGAGCTTAAAATTGAGGAGGATCAACGCGTGTTTCCAGTTTCAAATTCTTCACAAACCATTATTGATTGTTTCGAAAATGAGGCTAATAAATTTGGTGTTGAGGTCAAAACCAATGCAGGAGTTGATTTTATTAAAAAATTAGAGGGGCAAGAGTTTTCTTGGGAATTGCAGTGTAAAGATTTTCATGTGTTTGCGAAAAAAATAATCATAGCCTCTGGAAGTAGCCCAAAAATGTGGCGAATGATTCAAACCCTTGGTCATCATGTTATTGACCCAGTCCCATCTTTATTCACATTTAATGTGAAAGACAAACGTTTGCAGAATCTCCCTGGTATAAGCTTAGATGCAGAAATTGAGGTTTTCACGACTAAAAATAGAGGTGTGTCTAAGCAAAAGCTTAAATATCTTCAATCATCAGGACCTTTATTAATCACTCATTGGGGTTTAAGTGGGCCTTGTATTTTGAAACTTTCGGCCTGGGGAGCCAGAGTATTTCATGAACTAAATCATCAATTTCAATTGAGAGTAAATTGGCTACCTCAATATAACATAGAATCTTTAAAATCTCTTTTTGAAAAACTGAAAATATCGCATCCAAAGCAATTTTTATATTCCAACCCTATAGAAGGATTGCCAAAGCGATTATGGCAAAGTCTTCTGGATTTCATTGATATCGACCAAGAACTTAACTGGTCTAATCTAAGTAAGCTCCAAATTCATTCTTTGGCTAAAGAAATTTGTGCTGGTGAATACCATGTTAATGGGAAAAGTACTTTTAAAGATGAATTTGTAACCGCTGGTGGGGTAGATCTTAAAGAAATTGATTTTAAGACTTTTCAAAGTAAACTTCATAATGATTTATATTTTGTAGGTGAGGTTTTAAACATAGATGCTGTGACAGGTGGATTCAATTTTCAAAACGCGTGGACGAGTTCTTATGTTTGTGCTAAGCAACTTAGTCAGTCTTAATAGTGTTAAATTTGTGTTGAGTCAAAGGCTAATTCTATGATTTAAATATAAATTGGAAGTATTAACCTTAAAAACCTAAACAAAATGAGAAAGAAGATTTTTATTTGCGGAGCTTTATCAATGACATTATTGAGTACTAGCTGCTTGGGTTCTTTCAGTGCATTCAAGTCTTTAAGAGACTGGAATGATGGAGTGACTAGCAACAAATTTTTAGATAACTTAATTTTCTGGGCTTTAAATATTGTTCCTGTATATGGTTTATTTATCGCAGGAGATGTATTATTTTTTAATGTCCTAGAGTTTTGGACAGGCGATAATCCTATAGCTATGGCAGAAGGTGAAGAAGATATTCAATATGCTAATATAGAAGGACAGGATGTTAAAATGACAGCTACCAAAAATCATTTCACAGTAGAAGTACTGTCAGGAGAAAATAAAGGTAAAACTTTAGAGATGGTCTATACACCAGAAAATAAAACATGGAATGCTATCGATGAAAATGAAGAGTTAATTAAGTTAGCTTCTATGGAAGACGGATTTTATATGGTATATACTCCGGAAGGTGAAGCTATACAAATGGATCCTACAGCTTCTAAAGAACAAAATATGGCTATTCTACAAGGTAAAGTAGCAGATTATGAAAGCTCTATGTGGGCTGACGCTAAGTAAGCTTTATTAAAATAAATGTATAAAAGCCACTTGATTTATTTCTTGTGGTTTTTTTTGTGCCTAAAAATTAACACTTGTTAGTTAATAGTTATTAAATTTTATAATTAGATTGCTTGAAATCTATTAAGAACTTCACATGTATTCAAAATTATTCTATTTTTTATTTGTTTCAGGGATTTTTTTTCAACTTAATGCTCAAACAGAAGTTGAGTTTATCAAAAATTATTTAGAGCAAAAACAGTCTGATAATTATCTTTTATTGAACGATTTTTCAGATTTAAAGTTAAATTCAAAGCATTTTTCAAAAAGCACAGATGTAAACCATATTTATGTTCAACAGACGTATTCAGGAATTCCAATTTTTAATGCAATAGGAAACTTTGCTTTAAGAAATAATGAGATAGTATATGCTAAATATGATTTTGAAGTTAATATAGTTTCGAAAATTAATAGTCAAAGTCCATCTTTAACTCCACAGGAGGCTTTAAAGTCTGCTTCCATACAATTAGGCATTGGTCAACTAGGTAATGCCTCTATATTGAAAACTAACTCAGTTAATAACTTAATACTTTCAAAATCTGAAATCTCTATAGATGAAATTCCAATTAAACTAGTTTATCACAAGTCTGAAAATGGATTGCTATACTTAGCTTGGGATTTATCAATTCACTTGATAGATGGGTCTCACTGGTGGAGCTTAAGAGTAGATGCCTTAAACGGGAGGATTTTAGAAAAACAAGATTGGATAGTTAACTGTAATTTTGATCATTCATCTATCATCAATAGAAAGTTAAGAGTGCCTTTTGTGGCGAAACAATCAGAGCAAGGTTTTTCGGAATCTATAGATAGCCCAGTTTATAATGTCTTTCCTTATCCAATAGAATCTCCGAGTCATGGACCGAGAAGTCTTATATCGAACCCTGCGGATACTGAGTTTTCACCATTTGGGTGGCATGATGTTGATGGTGCTGAAGGTGCAGAATATACCATCACTAGAGGGAATAATGTAAATGCGTATGAAGATAGAGGAAATAACAATGCACCAGGCTATTCACCAGATGGAGGAGCTGAATTGAATTTTGATTTTCCTCTGGATTTTAATCAGCCTGCTCAACTATATGAAGACGCTGCAATTACTAATTTATTTTATTGGAATAATGTAGTGCATGACATGTGGGCTCACTATGGATTTGATGAAGCTTCTGGAAATTTTCAGCAGACCAATTATACTGGAGAAGGTAATGGCAATGATTACGTAAGAGCTGAAGCTCAAGATGGTGCTGGCATAAATAATGCAAACTTTGGTACTCCTCCAGATGGTGCAAGGCCAAGGATGCAAATGTTTCTTTGGTCAGCTCCAGGTCCTCCTATAGAGCCTTTAACTATTGAAGCTCCAGAAGCTTTGGCTGGAGGTTACGATGGGATACCAGCAGCTTTTGGACCCGCTCTTACAGCAGAACCTATTTCTTCAGAAATTGCTATAGCTGTAGATTCTAATCCAGATCCAGATGAAAATGATATTTGTGAGGATTTAATTAATTCAGACGAATTAGGTCAAAAAATAGTAATCATGAGAAGAGGCTCTTGTACTTTTGTAAGCAAGATTGAAAAAGCTCAAGCAGCAGGTGCCGTCGCAGTAATTATGGTAAATAATGTTTTGGGAAATCCCATAGCAATGGGAGGTGAGGACACTGGAATTACCATACCATCTATTATGATAAGTTTAACGGATGGTGAAGCTTTAATTGAAGCAATTGAAAACGGTGACTTAGTAAGAGGTGTTTTAGCTAATAATGGACCTTACCAAATCGATGGAGATTTCGATAATGGAATTATAGCTCATGAATATGGTCATGGAGTTTCAAATCGTTTAACAGGTGGTGCAAGTGCAGCATCTTGTTTGACAAATGAGGAACAAATGGGAGAAGGTTGGAGTGATTGGTTAGGACTGATGATGACAATTTCTCAAGAAGATCTTGCTACTCAAGGTAGAGGAATAGGAACATTTGCAACTTCTCAGCCTATAGAAGGAGTAGGAATTCGTCCTTTTCGTTACACGACAGATAGAAACTTAAATCCCGCTACTTATGGTTTAACAAATAACCCTAGTTTGAGTCGACCACACGGAATAGGTTTTGTATGGGCAACTATGCTTTGGGATTTAAATTGGGCACTTATAGAGCGCTACGGTTTTGATTCCGATCTTTATAATGGGAATGGAGGAAACAACATCAACATGCAGTTGGTCATTGATGGTATGAAATTACAGTCTTGTTCACCTGGTTTTATTGACGGACGTGATGCAATATTAGAAGCTGATATGCTAGCAAATGATGGTGCTAACCAATGTTTAATCTGGGAAGTTTTTGCCAGTAGAGGTTTAGGTTGGGGCGCAGATCAAGGTAGTTCTTTTAGTAGGAGTGATCAAGTTGAAGCCTTTGACTTGCCGCCAAACGACGTTTTGAGTTGTTCGCTATCTAATGATACTTTTGGGTTTAATACTTTCGGTATTTACCCAAATCCAGCCAAGGAAAGCTTTAGCTTAAGCTTGACAAACGGAAATCTTGCGAACGCTCTAGTCAATATTTACGATATGAATGGGAAATTAATTCTATCCAGGACTTCTGATAATAATCAGAAAGTTGATATTCAAACCTTAAATTCTGGAATGTATATCGTACTTGTAGAATCTGAAAGTAAGACATACACTAAAAAATTAATAGTTGAATAAGGATTAGTTTAAAAAAGCAAAAAGACCGAAGTGATATTGACTTCGGTCTTTTTGCTTTAGCTACTTTTGTATAAATAGTTATTCATGCTAAAAGTCAATGGACTTACTTATCTACATGAAAATGATAAGGGAGTCTCAAACATTCATTTTGAATTAGATAAAGGAGATCATCTAGCTCTGATAGGAGAAAGTGGCTGTGGTAAAAGCACCCTTATAAAATCTCTTTACGGTCTTTTTGATCTTGATAAAGGTTCAATTCAATGGAATGAGCAAAAAATTTTAGGACCAGCCTATAACTTAGTTCCAGGGTATCCAAAATTTAAACACTTGTCGCAGGAGTTTGATTTAATGCCTTTCACAACCTCAGAAGAAAACATTCAGAAATATTTATCAAGAGAAACACCAGAAAAAAATAAAAAAAGGAGTGATGAGCTTATATCACTCTTCGACCTTGATGATGTTAAGCATCAAAAAGTAAAAACCTTGAGTGGAGGTCAAAAACAAAGAGTAGCAATTGCACAAGCTTTAGCAAAGCCACCAGAATTGATTTTACTCGATGAACCTTTTAGTCATATCGATCAATTTTTGAAACACAGATTGAGACGCCGTCTTTTTCAATTTTTAAAAAAAGAAGATATCACCTGCATATTTGCTACTCATGATGCTGATGATGTCTTACCATTTTCTGACTATACGATGGTTCTTAAAGATGGAGAAGCTCAAGATTTTAGAACTACACAACTGGTTTTTAATAAGCCAAAAAACGAATATTGTGCCTCACTTTTCGGAGATATAAATGTTATAGAAAAAACTAAATTCAATCTTGAATTTGAAGATGATAAAGTTTTAATTTTTCCTCACGAAATTAGCTTTAAGAAAGTTTCTGAATATCAAGGTATAATAAAATCAACCTACTTTAAAGGCTCACATTACCTCATTGAATTAGATTTCAATTCCAAGTCAATTTTTGCAACTTCACAAGTCAACTTAAAACTGAATGATAAGGTGTATTTCGACTTTGATTTTGAAAGAATTAAGCAGAGGCTTAATTAAATATTCTGAGTACACCCCCACTTTCTGTTATTCTGTACGCAAAAAGAGGATATCTCAAATTTTCTACTAAAGGTTGACCTGTAATCAGGCTATAACTATTTGGAGGCTCATCACATATGGAGGCTGCATTTAAACCATCAATGATAAGTCTTGAACACTCATTGGGAACGAGGTTAGGATCCGCAGCGTCCCATGCTAAATAACTACTGCCAGAATTAACTATAATAAGGCCCAGATTACCTTGACCTGGAATATAAACTGAATTACCACTAAAGTTGAGGTTATTGAACTGAGGAAGACTTAGATTTACCTCGTAATTCACGTTAATATTTAATAAGTTGGGGTTTCTCCTCAAGTTATCATCACTTTCACAACTTATCAAAAATGATAGTCCAATAAGAAAAAAAATAGCTTTCATATTAATTTTTAGGTGTTTATGACTTTGAACCTACAAAAATATTATATTTGTAATATAGAATCTCGAAATGTCCGGGATTCTTTTTTTGTTATATATAAAAGACTAGATTATGAGTAAAGTATCTTACTATACAGAAGAAGGCCTAAAAAAGCTTAGAGCAGAACTTGATCATTTAAGAGATGTAGAACGACCTAAAGCTTCTCAAGACATTGCTGACGCAAGAGATAAAGGAGATTTAAGTGAAAATGCTGAATATGATGCCGCTAAAGAAGCTCAGGGAATGCTGGAAATGCGTATTGCAAAACTTGAAGAAGTTGTAGCTAATGCAAGAGTCATAGACGAGTCTCAACTAGATACATCCAAAGTTTTGATCCATAGCAAAGTGAGATTAAAAAATACGAAGATGAATAAGGAAATGACCTATAAGTTGGTTGCTCAAAGTGAAGCTGACTTGAAAACAGGTAAAATTTCCGTGGATTCACCTATAGGAAAAGGATTGTTAGGTAAAAAAACAGGGGATACAGCCGAAATTGAAGTGCCTAATGGTAAAATCACTTTTGAAATTCTTGAAGTCTCCAGAGATTAAAAATCAATACGCTTATTCAAAAATAAGTTTACCAATATAAAATTCTTTAACTTCCACTAGTGGGGGTTTTTTTGTGCTAATCATATTTCCGCTAGATCGAATCTCTCCTTTTAAAGATTGGACTGGAGTTACAATGGCATCTCTGAAGGAGCGATGGAAAAAAGTAATTTCTTGTGCTACTAAATGTCTTGCCAGAATAGTCCCTGAGCCGGAGGCGGTATTAAATCGAAACTGTTGGGTTTTTCCTGAAATTTCAAAATCGGATATGCCATTCCCCACCAGGCTTAGTCTTTTGTTGTTTACTTCTATTTTGAAGTTCCCAAGATTCAGAGCATCAGAATCATTAAAATCTTCAGATATCAAAGAGAGTTCCTCATATTCTAAGGTATTGGTGCTTACCACCTCGAATTGTGA
Source organism: Psychroflexus salinarum (assembly GCF_042677225.1). NCBI lineage: Bacteria > Pseudomonadati > Bacteroidota > Flavobacteriia > Flavobacteriales > Flavobacteriaceae > Psychroflexus > Psychroflexus salinarum. Next base: position 715,566 of record NZ_JBHTIV010000005.1, read on the forward strand.
AGAATTCCTCACATAAGTTAGTTTTGAACTTTTTAATTTTAAGACGATGGGTGCCTCAGAGAATCCGGTAGTACAAAGGCTACTGGCCTTGAATTCATATTCGTTTCCATCTTGAATGATTTCCAGTTGATTCAGATGATCTGCACCACCAACAGCTTCAAGTCTTTCTTCATCACTATAAGTAATCTCAAGGGTTATGTTTTCTCTGATGGTGATTCGCCTTAAGTCTGAAATAGATAAATCGCGAGTTTCAGTTTTGCCCCCTCCACCTAAGCAATCCTTTGTGCTGTCTATATCACAGGCGGCGAGAATAAGCGCAGAAGCTAATATGTAAACGATTTTTTTCATTGTATTCAATTAATAGTATTTAAGCGGGGTTTCATAAGCGTATGCCTATTCCGAATTCTATGGCTTCCGCTTTTGAATAATGGGATTTGAGTAAAAGTGAGGCATAGAATTGATCTGTGAGGTAGCGTCTTACACCAACTTTCAAATATTCTCTGTTAAGATAATCAATAGGATAATACACATAATACCCGATTTGCGACAACACACTCCATTGTCCTAAATACAGTTCATGACCTAAAAATAAACCAACTCGTCTCCAGTCTTCATCCCCTTGAAACTGATCCTCTTCTGGATAAGCTGCAGCTCTGTATTGTATAAAGGTTTTGACCGATGGCGTAAAAAACACATCCATACCAAGGCTTATCCCGCTGCGCTGTGAAAGCCGTTTGTTAACCGAAGTCGTTAGCGTCAAAAAAGCCTCATTATCTTCTCCCCAGATGCCACTGTCATTTACTCCTGTTGCCGCTACAAGATCCCAGGACCAGGATTTAGTGATTGGTTCTAAAACGCTGGTTGTATAGGTCTTTTCTGTTTCTGAAAACTGATGACTCAGTCCGATTTGAACCCCATAATTATTGGTACTCGTGTTTGGCGACTTTGTTTTTCCGTTGGAATAATGAACCAAAAAACCACCAAATTTAAAATCGATGGGTGAGCCGAAAATTTGCTTAAGTCGGTACTCCAAGCCAAAGATAATCGAAGCCGTAAGTGACGAGCCGTAGGCTGTATTTCTAGGGTTTGTTAAAGGATCGTAGGTCTTGGGAATATAGCCTGCACCAAGTCCGGCTTTCAGGCTGAGTTGTCGCTCCCAAAAGAAAAACCTGTACTCTCCGTGTAGGCTATACACTCTCCCCAGCTCTGGGGAGCCCATATCCTGAACCAATAAAGAAGCGCCATAACTCGGATAATTATAGAGCTGCTGCCAGTCTTTGTCTCCGTAGGTTTTGCGCTCCCAGGAAAATAAAAGGCCTTGTGTTGACCCCTGAATGAGCTGCAAAATCTGAGGACTGTGCCTCATGATTCTCCCGTGCAAATAGTCGACATGAAAGGCATCGGCATAGTTTTTTTCCTGTGCTATGCTTTGGGTGAAGCACATGAAAAGCCACAAGCATAATAGATAGTTTAGTTTCATCAATTGGTCAACTGGATGCTGCAAACTTAAACTTTATTTGATGAAACTAAACGTAAGCTGCGTTAGGGATTGAAGTGAAAAGCCCGCAAGTAGATTTTGGAATAGAGCTGTTGTTATAAAAAAGCGACTGTTAAGAAGCTCTTTTTATAACTTACAGATCTCCAAAACCAAAGGCGGACTTGCAGCGGAAAGCTTGTAAACGCCCTAAATACCTTCTATAAAGCCTTTGAACAATTTCACCAATTTTGGCTCTGCTTTGTTAGCTACAGCGATAATTTCCTCGACATCAACAGGCTGTAAATTGTCGGGATCACACTCGTCTGTTAACACAGAAATAGCGGCAACAGGCAAGTTGAGGTGATTGGCGACAATCACTTCTGGAACGGTACTCATGCCTACAGCGTCTGCGCCAATGATGCTCAGGTAGCGATATTCGGCTCGAGTTTCAAGCTGAGGACCCACAACAGAAGCGTAAACACCTTTGTGAAGTGTGATGTTATTTTTATCAGCAATTTCTTCAAATTTTGAATTCATATCCTTGTCATAAGGTGCAAGCATATCGACAAAACGTTTTCCAAATTGGGAAACACCTTTGAAAGCTAAAGGTGAGCCTCCCTGGAGATTGATATGATCGTCAATAAGCATCAAATCTCCTTTTTTGTAGTCTTTGTTGATTGCTCCAGCTGCATTGGAAACGAGTAATTTATCAATACCAAGCTCTTTCATAATACGGACTGGATAGGTGATGTCCTGTAGTGAGTAGCCTTCATAAAAGTGAAAACGTCCTTGCATGACAACGACTTTTTTTCCAGACAGATTTCCAAAGATGAATTTACCTTGATGAAATTCTACAGTTGCCGTTGGGAAATATGGGATATGATTGTAACTAACTTCTTTTTCTATTTCAATTTGGTCTATGAGTTTTCCTAAACCTGTCCCGAGAATAATGCCTATTTCGGGTTTTAGAAATCCTTTTTCTTTTAAATAACTTACCGTTTTTTCTAGTCTATCTTTCATATGTTTATGTTAGTTCTTTTAATATTTGATTTGGAATATAATTATGAAAATTTGAGTATATAACCAAGTCTTCAACAGTGTCAATATCAGTTTTAGCTTCAAGAAAAGTTAAGTTTAGACCTTGCAAATCTTGTATGGTTTTTTCTAAAACAGTTTCGGTGCTCCAGGCTTTTTTCAAAAAGGCATTTTGATGAAGTTTGGACATTCCCATCAGATAATAACCACCATCATTTGCAGGGCCAAATACCATATCGGTTTGGTCTAATTCCTGAAAAGCTTTTTCGATATCTGATGTTCTCAGCTCAAACAAGTCACTGCCTACAATACAAATCTTGGAGTAACCTTGTTCAAAACCCCACTCAAAAGCTATTTGCATTTTTTGTCCTAAATGTCCATCTCCCTGAACTTTTTTTTGAAATAAAGTATCGTCCCAAAAGTCACGATTTTGAATTTCTTCTGAATAAAATACTGCTCGGCTAGCATTGACGGTGCCTATGGTTTTGGCGGTGTGTTGAATCAATTCTTTATAAACCTCTAAAGCTTTTTTGTCCCCAATGCTTTTGGCTAAACGTGTTTTGCACTTACCAAGTTCTGGGTTTTTAGCAAAAACAATAACTAGTTTTTCCATCAATATACTTTTTGACCTTTCTTGAGGTATTTACTCCAAAACAAATCATAAGCATGAACTTTCTCTGTAGGCTCACCTTGTTGATTGTAAACTTGATTTTCCTTGTTAACCCAGTCGAAAATACCTCCGTAAAGATTGAAAACATTTTTGTAACCAGCTTTTTGAAGTTGTTCTCCAATATCTTCGGAACGTACTCCTATTGAACAATAGACGACAATAGTGTCCTGAGTGTTTATTTTATCTTGAATAGACTTTAGTTTAAAATCATCATATCCAGCATAAATTGCATTTCGGATATGACTTATGCTATATTCTGAAGCCTGTCTTGTGTCTAATAATTTAATGTTCTTCCCAGTAGTTTTGAGCTGAGCTAGTTGATCAACTTTTATATATTCGACACTACCCTCATTATATTTATGGATTGCTTTATCCATCTCACTTTGACAAAAAGAAAGCAAAGGGATAATAAATAAAAATATACTAAATTTTGTTTTCATTGAAATCGACTTGAAGAAAATGTTATTCCTGCAAAGTTATAAGCTTTGTTTAGCTCATTCCGTACTTAGTAATTTTTTTACTATTTCTAACAGCATCCACCACCATCATAATGATACGTAGATTCACTTATATAGATATCATCTCTTTTTAAATCTGATAAAGCTTTTGCAGTTTTATCACAAATGGCCAGTGGTTGGTTTTTTAGTAAAATATGACCTTTCTGGTCATCAAAAAAGGAATCATCACCATAATAAATTGCGGCTTTACCTGTGAAAATACATGGCCCATCTTCCGGCATAGGATCTTTGATAGCAGCGACTTCTTCAGATTCTATATAAATCAATTCATCTGTTGGAAAGTGTTTTGGATCTAAAATTCGATAAGGTTTTCTAGCTCTTATTTCTATAGTGCCAAATCCAACATCAGTAAGTGCTTTCACATATTCTGCCAGAGGTAAACTACCACTCAGGCAAAGTGCTCTCAATCTGTCATCATTTCTTAATGTCTCGTTCATTTCCTGCTCGCAGGTAGGATCGCTCATCACCAATTTACCGTTAGGCTTCAGCACACGGTACATTTCTTCTATGGCTTTTTTAAGATCTTCAGATTTGAAAATATTGAAGAGGCAGTTTTGGGCAGCTACATCAACACTATTATCTTCTACGGGTAGATGGAGTGCATCGCCTTTTTTTAGACTAACGAAATCACTTTGGAACCATGGATTTACTTTTTCTGCTTCCAAAAAGTTTTTTCTGGAGGCTTCCAGCATTTCATCGACCATATCTACTCCTAAAACACCATCCTTCTGACGGTTGAAATACGCAAATTGTAGCAATTCCATTCCGCCACCAACGCCTACATACAGCATTTTCGGATTGTTGGATAAGTCCCTGGCATGAACAGTGCTTCCGCAGCCATAATTCATTTCCTGCATGACTTTGGGGATTTTCAATCCAGGTAATTCCCACACAGGGTTTGTTGTGCAACATAAGCCAACATCTGGAGTGACTGCTGCATCTTTATAAAGATTGTAGGTTGTTTCTAAGTAACTCATTTTAGTTTTATAATTGATTTATTAAACCACACTTCCCTGGCAAGAACTTCCTGCACCTGCAGTACATCCATAGCAATGCTGTGACACGCAAATTGATCTATTCTGAAGTAATTCTTCGTTGTAATCCCTGATGTGCTGTACCGGACTTTCTACTTTCATTTCCAGCATCTGATTAAAGTCACAATCATATAACCATCCATCCCAGCTTATGGAAAGCGTATTTCTACACATTACATTTTTGACAGCTGCTGGATTGTATGCATCTACCAATTTATACATATAATCTTCATAATTGTCCGAAGCGATTAGGTAATCCAAATATCTTGAAATTGGCAAATTGGTGATGGTAAATAAATTATTAAATTCAATCCCAAAATCATCCTTAAGTGCTTTTTTGAAATCTTGCTCCATAGCTTCTTGATTGGAAGGCAGAAAAGCCCCTGAAGGATTGTAAACCAAATCCAACTGAAGATGAGAATCCGGTAAACCATATCCAATAGCATTAAGATCTTGTAAGGCTCTTATCGACTTGTCAAAAACACCGCTACCTCTTTGCTTGTCAGTTTTGCCTTTGGTCCAATGTGGCATAGAGCTAACGACGTGGACGTTATGCTTTTTGAAAAACTCGGGCAAGTCATGATATTTTTTATTAGCTCTTATGATGGTAAGGTTGGATCTTACTATAAAATCTTTTACGCCAAGTTTTGAAGCTTCCTCAACAAACCATCTGAAATTTGGATTCATTTCTGGAGCACCACCAGTTAAGTCCAGCGTATGAGCTTTGGTGGTTTTGATGACTTTCAAGCATTGCTGCATGGTCTCTTTGGTCATGATTTCCTTTCGGTCTGGGCCAGCATCCACGTGGCAATGCTCGCAAACCTGGTTACACATATAACCAAGATTAAGCTGTAGGATTTCAAGTGATTTTGGTTTAAGCGGGAAATCGTTGATCTTTTCCAATTGATCTTTGAAGGTAGGAAGCTCATCCTTGAAGATTCCGTTGGAAAGGAATTTCAATTGCTCTTCGGCCTTCGCCATCAATTTCTTTCTAGCTAGCAGAGATTTCGTTGCCATTTCTTAATCTTTTAAAAGTTTGAAGTCGAGAATCAATTTATTAATCTTAATGACTCAACTTGTCGTATTTTTTCATCATTTGAGTGGCATGGACCAGTGTTGCTCCAGACTCTATCGCTGCACCAGTATGTACAGCTTCCATCATTTCTTCTTTGGTGATGCCGCGTTGTAGTCCGTCTTGAGTATAAGCATCGATGCAATATGGACATTTCACCACATGAGAAACTGCTAAAGCAATTAGTGATTTTTCGCGTTCAGAAAGCGCTCCTTTTTCAAAAACCTTACCGTAGTAATCAAAAAATTTGTCTCCCAGCTCTTGACTCCAGTCAGTGATTTTTGGAAATTTTCTAAGGTCTTTTGGATCGTAATAAGAATCTGCCATGTATAATAGGTTTATAGGGCAATGCTGCCCTGTGATGTTAATAAAAATTGAATAAATTTAATTATGATGTTCTACAAACTCTTGAAAGTATTGGTGGAGCTTTATTCTGAAAAGAACCAAAAATGATTTTTTCATTAAACAAAGAAGGGTTTTGGAAATTAAAATCGAAGAACTTTTGTATTCTTTTTAATATCAAAATAACATCGGTGTAGAGTTGTTTTGAAAAATTAAGTAAACTTGAAAAATCTAACTGATTGTCAACATCTTTTAAAGTCGATATAAAACTGACTTTAGCTTTTGTCTGAAGCAATTGAATAATTTCAGAACTTACCTTCGAAGTATTCCAGGAAAGATTCAGAAACTCAGGATAATTGAAATGTTGCTTTTTAATGGCAAGCAGATAAAATCCGCCATCAAATGATTTACCCAAAGAAACTCTGCCAGATTGCAAAGAATCGATACTAGATTGAAGGTGGTAATACTTTAATTGTGGGGAATCATTACCTATTATAATTAGGCTATTGTAACCTTTAGAAAATACTGAAGAGATTGAATTGCAAAATCTTTCACCAAAATTGCCGCCCACTTGAAGGTGTTCATTATACCAAATGGTATCAAGACCTGTTTTGGAGCATAAATTTTCAAGTCTTTCTTTTTGACTTTCAAAGAAACTCTGATTACCGTCAAATTTTTTGACAGAGCATTCTATATCTGTCGATCTTGAAAAAATTAATATGCCTGTTTTCTCTCTCATATTCCTTTAGTCAAAATTACGAATTAAACCTTACTAAGGTTTACTTTTTCTATCAAAGGGAAAGGCGAAATAAATAAATCCAAATTAACAGAGCCAGAATTATTTGCCTGGTCGTATGATCAGGGTATTTGGATACTCAGACTTTACTTTTTCGAAAACTCTATCCGCTTGTATCCTGTTTCTATAATTACCTATCCATACTTTATAATTAGGAGTTTGGTAAATAATTTTTGACTCAATTTCAAGTTCAAGCGATTCAAATTCTTGTTGGGTCTCTTTTGCTTCTTCTAGTGAACCAGAAGAAAAGATCTGTAGTTTATAAGTGCTTTTTAATTCGTTATCAGATTCTAAATTGTGCTTTTCTTTGATTAATTTTTTTACTGTGTTAAGTTCGGATACGTTCAATTTATCTTGAGCCAAACACGAGTTTGCAGAAAAATAAATGACAACTATGAAAAAGGTAAAAAATATATTTTTTAACATCTTGTTGGTTTTGAAGCAAATGTACAGTATAACGCAAAATAAAGCCTTCAAATTATAATTTAGAAAGAATATAAATTGCCATTTAACATATGTAGATATTCCAGAAACGTCTTTTAAGTGTTACTTTTGTAGTCAATTTTTTGATGCTCAAACCTGTATTTTTATGGGCGTCAGATTGAAAAAGGTTAATATATTTTATATGAAAAAGTCGATGGAACGCCCATTTATTCTGAAACATTTTTTTCTAGTGTTTCTTTTTCTTTTCACTTTTACAACATTCGGTCAAGATGCAGAAGAGTCTGATTCTCAAGGGGATTCAGGCACTGAAGAGGTCGCTGTTGAGGGTGCGGATCCAGCAAAAGGGAAAGAATTATTTAACTCACTTTGTGCGGCTTGCCATAAGCGCTACAAAGATGCAGTTGGTCCAGCCCTTCACGGTGTAACCGAAAGAAGAGATATGGATTGGTTGTACAAGTGGATAAAAAATAGCCAAGAGTTAATAAAATCTGGAGATTCTCAAGCCGTTGAATTGTACAATGAGTGGAATAAAGTAGCAATGAATGCTTTCCCACAGTTGAGTAACCAAGATATTGATGATATTTTGGCTTATACGGAAGAGCCAAAACCAGAGCCTAAAACTGACGTAGCAGCAGCTCCAGCAGGAGAAGCTCAAGGTGGTGGAGGTATTTCTACTGAAATTGTTCTAGGTCTTTTGGCAATTGTGCTTCTTGTCCTTTCCGTTATTCTATATCTTGTAAACAAGACATTAAATCGTTTTGCAGAAGCTAATGGAGTTCCGGTAAGAGCTGATAAACCTAAAGGGAAACCGATCTGGGTAGCTTTTGCTGAAAATCAATTTTTAGTTTTGGTAGCTGTAGTTTTCTTGCTTCTTGCTGTGGCTTGGGGTGGATATGGTTTTCTTATGCAGGTTGGCGTAGATCAAGGTTATGAGCCAATTCAGCCAATTCATTATTCACATAGGATTCATGCTGGTGAAAACCAAATTGAATGTAAGTATTGTCACTCTTCAGCTAGGGTTTCTAAGCATTCAGGTATACCTTCATTAAATGTGTGTATGAATTGTCATAAGCAGGTTGCTGAAGTTTCTCCTGAAACAGCAACTGAGGAATACTCTAAAGAATTTTACGATAATGAAATCCAAAAGCTTTATGAAGCTACTGGATGGGATACATCTACACAATCTTATACTGGTGAAACTAAGCCTGTTAAATGGGTGCGGATTCACAATTTGCCAGATTTTGCTTACTTTAATCACTCGCAACACGTTTCGGTAGCTGGTATTGAATGTCAGCAATGTCATGGACCTGTTGAGGAAATGGAAATCATGTATCAACATGCTCCGTTGACTATGGGCTGGTGTATCAATTGTCACCGTGAAACCAATATCAAGGTTGAAGGTAACCCTTACTACGAAAAAATACATGAAGAACTTTCCAAAAAGTATGATGTCGATCAGCTAACCGCTGCAGAGATGGGTGGATTGGAATGCGGAAAGTGTCATTATTAATATTAATATAGAAAATTAAAGTTCAATATGTCATCAGAAAAGAAATATTGGAAAAGTGCCGAGCAGCTTGAGGATAACAATCCTTTAGTTGAAGCACTTGAACAAAATGAATTTGCAGATCACATTCCTGCAGATGAGTTTTTAGGTGATAAGGATAAGTTAGAAGGTTCTCAAACTTCACGTAGAGACTTCTTAAAGTATGTTGGATTTAGCACAGCAGCTGCTTCTTTAGCAGCTTGTGAAGGTCCTGTTATAAAGTCTATTCCTTACGTTGTCCAGCCAGAGCGCATAGTGCCAGGTGTTGCTGATTATTATGCAACAACAATTGCTAATGGGTTTGATTTTGCAAGTATTCTTGTAAAAACCAGAGAGGGGCGACCTATCAAAATTGAAACTAACAAAGAATCTAATGGATTGTCTGCTGGTAAAGCTAGAGTCCATGCTTCAGTGTTGGACTTGTATGACATCAAACGTCTTCAAAATCCACAAATTGAAAACAGAGATGTGACATGGACTGAATTTTTTGCTTCTTTAGAAGCTGATTTGAAAGTTAATGCTGATAAGAAGACTTATCTTTTGACGCAAACTTTTGCTTCTCCTTCTACAGACAAGCTCATTAAAGAATTTCAGGCGAAATATCCTAATGTAGTTCATGTTGTTTATGATACCGTTTCTGATGAAGCTGCCTTAAATGCATTTGAAGCTAAATATGGTTATAGAGCTCTTCCAAATTATGACTTTTCAAAATCTGAAATGATTGTTTCTGTTGGAGCTGATTTCCTTGGAGATTGGCAAGGAGGTGCATTTGATTCTGGATACAGTAAGAGCAGAGTTCCTAAGAATGGAAAGATGTCTCGACACGTTCAGTTTGAAGCCAACATGAGTTTGAGTGGTGCGAATGCTGACAAGAGAGTGCCCGTAAAACCTTCTTTACAAAAACAAATTGTTGTAGAAGTTTATAACCAAATCGTTGGAAGAGTAGCTTCTACCGACCTGCCTGATGCTTTGAAAAGCCAGGTTGATAAGGCTGTTTCTCAATTGAAATCTATGTCATCTGGAGCTGTTTTCGTTACAGGACTAGATTCTGTCGAGGCTCAGGCTATGGCTTTAGAAATAAATGATAAATTATCTAGCGAGGTTTTCAATATTGAAAATCCACGTTTGATTCGTCAGGGTAGAAACTCTAAAGTTCAGACTTTGATTTCTGAAATGAAAGCTGGCAATGTTGGAAGTTTGATGATTGCTGGTGTTAATCCTGTTTATTCTCTTCCAAATTCTGATGAGTTTGTTTCTGCACTAGAAAATGTAGAAACCACCGTGAGTTTTTCTATGAAGAAAGATGAAACGGCAACACTTTGCAAATACATCGCTGCTACTCCTCATTATTTAGAGTCTTGGGGTGATATCCGATTCACTAAGAAAGATTTTAGTTTAGTACAACCTACTATAAAACCACTTTTCAATACGAGACAATTTGAAGACTGTCTGTTAAAATTGAATGGAAATTCAACTAAATTTTACGAATACGTAAAAGATAATTTCAAATCAACTTTCGACGGATTGTCTTGGAATCAATCGCTTCATGATGGAACTTTCATGTACGACATGAGCTTACCATCAACTGACGAAACTCCTGCTATAGATATTTCTGCAGGAGCTAGAAAACTTGTTGCTAAGAGTGATTCAGAAGAATTTGAACTGACTTTATATACTAAAACTTCTATGGGTGACGGTTCTCATGCCAATAACCCTTGGTTGCAAGAGATGCCAGATCCGGTTACTAGAACGTCATGGGACAATTATGTGACCATGTCTAAAGTGGATGCTGAGGCTTTGGATCTTGAAAATACTAATGTTGCTAATGGGGCACTTAACGGTAACTACATAACTGTTGCCTTGGGTGATAAAAAAATAGAAAAACTTCCTGTTATTATTCAGCCGGGACAAGCTCCTGGTTCCATTGGACTTGCTTTAGGTTACGGTAAAAAAGAAGCTATTCAAGAAGAAATGCAAGTTGGTGTTAATGCTTATCCGTTATACCAGAATTTTGATTCTAATCAAGCTGTAAAAGTAGAAAAGGTAAGTGGAGTTCATGAGTTTGCTTGTGTCCAGCTTCATCATACTATGATGGGAAGAAGAGATATTGTAAAGGAAACTTCTTTGGAGATTTTCAATACAAAAGATAAGCACCACTGGAACGCAACTCCAGAAGTGTCTTTAAACCATCAAGAAGTTGAGGTTACTAACCCGGATGTTGATCTTTGGGATGAGTTTGATCGTTCTATAGGGCATCACTTTAACTTGTCAATAGATTTGAACGCTTGTACTGGTTGTGGAGCTTGTGTAGTTGCTTGTCATAGCGAAAACAATGTTCCTGTGGTTGGTAAAAGTGAAATCCGTAAGAGTAGGGATATGCACTGGTTAAGAATTGACCGTTACTACTCTTCTGAAGAAACTATTCAGGGAGATTACGAATTGAAAAATGATATTTCAGGTTTAAGTAGTGCTATTGGAACTTACGGAGATCTTGAGGTTGCTTCAGCAGAAGATGTTCAGGTTATTTTTCAGCCTGTTATGTGTCAGCACTGTAACCATGCCCCATGTGAGACGGTTTGCCCTGTAGCTGCATCAGCACACGGACGTCAGGGTCAAAACCACATGACTTATAACCGTTGTGTAGGAACTAGATATTGTGCGAACAACTGTCCTTATAAAGTAAGACGTTTCAACTGGTTCTTATATAACCAAAATGATGAATTTGATTATCACATGAACAATGACCTTGGTCGTATGGTATTGAACCCAGATGTGACTGTAAGATCTCGTGGTGTTATGGAGAAATGTTCTATGTGTATTCAAATGACACAAAAGACAATTCTTGATGCTAAACGCGAAGGAAGAGTTATTAAAGACGGTGAATTCCAAACTGCATGTTCTTCAGCTTGTGACAATGGTGCAATGGTTTTTGGAGATATTAACGATAAAGAAAGTGTTGTTTACGAGAAAACAAAAGAAGATAGAATGTATCATTTGCTAGAGTATCTAGGTACTAAACCAAATGTGATGTATCATACTAAAGTTCGAAATACAACAGAAGCATAATCAACTAACTAGGAATAAATTTAATATAAATTATGTCTCATTACGAATCGCCTATTAGAAAACCCTTAGTTACAGGAGATAAGTCTTACCATGACGTTACATTGGATGTGGTAAGACCTGTGGAGGGGAAGGCAAATAAATCATGGTGGGTTGTTTTTTCAATTGCACTCATCGCCTTTTTGTGGGGTTTAGGCTGTATTGTTTACACTGTTTCAGAAGGTATTGGTACTTGGGGTCTCAACAAAACAATTGGTTGGGCCTGGGATATTACCAACTTTGTTTGGTGGGTAGGTATCGGTCACGCAGGTACTCTTATATCTGCTGTACTTTTACTTTTTAGACAAAAATGGAGAATGGCTATTAACCGTTCTGCAGAGGCTATGACAATTTTCTCTGTTGTACAAGCTGGTCTTTTCCCAATTATTCACATGGGGCGTCCTTGGTTAGCTTATTGGGTATTACCAATACCAAACCAATTTGGATCTTTATGGGTTAACTTTAACTCTCCATTACTATGGGATGTTTTTGCGATTTCTACATATTTGTCAGTTTCATTGGTATTCTGGTGGACTGGATTACTGCCTGATTTCGCAATGATTAGAGATAGAGCAGTTAAGCCTTTTCAAAAGCATATTTATGGAATATTAGCTTTTGGCTGGAGTGGAAGAGCTAAAGACTGGCAACGATTTGAGGAAGTTTCTTTAGTACTTGCAGGTTTAGCTACACCGCTTGTATTGTCGGTTCATACTATTGTATCTTTTGACTTTGCTACCTCTGTCATCCCAGGATGGCACACGACTATATTCCCTCCTTACTTTGTTGCGGGTGCTGTTTTCTCAGGATTTGCGATGGTGAACACGCTTCTTATTATTATGAGAAAAGTATCCAATCTTGAAAACTATATCACCATTCAGCACATCGAATTGATGAATATTGTGATTATGATTACGGGGTCTATTGTAGGTGTTGCCTACATCACCGAGTTATTTATGGCTTGGTATTCTGGAGTTGAGTATGAACAGTATGCTTTCTTAAACAGAGCTACTGGTCCCTATGCATGGGCATATTGGGCTATGATGACGTGTAACGTGTTTTCTCCACAGTTTATGTGGTTCCCTAAATTGAGAAGAAGTATTATGTTCTCTTTCTTTATTTCGATAGTTGTAAATATTGGTATGTGGTTTGAGAGATTTGTTATTATTGTAACTTCATTGCATAGAGATTATATGCCATCTGCCTGGACGATGTTCTCACCAACTTTTGTTGATATTGGGATATTTGTTGGTACTATTGGATTTTTCTTTGTATTGTTCTTATTGTACTCTAGAACTTTTCCAGTGATAGCGCAAGCAGAGGTCAAGTCTATACTAAAATCTTCGGGAGAAAAATATAAAAAAATAAGAGCTGAAAAAGGTGATGATGCGAAGTTGTATGAAGATCCAGAACAGGAACCTTTGCCAGATTTTTCAGCACAGTTTAATTCAAAATCAAACTCATAATGGCATCAAAATTTTTACATGCGATTTTTACAGACGATGATATATTGATGCAGGCCGTTAAAGCTTTGCGTGAGAAAAAATATAGTATAAACGAAGTCTTTTGTCCATTTCCAGTTCACGGGCTTGACAAGGCTATGGGTTTACCGCATACTCGTTTGGCAATAACATCATTTCTATACGGTTTAGTTGGTTTAGCAGTCGCAACGTGGATGATGAATTTTATAATGATAGAAGATTGGCCACAAAATATTGGTGGAAAACCAAGTTTCAGTTTCTTGGAAAACATGCCAGCATTTGTGCCTATTATGTTTGAAATGACTGTTTTTTTTGCTGCTCACCTCATGGTTATTACTTTTTATATGAGAAGTAAGTTGTGGCCATTTAAGAAAGCTGAAAACCCAGATGTGAGAACTACAGATGACAAATTCTTAATGGAGATAGCAGTTAATGAAGGGAATGTACAAGCTATCGCTGAAGTTCTTCATGAGAACGGTGCATCTGAAATTAAATTAATAGATAATAAATAAGTTTATGAAAAGTTTGTTTACCATAGTACTTATAGCTTTTTCTTTTGCTTTTATCTCTTGTTCCGATAAAAGAGAGCCTAACTATCAGTATTTTCCAAACATGTACGAGTCTGTTCCTTATGATACTTATGGGGAATATGAAATATTTCCTCAAGAGCAAGAAGCATTATTGATAGCTGAAGGAACTATATCAAGAGGGTTCACTCCATATGAATATGAAGATTCCCCAGAGGGTTACCAGACTTCAAAAGAAGAATTGACAAATGAAGTTCCTTATACAGAAGAAAATCTAGCTAAAGGAAAAGAACTTTATGATATATATTGCGCTACTTGCCATGGAGAAAATGGTAACGGAAAAGGCTATCTTGTTGAACGAGAAAAAATTCTTGGAGTTCCAAGCTATGACGATCAAGGTAGGGCGATTACAGAAGGTAGTGTTTACCATGTGATGTGGTATGGTATCAATACAATGGGTTCTTATGCTTCTCAAATGAACAATAAAGAACTTTGGCTTGTAGATCATTACGTCATGAAATTAAAAGCAGAATTGGAAGGTAAAGCACCTAGAGAATTCGAAACAGAATCAGAGTAAGAACAATTATAATACATAGCTGAGATATTATGTACACAATGTCAAGTAAAATAAAATTATTCTCTTTAATCCTTGTAATCATAGGAGCTATAGGTCTAATTTACAGTTTCATAGATGCTCCTTCCTCAGTAGAAGAGGTAAAGGAAATGCTTCATTCAGACCAGGCGTCTCATGGTGCAGAAAGTGTTGCTATGGAAGGTAGTCACGCGTCAGAAGAAGATACTCATGCAGATGAACACGCTGAACATGTTTATCATCAATTATTAAATAAACCATGGGCAGCTCTTTATGTTCCAGCTTTATTCATATTTCTGATTTCGCTAGGAGTTTTTGTATTCTATGCTTTGCAAAATGCTTCACAAGCGGGCTGGTCTCCAGTCCTGTTTAGAGTTATGGAAGGAATTTCCTCTTACTTAGTACCAGGAGGTATTATAGTATATATACTATTAGTTCTATCTAGTTTACATTTAAACCATTTATTTGTTTGGATGGATCCTGAAGTTGTTGCTCACGATGAAATTATTCAAAACAAGGTTGCTTATTTAAATACACCTTTCTTTTTAGCAAGAGCTGCTTTTTATATCATTGGTTGGATTTTATTCTCAAAATTGATCATAAAAAACTCTAGAAAGTTAGATGACGGTTTTGACTTAGGACTTCATAAACGTAATTTCAAGTTATCAGCTGGTTTCCTAGTATTCTTTATTGTTACTGAATCTATGATGTCTTGGGATTGGATCATGAGTATCGATACTCACTGGTTTAGTACTTTGTTTGGATGGTTTGTTTTGGCCAGTATTTTAGTTTCTGCTGTTACTACAATAGCTTTGGTAACTATTTATCTGAAAAGCAAAGGCTACCTTGAATATGTCAACAATAGTCATATTCATGATTTAGCTAAATTCATGATGGGCTTTTCTATATTCTGGGCTTACCTATGGTTTTCACAATTTCTATTAATCTGGTATGCTAATATTCCTGAAGAAGTTACTTACTACGCTTCCAGACTTGAAGATTATCCAGTATTATTCTTCGGTACAGTTATTCTGAATTGGGTACTACCAATGCTAATTCTTATAAATTCAGATTTCAAGAGAATTAATTGGATTGTTGTCTTTGCAGGTATCATCATTTTGTTAGGAAATTATATCAATTTCTTTGTCATGATTATGCCTGGTACTGTTGGAGAATCCTGGTTTATCGGTATCCCTGAAATCAGTTCAGTATTACTTGTTTCTGGTATATTTATATATACTGTTTTCAGCGCACTTGCTAAAGCTCCGCTTACAGTTAAACACAGCGCTTTCTTAGAAGAAAGTAAACATTATCATTACTAAAAATATTAAAAAGAAAGATAGAAGATGATCGCATTACTTATAATCATTGTCGCAGCCTTACTAGGAATTACGATTTGGCAGATTTCCAAAATCTTCAAATTATCTCAGCCTGTTGAAAGCGATGATTCTCAAATAGCAACTAACGAGGATAATCAAAAACAAGGTAAATTGTTTTTGGTGTTTATTGTTTTTCTTTATGGACTTATGATTTATTCCTTCTGGGAATTAAGCAAATTCTACGCTCCAGGAGCATCTGCACACTCAGAGGATTATGATCAACTATTTTTTATATCTCTCGGTCTGATTATGTTCGTTCAAATAATTGTTCAGTTTTTATTACACTGGTTTGCCTATAAGTACAGAGGACAAAAAGGAAGAAAAGCTTTGTTTTATGCTGATAATGATAAACTAGAATTTATATGGACTATCATTCCAGTAATTACTTTAGCTGCATTAATTATTTATGGATTATTCAGTTGGTCTTCTATCATGAATGTAGAGGAAACTGATGATACACTCGTTGTTGAAATTTATGCTTATCAATTCGATTGGAGAGCAAGATATTCTGGTGAGGATGGAACTCTAGGTGAGGCAAATGTTAGATTTATTGAAGGTGTAAATCAGTTAGGTTTAAATGAATCAGATCCATACGCTAAGGATGATATCATTACTACTGAACTTCATTTACCTGTTGATAGACCAGTTTTATTTAAATTCAGATCTCAGGATGTTTTACATTCAGCTTATTTCCCTTTCTTCAGATCTCAAATGAATGTCGTTCCCGGTATGACCACACAGTTTGGTTTTACACCTACAACAACTTCTAAAGAAATCCGAAATAGCGAATACATGATTGATAAAGTTAGAAATATCAACGAAATTCGCAAAAACAACGACAATTTAGGTGAAGACGAGAAGTCGTATGAATTTGAATATTATTTGCTGTGTAACAAAATTTGTGGTGTATCCCACTATAACATGCAAATGAAAATTGTTGTTGAGACTGAGGAGGAGTATCAGGAATGGATTAAAGAACAACAAACATTTGGCGAATTAACAGCCCAAAATTAACTATAAAAATAAATAAGAATATATGTCAGTAGCTGCACAACCACTTGCTAACGATCATGCACACGAGGAAGGTCATCATGAGCCAACTTTCATAGAAAAGTATATTTTTAGTACGGATCATAAGATGATCGCTAAACAATATCTTATCACAGGATTAATTATGGGTTTTATTGGTATAGCTATGTCTATGTTGATGAGACTTCAGTTGGCTTGGCCTAACGAATCCTTCTGGATTTACGAGGTTTTGCTAGGAAGATTTGGAGAAGATGGAGTAATGGATCCAGGAATATATTTAGCTCTTTCTACGATACATGGTACTATTATGATATTCTATGTGTTAACCGCTGGCCTTAGTGGTACATTTAGTAATCTATTAATCCCACTTCAAATCGGAGCTAGGGACATGGCTTCCGGATTTTTGAACATGGTATCCTACTGGTTGTTTTTTATATCATCAGTAATTATTGTTTCCTCATTTTTTGTAGAAGCAGGACCTGCTTCGGCAGGTTGGACGGTTTACCCTCCATTAAGTGCGCTGCCACAGGCTATCGGTGGTTCTGGACTTGGTATGACCTTATGGTTGGTAGCTATTACTGTATTTATAGCATCATCTTTACTGGGTTCACTAAATTATATTGTAACTGTTCTTAACTTAAGAACAGAGGGAATGTCCATGACTAGACTTCCACTTACCATTTGGGCTTTCTTTGTAACGGCTATCATTGGTGTAGTTTCTTTCCCTGTTTTATTGGCAGCCGGTTTATTGCTATTGATGGACAGGAGTTTTGGAACGTCTTTTTTCTTAAGTGATATTTATATTCAAGGAGAAGTATTATCATACCAAGGAGGGTCACCAGTTTTATATGAACACCTTTTTTGGTTTTTAGGTCATCCCGAAGTATATATTGTTTTATTACCAGCTCTTGGTATCACTTCTGAAGTTATTGCAACCAATTCAAGAAAACCAATTTTTGGGTATAGAGCTATGATTGCTTCTATTTTAGCAATTGCTTTCTTATCCACTGTAGTTTGGGGTCACCATATGTTTGTGTCTGGTATGAACCCATTCTTAGGATCTGTATTTACATTTACAACTTTATTAATTGCTATACCTTCAGCCGTAAAAGCTTTTAATTACATTACTACACTTTGGAAAGGTAACCTGCAGCTCAATCCTGCAATGTTATTTTCCATTGGATTGGTGTCTACTTTTGTAACCGGTGGTCTAACTGGTATTATATTAGGAGATAGTACACTAGATATCAACGTCCATGATACTTATTTTGTTATCGCTCACTTCCACTTAGTTATGGGTATTTCAGCATTATATGGACTATTTGCTGGAGTTTATCATTGGTTCCCAAAAATGTTTGGTCGAATGATGAGCAAAAATTTAGGTTATATTCATTTCTGGATTACTGCTATTGGAGCTTACGGAATATTTTTCCCTATGCACTTCATTGGTATGGCTGGACTTCCAAGACGTTATTATAAATTTACAGAGTTCCCATATTTTGATGATTTAGCGGATACGAATATTTTAATTTCTGTATTTGCTTTTATTACTGCGGCTGCACAATTGTTCTTTGTTTATAATTTCATTCATTCCATATTCTATGGTAAGAAAGCAGAAAAAAATCCATGGAGATCCAATACACTTGAATGGACTACACCAGTGAAGCATATTCATGGGAACTGGCCTGGAGAGATTCCAAAAGTTTATAGATGGTCTTACGATTACAGTAAAATGAATAAAGATGATTCTGACTATGTTATACCTGGTCAAGATTTTGTTCCTCAAAATGTTCCTATTCAGGAGAACGAAGAAGAGATGAACGAATAATTTGTCAATATAAAATCAGAAGCCTCCAAGTATCAATTTCTTGGGGGCTTTTTTATTTATCTTTGTATCATGAATGAAAACTTAGATGCTTCGGGAGATAATTTATCAAATCAAGATCAAGAAGTTGAAAGAGCTTTAAGGCCTCTTTCTTTTGATGATTTTGCCGGTCAGTCTCATGTTCTAGAAAATTTACAAGTTTTTGTAAAGGCCGCTAATTTACGTGGGGAAGCCCTCGATCATACCCTTTTTCACGGTCCTCCTGGACTTGGGAAAACAACTCTGGCTCATATTCTTGCCAATGAATTGCAGACGGGTATTAAGATTACTTCAGGACCAGTTATAGACAAACCTGGAGATCTTGCCGGATTATTGACAAATCTAGAACCCCGTGATGTCCTCTTTATTGATGAAATCCACAGACTAAGCTCCGTCGTAGAAGAATATCTATATTCTGCTATGGAAGACTTTAAGATTGATATTATGATTGAGTCTGGACCTAATGCCAGAAGTGTAGAAATCAATCTGAATCCTTTTACATTAGTGGGCGCTACAACACGTTCGGGTTTACTCACGGCACCTATGCGAGCCAGATTTGGGATTTCTAGCCGTCTTGAATATTATACAACAGAGCTTTTGAGTGATATTGTCTTAAGAAGTGCCTCTATACTTGGCGTTTCCATCACAACAGAAGCCGCTATTGAAATTGCTGGAAGAAGTAGAGGAACTCCTAGAATTGCTAATGCTTTGCTTAGACGGGTAAGAGATTTTGCTCAAATAAAAGGAAATGGCAAAATTGATATGGAGATCTCAAAATACAGTTTAAAAGCTTTAAATGTAGACGCTTTCGGCTTAGATGATATGGATAATAAAATCCTTCTCACTATTATAGATAAATTTAAAGGAGGTCCAGTGGGACTTTCTACCTTATCTACGGCGGTCAGCGAAAATTCAGAAACCATCGAGGAAGTTTACGAGCCTTTTTTAATTCAGAAAGGATTTATCAACCGAACACCACGTGGAAGAGAAGTCACCGATTCTGCTTACAAGCACCTTGGAAAACTTAGAGAGAGTAAGCAAGGCGGATTATTTTAATCATTATTTATGTCAACTTTAAAACAACTTCCAGAAGTTCCTTCTATTGAATTCTTTAAACATGCAGGCAGCATTTTAAAAAATCCTTTACCATTTCATCATAAAAATTTTGAAGCCCTTGGAGATACCTTCAGGTTGAATTTGGGTTTTGGAAATTCGGTGGTCTTTTCTCGAGATCCAGATTTTGCTATTTACGCATTAAGGGACAATCAAAAAAACTTTAGAAAAACAGAGATCCAAACCAAAGATCTTGCTAAATATGTAGGTCATGGCTTACTGACTTCTGAAGGAGAGAATTGGAAGTTTCAGCGGAAATTAATCCAGCCGGCCTTTCATAAAAAAAATCTTTATACGCTTTTAGATTTTATGGTGGAAGCTATTGATAAAGAACTCGGAAGAATTGAAGTTGATAAAACCATTGATATTTTTCCGATATTTAATGATTTAGCTTTTAAAGTTGTTGTGAAAAGTTTATTCAGCGACGCTATAAATTCAGAAGAAATTGCAAGACTGCAACATATCACAGAAGAAACTCAGAAGATGCTCGTCAAAGAGTTAAGGCAGCCTTATAAAAAATGGTGGTTTCTATTAAGTGGAGAACTTAAAAGAAATCTTGGTTTAAGTCAAGAGGCAAGAGAATTGTTGTCTGGAATTATTAAAAGAAGAGAAAATTCTGATCAAGAAGGAAAAGATCTTTTGGATATGTTGATGGCTTTGACTTATGAAGACGGTTCCAAAATGAGCGAAGAAAAGCTCATTGATGAAATTTTGATTCTGTTTATAGCTGGACATGAAACAACTTCCAATGCCTTGTCTTTTACCATTCAGTTAATTGGTCAAAAAGAAGAAGTTCAAAATAAATTAATATCCGAAATTGAGGGGCTCGAGGGCTCATCTTATTTTGATATCCTGAAAGAAAGCAAATATACTCAGCATGTGATAGAAGAGTCCATGCGTTTATTTCCTCCTGTATATTTTATTGATAGACAAAATATGGAAGAAGATGCTTTCAAAGGTTTTCAAATTCCTAAACATACCAACCTGCTTTTCTCTGTACATCAAATCCATCGAAATCCTGAAAATTGGGAAAATCCGACTGATTTTAGACCTGAGCGCTTCGAAGATTCAAGAAGCATAAGTAATTTTTATTTTCCTTTTGGTGCCGGTCCCCGTAAGTGTATAGGTAATAATTTTGCTATGTATGAAATCACTCTTACGATTCATCAACTTTTAAAAAAGTTCAATATTGAAGAGGTAAATGAAGAGATTGAAATTCAACCTTTAATAAGTTTGAAGCCTAAAAACGCCTTTGTAAAATTTTCAAAACGATAACCTATCTCAAGAAAACAAATCCATAGCCAACTCATAAAAGCTGAAGCTGAACGCTTGGGGTTTCTATCTTGCGGTATATCTAAAGCAGAATTTCTAGAAGAAGAAGCGCCGCGCCTGGAGGATTGGCTTAGGCAAAATGCTCACGGCGAGATGCATTATATGGAGAATCACTTCGATAAGCGGCTAGATCCAACGAAACTGGTTGAAGGCTCTAAAAGTGTGATTTCATTGTTGTATAATTACTTTCCAGAAGAGACTCAAAACGATGATACTTATAAAATAAGTAAATACGCTTATGGCAGAGATTATCATCACGTCATCAAGTCGAAATTGAAAGAAATGATGCACACCCTTACTGAAAAAATTGGGGAAATAGGCGGAAGGGTGTTTGTAGACTCAGCGCCAGTTTTGGAAAAAGCTTGGGCAGCAAAAAGTGGACTTGGTTGGGTAGGCAAACATTCAAATTTACTGTCAAAGCAAACAGGTTCTTTCTATTTTATAGCCGAATTAATTTTAGACATAGAATTAGAAGCCGATACTCCAGTCACTGACCATTGTGGTTCTTGTACCAAATGTATAGATGCCTGTCCTACAGATGCCATTTACGAACCTTATAAAGTAGATGGGAGCAAGTGTATTTCCTATTTCACCATAGAATTGAAGAACGAAA
Source organism: Psychroflexus salinarum (assembly GCF_042677225.1). Lineage (NCBI taxonomy): Bacteria > Pseudomonadati > Bacteroidota > Flavobacteriia > Flavobacteriales > Flavobacteriaceae > Psychroflexus > Psychroflexus salinarum. Next base: position 737,529 of record NZ_JBHTIV010000005.1, read on the forward strand.
TTCCAAATGGCTACCAGGATAAATTTGAGGATTGGATGTTTGGCTGTGATATTTGTCAAGACGTCTGTCCCTGGAATCGATTTAGCAAACCACATAATGAACCCTTGTTCAATCCTCATCCAGACTTGCTTTCCTTTGATAAAAAAGATTGGGAGGAAATTACAAAAGATGTTTTCAACGAAATCTTCAGAAAATCAGCTGTTAAACGTACGAAGTTTGAAGGTCTCAGAAGAAATATTAACTACATCAAGTCGACTTAGTTTTTTGTTGAAAGTGATTTTTAAGATTAAAATTTAAATCATGAGACTAGCCTGAGTGAACAATTAGAAATTGAAGTTTCAATTCCAGTTCTAATATAACTTAGGATTTCTTTCAAATTTAGACATAAGGCTTACCTTTGTTATTCAATATATACTGAAGTGAAAATAACTTCAGCGTAAGTTTAAAATTCATGAGTTCACCAAGAAAAAGGAGAGAAGCCTTAGTATATCACGCCAAACCAAGACCAGGTAAAATTGAAGTGGTGCCAACCAAGAAGCATACTTCACAACGAGATTTGGGTCTTGCTTATTCCCCAGGTGTGGCAGAGCCTTGTAAGGAAATAGAAAAAGATAAGAAAAATGCTTATAAATATACAAATAAAGGAAATCTTGTCGCTGTTATTTCCAACGGAACTGCAGTTTTAGGTCTTGGAGATATAGGTGCTGAAGCTTCCAAGCCCGTTATGGAGGGTAAAGCTTTACTTTTTAAAATTTTTGCTGATATTGATGTGTTTGATATTGAAGTCGACACCAAGAATATTGATGCATTTATTGAAACGGTAAAAAATATTGCACCAACCTTTGGTGGTATAAACCTTGAAGATATCAAAGCTCCAGAAGCTTTTGAAATAGAAGAAAGACTCAAAGCAGAATTGCCTATTCCTGTCATGCATGATGATCAGCACGGTACAGCAATTATTTCTGCTGCAGCGCTTTTAAATGCTTTAGAACTTGCTGAAAAGAAAATAGACGAGGTGCAGGTGGTTGTTTCTGGTGCGGGATCTGCTGCAATTGCTTGTACAAAACTGTATGTTCTTCTTGGTGTAAAAAAGGAGAATATTTTGATGTTTGATAGTCAAGGTATTGTAGATCAAAAAAGGAATGATTTATCAACCAAACAGATTGAATTTGCTACTTCTAGAAATGTAAAAGACCTTTCAGAGGCTGTAGAAAATGCAGATGTATTCCTTGGGCTTTCGGTAGGGGGCGTTCTTAAACCTGAAATGCTGTCCAAAATGGCGCCAAACCCAATAGTCTTTGCTATGGCTAATCCAGATCCAGAAATAGATTATGATTTAGCACTTGAGACCCGAAGTGATATTATCATGGCAACGGGAAGAACCGACTTTCCTAACCAAGTGAACAATGTTCTTGGTTTTCCTTACATTTTTAGAGGAGCACTGGATGTTCGTGCCACTCAAATAAATGAAGAGATGAAAATGGCAGCGGTAAAAGCGCTAGCCAGACTTGCAAAGGAACCGGTCCCAGAGCAGGTAAATATTGCTTATGCAGAAACCCGTCTTAATTTTGGTCGAGATTACATCATCCCAAAACCTTTTGACCCTCGACTCATTGCTGAAATTCCTCCAGCAGTTGCCAAGGCAGCTATGGATTCTGGAGTAGCACAAACACCAATTGAAGACTGGGAGGCTTACAAAGAAGACCTTCTGGAACGTATGGGGAGTGAAGATAAAATAACACGACTTCTCATTAACCGTGCAAAACAGGATCCTAAACGTATAGTTTATGCTGAAGCAGATCATCTGGATGTTTTGAAAGCTGCTCAGCAAGTTTATGATGAGAAAATAGCAAAACCTATACTTCTTGGTAGAAGAGATGTGATTTTGGAATTGATGAGTGAAATTGAATTTGAAGGAGACGACATCATAATCATCGATCCAAAATCTGATGAAGAGCAACAACAGAGGCATGAATATGCAGAAGCTTTGTGGAAAAAGAGAAGTAGAAAAGGGGTGACGCTTTACGATGCTAAAAAATTGATAAGAGAGCGAAACTATTATGCAGCGATGATGGTAGAAAATGGAGATGCAGATGCTATGTTATCTGGATACTCTAGAGCTTATCCTGCTGTTTTAAAGCCAATTTTAGAATTGATAGGAAAAGAAAAAGGAGTCACAAATGTAGCAGCCACAAACTTGATGAATTCCAAGAGAGGGCCTATTTTTATAAGTGACACTTCTATTAATATTAATCCAGATGCAACAGTACTTGCTAAAATTGCACAGATGACTGCTAAAACAGTGAAGATGTTTGGTATAGATCCTGTCATAGCTATGGCATCTTATTCAAATTTTGGTTCTTCCAAAAATCCAAATGCATTAAAAGTCAAAGAAGCGGTGGATTATTTACATAAAAATTATCCAGAAATCGCAGTCGACGGAGAATTACAAATTGATTTTGCTCTTAATAAAAAAATGCGAATGGATAAATTCCCATTTTCAAAACTGAATGGAAAAAAAGTCAATACGCTTATTTATCCAAACCTTGATTCTGCAAATAGTACCTACAAATTATTGAAGGAGCTTAACAGTGCGGGATCTATAGGACCTATTTTGATGGGGCTTAATAAGCCTGCTCACGTTTTCCAGCTAGGAGCAAGTGTTGACGAGATGGTAAATATGTCTGCAGTAGCAGTCGTTGATGCTCAACAAAAAAGCAAACGAAAAATAATTTAGAACAATTTTATTTTTGAAAAGCTTTAAATGGCGCTAAGCCTCAAAGTTCTTAACTTAATTTTGTTACATTTGATTCTAAAAATTAAGTTAAGATGATTACTCAGCTTCGGGGGAAACTTTTAGAAAAAAATCCAACTCACATCGTTATAGATTGCAATGGAATAGCGTATGAGGTGAACATTTCACTTCATACTTTTTCTCGTTTAAAAGACGAGGAGCTCATAACGATATATACACATCTTCAAGTTAAAGAAGATTCACATACGCTATATGGTTTTACAGATAAAGCAGAGCGTTTAGTTTTTAGACAATTACTTTCAGTGTCTGGTATTGGTGCAAGTACTGCAAGAGTTATGCTGTCTTCTCTTTCGCCTGAACAAGTTATAGAGGCTATTTCTACTGAAGATACAGATACAATACAAAGTGTAAAAGGTATTGGGAAAAAAACAGCTCAACGGGTGATTTTGGACCTTAAAGACAAGCTACAGAGCACAGAAGCCCTTACTGAAATTGTTCAATCGCCAAGTCATGCCAACAAGGAAGAAGCCTTATCTGCTCTAGAAACTTTGGGGTATACTAGAAAACAATCTGGAAAAATTATTTCAAAAATTTGTAATAATAATTCTAATGCTAACGTTGAAGAGATAATCAAACTAGCCTTAAAAAATCTATAAACTTTTGAAGATTACTCAAAAACTCCTTAACATAATTTCTTGTCCTATAGTTTTTCTAGTTGTAATTGTATTATTTACAACCAAAATTTATGCTCAGGAAGAACAAGATTCTATTCCTGAAGGACCAACTTTAGGTAATATATCCATGCCTAATCCTTCAAGTATTGTTTCAAAATATGAATATGATCCTTTTTTAGATAGGTACATTTACACAGAAAAAATAGGTTCCGTAAATACAAAATATCCACTAGTTCTCACCCCAAAGGAATTTGAGGATTTAGTTTTGGAAGAGCAGATGAAAGCATATTTCAAAGAAAAATCTGATGCAGCTCAAGGAAAAGGAGATGAAGAAAGTCAAAAGAACTTAATTCCCATTTTTTACGTAAACAATTCTTTTTTCCAGTCGGTTTTTGGTGGAAATAAAATCGATGTAAAACCCAGAGGTTCAGTTGCTGTGGATATGGGGATCCTATATAGCAAACAAGACAACCCTTCTTTATCGCCTAGGAATCAAAGTAATCTTACTTTCGATTTTGATCAGCGTATTAGCATGAGCTTACAAGCTTCTGTAGGGACACGGCTTCAGGTAAATGCTGAATATGATACAGAATCAACTTTTGATTTTCAGAATCAAATTAAATTAGAATACACCCCTACTGAAGATGATATCATCCAGAATATTGAAGTAGGTAATGTTCAGATGCCTTTAAATAGTTCGCTTATACAAGGTTCACAGAGTCTGTTTGGTGTAAAAACTCAACTTCAATTTGGAAAAACAACGATAACCGGGGTGTTTTCAGAATTAAATTCAGAGCGACAAAGTGTAAATATTCAGGGTGGAGCAACTATAAGAGAATTTGACAAGTTTGCTTTGGATTATGATGAAAATAGACACTTTTTTCTTGCTCATTACTTTAGGGATGAATACAATAGGGCTTTAGAAAATTACCCTTTCATCAATAGTAAGATTCAGATTACAAGGCTTCAAGTATGGGTAACCAACAGAACAAATAATTCAGCAACTACATCAAATGCAAGAAATATAATTGCATTGCAGGACCTTGGTGAAAGCGAACCGGATAATTTAGGATTATTTCTAGATAACTCAGGTAATCCAATACCTTCTCCTGTTCCCAATTTCATTTTGAATCCAAATGGGAGACCAAACAATGCCAATAACTTATTCAATCCAAGTGCGCTTGGTAGTGGACAGTCCGTACTGACCAGTCAAATAAGAGATCTAGCAACAATACAGCAAGGTTTTGGTTCTGCTCAGCCTTCTGTTTCTGAAGGTCGTGATTATGCTATTTTAGAAAATGCGAGAGAATTACAACCAAATGAATATAACTTAAACACTCAGCTCGGATATATTTCTTTAAACCAGCGTCTTAATAATGATGAAGTTCTTGGTGTTGCTTTTGAATATACAACTACAGATGGAAGGGTATTTCGTGTTGGTGAATTTGGAAATGGAGGACCTCCAGGAACAGAAACTCAAGAAAATCAAGAGCAAGAGGGTGAGCAAATTGCAATTAATCAAAACTTGATAGTAAAGCTTCTTAAAAGTCCAGTCACCTTTGTTCAAGAACCTATTTGGGATCTGATGATGAAAAACTTCTATAGTCTAGGAGCCTCCGGGCTAGAACAAGATGGGTTTAGATTTAATATTTTATATTCAGATCCACAGCCCGTAAACTTTATTACTGAAGCACCAGGAAGCACTACTCCTCTTCCAGATGATGTAAGTGAAACTAACCTTTTACAGGTTTTAGATCTTGATAACTTAAATTTCAATAATGATCCTGTGAATGGCGGTGATGGTTTTTTTGATTTTGTTCCAAATATTACCATTGATCCTCAAAATGGGATTTTGAAGTTTACTAAAGTAGAACCTTTTGGAAAACACCTTTTCAACAAATTAGATTTGAATCCAAACAGTGGTTCAGAAAACTATGATAATCCCCAGACTTATAATGAAAACCAATCCAAATATGTTTTCCGAAGTCTTTATTCAACTACCAAAATTCAGGCTCAACAAGAAGGAGCTGATAAGAATAAGTTCAAATTATCGGGTCGTTATAAAGCATCAAATACAGGAGGAATTCCCATTGGAGCTTTCAACGTTCCGAGGGGTTCCGTTACAGTAACAGCAGGGGGAAGGACTCTTCAGGAAGGGATAGATTATACAGTGGATTATGAATTGGGTAGAGTAAATATTCTTGATGAAGCCTTGCTTGCCTCAGATACTCCTATCCAAGTTTCAACAGAAAACAATGCTTTGTTTGGAAGGCAAACCAAAAGATTCACAGGAATTGATGTTCAGCATAGATTTAGCGATGAATTATTAATAGGAGGTACATTTTTAAATCTGAATGAAAGACCGATTACACAAAAAGCAGATTATGGGACTGAACCTGTGAATAATAGTATTTATGGTGTCAATTTCAATTATAACACAACTGTGCCATTTTTTACACGAATGGTAAACAAACTCCCAAATATTGATACGGATGTAGAGTCAAATTTTTCTCTTAGAGGAGAATTTGCTTATTTGTTACCTGGCAGTCCAAATGCAAGTGATTTTGAAGGAGAAGCTACAAGTTATGTGGACGATTTTGAAGGGTCGCAAACGTCTATTTCAGTTATTGATCCGCAGGCTTGGAAATTATCTAGTGCTCCTGTAGGTTACAGAGGGCCTAATGACTCGAATGGCACCTATGATGCTAATAATGATCTTAGTACAAATGATTATAGAGCTAAGTTAAACTGGTATACAATAGATCCAATTTTTTATAGTTTCCAGAGACCAGGGGATATTTCAGACGAGGACCTTTCAAAGTATTATTCCAGAAGAATACTTATCAATGAAATATTTCCGAACATAGATATTGTCCCAGGACAAATCCAAACCTTATTTCCATTGGATCTAGTTTACAGACCAAATGAAAGAGGAATGTATAATTATAATTCAGCTGCAGCCAGCGATAATACACTTCCCAATCCAAATCAAAATTTTGGAGGTATAATGAGAGGTTTACAAACTACAGATTTTGAACAATCCAATGTAGAATACGTCGAGTTTTGGGTTATGGATCCTTTTATTTATCCAGAAAATACAGGGAATACGGGAGGTAAAGTTGTGCTTAATTTTGGAAGCATATCCGAAGATATTCTAAAAGACGGAAGAAAGCAGTTTGAAAACGGCTTACCAGAAGACGGCGGGAATTCCAATACCGTATCAACCAATTTTGCTAAAGTCCCAAGTAATCAATCTTTAGTCTATGCTTTTGACACCAATGGACAAGAAAGAATCAATCAAGATGTCGGATTTGATGGATTAGATAATCAAGATGAGGCAGAAAAATTCCCTGATTTTTCTAACTTCGAAGATCCTTCCAATGATGATTACCAATATTATTTAGATAGCAGTGGGGATATTTTAAACCGCTACAGAAATTTCAACGGTACTGAAGGAAATAATCCTGTTGAGGTGACTGAAAATAATCGGGGAAATTCTGCTTTTCCTGATGTCGAAGACGTAAATATGGATAACACCATGAATACGATCGATAGTTATTTTGAATATGAAGTTCCTGTTTTTCCAAATATGAGTGTAGAAAATAACACTAGTTCTAGGCCAGGGATAAATTCAGATTATATTACTGATGTTCAGGAAGTAATCACAACGCTTCAAAATGGGCAAGAAATGGAAGCAAGGTGGGTACAGTTTAGAGTTCCGTTGAGGACTAGCGAAGATTTTGCTATTGGCGGAATAAGTGACCTTAGGTCTATTCGATTCATGAGGATGTTCATGACAGACTTCAGTCAGGAAACTATTCTTAGATTTGGAACACTAGAGTTGGTGAGAGGTGATTATTTTACATATGACTTACCGATTTTGCCAGATGGGTCGAATCCAAACACTGGAAATACTCAATTCAATTCTGAAGCAGTAAGCGAAGAAATCACTTCAAATTATGTGACTCCACCTGGAGTTTTAAGAGAAGAGTTAGTTAATAATAACGTAGCTATACGGGAAGATGAAAAGTCACTTGCTTTAAGAGTAAGCAACTTACAGCCTGAGGATTCTAGAGGTGTTTTTAAAAACTACCAAATAGATATGCGTCAATATGAACGTTTAGAGATGTATTTACATGCAGAATCTTTACCAGATCCAAATACTCAGCTCCGAGATGACCAGCTTACCGCCTTCATAAGAATGGGTATTGATTTCACTAACAACTATTACCAAATTGAAATTCCTTTAAAAGTTTCAGATCCTCAAGATTTTTCTCCCAGAGGAGTTTGGCCCTTGGAAAATGATTTGAATCTTCCTTTAGAATTACTTCAGCAAATTAAATCTAGAGTAATAGGTGATGACAACCTGAGTAATCTAGAACTTAATTACTTTGATGAATCTCTTAATCCTGTTGATGCTAGCTTCAATGAAAAGCTTAAGGTGGGTATAATAGGTAATCCTAGTTTTGGAAATGTTAGGGTAATGATGCTAGGGTTAAAGAATTCAAGTAATCAAAATGTATCTGGGGAAGTTTGGTTTAATGAGTTGAGACTTACAGGATTAAAAAATGAAGGTGGTTGGGCTGCGATTCTAAATCTAGATACCAATTTTGCAGATTTTGCTAATGTTTCTGCAAGTGGAAAAAGGTCTACTGTTGGTTTTGGAGCTATAGAACAAGGTCCTAATCAAAGAAGCCGAGAGGATATCCAGCAATATGATGTTGTAACTGGACTTAATTTAGGTCAAGTCCTACCTGAACAATGGGGTGTAAAAATTCCACTTAATTACAATAGGGGAGAAGAGTTAATCACTCCGCAATTTGATCCAGTTTATGGTGATTTAGAGTTGGAAACTCTTTTAGATAATACTGTTGATGAGAATGATACAGCAGAATTTCAGGAACAGGCAGAGACATATACCAGAAGGCAAGGAATTAGTGTTATTGGTCTAAGAAAAGACAGGACCAATGATGATAAAACACCAATGCTTTATGATATCGAGAATTTCACTTTATCTGCAAGTTATAATCAAACGGATTACAGAGATTTTGAAATAAGGGAATCTCTGGATCAAAATGTAGATGCAGCACTTACCTATGGTTTTAATTTCCAGCCACTGGAAGTAAAACCTTTAGAGAATGTTGGTCTTTTTGAAAGTCCATATTTTGCAATTTTTAAAGATTTTAATGTAAATCTTTTGCCGAATAGCATTACTGCTGGATCAAACGTGAACAGACAATACAATGAGTTGAGGTATAGAGAATTTAACCTTCCTCCTGGAAGCTTAGGGACTCCAAAATTATTTCAAAGAAATTATTTTTTCGATTGGGAATATGCAATAGATTATAGCTTAACTAAAGCTCTAAATTTTAACTTTAATGCCTCTACGAATAGAATTGTAAGAAATTATATAGATGAAAATAATGTCCAAGACAATAGTGTTGGCATTTTTGATGATTTTTTTGATATAGGAATTCCTAACAGGCATTATCAACAACTACAACTTAACTATACTTTACCGTTTAATAAAATTCCTTTTTTAAAATTTGTTCAAACTCAGTATTCTTACACAGGAGATTTTTTATGGACCAAAGGCTCAGAAATTTTACGAGGACTGGAAGGAATACCAGATTTAGGTAATTCTGTTCAAAATTCTGCAAGACATCAAATCAATGGAAACTTGAATATGTCTAGCTTTTATTCCTACTTGGGATTAACAAAAAAGAGAGTCCAAAATCCAGCTGCTCAGATCAAGAGAAACCTTAGCAGGAGAAGAGGTGGTCAAGGACAGGAGGAAAATCAGGAAGAAAGCGAGAATAACTCCCAGCAAGACGCTGATAAAGAGCTTAGTACTGGCGATAAAGCCCTGAACACACTTATTGGTATTGTAACTGCCTTAGATAGAGTCCAAGTCAATTATTCTGATACTAAAGGTATTTTCTTACCAGGTTATACAAATAATATTGGTTTTGGTGGAACTTTGAAACCAACTGCTGGTTTCACTTTTGGGAGTCAAAACGATGTAAGACGAGAAGCGGCAAGAAGAGGCTGGCTTACCATGTATCAGGATTTTAATGAGCAATATACAAGAACAGACAATCAGCAGCTCGATATCCAAGCAGGATTAAAACTCCTACCAGGACTTACTGTAGATTTTAATGCTAATAGAATGTATTCTGATACCTATACAGAAAACTTTAGGGTAGATCCTGAAACTATGGAATACAACTCTATAATCCCAAATATTTATGGAAATTTCAGTATCTCCACTAATATGATTAGAACTTCATTCAGTACAAGTACGAGAGATATTTCAGAAAATTTTGAACAATTTAGACAAAATAGATTCATTATAGCTAACAGATTGGCAGAGCAAGCAGGTGTAAACCTTAACGATCCAAACAATATTGACGAAAACGGATTTCCTGTTGGGTTTGGTAGAACAAGTCAAGCTGTGTTATTGCCGTCTTTCTTATCAGCATACACTGGATCTAGTCCAGAAAGTGAAAGTCTAGGAATACTAAGAGATATACCTATACCTGGCTGGAATATGAAATATACAGGCTTTATGAGGTTGAACTGGTTTAAAGAAAACTTCAACCGCTTTTCTATTCAGCATGGTTATAGGTCTACCTACACTATAAATCAATTTCAATCTAATTTAGAATTTAATAGTAGAGATCCTTATGGGGATTTCAACAGGGATCAAAACGGTAATTTTAGACCAGAGTTATTTGTTTCTAATGTCAATCTTATCGAAGAGTTCAGTCCCTTGGTGAAGTTTGATTTTGAGATGAAAAACTCGATAAGTGTTGTCGCTGAAGTAAGAAAAGATAGGGCTTTGTCTCTTAGCTTCAATAATAACCTTCTTACAGAAATGCAGGGCGATGAATATATTGTGGGATTAGGATATAGAATAAAAGACCTTACAGTTGTAACTCAATTTGAAGGCAATAGGAGAGTATTGAGTAGTGATCTGAACATCAAAGCGGACATTTCTTTGAGAAGAAATGAAACTATTATTAGAAATCTAGATGTGTTGAGTAACCGTGTAACTTCGGGTCAGGACATCTGGTCCATAAATTTTGTAGCAGATTATGCATTTACTAAGAATTTAACGGCATTATTTTTCTACGATCACGTATTTTCGCAAAATGCAATTTCAACAATATTTCCTCAAACCACTATTAGGACAGGAGTGACGTTGAGATATAATTTTGGTAATTAAAAAAAATAACTTAGGAATGAACACACCAGACAACTTAAAGTACACAAAAGATCACGAGTGGATCGAAATTGATGGAGACACGGCTACTATTGGTATTACTGATTTTGCCCAAAGTGAACTAGGGGATATAGTATATGTTGAAGTAGAAACCGTTGGTGAGACTTTGGATAAAGATGAGGTTTTTGGAACAGTGGAAGCTGTAAAGACAGTATCCGATCTTTATTTACCTCTAAGCGGAGAAATCCTTGAATTTAATGAGGAACTGGAAGACGAGCCAGAAATGGTTAATGAAGAGCCTTACGGTAAGGGGTGGATGATCAAAATGAAAATAGCAAACCAAGATGAGGTTAAAGAGTTAATGGATGCACAGACTTATAAATCTCATATTGAATAGAAAAGTGGTTTTACCACTTGCTATTATTTGTACTCTATCAATTGGCTATCTCTCACTATCAGACATAAGCACTTTTCCAAAGATTGAAGTAAAACATGAAGATAAAATCTATCATTTTGTCTCATATTTTGTTTTGAACACTATTTGGTTATTTGCCATTGTCCATATTTCATCAAAATCTTTGTTACCAAATATTTTGATTTCTTTAGGAATTTTAAGTTTTGGCATCGTTATTGAAATATTTCAAGAAATCATGACAGATTATAGAGTCTTTGATTTTTACGATATTTTAGCTAATAGTGTTGGAGTGCTAGTGAGTTATTTGTGTTTTGAATTATTCAGAAAAAGAATTTTTGAAAATATAAATTCAAATTGAAAGTAAATTTTAATTTTTTTATACTTTAGTAACCTATTTAAAATAATAATATGGAACCAAAAAAGAATCCGAAGAAAGATCTTTCCAGAAGAAGTCTTCTGTTTTTCCAAATTGGTCTTGTAGTTGTATTAGCGATTACATTGACAATGATTGAGTGGAAAACATATGACAGAGACGCTATTGATACTGGTGTTGTAGATCTTGACATGTTAGATGAAGAAGATGTGCCAATCACTGAAATACAGAAAACTCCACCGCCACCACCGCCACCGCCACCACCAGCCCCGGAAGTAATTGAGGTTGTTGAAGATGACGAAGATGTGGAAGAGGTAGTAATTGAGTCTACTGAGACAGATCAAAATGAGGTTGTCGAAGTTGAAGAAGTTGAAGAAGTTGAAGAAGAAATTGGAGATGTTCCTTTCGCTGTTATTGAAAGTGTACCAATTTTTCCAGGTTGCGAAGGCTTGAGTAACAACGAGGAGCGTAAGCAATGTATGAGTAAAAAAATAAGTCAATTTGTAAACAAAAATTTTGATACTGGTCTTGCTGCTGATTTAGGTTTAAGTGGTATCAACAGAGTTTATGTGCAGTTTAAAATTGATAAAAACGGTAACATTGTAGACGTTGCGGCTAGAGCTCCCCATCCAAGACTTCAGTCTGAAGGAGAAAGAGTAATTAAAAAATTACCAAAAATGAAGCCTGGTCAACAGAGAGGTCAAAACGTTGGTGTTCTCTACTCTTTACCAATTACTTTTCAAGTACAGGATTAATTAAATTCATTATAATATATCAAAATCCCGAATATCACATTCGGGATTTTTTTTATTCCTATTTTTAAATCACATTTGCATAGTTTTTCCAACTAGTTAATTATGAAATGTCTTCCTTTAATTTTATTTCTGATTTCTGTTTCGACCTTTAGTCAAAACTTCGTTTCAAAAACAGAAAGCTATCCCACTTTTCCTTCTTGTGAAAATATCCCAAATGCAGATCAGGAAAAATGTTTTAAGAACCAACTTAAATCTCTTATTTTTTCGACCTACAATGAGCCTCAAATCATTACTTCAGAAAATTATAATGGGATTGCTACAGTAATTTTTGAGGTTGATAGTGAAGGAGTGTTTCAGGTATTATACGTGAATTCTGAATATAATGAACTGAATGAAGAACTCGAAAGGGTATTTAATAGCTTTCCTCAAATAAGACCTGCAACATACAATGGAAGGCCAACCTATGTTCAGTTTAGAATGCCACTTCAAATTCCTCTTTCGAAATCTTCAATTCAACACAAGTCGATTGAAAAAGAAAAACCATTAGAAAGTTATCAGAGTGAATATGATAATATTAAAACAAAAGACTTTAATTATCCTCAATACAAAAGTGGTCTTAATATTCCCCTTTCTCATGAATTGTATAATAGATTTACAACTAAAATGGACAGGATAGGGACTAATGCCCATACTGCATCAAAGCCTTATAGATATACAGATGTTGAGCCTTATTATGATTTTGAGGAAGAAAATCGAGCTTTATTTTATGATAAAGAATCTTGGTTTGGTAGAAAATTATTTAATGAAAATACAGTCCAAATTCAGGGCGAAGATTATTGGTTTACCTTCGATATTGCTGCAGATTTACAAGTAGGAAGAGATTTTGAAGAGTCTTTCACAACTTACAATAATACTAGAGCTGGAATTTTTCAAGGTGGTCTTGGAGAGCGACTCAACTTTTTTACGGTCATCTATGAAAGTCAGGGAAAGTTTGCAGGCTACTTCAATGACTTAGCTACAGACCTTGGAAGAAGAAATTCGAGTCAGGTTACTATTCCTGGGCGGGGAATTGGAGAGCCTTATCGTGATGGTTTTGATTATCCTGTTGTTGAAGGGTATCTTTCCTATAATGCCACAGATTTTCTAGATATTCAATTTGGGAGAGGAAATAATTTCATTGGAGACGGTTATCGTTCACTTTTTTTAAGTGATAATGCAAGCCCAAACGCTTATGTGAAAATGAACACTACCTTTTGGAAATTTAAGTATACAAACACCTGGGCTTCATTAAGAAACCCAAACACATCAACTGATGGAGGTGCGTTTTTGACCAAGTATATGGCCACTCATTATTTGAGTTTTAATGTTAACAAGCGTTTGAATATAGGTCTTTTTGAATCTGTTTTATTTGAAAGTGAGCCAAACCGTGGTTTTGATTGGAATTTTATAAACCCAATCTTATTTTATAATATGGTTGAATATACCACAGGTTCTCGGTCTGGAAAATCTCTAATTGGCCTAAGTTATAAATACAAATGGACAGACCAAATCAACAGTTATGGTCAACTTCTTATTGATGAGTTTTCGGTGGACGATGTGACTGCTGGAAATAAAAGCTGGAAGAATAAATTTGGTTTACAAATGGGTGTAAAATATGCTAATGCTTTTAAAGTAGACAACCTTTTTTTACAGCTAGAATACAATCAGGTAAGGCCTTATACGTATTCTCACAATACTCTGAACCTTCATTATACGAACGATAATCAATCCATGGCGCATTTGTGGGGAGCGAATTTTAGAGAGCTTTTACTTATTACCAGATATAAAAAAGACAGATTTTATGGTCATGCTAAATTTATCTTTGGTGAACGTGGTTTTGAAACCAACGAAAACAGTGACCCTTTTTATGGAACAGATTTACTTGGGGATGAACGATTAAGAATAGCAGATGAAGGTATAGAAATTGGGCAGGGTAATAGAGGAAATTCTTATTACGGTGAGCTTGAAGCTGGCTTTATTGTCAATCCTACAACAAACCTTAAAGTTTATCTCAACCTCATTCATCGAAAGCTTGATGTTTCTGAAAGTACCTCATTAAATCTTGACAGAAATACCACTTGGTTAAATCTTGGATTTAGAACAGATATCTTCAATTGGTATTATGATTACTAAGTCAATACTTAGTAAATATTAACGAACGTCTGCTCCTTTAAAAAAACTTTTTAGCCGTATCTTTGCAAAAATTTCAAGTATTGTCAAATTCCTTAGCATATACATATATATACCCCTGGTTACAAGACTTCAAAGAACTTACAAAATTTAGATTAGCTGTAAGTGTAGTATTTTCTTCCATAGCAGGCTATTTACTAGGCGTAGATGAATTCCATTTGGGAAATTTAATTTTACTAGCATTAGGTGGATACGCTATGGTAGGTGCATCAAATGCATTCAACCAAATTATTGAAAAAGATCTTGATGCTAAAATGAAAAGGACAAAAAATCGTCCGATTCCTTCAGGTTCAATGACTGTGAATACAGCCTTCGTAATAGCTTCCATACTTACTATAATAGGCTTGTCTTTACTTTTTGTGATCAATCCTATCACCGCAATGTTTGGCGCTATTTCCATCTTTCTGTATGTAAGTGTTTACACGCCCCTGAAAACAATGACACCTTTATCTGTGTTTGTAGGCGCATTTCCTGGTGCTATTCCATTTATGCTCGGCTGGGTTGCTGCTACTGGATCATTTGGAATTGAAGCGGGAACTTTGTTTATGATTCAATTTTTTTGGCAATTTCCTCATTTTTGGTCGCTTGGCTGGTGGCTTTACGATGATTATAAAGAAGGTGGCTTCTTTATGTTGCCAACAGGTAAAAGAGATAAAGGGACTGCTATTCAAATTATACTTTACACCATTTGGACACTTATTGTTTCTATTGTTCCTGTGTTGGGAGTCACTGGAGAACTCAAACTATCAATTGTTTCAGCGGTATTAATTTTTAGTCTTGGGTTGGTGATGTTGTATTTTGCTATCCGACTTTTCAAAAACAGAGAAACTAAAGATGCTAGACAGCTTATGCTGGCGAGTGTGTCTTATATTACTTTAATACAAATTATATACGTTTTAGATAAATATATCAGAATATGGCTTTAGACGAAAAACACAAACGAGCAAGGATGATGATGATGTGGTTTGGCATCATAAGTATGGGGATGATGTTTGCTGGCCTCACAAGTGCTTATGTAGTCAGTAAAAACCGTCCAGATTGGCTTACAGACTACCAACTGCCAGATGTTTTTATTTGGAGTACGGTAGTCATTTTTATAAGTAGTATCACTTTTCATTTGACCAAAAAATTTACTGCTGAAGGTGATATGAAAAAGGCTAATGTAGCCATTGTAACTACTTTTATCTTAGGAGTTCTCTTTATAGTAATGCAATTCATTGGATTCAATGAGATTGTAGAAGCAGGTTATTATTTCACAGGAAGCGCAAGTAGCATTACAATGTCCTTTGTGTATCTATTAGTTTTAGCTCACGTTGTTCACGTTGTTGCAGGCCTTATTGTCTTATTGGTTGTAATTTATAATCATTTTAAAAAGAAATATTCCAAAGGAAATATGTTGGGATTGCGTTTAGGGGTTACCTTTTGGCACTTCGTTGATGGACTATGGCTTTACCTCTTTTTGTTTTTATATTTCTTTAGATAATAAGAAAATTGTCTATTTTTGCGAGACATTAATATTTGACTTTTATGGAAGCTACTACCGTTGCAAAAACAGGTACCGAAGGAAAAGCTTGGGGAGGGGGTGAAGAAAAACCTCTAAGAGCTAGTTATGGAAAATTGATGATGTGGTTTTTTATCACCTCAGATGCTCTTACATTTTCAGGATTTCTAGCAGCTTACGGTTTTACAAGATTTAAATTTATAAACGAATGGCCTATAGCAGATGAGGTGTTCAATCACTTTCCGTTTTTACATGGTGTAGATGCACCGATGTATTATGTGGCTTTGATGACATTCATTTTGATATTTTCTTCTGTGACTATGGTGCTTGCTGTGGATGCGGGTCATCAGATGAATAAGAACAAAGTAGTTACCTATATGGCATTGACCATCTTGGGTGGTTTCATATTTTTAGGCTCTCAAGCCTGGGAGTGGAACAATTTCATCAACGGAGAATATGGCGCTGTTGAGACTAGAAGTGGAAAAATAATTCAATTTGCAGATGCTGATGGTAATCGGGTAGCTCTAGATGAATTCGCTACTCCAACACCCGGTATAAGGTCTGAACATCAAAATAAAAATGGAGTATGGTATAAATCTGAAGATTCTTATAATCCCTTAGGAATAGAAGATGTAAAAAGAGGTTTTGCTGCAAATCCAGACCTTAGAGTTAGAACAATGCAAATTACAGATGAAGGTGAAAAAGAAGTGCTTAACAGAGAAGAATCTCTTTTAACTTTAAATACCTCAGGAATAGGAGTTATTGAAGGAGCCAATTTGACTCAAAACGAATATGGCGCACCTTTATTTGGTGGTTTCTTTTTCTTTATCACAGGGTTTCACGGGTTTCACGTTTTGTCCGGTGTTCTTATTCTTATCATTGTGTTTTTCAATGTATTGATAGGAACTTACGAAAAGCGAGGAAGTTATGAGATGGTAGAAAAGGTAGGGCTATACTGGCACTTTGTTGATTTGGTATGGGTATTTGTATTCACCTTTTTCTATCTGGTATAATTTATAAACTATTGAATTTATAATCTAATGGCACACGATACAACTCACGGAGCACACTCAGGAGCAAAGAAAAGAATCTGGCAGGTATTTATTATCTTGTCTATATTAACTATAGTAGAAGTTGTTTTTGGTATTTTTAAACCAGACTTTCTTGTACACACAGACCTTGTTTCACTATCCTTGCTTAACTGGATATTTATAGGTTTAACTATTGTAAAAGCATATTATATTGTCTGGGCTTTTATGCATATGGAACATGAAGCAGCAAGTTTAAGAAGAGTTGTTGTTTGGACATCTGTTTTTTTAATTTCGTATTTGATAGCGATATTATTGATAGAAGGTACTTATATTCAAGAGATATATGAACATGGTTATATCACCTGGGATTTCTAAAAAAGAAAGGTTAAATATACTTCAAAAGGCGGTTTCTTAAAACCGCCTTTTTTAATTTTGTAAATATTATAAATATGAAAAAGTACATTGTTCTTATCGTCTTATTTGTACTTCCACTAGTGGCTTACCTATTCTTTTCTAGTGGAATTAATTCCTTTGGCAGGCTTCCTGTTCTGAATGAAGATCTTTCTGTTTTAAAATCCTTTGAAACCGAGGAAATCACCTTTGATAATAAAATCACTATTCTCACTTTCTTCGGAAAGGATTTCAACATTAAGAAAGTTCATGCGTTCAACATGAAAGAAAAGATTTACGATCGCTATCATGAGTTTGATGATTTCCAAGTTGTAACTGTAACGGAATTAAATTCAGAAGAAAATATTGAAACCTTTAGAGGTGAAATCAATAGCTCATCTGATGCCTCCGATTGGTTATTTCTTGAACTTGAAGATGAAAAAATTCAAGAATTATTCAATAGTCTAGATTCTGATCTCAAACTGGACGACAAATTATCATCGACTTATGCGTTTATAATCGATAAGAAGATGAGTTTAAGAGGTCGTAGCGATGATGAAGAAGAAGGAACAAAATACGCATACAATCTTAGTAACATTAAAGAAGTAAGTGATAAGATGAATGATGATGTAAAGATTATTCTGGCAGAATATAGATTTGCTTTAAAGAAAAATAACGCACAAAGAGAAAAAAACTGATGAAGAAATATTCTTACGTAGGCATATCTTTAGTGATCTTGGTATTTGGTATATGGGTCGTCAATGAGATGCTCTCCCGTAATTCTCAAGAAAGCTTAGCGTATATTGAAATCAATGGTGAACCCAAAAAAGTACCTGAGTTTGAATTTACAAATCAAAATGGAGAAACTATTTCTAATGAAGACTATCTAGGCAAAGTATATGTTGCAGAATTCTTTTTTGCGACTTGCCCCACGATTTGTCCGATCATGAATGAAAACTTACTTGAAGTTCAAGATGAGTTTTATGGAAATATGAATTTTGGGATTGCTTCTTTTACAATTAATCCAGAACATGATACTCCCAAGATTCTTAAAGAACATGCTGAAGAGCTAGGTGTAAAACATCCGCATTGGAATTTTTTAACTGGAGACCAGGATAAAATTTATGAACTTGCCAATAAAGGGTTTAATATTTATGCTCAGGAATCTGAAAATGCGGAAGGCGGTTTTGAACATTCAGGTTTTTTTGCGCTTATCGACCAGGAAGGATACCTTCGGAGTAGAAAAGATGAAGCTGGAAATCCAATCATTTTCTACCAAGGTTCAATTCCCAGAAATGAATCTGCAGGTGAAAGCCATGAGACGCAACAAATTGATATCTTGATAGAAGACATAGAAATACTTTTGAAATGAAAGCTAGCTTAACTCCATCTGATAAAAAAATAATCCCCATCATCATTGGGTTATCTATTGTCGTACCTATTGTTGTAATTATTTTAATGAACCTACCTACACGTTATAATTTGCTAGGTCTAGACGTTGGAACTTTTCCGTTTTTCCATGCGGTTATTAATGGACTTACAGCTGCTTTGTTGTTTTCAGGATATACATTTATCAAACAAAAGAAAAAGGCAGCTCACAGAGCTGTAATGATTACTGCCTTTGGGCTTTCTGCTTTATTTCTGGTGAGCTATGTGATTTCAAAAATAAGTAATGATCCTGTTCCTTATGGAGGAGATGGAGTCTTTAAGTATATTTACTTTTTTATTTTGATTACACATATAGCACTTTCTGCTATAATTATACCTCTAGTTTTATTTACTATGTACAGAGGGTTGACAGGCGAATACGCAAAACATAAAAAAATTGCTAGATGGACATTCCCTATATGGATGTATGTCGCAATTACAGGAGTTTTAGTTTATTTATTTATGTTACCTTATTACTAATTTGAAAGATGATGAAGATGAAAAAATATTTTTTAGCTCTAGTATTAATACTTGTCACCATCTGGGACTCTACCTCTCAATGTTCTATGTGTAGGGCAGTATTAGAATCTGAACAAGATACAGGACAAGCAGAAGCTATCAACGATGGTATTGTTTACCTTATGGCTTTCCCTTACATTCTTGTAGGAGGAGTGCTTTATGTGGTTTACAGATCGTTCAAAAAAAAGAAATCTCAACAAAATACTTAAATGAAAAAAGTTTTCCATCTTTCAACCTGTGATACATGCAAACGTATTTTAGGCAAACTTTCTTTACCAGAAGATATGATTCTTCAGGATATTAAGAAGGAACATATTTCCGAAGACGACTTAGATTTTTTATATAAGAATACAAGGTCATATGAAATTTTGCTAAATAAAAGAGCTAAAAAATATACAGAAGAAGGCTTAAAGGATGAAAATCTATCCGAGGAAGAAATTAAATCTTGTATTTTATCTCATTACACTTTTTTAAAAAGACCGATATTTATTTTTAACGATAAAATATTTATAGGTAACGACAAGCAAACTGTAGATGCCTTGAAGTCTTTTTTCAATGAGTAAACGTGTATTGGCACTTCTTGCCGCTTTTATTGCAACCTCTATTTTTGGTATTAATCATACTCTGGCTAAAGGTCTCATGCCAGAATTTGTGCAGCCTTTTGGGTTTATTGTTATTCGAGTACTTGGCGCAGGAATTCTGTTTTGGTTTGTAAGTTTTTTTATAAAAAACGAAAAAATAAAGCGTGAACATTGGCCAAGACTACTTCTGAGTGCAGTCTTTGGAATGGTTATCAACATGCTTTTTTTCTTCAAAGGCTTAAGCCTGTCAACACCCATTAATAGTTCTGTAATCGTCACTATTACTCCTATATTGGTGTTTATGTTGTCAGCTGTTTTGATTAGAGAAAAAATTACAATTTTAAAGGGGTCTGGGGCAATCATAGGACTGTTTGGCGGACTTGCTCTTATCCTTTTTGGAGTGCAGCGAGAAGTCGGTGCCCCTAACATTCCTTTAGGGAATGCTTTACTCTTGATTAATGCACTCTCTTACGGTATGTTTCTGATAGTTGCTAAACCTCTTACCAAAACTTACCACCCCATAACCCTTATGCGCTGGTTGTTTCTAACAGCTATTATTATCAATCTTCCTATTGGGTGGACAGAATTTCAAGCTGTAGATTGGGTTAATATGCCATTTTCAGCACTTTGGCGAATTGGGTTTGTTGTTCTAGGAACTACATTCACAACTTACCTTCTCAATATTTTTGCTCTTAAGCATTTATCGGCATCTACTATAGGAGTATTTACCTATCTGCAACCTGTTATTGCTATAGCCTTTGCTATCATTTCTGGAGCAGATGAACTCAATTTTCTAAAAATATTAGCTTCAATTCTGGTGTTCTTGGGAGTATTTATGGTGACTAAAAACCCTGCTAGAAAGAGATCTAGGACTTAGTTGTTCTTTTGAATTTGATAGCGTTCACTATATTCCTTTAGAAATTCACTTAAACTAGTTTAAACTAAACTTAATTCTCTAGTCTAGCCAAAAGATATAACTGAAACTTTTAAGTAGTGCTATAAAAATAACAAGAAACAGAAGTATCTTCTCTAAGGTTTTGTGAACTCTTAACCCATTCATTTTGTAAAAAGTAAGTTTGACTTATGGTAGAAAAAACTTTTGATTTAATCATAATAGGAGGAGGACAAAGCGCTTTAGCATGTGCATTTTTTTTAAGGAGAGAAGAATTGGATTATATTATTCTAGATGATCAAGACGATTGTGGTGGTTCCTGGAAACATACTTGGGAATCTTTAACCCTATTTTCTCCTCCAGAACACAGTTCACTTCCGGGGTGGCAAATGCCAGAGTCTGAAGGTGAATTCCCGACCAGAGAGGAAACCATAGACTATCTATGTCAATATGAAAACCGATATGATTTCCCTATTCAACGTCCAGTTAAAGTCAATTCGGTAGAAAAAAAAGGTGGCATTTTCACTTTAGAAACAACTGAAGGTCAATTCAAGTCCAAAACGATCATTTCAGCCACAGGAACTTTTAAAAATCCGTTTATTCCTGAGGTTTCTGGCCGAGATGAATTTGAAGGTAAACAACTACATTCTTCAGATTATAGCTCTCCTGAAGATTTCAAAGATAAAAAAGTGGTTATTGTGGGCGAAGGGAATTCAGGAGCACAAATCTTGGCTGAGGCTTCCAAAGTAGCAGATACCTTCTGGTCTACTCGTCAAGAGCCAGAATATTTGCCAGATGATGTGGATGGAAGAGTATTGTTCGATATGGCTTCAGCTAAATATTACGCTGAAAAGAAAGGAGAAGAATACGATAGTTCTAAATTCAATTTAGGAAATGTCGTCATGGTACCTTCAGTAAAAGAAGCCAGAGAACGAGATGTACTTCATTCTGAAGGTGAAATACAAAGCATTACTAAAGATGGAGTGATTTGGGAAGATGGTTCACATCAAGACGTGGATGTCATTATTTGGTGTACAGGATTTGGTTACTCGACTGGGTTTTTGGAGAATTTAGTATCTATAGATAAAAAAGGGAAAATCCCAACTGATAATACAAAAGCCAAAGAAACTGATGGTTTGTGGCTTGTAGGGTATGGCGGTTGGACAGGCTTTGCTTCTGCTACTTTGATTGGTGTTGGCCGTTATGCAAAACAAACCATCAAAGAAGTCAGTGAATATTTGAAAGATTAGCTATCTTCAGAAGTAAATACAGACTTAACCGTATTTACATCAAAAAAGTATTGCAGTCTAACCGAAACTGTATGCTGTATGTCTTGCTGGAATAAATTAGTAAAAGTCGTTTCAAAATTATTCTGTGCTTCAGAGTTGTTGGTAAATAACTGATTCCTGTACAAAGCCGTCAAAAAACTGCCTGGTGCAAATTGCCATGAATAATTCAAATCTAGATTCCAGGTACTGAAGTTGATATCTGGACTCGAAGCTAAAGCAGATTTTGGTAGATTTTCATTTTCAGAAAGTCTTCCGTTAGGATTGAGATTATACATGAACTCATCATAAAGTACAGTATCCCAATAGTGACGAAGCTGAAGCTTTAGGCCATGAAATGGATTAAAATTATAATTTGCTGAAACACTATTGGTCAAGATTTGTCTATCGCGCTCACCGAAAACAGGTTCATTATCAAGGAAAGTCGAGAATCCTCTGTCATTGATTCGCTGGTCATAATTGAAATTATAGACCATAAAGAAAAAATCATTAAACCTAACTCTGGGCTCAATATTCAAATTATAGCCATAAGATTCTCTTCCACTTTCAAAGTAGGTATTTACATTAGTTCTGATATCTATAGCAAATGTTCTGTTATAATTTGAAGAAAGGAAACCGCCCAAATTGGTGAAGTTCTCGTAGATAAAAAACCGTCCATCTACACGAGGTTCAAAATAATCGTATTGCCGCCCAGGTTCCATGCCAATATTAAAACCATAGGTGTCCAGACTTAATGAAGTTGCAAAAAAGTCAGCTGCTAGTTCTAATCCTGTGTAGGTATTTGGAGAAGCTAACTGTTTATATAGCGAAGAAAAAGTAATTCTATAACTTTGGAAATTATCCGTCGGTTCAAAAATTCGGTAAGATGCTTGACCTTGAAAGTTATTGAAGTTGTTTCTTAGTAAAAGGCCAAGATCGTTGATGTCATATTCTTTATCGGCATAATCATGTCCTACTGAAAATTGATGTTTGTCACTGACCTTAGCAATTTCCAATGCAGAACTAAAACCAGTATTAGACTCAGATAGTTCATTAATATGACTCATCTTTACTTCACCAGAAAGTTGGTAGGAGTTACTTTTGTTGATGAGGTTAAACAAGGCTCCAGTCACATTTGCATCTCTAGCATCACCAAAACGAGTTACATTGGTATTGATTAAACTCACAGAGGAATTTCTATTGAATTGCTGGTCCACAACTAAAATATTATAATTAGATAATGGCTCAATTTCCGTTTGTCTTGTCTCATTTTGAAGGGTGTCTAGAACAGTTGCTTTAGTGGATTCTGTTACTGCGTTAAAGACTCCTATGCCGAGACCACTTTTTAATCTTCCAGACATTTTTATAGCATTGATAAGATCTACATTTTGAGGTCTGTTTTCTATAACTTCATTTTCTTCAAGATCGGTATTTCCTACAGGGGCACTTCCTACACGCCTTGAGAAAAATAAATTCCCTTTGGTGAAAAGATCAATTCCTTCTGTAAAAAACTGGCGTTGTTCTGCAAAAGTTTGTTCAAACGGTCCTAAATTTAATACCACATCATCAAACCTAGCTTGGCTAAAATCTGGAATAAGGGTAGCATCGAGTGTAAGGTTATCTGTAATGCCATATTTAAGATCCATACCCAACTTAAAGTCCGTTGAAGTTTGATTTCCAGTAGTGTTTACAATAGCTGTCGTGAAAGGGTACAAATTTAATCTTAAAGGAGGTTCAAGATTCTGTATACCTTTCAACTCTCCATGGTAAAGCCCTTCATAACCTTTGGTTCTGTCAATAGGATTCCATGCGTATTCTGAACGTTCACGTCTAAAATACCTTCGGAATTGGACACCCCAAGTTTGAATCTCTGTTTTTGGAAAACGTAAAGTTCTATAAGGAATTTTCATCTCCAGTTGCCAGCCATAACTTGTTTGCTTGACTGCACTTTCCCATACGGCATTCCAGCCAAAATCCTGGCCAATACTTGGAGACGATAAAGCATCAGCTTGAGTTCCTGAGCTAAAAACAACAAATTGAGTATCGTTTTGAGCATCATTATTGGGGTTTAAAACCAAGGTAAAATAATCGGTTTGGCCGAACTCATCCCTGATGGTAGTTTGACTCATGATTTTATTAGGATCGTCATATAATTTCGCAGAGACAAAAATACCCTCATCGTTGTAATAAAGTTTCACTTCAGTTCTTCGGTCTGGCGAAGCAGCTAGATTAAGATTGGGCGTAAACTGCATAAAATCTGAAGCTACGTCTAAATTTTGCCAAACATTGTCAGTTAAATCACCATCAATTTCAGCTGATTCATTTTGCCTTAAGATATTATATTGTTTTTTTTCTTGAGCTACACCTGAACTAATAGCTAAATACAGAAATAGACAGACAAAACGTCCAATCATAAGTGACTTGATTTTAATTTGCAAAATTACAGACTTAGGACTTGACAAAGGCTAATAAGTTGCAAATTTGGATGATAATTTTGTGATATAATTTATTCATCGTAATATTGCAATATATAATAAGGAAATATGGGAGTTACACGATCTGATCTTTTTACAGAAAAACAAAATGAATTTTCCAAAATAGCCAAAGTCTTTGGGCATCCAGCACGACTGGCAATTTTGGAGTATTTATTGAAATCTCAAACCTGTATCTGTGGCGATTTGGTTGAAGAACTAGGTTTAGCTCAGGCTACAATTAGCCAGCACTTGAAAGAATTGAAGAACGCTGAAATCATCAAAGGTAATATTGAAGGGACTTCTGTTTGCTATTGTATCAATGAAGAGAAGTGGTACGAACTAAAGGTGATTTTTAATGAGCTTTTTGATCGCTATCCCAATCCTAATGATTGTTGCTAGAAATATAATAAACACAAAAACACATAATAATGACACTTAGACAAGTAAAAGAACATTTAGCAGTAATTGATACTTTGCAATTTCAATTACCTGATGGAAGTACAGTTCCATCTCACTTTCATGTGACGGAGGTTGGTCAGGTTTCCAAAGATTTTATTGATTGTGGTGGAACTTTAAGACATGAAAAAGTGGTGAATTTTCAGCTTTGGAATGCAGATGACATTGACCATAGATTACAACCCAAAAAGCTAAAAAATATAATTCAACTTTCTGAAAAGAAACTTTTTATCGATGATAGACTGGAAGTTGAGGTGGAGTATCAAGGAAACACTATTGGCAAATACCATTTAGATTTTAGTGATGGTAAATTTCATTTAGTCAGTACGCTCACAGACTGCTTAGCCAAAGACAAATGTGGAATTCCAGAACCTCAAACGGTAGAGCAAAGCTCATCTTGTGCTCCAGGATCTGGATGTTGCTAATCCTTTTTTCTAAAACACAGAATAAAAACTAAATGGGAAAGTTTGAAAGATACTTGACCCTGTGGGTAGCTTTGGCCATCATTGCAGGTATTGGAATTGGAAAATTTGCAGGAGATTCAATAGAATTTTTGAGTGATTTGGAAATAGCTAAAGTGAATATTCCAGTAGCTATTTTGGTGTGGATGATGATCTATCCCATGATGGTTCAGATCGATTTTTCATCTCTAAAAAATGTCACTAAAAACAGTAAAGGCATTGGATTGACGTTGGTCATCAATTGGCTTATCAAGCCGTTTACGATGGCCTTTTTCGCATGGTTATTTTTAGACCAGATATTTAGTGCCTATCTTAATCCAGAAGATGCTCAGCAATATATCGCTGGTGCTATCATTTTAGGAGCAGCGCCTTGTACAGCTATGGTTTTTGTATGGTCGTATTTGACTAAAGGTGATGCGAACTACACACTTGTTCAGGTATCGCTTAATGACTTGATATTGCTAGTACTTTTTATTCCGATTGTAAGACTGCTTTTGGGTGTGACCAATATTGAAATCCCTTACGATACCTTAATTTATTCGGTGCTTATTTTTGTGGTAATCCCACTGACAGCCGGCTATATCTCCAATAAATATTTAATCAATAAATATGGGCTGGAATGGTTCAATTCTGTCTTTTTAGCAAAGTTAAAACCAATGTCCATGATTGCATTAATCACTACTTTAGTTTTATTATTTGCTTTCCAGGGCCAGAGAATTTTAGATAATCCATTTGATATTTTATTGATTGCTGTGCCGCTAACTATTCAAACTTATTTTATCTTTTTTATCACCTGGTTTATTGGTAGATATTTGAAGCTAAAGCATAATGTTTGTGCTCCATCGGCTATGATTGGCGCTAGCAACTTCTTCGAATTGGCGGTTGCAGTTGCAATTTCGTTATTCGGCCTTAACTCTGGCGCTTCCTTGGCAACTGTAGTTGGAATTCTTATAGAAGTTCCAGTCATGTTATCATTAGTTGCCTTGGCTAATAAATGGAGGTACTAAATTTTAAAAACTTGTTCCTAACCAAACACCATGTTTTATGTTTCCTAATATTGAAAAGTTTTGTCGAAAATTTGAATTTGAACGCGATTCAATTTCAGCAGAGAGAAAAAATATTTTAAAAAATATAGCTAGCACGATAGATGCAGAAATTGAAAAAAATGGGAAAGCAAAATTGATTTATATTTGTACACATAACTCTAGAAGGAGCCATTTTGGACAAATATGGGCTAATGTTGTAGCTGAATTTCACGGGATGTCATCTGTAATTGAAGCCTTTTCTGGAGGCACCGAAGTGACTGCTTTTCATCCTCACTCTATAAATGCACTCAGTACCTTAGGCTTTAAAATAACTCCGGATTCCTCTAAGAGTAATCCTCGCTACGAAGTGAAATTTGGAGATGAGTTGTCGACCACTTGTTTCTCTAAAGTTTACGATGATACTGAAAATCCAAACAAAGACTTTATTGCAATAATGACATGTTCTCATGCCGATGAAAATTGTCCATTTATTCCTGGTGCTACTGCAAGATTTTCTACTCCTTATGAAGATCCCAAACTATTTGACAATACAAAACTTCAAGATGAAAAGTATCTGGAACGTGCTTTGGAAATTGGAAGAGAGGTGTTTTATATGTTATCGTTAACGACTTCAAAAAAAGATAATGCTCACTATAGCTAAGCTGGTTAAAACTAAAAGACTACTAAATAAATAGAAGTTCATAATTATAATTTGCTTTAGGATGGTTTTGAATCTTCCTTGTGAATAAAATTTTCTAATGGATTTATACAAGTAGAAAACATAAATCAATAGCCAAATCCATAGGCTGATAAAGTCAATTATAAAGGCTAAAAAAAGTAAAATCAAAAAAACTGTTTGTTGGTTGTAATTAAAGATGAGATGATGAGTGTAGGGAATTTTTCTTCTGATGTAAATTAAAGTGCTGAAAAGTGTGTAGATAGGGATAAAAAAGAAGAGAAAAAAAGGCAACTTAGGGAGTAGAAAATTGATAAATCCAGCAGGGTCTTCTTTAAGTCTACTGTAACCAAATATAAATTCAAACTTCAATCGATTCATTATGTTTTTTTCCAACCCTGTGGATTCAATAGCTTCAGAATATTTTGCATCTGGATGTTCCTTGATGTAATTTGTGATTTTTGAGTCGGGTAAATTAGTTACAAAATCCAAATTGTTATCGGTGATTTCAGGATTAGATTCTAACTCTTCGCTAGATAAGATTTTAATGTCCCTAAGTTCATCCCGGTTGATCCAACTAACGGCTAAAAAGAATATAATTGCGGTACTTATAAAAAATCGAAAAGGATTGACATACTTTATGCGTTTACCTTGAATATACTCGCGACTGAGTTTACCAGGAGAACAAGCAAGCGCACTCACAGATTTTCTAAAGTGAGAATCATAAGAAACTAATCCTGCGAAAAACTCAGTTATAAGCTCTTTAAGGTTCAAAGCTTTAGAAGAGTTCTTTTGTCCGCAATTTGAACAAAATCGATCTGAAATATCTAAAGCGTGTTCGCAATTTAAACACTTTTCTGTTCTGTACTGAAAGCGTTTAGGTCTTGGTTTGAACTTTATGTTAAGTTTCATTTCTTTAAAAAAACTGATGCAAATTACATTAAATCTCGCTTTGTCTATTCTAAAAATAATAATATAATTTAACATTGTTTAGTAATTTGTTTGATTAATTATTGATAGTATTACTATTAACTTTGCGCTTCTAATTACTAACTATGCACAATTTGCTATCTAATTTGCGGGTAGATATTAATTCTAATCTCTATCTTAAAGATCCAGAGAGCTCTTCTTTGGGGATCAATATCGTCAGATCAAGTATCGATCTTATTGATCTACATGGAATCGAAGAGTTTAATTTTAAGAAACTAGCCAAAAAAATAGGTTCTACTGAAAGCTCTATTTATAGATATTTTGAAAATAAGCACAGACTTCTTTTGTATATTTCTTCATTGTATTGGGGAATCATGGAGTTTCAGATGGTAATGCAAACCAACAACATGCCTGAAGGTTTGGAGAGATTGCTAAAAGCTGTTGAAACCTTATTCAGTACTCCACAAACCAAATGCACTTCTTTTGAAGTTGAGGGTCAGAAATTGAGACATATTCTCAATTCTGAATTTGTAAAAGCCTATCATCATAAGCTCGTTGATGAGGAAAATGAAGCTGGATATTTTAGTATATATAAAAGACTCGCGTCAAGGCTATCCGATATGATTGTAGGAGTAAATTCAAATTATATGTACAGCAATAGTTTATCATCACTAATTATAGAAGGATCGTTAAATCAATATTTTTTATCAGAACATTTTAAGAATTTAACCGATTGTCATTCTAAAGATAATTTATACATATTTTATAAAGATATATTGACCAAAATCCTAAAGTCTTAATTTATGGCAACAGATACTAAAACCCCTTGGATAAGGTTAGGCCGATTATTAAGTCTGGAGAGAAAGTCTGTTTTTAAGATTCTTTTCTATGCTGTATTCGCTGGTCTCGTAGAACTTGGTCTTCCTTTGGGTATTCAAGCGATTGTAAATATAATAGTGGGAGGAAGTTTCAATGCCTCGGTTATTTTACTGACTGGTGTTGTTCTTTTCAGTGTTGCATTTGGTGGTGTTTTAAGATATATGCAGCTTAGGATTGGAGAAGATTTACAACAACGTATTTTTGCTCGTTCTTCTTTTGAGCTCATTTATAGGTTTCCGAAAATGAAATATTCTGCACTTCAGAATGAATATCCTCCAGAGTTAGCTAATCGCTTTTTTGATGTGATGACCATCCAAAAAGCATTACCAAAATTGCTTATTGAATTTTCTAGTGCTTTTATTCAAATTAGCTTTGGTCTTATTTTACTCTCTTTATATCATCCTTTTTTTGTGTTTTTTGGATTTTTATTGATTTTACTGTTTTATGTGATTTTTAAGTTGTCTTTGAAAGAAGGTGTTAAAGAGTCTTTAAATGAATCTAGTTATAAATATAAAACGGCCCACTGGATCCAAGAAGTCGCAAGAAGTATTGAAGGGTTTAAGGTGTCAGAAAGTTTTTCCTACGCCTCACAAAGAAATGATGAAACCAGCTTAAAGTATCTCAATGCCAGAGAAAAACATTTTCGAGTCTTGAGGTTTCAGTTTTTTAAAATGATAGCTTTTAAGGTAATTGTTGCTGCTGCACTTCTTATCGTTGGAGGCCTTTTGGTTATTAATCAACAAATGAATATAGGTCAGTTTGTTGCGGCAGAAATCATTATCGTTTTAATGATAAATTCTGTAGAAAAACTGATTAAAGGTCTAGAGGATTTATATGTACTTATTGCTGGTATAGAAAAACTTGGAAGAGTTACCGATATTCCGATAGAGCGTCAAGGAGGAGATAAACCTTTCGATAAGCAGCAAGAGTTTATTTTTGAATACAAAGACATTAATCTCAAATTGGATAAAGGAAAAATACTGAGTAACATAAACACTAAAATTTATCCTGAAGATTTAATTCTAGTGAATGGGACACCTGGATCTGGTAAGTCTACACTTTTAAGGACAATGGTCGGGTTAATAGATAATATAGATGGCAATATATTTGTAAATGATTTTAATTTGAAAAACATAGACCTAACTTATTTTAGAGATTTTGCAGGTCACTATTTTCCGAGTAACCAGACTTTTGAAGGGACTATATTTGAGAATATCACATTGAATAATCCTGATATATCAATGGAGTACGTGCAAATGCTTGTCAAAAAACTACAACTGAGTGAATTTGTAAAGTCACAAGAGAAAGGACTACAGACAATAATTTATTCTGAAGGCTTACAGTTACCTTACACAGTCAATAAAAAAATAATGATTGCCAGGGCGGTAGCATCCAAGCCGAAGTTGCTTGTTCTAAAGGATCCAACACAAGATTTGCTGGAAGATGAATCCAAAGCAATTATAGACTTTCTTACAGAGCCAGATAGACCTTGGGCTTTAGTAGTAATAAGTACCAAAGAAATTTGGACAAAGAAATGCAATCGTTTTTTCTATATGGATAATGGTGAAATGACAATAAAAGAATAATATGCTAGATATATCAAAACTTAAACTGAACGAAAAAGTTGATTTATCTAAGTATAAATCAATGGAATTTACATTTCACAAAGACCGTTTTCTTACGTTCAATAAGATCATGACCATCTTTGGTGTTGTTTTCTTGGCTATACTTTTTTTACCATGGACTCAAATTGTTCAAGGTAAAGGTTATGTGACTGCATTAAATCCAGGTCAAAGAGCGCAGTCTATTGAATCTGCAATAGCAGGTAGAATTGAAAAGTGGTATGTTAAAGAGGGACAGATTGTGAAAAAAGGAGACACTATCCTACATATTTCTGAGATTAAAGATAAATACTTCGACCCTCAATTACTTGACAGAGCTCAATCTCAAATTACTGCTAAGAATTTTTCCTTAGAGTCTTATACCGAAAAGGTGAAAGCATTAAATTTTCAAATTGAGGCCCTTAAAGAAGAGCGAAAGCTTAAACTAGAGCAGGCTAAAAATAAATTGATACAAGCCAATTTACAAGTTGAAAGCGATAGCATCGATTTAGAAGCAGAGAAAACACAATTGATTATTGCAGAACGTCAATATGAACGAACAGAAAGTCTTGAAAAAGAAGGTTTAAAAGCAGTTACAGATCTTGAAGAAAAAAGGCTCAAATTGCAAAATAGCCAGGCTAAAATTGTTTCTCAGAAAAACAAGTTACTGGCTAGCAGAAACAAAATAATCAATGCACAGATAGAAATTTCTAGTATAAAGGCAAATTACCAAGAAAAAATTTCTAAAGCAGAGAGCAATAAATTCACAGCGCTTTCTGGTCAGTACGATACTGAAGCTCAGCGTACCAAGTTAGAAACAGAATTTTCGAATTATAGTGTTCGTTCTGGCATGCGTTTCATTACTGCTCCTCAAGATGGTTTCATCAACAGAGCCCTGCAAAATGGAATAGGTGAGACTTTTTCCGAAGGAACGCAGATTGTGAGTATTATGCCTATTGATTTTGACCTTGCAGTAGAAACATATGTAGATCCAATAGACCTTCCATTACTTCACCCTGGAGAGCCTATCCGAATAATTTTTGATGGATGGCCAGCTATATTTTTCTCCGGATGGCCAAATTTATCTTATGGTACTTATGGAGGAAGAATTGTCGCTGTAGAAAGAACTATTAATCCATCTAAAGGTAAATTCAGAGTTTTAATAGAGGAGGATCCGGATGAACAACCTTGGCCTGATGTAATACGTGCTGGCTCTGGAGCCAGAACCATGGCTTTGCTTGATGATGTGCCAGTATGGTATGAGATGTGGAGGCAGATTAATGGCTTTCCTCCAGACTATTACACTCCACAGGAATCTAACACAAATGTAAATAAGAATCAAAATTCCAAAAAATGATTCGCTTCTATCTTTTAGTGCTAAGTCTATTTTTTAGCATGTTTAGTTCTGCTCAGGATCAACCAGTTGATTTTGATAAAAATATTCTCAGTCTTAATGAGTTTTTGGCTTATGTAAAAGAATACCATCCTATAGCAAAGCTCGCTAACTTTGAAATTTCATCTGCTCAAGCAGAACTGCTCAGATCACGAGGTGCTTTTGATCCACAAGTGATGGTAGATTGGAAAAACAAAGAATTTAAGGGAACAGAATATTATGATATTCTCAACTCTACTTTTAAAATTCCAACCTGGTATGGTATTGAAGTAAAGGCTGGTTTTGGGCAGAATAGTGGCGAATACTTAAATCCTCAGAATAACGTCCCAGATGATGGTTTGTATAGTGCTGGAGTTTCTGTTCCTATTGGGCAAGGTTTATTTATCAACCAAAGAATGGCAGATTTGAAACAGTCTAAAATTATGCAAGATTTGAGTCAGGCTCAACGTGATATTCGTCTTAACCAATTATTATCTGATGCTGTTTTATCATATTTAGATTGGTATCTAGCCAACAGAGAAGTGAGTTTATTTAGCAACTTTGAGGAACGTGCACAGATAAGATTTGAAGGTATCAAGGAAAGCGCACTTGCTGGCGATATTCCTACCATCGACACTTTAGAAGCAGGAATAATAGTTCAAAACAGAAAGCTGAGTTTAGAACAGGCCAATTTGAAATTGATCAAAAGTCGACTTCAACTCTCCAATTTTTTATGGTTCGAAGACAATATTCCCTTAGAGCTTGGACCTTTTGTTTTACCAGAACAGCTAGACGAAAATTCCCTAGATTCTGTTTTAGGAACAAACTTACTTCAGCTGGAGAACTTTGTACTCGAAGACCACCCCAAGATAAGAGCTCTAGACTTCAAGATAGATCAATTAGAAGTCAATCAAAGGTTGAAAGCTGAAATGTTAAAACCCCAGTTGGACCTTGAGTACAACTTCATCAATGAGCGAGTAGGTCAGTTTGAAAATTTCAATACCAACGACTATAAGGCTGGAATTTACTTTAAACTTCCTTTATTTTTAAGGAAAGAGCGTGGAAATTTGAAGTTGGCAAAAATTAAAGTTAACCAAGCACAGCTGGATTTAGATTATGAGTCGCTTCAACTTCAGAATAAAATACAAGCCTCAAGAAGCGAAATCTTATCCTATATAAATCAGCTTAATACCTTTCAATCTATAGTGAAAGACTATTCCAGCTTACTTAGAGCCGAAGAAAGGAAATTCAGCTTTGGAGAAAGCTCTGTGTTTTTAGTCAATGCCAGAGAGTCTAAGTTGATTGAATCCAGACTTAAAGAAATAAAAGTCTTTGAAAAATTACTTAAATCTAAAGCAAGTCTATTCAATATTCTGATTAACGATGTAGAAATAGATTAGATGGTTTATTAAGATTGTATTTCCATCAAACGCTTCACATATTTACCAATTACATCAAACTCAAGGTTTACAACATCACCTTTTTTTAGGTTTTTGAATGTAGTGTGATCATAAGTAAAAGGTATAATTGCAACACTAAACTCATTCAACTTTGAATTTACCACTGTAAGACTAACACCGTTAATGGTAATAGAGCCTTTTTCAATAGTTACATTCATTAGTTTAGGGTCGTATGAAAAAGTAAATTCCCAGCTTCCATCTTTTGTTTCAGCACGTTCACATGTGGCGATTTGATCTACATGGCCCTGTACAATATGTCCGTCTAAATGAGCATTCATCTTCATTCCTCTTTCTAGATTGATTTGATGCCCTTCTTCCAAATGCTTGAGATTGGTTTTATTTAATGTTTCATCTATGGCTGTAACTTTATAAGTATCACTATTAATATCTACAACAGTAAGACAAACACCATTATGAGCGACACTTTGGTCTACCTTTAATTCTTTTGCTAGATTGGCCTTAATTGTATAATCAATATTTCCTCCAGAAGTCTCAATTTTTGAGACTGTTCCTACTTCCTCAATAATACCTGTGAACATAATTGTAGATTATTTCGTTACATTTGTTTACTACAAAAATAGACGAATTTTATGAAAACTAAGTCAAATATACGAGTAGGAATAAGTATTGGAGATATGAATGGTATCGGCCCAGAAATCATTCTAAAATCTCTACAAGACAGCCGTATTCTCGAGCTTTTTACACCTGTGATTTTTGCAAACTCTAAAATGATGTCTTTTTTTGGGAATTATTTCAAAATCAAATTACAATTTCACGGAATATCTAGTGCTGATGAAGCCGTCGAAGGTAAAATCAATGTAGTAAATGTCTGGAAAGAAAATGTAAAAGTGAATTTTGGAGAAGAAGACAAAAAGATTGGAGGTTATGCAATTAAATCTCTAAAAGCTGCGACTCAGGCACTAATCAAAAAAGATATTGATACGCTCGTCACAGCGCCTATAAATAAGAATAGTATACAGTCAAATGAGTTTAATTTTCCTGGACATACAGACTTTTTAGCTCAGGAACTTAAAGGAGATAGCTTGATGTTTATGGTTTCTGATAACATTAAAGTGGGACTTTTAACAGATCACGTGCCTGTGAAAGATGTCTCTTCCAAAATCAATGAAGAGCTTATCAGTAAAAAGGTAAGTGCTATTCACGAATCACTTAAAAAAGATTTCAATGTTAGAGAACCAAAAATTGCAGTTTTAGGAATCAACCCCCACTCTGGAGATGGCGGAGTGATAGGTAAAGAAGATGATGAGGTCATAAAGCCAGCGATTAAGAAATTTGTTGAAAATGGAAAATTCGTTTTTGGACCCTATGCAGCAGATAGTTTTTTTGGCTCCAAGAACAATGCAAACTTTGATGCAATAATCGCTGCATACCATGATCAAGGGTTGATACCATTCAAAACTTTATCTTTTGGCAAGGGAGTAAATTTCACTGCGGGTCTTAATCGCATAAGAACTTCACCAGATCATGGGACAGCTTTTGATATTGCTGGTAAAGGCATTGCAGAAAGCAGCTCGTTCACTCAAGCTATTTTCATGGGTATTTCGATTTTTAAGAATAGAATGGAATACCTAGAGCTTACTAAAAATCCACTGTAAAATCATTATTGAATTTTTGTGAGGATTATTACGAATTTTTAATATATTTGCAGGCTCAAAACTGATGTTGTATGAGGAAGTTTAAAGCTTATGCTATACCCTTTGTAGGGTTGAAGGAAGGGCAGCACAGATTTGATTATAAAATTGATAATGCGTTCTTTGACCTTTATGATTTTCAAGAATTTAATAGTTCTGAAGTTGCTGTAGATTTAGAATTTACCAAGAAAGCGAATATGCTTGAACTGGAATTCAATTTTTCTGGCTACGTCAATATCAATTGCGATGTAACTCTCGAGCCTTATAACCAGGAAATAGATAATCATTTATCTTTGGTAATTAAGTTTGGTGATG
This sequence comes from Psychroflexus salinarum, assembly GCF_042677225.1. Classification (NCBI taxonomy): domain Bacteria; kingdom Pseudomonadati; phylum Bacteroidota; class Flavobacteriia; order Flavobacteriales; family Flavobacteriaceae; genus Psychroflexus; species Psychroflexus salinarum. The sequence goes on from NZ_JBHTIV010000005.1 coordinate 772,863, forward strand.
TATATAATGATGATAACGAAGAATTATTAATATTACCTCATGGAGATCATCAAGTAGAAGTGCAGCAGTATATTTATGAAGGAGTTGTTTTAGGTCTTCCAGCCAAGAGAATACATCCAGGTTTAGAAGATGGTTCAATTAAATCTGATATTCTTGAAAAATTAGAAGAGTTGAAGCCTAAATCAATTAAAGAAGAAGAGAAAAAACAAGAGGAAATTGATCCTCGTTGGGATAAATTAAAAGAATTACTAAACGAATAAATATATATTTGAGCAATGGCACATCCAAAGAGAAAAATATCGAAGACAAGAAGGGATAAGAGAAGAACGCATGATAAGGCTAAAATGCCTCAAATCGCAACAGATACTACAACTGGCGAAGCGCACTTATTTCACAGAGCACACTGGCATGAAGGTAAAATGTTTTACAGAGGTCAGGTTCTGATTGACAATACTGAAGATGCTGAGGTTGTAGAGTAAATCTATGAGTCTTAAGATATCACTATCACTCCTTTATTAAGTTAAAGGAGTTTTTTTGTTTTCTGAAATGTGAAGATGATTATCTATAAATAAGTTCTCAACCTAGACTTAAAATATACCAAAGTCAAATTTTCTAGGTATGAGCTTGTTTATCAATAGATAAGAGTTGAAAGGTTAGTTTTACCAAGTTAGGTTGTATTGAACTTAGAGCTTTGATCATATAATGCATCCCGTCTTTGAATAAAATCTTAAGGAATAATTGATTTTTGAAAATTATTCATTTTCCAGACTAACAAAATTGACTAACCCCCGATAAGAAATTGATATAAAAAAAATGCCACTCGAAAGAGTGGCATTTTAAGGTTTTGAAAAAAAAATGTTATATGATTAGATCAAACGTACATCTGTAGCGTTCATTCCTTTTCTTCCTTCTTCTTCTGTGTACTCAACTTCGTCTCCTTCATTTAGAGATTCTCCGTTTAGTCCTGTGACGTGAACAAAAATATCTTCTCCTGTCTCGTCGTTTGTAATGAATCCATAACCTTTAGACTCATTGAAAAATTTTACTTTACCTTGCATAATAATAAATAATAATTAATAATTAATACAAAAGTAAACAAAAATAATGTTCTGCATTCATTTTATTAAAAAACTTTATCTTAAATAAATCATTTTCAATAGGGTAGAAGATTTAATTAGATGCCTTATCCTTATCATGCCCGTTTTCAGGGGCTTTGTTAGAATTATTTTTATTCATCCTATCCATATTTTCTTTTGTTAAAGTATAGTCTTGAAGGCGTTTCCCTTTCCATCGATGAGCTAAAAACAGAGGCATCAATACAAAGGCACTCGCTAAAACACTTATCCCGATAATTCGCTCTCCAATTATTTCGTTATCATATAGTTTATAGTAGGCACCTAGTACAAAGCCAGCTGCTATTAATATAAAAACTAATTTTATTAATGCTCTCATAGTGTATTTCTAAACAGTTACTTCTATTAATTTTTGTCTGTAGGCGGTCAGTAGTTTAGATTTTGAAATAAAACCTACATACTTTCCATCTTTTACCACAGGTAAGTTCCAAGCTCCTGTCTCTTGAAATTTTTTCATGATATCTTTCATTTTACATTCATTCATCTCAATGATGTCTGGTGCCTTTTGCATTAATTCTATAACAGTCATCTCTTGATAAAGACTTTGGTCAAACATTATTGTACGGATGTCATCCAAAAGAATGATTCCCTTAAAGATATGATTTTCATCTACCACTGGAAAAATATTTCGATTTGATTTGATAACTCCTTCATTAACGATTTGTTCAAGATTCATGTCATTAGTAAGTACCTTGAAATTATCTTCTATCACTTGCTGAATGTCCATTAAGGTTAGCACAGCCTGATCTTTGTTGTGAGTCACCAAGTCACCTCGTTCGGCCAACTCCATAGTATAAACAGAATTTGGTTGGAATCGACTAGTAATTCCGTATGATATAGCTGCCGTAATCATTAAAGGAACAAAAAGGCTATAACCACTAGTGATTTCAGCAATAAGGAAAATAGCGGTGAGAGGAGCATGCATGACACCAGCCATAAGTCCTGCCATACCAACCAGGGTAAATTGACTGACAGAAACTGGTACTTTTGTGATGCCTAGCGCATTGATCACAAGCCCATAACAATGGCCAATCATGCTTCCTATAAATAGGACTGGTGCAAAAATACCTCCAATACCACCTGCGGCTATGGTAACTGAGGTCGCAATCATTTTGAAAATAATGAGCAGTAATAAAAAGACGATAACCATCCAAGTCATGTCCCAGCCTTGTAGAAATTTATTTTTGGTAACGAGTTCATGATTTCCTGCCAGCAATTCATTGATGGTTGAATACCCTTCACCATAAATCTGTGGGACTAGAAATAAAATTCCGCTCAAAATAAGACCTCCAACAATTATTTTATTGAACTTACTTTTGAATGTTTTAAATCTTTTGAAGGTATAGATGTAAACTTTGGTAAATGTAATGGATGCAAACGCTGTAAAAATTCCCAGAGCGATGTAGAACGGAACATCACTTATTTCAAAAGCTTCACCTAGTTGAGTATGAAGAATAATATCTGAACCAAAGAAAAAATAAGAAGTTAGAATCGAAGATACAGAAGCTACTAGTAAGGGAATCATGGACACTAAGGTCAAATCCAGACTAAAAATTTCGATCGCAAAAATAATTCCTGCAATAGGTGCCTGAAAAATAGATGACATCGCACCAGCTGCTGCACAACCAATCATGAGGGTTCTAGAAGCCTGAGTCAGGTTCAGAAATTTTGAAAAGCTTGTGCTCAAGGCTGCGCTAGAAACCACAGTTGGTGCCTCCAGACCTGCAGACCCTCCAAACCCCAAAGTAATAGGAGCCGTAATCAGAGACGCGTAATTTTGAAACTTACGCATAAAACCATTTCTCCTCGATATGGCATACAGTGTAGTCGATATACCTTGACCAATCTCCTTTTTTAAAATGTATTTTGAAAATAGATAAACAAGGAGAAGCCCTATGAGAGGGAAAACAAAATAATAGGCGTTATGGTAATTTGAAATATAACCACCACCAAGTAAGGATTGAATTAAATAAGTTAGGTTTTTTAATAGAACCGCAACAAGTCCAGAAAGCAAACCAACAATAGCACTTATAAGAATGAGTAACTGCTGTTTAGACAGGCTTTTTTCAAGCCAATTTGTGACTTTAGTGAGCAAGTGCGATAAATTAAACTTCATCAACTTTTTAATTAAAACTGTTCTTCAGAAGTTTCAGCTTCAAACTTAACTTCTCAACTTAAGGTCAAGTTCTTTCAATTGTTCCTCATCAATAGGTGCAGGTGCATCTATCATGATATCTCTTCCAGAATTATTTTTTGGAAATGCTATAAAATCCCGTATGCTTTCTTGACCTCCTAAAATAGCTACAAGTCTATCCAAACCAAATGCAATTCCACCGTGAGGTGGAGCTCCATAAGTAAAAGCTTTCATCAAAAATCCAAATTGAGCTTCAGCTTCTTCTTTGGTAAAACCAAGATAATCGAACATCAAGGCTTGTGTTTTCTGGTCATGAATTCTGATGGAACCTCCGCCAATTTCATTTCCGTTCAAAACCAAATCGTAAGCATTTGCCTTTACAGCGCCTGGATCTGTAGCTAGTAATGGAATTTGTCCAACTTTTGGTGATGTAAACGGGTGGTGCATAGCATGATAACGCTTGGTATCTTCATCCCATTCCAGTAATGGGAAATCTATCACCCATAAAGGAGCAAATTCGTTTGGCTTTCTCAATCCAAGTCGATTACCCATCTCCATGCGTAAAGCACTCAATTGTGCTCGAGTAGCATTAGCATCGCCAGATAAAATACAAATTAAATCACTCGGTTTAGCATTGGTTTTGTCTACCCATGCTTTGAGATCAGCTTCGTCATAAAATTTATCTACAGAAGACTTTAGGCTTCCATCTTCATTATATTTAACGTAAACCATGCCTTTAGCGCCAACTTGTGGGCGTTTAACCCAGTCTATAAGCTTATCGATTTCTTTTCTTGAATAAGAAGCAGCGCCTGGAATGGAAATACCCACAACCAATTCAGCTTCATTAAAAACTTTAAATTCTTTATGTTGAGCAACCGCGTTCAATTCGCCAAACTTCATCCCAAACCTGATGTCTGGTTTGTCATTTCCATAAGTTTTCATAGCCTCATCATAAGTCATACGAGGAAACTCTTGAACCTCCACACCGTTGATTTCTTTGAGCAAATGCTTGGTCAACCCTTCAAAAGTGTTTAAAATATCTTCCTGTTCTACAAAAGTCATTTCGCAGTCTATCTGAGTAAACTCAGGCTGTCTGTCTGCTCTCAAATCTTCATCTCTAAAGCATTTTACAATCTGAAAATACTTATCCAAACCTCCAACCATCAGCAATTGTTTAAAGGTCTGTGGGGATTGAGGCAAGGCGTAAAACTGCCCAGCGTTCATTCTACTTGGGACGACAAAATCCCTGGCACCTTCAGGAGTGGACTTGATCAAATATGGCGTTTCAACTTCTACAAAATCTTGTTGTGAAAGATAGTTTCTAACGGCCATTGAGACTTTGCTGCGGAAAATCAGTTTGTTTTTAACTGGATTTCTTCTAATGTCTAGGTAACGGTATTTCATCCTCAAATCTTCACCACCATCTGTCTTGTCTTCAATAGTAAAAGGAGGAGTTTCAGAGGCATTTAAAACTGTAAGTTTTTCTACTAAAACTTCAATTTCTCCTGTTGCAATATTTTCATTTTTGGATTCTCTTTCCAAAACTTGTCCTTCGACCTGGATCACAAATTCTCGCCCCAATTCTCTAGCCTGCTCCATGATTTCTTTGGAAGTCCGCTCAGAGTCAAACACAAGTTGAGTAATACCATAGCGATCTCTCAAGTCTACCCAAATGATAAATCCTTTATCTCTTATTTTCTGAACCCAACCAGATAAAGTCACCTTTTTATTCAAAGATAAGATGTTTAACTCGCTGTTATTGTGATCTCTATACATGTCAACTGTTTTATGAAACGATTTGCAAAAATAAGAAGTTAGAGGTCTTATTTAAGATATGTAAAAGAAATTTTTGAATAAAGTATTGTCAAGAATACTTCCATATATGTTTTGCACCTAATGAGCTTGTAAAGGGGTTAAGGAGTTGTATGTAAATTTAATGTTAACTAAATGTTTTTTAAACGTAAATTATGTTTATATTTGTGTCTAAATAAAAAAGATATGAAAGCACTTAGCACACTTTTAATGGTATTTTTAATGAGTTTTACACTTTTTGCTCAGACTGAAAATAACCTAGTGAAGAAAGAGAAAGTCGGAGATTTAGAAAAGGTGACTATATTTTATGATAGTGGTGAATTACACCAAATTGGTTATATTTTAAATGATAAACTTCATGGTGAATGGAAGTCTTATGATAAAGAAGGAAACAAACTTGCCAAGGCAAATTACGAAAACGGTAATAAAGTTGGAAAATGGTTTTTTTGGAATGATGGAATTCTTTCTGAAGTAGACTACAGCAATAATAGAATTGTTCAAGTAAGTACTTGGGATAAATTAGAGACTCAATTGGTTAGTAACTAATTAAGTTTACATTCTATAAATTTAAAAGTGTTTGATTTCTCAAACACTTTTTTTATGCTTAAAACAATAGGTAAGATGGTCATTCACAAGTCCTACAGCTTGCATAAACGCATAAACTGTGGTAGGTCCAAGAAATTTAAACCCTCTTTTTTTCAAATCTTTGGATATAGCTATGCTTAGTTGAGATTGTGCAGGAACTTGATCAAGACTTGTATAAGAATTGATTTTAGGAGTGTGTGCTACAAAACCCCAGATGTATTTCGAAAATGAATTAAATTCATTCTGAATTTTTATAAATGCATTAGCATTATTGATAGCAGCTTCAATTTTCCCTCGGTGTCTTATAATGTCTTTATTTTGAAGTAATTCTAAAATCTTCTCTTCAGAATAATTTGAGATTACTTGATAATCAAAATTATCAAAGGCAGTTCTAAAGCCTTCTCTCTTCTTTAAAATGGTTAACCAATTTAAGCCTGCTTGGAAACTTTCAAGCACAATCATTTCAAAAAGCTTGTGATCCTCAATTATAGGTTCTCCCCATTCTTCATCGTGATATTTCACATAGATTTCAGAATTATTGCACCAGTCACACCTTACTTTTGCCATCTTTAATTAAAATTAATTTTTGACTACTTCAGTAAAAATACAGATTATGTCCCAGCAGAATAAACTTGAAATAATAAAAAAACATCTAGATAAAACTCTTTCATATTCTGAATATAAAAAGCTCGTTGAAGATCTTCTACTAGAAGGCAAGTCAACAGGCTTTACTCAAAATGAGGCTTATCTTAACTATTCCAAACTAGGTCTTAACCGAATGAAACGATGGGAAAAAACTTCAGAATTAACTTCAGAACAAGTTCATAAAATTCAGGGAGTAGATCAGAAACAAGCATGGCTAGTCATCACTGAAGGTTGGTGTGGAGATGCAGCCCCTGTTCTCCCAATCATAAAAAAAATTACAGAAAACAACTCGCTTATAGACTTCAGACTGATTTTGAGAGATGAAAATGATGAGCTGATGGATGAGTTCTTAACCAATGGCGGCAAGTCTATACCAAAATTGATTTCCTTCAATCTCGAAGAAGAAAAAATATTTTTTACTTGGGGGCCAAGACCACAGGAAGCAGCAGATATGGTGACTAATGAAAAAGCAGAATTTGGAGAATTAAGAGATGAATTTAAAATCAGGCTTCAGAAATGGTATAATCAAGACAAAGGAAAAAATATAGCAGAAGATTTAGTGAACTGCTTAGTTCAAACAGACTAATTATTCAATAACTTCTCAAAATCTTCAATAGACAAAGCATTTTCAACTTGATAGTCACCAATTTGAGTTCGCCTCAATTCAGAAAGGTAAGCTCCAGAATCTAATGCTATTCCGAAATCGTAAGCTAAACTTCTGATGTAAGTCCCTTTACTACACTGGACTTCAAACTGTAGTTGTGGTAAGCTGTTTTTAATGATTTCAAAATTATCAATCTTCACTTGGCGCTTTGGGATGTCAACTTCCTCGCCTTTTCTGGCAAATTCATAGAGCCGTTTTCCCTCTTTTTTCAATGCTGAAAAAATAGGAGGTCGCTGCATTATTTCGCCTTGAAATTGGATGAGTGCTTTTTCAATTAGCTCATCGTTAATGTGTGAAATATCAAAAGTATTATCAACTTCCGTTTCCATATCATAAGATGGAGTGGTGGCCCCAAGAGTGAATTCACCTGTGTATACTTTGGTTTGTCCCATTAATGTTTCAATGGTTTTTGTCGCTTTTCCTGTACATAAAATAACAAGTCCGGTCGCTAAAGGATCTAAGGTTCCTGCATGGCCCACTTTTATTTTCTTAAGTCCAAATTTTTGCTTGATAAGCCATCTTACTTTATTGACTACTTGGAAAGATGTCCAGTGCAAAGGCTTGTCAAATAATAAGACCTGTCCTTCTTTTATATGTTCAAGAGTAAGTTTATCCATTGACTTGAGTGAAAATGATGGCTCCAACACCTACTACAAAACAGTAGATAGCAAAATATTTGAGTTTGCTTTTCTTTACAATAGAAATCATCCAGGTACAAGCAAATAATCCCGAGACAAAGGCTGTGACAAATCCAACACCATAAATCAATATATTGGTATTTTCTAAAGAAATTTCACCTCCAGTGATGTCTTTTGCTATTTTTCCTAAAATAAGAGGAATCACCATCAAAAATGAAAATCGAGCAGCTTTGGGCTTATCATTACCCAGCAAAACCGAGGTAGCAATTGTAGACCCGCTTCGTGAAATCCCAGGCAAAATGGCTATGGCCTGAGCAACCCCAATCACAAAAGAATTGCTGTAAGAAACAGGCTTTCGAGTTGCCTTGGCTTTGTCGGTAAGCCACAGGAGAAGCGCCGTAAAAATTAGCATAAATCCAACCAGAATTATGTTTTCTCCAAAAAGCATTTCCATTTCAGACTCAAAAAAGTAGCCTACCAACCCAGCAGGTATCATAGATATGATAATTTTTAACGAAAACCGAGTTTCTTCATTCCATTTAAAAGAAAATAAGCCTTTTAGAATTTCAACAATATCTTTTCTGAAAATAACAATTGTGCTTAGAGCCGTCGCAAAATGAAGAATAACAGTCAATAATAAAGACTCTTTTGGTAAACTATTATCTCCTAAAATCGCTTTTCCCAGCTCTAAATGTCCACTGGAGGAAACGGGTAAAAATTCTGTCAAGCCTTGGATAATCCCAAGGATACTCACATCCCAAACATCCATTAATTAGAAGATTTAGGCTTTAATAGGATAGCATAAATCTCAATAGCAAAACCAATCAAAACTACAGTTGGTGCAAGACGAATCCGTCTCCAGCTAAATATTTCAGGGTTAAACACATTAGGATCATCACTACCACCACCAGCCATAAGTATAAATCCAAGGGCAATTACAGCCAAACCTATAATCATGAACTTGTAATTTTCCTTTTCGAAAATGAACTTTTCGTTCGCCTTAGCTTCTTTTTTACGTTTACTTTCTCCCATATTTTAATAATACAATTCGTCAGTTTTTAAATTTAAAAAGCGCTGAGTCGCAAAGAATGTGCTCAACCAGGAAATCAGGATACCAAGAACCAGAACACCTGCAAAAATTGCTGCTAACAAAATTTCGTCGCTTATGAGTTTCAGTTCTGGAAAGCTCCTGTCTAGGTAATATAAAACGACAGCCATTCCAATCAAGGAAATCGAGGAACCTATAATCCCAAGCTTTACACTCTTTAGGATAAATGGTCGTCGTATAAAGCGTTTAGTGGCTCCTACCATTTGCATGGTTTTTATCGTAAATCGTTTAGCGTAAACCGAAAGACGAATCGAACTATTGATGAGCAATACAGCAATAAAAGTTAGTAATCCGCTCACGGCCAAAATCCAAAAGCTCAGTCGTTTAATGTTGTCATTCAACAGGGCAATCAGCGGTTTGTCGTAGATGATTTCGTCCACAAACTCCTTTTCTCCCAAATCTCTGGAAATTTCGGCAATCTTCGTCTCAGATACATAGTCTGCATTAAAATATACATCAATCGAGTTTTGTAGCGGGTTGTATCCCAGAAACTCCATAAAATCCTCACCAATCTCCTTACTATAAGCCCTGGCAGCCTCTTCTTTGGAAACAAATTCTATGCTTTTGGTATATTCAGAAAGGGCTAGCGACTTCTGTAATTGATCAATTTCAACTTCTTTGGCCGTGTCTTTTAAGTAGATAGACAAGGCGATTTGTTCTTTGAAATGATCGGCAACTTTTTTGGTATTAAGCACCAATAAAGCCAATAACCCAACCAAAAACAGCACCAAAGCAATGCTGATGACCACCGAAAAGTAGGAGGTAATCAATCGTCGTTTTTGATATTTTTCAAAAGATGAAGCCACTTTATAAATTTTGGTAAAAATATAAAACTATAGCATTATAACGCTGAAGCGCGAGATTAATTTTATGGGCGCCTTTACCCGCTATACATTTCAAGTCCTCACTCGTCAACTTGCAAAACCATAAGACTCAAAAGAGCTTCCTTTGGTCGCTTTTTGAGCCTAGGTTTTGCAAATCTGTCTCCTTCCGGGCTTTCCATTTCTATCGGGAGCGCAATTAAAACTTAACATTTAGTTTATAAGTGCGTATATTTAAAAACAAAATAAAGTCTATTTTAGTTGACTGAAACTAACAATACCTATCATGAAACACTTTTTAATCCTCTTGAGTCTTTTTGTCTTTAGTTTAGGATCTGCTCAGGCTGTAAAATCTAAAACTGAACCATCTTCTATTTTTGATCGCAAACATGAGCTTAAACTCGGTGCAATAAAAATGCTGAGTTCAGTCATTTTTGAAACCTCCTACGAAAGAGTTCTTAGCAGTAATTCCGGTTACGGTGTAAGTCTGCTTATCAATATGAATCAATCCAACGAGTATTTAGAAAATTATTCACTTACTCCTTTTTATAGAATGTATTTTCAAACTTATGAAGACTATGGAGCGAAAGGCTTTTTTGTCGAAGGATTTACCTCGGTCTTTGCTGGTAAAAATTACGATACCTACGATACTAATACAGGAATGTACGAAGAAGAAAATTTTGTAGATGCTTCCATAGGTTTGGCTCTGGGTAAAAAGTGGATCAATACAGCAGGATTTGTATTTGAGATTAAAGCTGGTGCCGGAAGGAATTTGTTTGGCGCATCAGAGTTCCAGGCTTTATTTAAAGGAGATTTCTATATCGGTTATAGATTTTAGAATGTATTTTAATTACCCGACTCCCGACTCCCGACTCCCGACTCAAAAACGACTTCAACTTTTAATTTCATTCTTCCTTAGGAGTTAAACGCATATATATTAGTTTTGCCATTTGCAAATAAGATATTAGTATGGCATACAATTATAAGGCAATAGAGCAGAAGTGGCAAAAGTATTGGGCAGAGGAACAAACCTTCAAAGCCAAACAACCACAAGAGTTTGAGGGAGATCCCAAGCCACCCTTTTACGTGTTGGACATGTTTCCTTATCCCTCGGGAGCGGGGCTGCATGTGGGCCACCCCCTCGGTTATATCGCCAGTGATATCTATGCACGTTATAAACGACATTCAGGTTATAATGTCCTGCATCCGCAGGGCTATGATTCTTTTGGTCTTCCCGCAGAACAATATGCGATCCAAACCGGTCAGCATCCTGCTAAAACTACCGAAACGAATATTAAACGCTACAGAGAGCAACTCGACAAAATCGGGTTTTCTTTCGATTGGAGTCGGGAAGTGCGCACCAGCGATCCCAAGTATTACAAATGGACGCAATGGATTTTTATTCAGTTGTTTGAGAGCTGGTACGATTTAGCAGAGCAAAAGTCAAAGCCGATTTCAGACTTAATTCAGATTTTTGAAAAGGAAGGGAATTCAAAAGTACAAGCCGTTTGCAATGAAGATTCTGCTCAATTTACAGCTAAAGACTGGAATGGATTTTCAAACGACGAAAAAGAACAGCATTTACTCAATTACAGACTAACCTATCTCGCAGAAACCGAAGTCAACTGGTGTCCTGCTTTAGGAACCGTGTTAGCTAACGACGAAATCGTGAATGGCGTCTCCGAACGTGGAGGTCATCCTGTCGTCAGAAAGAAAATGAAGCAGTGGAGCATGCGAATTTCAGCTTTTGCGGAACGCCTGCTGTCTGGATTAGATAACTTAGACTGGAGCGAAAGCCTTAAAGAAACTCAAAAAAACTGGATCGGAAAATCGGTTGGAGCGCTGGTGAAATTCAAAATTCAAAATTCAAAATTTGGCATTTCGGCGTTTACGACTCGTCCCGATACTATTTTTGGAGTTTCTTTTGTCACGCTGGCACCAGAACATGATTTAGTCACTCAAATCACGACCCTTGAGCAAAAAGAAGAGGTGGATAACTACATCAAAGCCGCTGCCAAGCGAAGCGAACGTGATCGTATGGCGGATGTGAAAAGCATCACAGGTGTTTTCACTGGGGCTTATGCCGAGCATCCTCTGACTAAAAAACCTATTCCGATTTGGATTGGAGATTATGTCCTGGCCAGCTACGGAACCGGGGCAGTGATGGCCGTGCCATGCGGTGATCAACGGGATCATGATTTTGCAAAGCATTTTGGCATTCCTATTCCTAACGTTTTTGAAGGCATCGACATTTCTAAAGAAGCTTATGCAGATAAAACCAATGCTACCAAAATCGCCAACTCCGATTTTCTGGATGGTTTGGGCGTTCTGGAAGCTATTCCCAAAGCGATTGAAGCCCTATCCAAAATTGGTGCCGGTGAGAAGAAAATCAACTACAGATTACGGGATGCGGTGTTCTCCAGACAGCGCTACTGGGGAGAACCTTTTCCAGTTTATTATGTGAACGGCTTGCCTAAAATGATAGATGAACAACATCTACCTTTAGAATTACCCGAAGTAGAAAAATACCTTCCCACCGAAGATGGTGCACCGCCTTTAGGCAGAGCTATCGAATGGGCATGGGATACAGAAGCCAATCAGGTAGTGTCTAATGAAAAGATCGACCACAACACTGTTTTTCCTTTAGAATTAAATACTATGCCGGGTTGGGCGGGAAGTTCCTGGTACTTGTTCCGTTATATGGAAGAGCAAAACAACCGCGACCAGCACATCGCTTCAGATGAAGCTTTGAAGTACTGGAACAATGTGGATCTATACATTGGAGGAAGTGAACATGCTACAGGTCACTTATTATATTCGCGTTTCTGGACCAAATTCCTTAACGACAGAGGCGTTTTACCGGTGGATGAACCTTTTAAAAAGCTGATTAATCAAGGAATGATTTTAGGAGAAAGTGCTTTTGTTACTTATTTAAATATCAATTTTACTAATAATTTAGGAAGCATTGAAAGTGATATGAATCTAAAAGATATCCCTAAGCCAATTAAAGTGCTTTTAAGTAATGATATAGCTGAATCTTTTCACATGGGAGTGGAGTACATTGACTCAGACTATATTCAGAATGAAGTTGATAGAATTAAGAAAAAAGCTCAAGAGATTTGTGATAAAGAAAATCAAATGCAAAGCGATAAACACGGAATTATTGAATATTTGAATCCGTCAAAAATTGTTACTCGTGCAGATGTCTCTTTTGTAAATGTTTCAAACGAATTGAAAATAGAAGCCTTTAAGGAATCTCCTTTCGGAAAACAATTTGAAGAAGCTGAGGTAGTTTATAATGAATCAGGTAAATTCCTTGTCTCACGCGAAGTCGAAAAAATGTCTAAATCCAAATTCAACGTGGTCAATCCAGACGATGTGTGTGAGGAATACGGGGCGGATAGTCTACGCCTTTACGAAATGTTTTTAGGTCCGCTGGAGCAAGCCAAGCCCTGGAATACGGCAGGACTTTCTGGCGTGCATAACTTCTTGAAAAAACTCTGGAAGTTGTATCAGGATGAAGACCAACTTTTAGTCTCCGATGAGCCTGCAAGCAAGGAGTCTTTAAAAACTTTGCACAAAACCATCAAAAAAGTCACTCAGGATATTGAAGACTTTAGTTTCAATACCTCGGTGTCTACCTTTATGATTTGTGTGAATGAACTGACTCAGCAGAAGTGCAATGCAAGAGAAATTCTTGAGCCGCTGGCGGTTTTGATTTCCCCTTATGCGCCACATATTGCTGAAGAACTATGGGAAGGTTTGGGTCATTCAGGAAGTATTTCAGAAGTTCTTTATCCTAAATTTGAGGAAAAATACCTAAAAGAAGATTCCAAAACCTATCCGATTTCCTTCAACGGAAAGATGAGGTTTACCATGGATTTATCTTTAGACTTGAGCAAAGACCAGATCGAAGAAATCGTTATGAAAGACGAACGCACCCAAAAACAACTGGACGGCAGAACCCCTAAAAAGATAATTATTGTCCCTGGTAAGATTGTTAATATTGTGGGTTAAATTTCTCATAGCCTTCGATTTAAATCGTGGGCTATGATATTTTAATGCGCTTCCAGCCAATTCTGCCCGGTACCCATATCGACATCCAGAGGAACGTCGAGTTTGAAGGCGTTTTCCATTTTGTCTTTGACTAAAGTTTTAAGTTCTTCCAATTCGTCTTTATGGGCATCGAAAATCAATTCATCATGCACTTGAAGCAGCATCTTGGACTTGAAGTTTTTGGCTTCCATCGCTTCATAAATATTGATCATTGCTACTTTGATGATGTCAGCAGCGCTTCCCTGTACTGGAGCATTAACGGCATTTCGCTCTGCGGCGCTTCGAACCACATTATTTTTGGCGTTGATGTCTTTGAGATAGCGTCTTCTGCCCATCACTGTTTTGACATAGCCGTTTTCTTTGGCAAATTCGACTTGCTCGTCAATGTAATCTCTAAGTTTAGGGTAGGTTTTGTAGTAAGTTTCAATCAGTTCCTTGGATTCGGTTCTGTTCAGGTCAGTTTGATTGCTTAAGCCAAAGGCTGAGACTCCATAAATAATCCCAAAGTTAACGGTCTTCGCATTGCTACGCTGTGCTCTGGTGACGTCTTTTATGTCAACCCCAAAGACTCTGGCAGCTGTGGAAGCGTGAATATCTTCACCGTTTTTAAAGGCCTCTATCATGGTTTCTTCCTGACTCAAAGAAGCGATAATTCTTAGTTCTATCTGAGAATAATCGGCAGCAAGTAAGACATAATTTTCATCTCTTGGCACAAAGGCTTTCCGTACCTCACGCCCACGTTCGGTGCGGATAGGAATGTTTTGTAAGTTGGGGTTGTTGGAGCTCAATCGTCCTGTCGCTGCCACCGTCTGCATAAACTCTGTATGTACACGTTTAGTTTTAGGATGAATTTGCTTGGGCAACGCATCTACATAAGTGCTTTTCAGTTTAGAAAGTTGCCTCCACTCCAAAACCTCTCTCACGATTTTGTGTTCTTTCGTATATTGAGATAAAACATCTTCGGCTGTTGAAAACTGACCTGATTTGGTTTTTTTAGGTTTTTTAGCAATTTCTAGTTTGCCAAAAAGGATTTCACCAAGTTGCTTAGGAGAGCCAATATTAAATTCTTCCTGAGCAGCTTCATAGACCGATTTTTCTAAGCGTTCGATATCTTCATTTAGCTTTTCTGAAATATTTTCTAAAGCGGATTTATCGAGGTTGATGCCTTCAATTTCCATAGCGGCGAGAACTCGAAGCAATGGAATTTCCATGTCTTTAAACAAAGGTTCGTTGGAGGCTTCTTTCAGTTCCTTTTCAAAGAAGGTCTTCAGCTGAAATGTAATATCTGAATCTTCTACGGCGTATTGCGTCTGGTCTTCCAGATCTACCGTGCGCATGGATTTTTGATTTTTTCCTTTACCTATCAAGTCTTCAATGGGCTGCGGAGAATAGTTGAGGTAAGTCTCCGCCAGTATATTCATGTTATGGCGCATGTCTGGATTAATGATGTAATGCGCCAGCATGGTATCAAACAGAGGGCCTTTTACTTTTAGATTATAATTGGCTAAAACTTTGATGTCATACTTCAAGTTCTGGCCAATTTTCTCAATGTCTTCAGACTCAAAGAAGGTCCTCAGCAATTCAATAAGCTCCTGAGCTTCGTCTTGATCTTCTGGAAAGACAACATAATACCCCTTGTGAGCTTCCCAGGAAAAGGCGATACCCACCAGCTCAGCATCTAGCGTTTTCAGACTGGTGGTTTCGGTATCAAAACACACGGAGCTTTGTTTCATCAGCCTGTCCATAAATAACTTGACGGACATTTTGCCTTTTACATACTGGTAATGGTGATCGGTATTATCTAAAGTTTTATACCCGTCAAAATCAGCTGGATCGACGTTGGAAGCATCGGTATCGTTTCCAAACAATGAAAACTGGCCTGCACCTGCAGTTTTGGAAGATGCTTTTGAAGGCGATTCTTCTGTGGCAGCCTCTCCTTTGTTGTACATCTTGACAAATTGTTCCGTCAATCTTCTGAATTCCAAATCTTTAAATATCTCCAGTACTTTTTCAACATTGGGAGGGGAGACTTCATATTTTGCCTCATCAAATACCACATCACAATCGGTGATGATCGTAGCAAGTTTTCTGGAAATGCGACCAAGTTCGGCGTTGGCTTCTACTTTTTCTTTCATTTTACCTTTTAGCTGGTCGGTATTTTCCAATAATGCTTCCATAGAACCAAACTGCTTGAGGAACTTTTTGGCTGTTTTCTCCCCTACGCCTGGCAATCCTGGAATATTATCTGAGGCATCACCCATCATTCCCAAAAAGTCGATGACTTGTTCTGGGCGTTCAACACCAAATTTCTTTTGCACTTCCGGAATTCCCCATTTCTCAACACCATTACCCATTCTGGCTGGACGTTGCATGAATATGTTTTCGGTCACAAGCTGAGCAAAATCTTTATCTGGAGTGACCATGTGGACTTCGTAACCTTCTGCTTCGGCTTGCTTGGCGAGGGTTCCTATAATATCATCGGCTTCCATGCCTGAGATTTCTATGACAGGAATTTCCATAGCATAAAGTATGTCGTGAATAATAGGAATAGATTCCTTGATAACTTTTGGCGTTTCGTCGCGATTGGCTTTGTAGTCTTCGTACATTTCCTTTCTTTCCTTGCTCCCATCTTTATCGAAACATACCGCCAGATGGTCAGGATTTTCTCGTTTAATGACATCAAACAAGGAATTCATAAATCCCATGATGGCGGAAGTATCCTGACCTTTGGAATTGATTCTGGGATTCTTGATGAGGGCATAATAGCCACGGAAAATCATTGCATACGCATCTACAAGGAAAAGTCGTTTTTTGGAAGCCATAAGTCAATTTTTGTTGAATGTAAATTTAGTTGAAATAATTGCTTAGCCAAAATTGAAGCTCGTGTTTGTTTTGCCAATTTACTGACTAAAGTATCTGGATTAACATCAGTATAAGTTCACAAACGATTGGTTTTAAGTGATCCTTTGTGAATGATGAGCGGTGATTTGATGTCAGGGCTCTGCTCTTTTTTTAATCATTTCGCAGAGGAGTTAAGAAGATATATGGGCTACGCCCCCTCAAATGTGTTATGTAGTAAAGTTAGGAATGTGTTAGGGTTACGTCGTTTAATCATTTCCTGGACGTATTACGAAGATTTTTGGTTGCCAGCCTTTAAAGTAAGATGGCGGAATTATTACATATGTTTTGTGCTCTGCTTCAAAACTTGATTCTTGGAATTAGCCTTTAGGATTAAGGGGCGTAGCCCTGACATCTTATTTATTTGACGTATTATTTCATTTTATAAAGTTGAGAGTCGTATCGTATCCTTCAGTAAGATACGGAGGCAGACATCCGCATCAGTTATAGAGTAATATGAAATGGTCTTCTACACATTTCATCTAGCAGGATTAAACTCAGAATAAATACTTCTAAAACTTTATATAAACAGGACTCATGCTGTTTCGCCAAGTCTATATTTGCACAAAAAAAAAGATGCGGTGGATCATTACTGTTGTCATTTTACTGGCATTGGAAGTTTATGCTTTTCAGGCGTTTAAGACACTTTTTAAATTTTGGTGGAGCCTTTCAGCTTATGTAGTTATTACGGTTGTAGTGGTTGGCTTGATGATATATTCGTTTTATCAACCTAGTCCGCATGGTTCTTTGACGGGATTTCGAGCCTATATGATTGGGATTTTCTTGAGTGTTGTAGCCATGAAACTTAGCGTTATTGTATGGATGTTTGGTGAGGATATCGTGAGGCTTTTTATGTTTGCCTACAGTAAACTGTTTACATCTTCTGTGGAAAACCTTCCATCCCGTCGCAAATTTATAAGTACGATTGCTATAGGACTTGGCGCCATTCCTTTTCTGTCCTTACTTTATGGTATGTATCGGGGGAAATATAACTTTAAAGTCTTGTCCTATGAGTTGGAATTCGACAACCTGCCGGAGGAATTTGATGGTTATACCGTGACGCACATTAGTGATATTCACAGTGGAAGTTTTGGCAACACAGAAGAAATTGAATATGCAATAGATTTAGTCAATGAACAAGGCTCTGATATGATTTTATTCACTGGAGATTTGGTCAACAATTTAGCTGAAGAAATGAAGCCCTGGACACCAATTTTTTCTCAATTGAAGGCTAAGGATGGTGTTTATTCCATACTTGGAAATCACGATTATGGAGATTACTATGACTTTAAAAGCAAAGTTGAAAAACAGGAGAATTTTGAAAGCCTCGTGAAAGTTCATTCTAATTTAGGCTGGGATTTGCTTAGAAATGAGCATAGAGAAATAAAGAGAGGAGAAAGTAAGCTGCAGCTTATTGGTGTTGAAAACTGGGGTAAAGGCGGTTTTAAAAAAGCTGGAGATTTTGAAAAAGCAGCTGAAGGTGTAGACTCTAAAGATTTTAAAATTTTGATGAGTCACGATCCCTCCCACTGGGATGAAGTAATCAAACATCACGAAAAAGATGTTCAATTAACTTTAAGCGGGCACACACATGGAATGCAATTTGGGATTGAAATTCCAGGTTGGTTTAAGTGGAGTCCTGTGCAATACCGCTACGAACAATGGGCTGGTATTTATCAAAATGCCAAGCGCTTCATCAATGTGAATCGTGGGTTTGGTTACTTAGCGTATCCAGGTCGAGTAGGGATTTGGCCAGAAGTGACAGTGATCAAACTGAAACGTAAATCCATATCTGAAGCTTAAAAAAAACTGTCTTAAAACCTTTAGGTTGTCACTTTGAAATAAACTCAGAATGACAATCAATCAGATAGGTTTTAAGACAGCTTTAGAATTATACTTTTAATCAATTTTATTTAGCATTTATCATCCAATTGATGCCATATTGGTCTGTAAGGCGACCATAATAGGCTCCCCAATTGGTTTTTTGAAATTCGGAGTGCACTTTTCCACCTTTTCCTAAGGCTTTAAAAAGTTCACTACCTTTTTCTTCATTTTCCAGATCAATACTCATTTGGACATTAGTTCCATTGGTTATAGGTGTATCTGGCGCTGCGTCGTATCCCATAATATGAAAACCACTACCTTTCAACTCGGCGTGTTGCAGCTTGTCTCTATAATGATCTGGAATGTCCATTTTTTGATTATCGTAGGTTTGCCTGTTGATAATTTCTCCACCAAAAATGGATTGATAAAAATCTAAGGCGTCCTGACATTGTCCTTTAAATGATAAATATGCTTGAATTTTCATTAGTTTTATTTTTTGATTCAAGTCAATTTAAAATTTTAAAGATTCAATTTTTTTAAATCTATCCTAAAACTTGACTTAAGCCTGTTTTTTATTTTTTTCTATCCAAGTGTCGACCTGTTTTTCCAGGTAGATCAAAGGCAAAGCACCATTGCCAAGAATAAGGTCGTGAAAACTTTTGATATCGAAGTTTTCTCCCAATTCCTGTTCAGCTTTTTGTCTTAGTTCACCAATCTTTAGCATACCGATTTTGTAACCTGTAGCTTGTCCAGGTATGACCATATAGCGTCTGACTTCTGCTTTTATGGCGTTGTCTGAAATGGATGAATTCTCCTTGAAATACTGAATGGCATCTGCTTCTTTCCAGCCTTTGGAGTGAAGTCCAGTATCGACAACTAATCGGATTGCTCTCCAAATTTCATTGACCAATCGACCAAAATCGTAATAAGGATTTTCATACTGCCCCATTTCTTTGGCCAGTTTTTCTGAATATAAAGCCCAGCCTTCTACATAAGCATTATAGCCTCCTTGTGTTCTGAATTTAGGAATATCTTCTAATTCCTGAGCTATTGAAATCTGCATGTGGTGTCCTGGATTTCCTTCATGATAAGCCACACCTTCTAAAGTAGTTTTATCCATAGAAGTCATGTCAGAAAGATGAACATAATAAGTTCCAGGTATTGAACCGTCTGGAGTTCCTGCCATATAATGCTGAGGTGCGCCATCTTGTTCACGGAAAGACTCCACTCGTTTAACTTGAAGCTCAGCTTTTGGTAAGATCCCAAAATAGTCTGGAAGTTTTTTGGTGATTTCATCGATGTATTTGGTGGCTAAATCAAGGTAAGCCTGTCGTCCTTCATCTGTATTTGGAAAATAAAACTGATCATCTTCATCTACAAATTTGAAAAATGCCTGTAGATCGCCTTCAAAACCGACTTCATCCTTGATCAGTTTCATTTCTTCTTTGATACGTTTTACTTCTTTTAGGCCAATGTTGTGGATTTCGTCTGCAGTTAAATCTGTTGTGGTAGAAGCATTCAATTTATAACTGTAATATTCAGTACCATTTTCGTGACGGCTTACACCCGTTGGGGTTTCTTCGGTATTTGGTAATTCTTTCTCTGTCCAGGCTATGAGTTTTTCGTAAGAAGGTTTAAAGGATTCCAGTAAAGCTTTTCTGGATGCGATATCAAGTTCATCTGCCTTCTCTTCAGAAATTGATTCATTTACAACTAAATCATCAATCTTTTTCAGCATGTCTTTGTAAATAGCAGAGACCTCTTCGCCTTCTTCAAAAGGTTGACCCGTAATAAGGGATTCGCTTTGTTTTTGAACTATTTCCAGGGCAAAGCGAGGTGGGAGAATGTTATTTTCGGCCTGAGATTTTGCACGATCTAGCAATTGATTTGTAGCTCGATCTATTTTTTCTACACGACTTATATAGGCTTGCATATCTTCTAAGCTATCAACTTTATGCAAGTTGATAAGCATATTGGGTAAGCGGGTATGAATAGAAGTCATCTGGTCAAACACATATTCCATCGGGGCGTATTTGACTTCTTTTTGTTTTCTTTCATTTTGATAAATCCACAAATTGTAAGACAATTGACCCTGCTGGTCGAGTTGTTCATAATCAAATTCTGTCTTGAGCTCTTCGACGCTTTTCTGCATCCATTCAGCCTCTTCTTTTAAAGCTTCCAAACTCATATCGTCAAGTTCTCCGTAGCGATCTTTTCTTCCGAGAGCTGTAAGTCTAAGCGGGCTTTTCTGAAGAGATTCTTCATGTTTTTCGTCTAACCAGGAGGTTAATTCCTGGTTGATGTCTTCGTCTTTTTCTGAAGCTTCTTGACACGATATCCCAATAAGTAGGAATAGCATGAAAAGGGAAGATAAATGTGATTTTGTTGACATAATGATGTTTTAGGTTTAAGTATTTAAAACTAAGATTTTTTCACAACTTATAGATTTTAGATATCAAAACCAGGCGAGAACCGCCTGGTTTTGATATTATTTACTTTGAATTGACTATATATCGAAGTGGTGATTGATTAAAGAACTAGTTCGAGTGCTTTTGTACCAAAGGCATTAATTTCATACCAAGTTCTTGTCCCATTTGTAAAGTTTTAACTGTAAGCTTTGATTGGGTATCTAGCAACTTTTGTCCCAGCTCTGAATTATAAAATTCTAAGAGTCGTTTAACATCTTCATGGCTATAATATTCCATCGACATTTCAGCGACTTTTGAATAATAATCATTCATAATAGGTTTTAAATCATTTTTGAAAGCTTCTAAATTCTCCGCGGGAATCATCGCATATAATTGCCCGAATGATGCTTCAACAGCATCGTTAGACAACTTAGTTAGTTTCAGGGCATCTTCTTTAAATGCATCATCTTGTGCTAAACTGATACTGTAATTTCCAAGACAAATTAATAGTACTAAAAGTGTTTTTTTCATAATTGATAAATTAAAAGTTAGTTTTTAGGGTATAAATATATACAATCAATAGATTATATAATATTTCAAAGGTATATAGAACTTGGCCATATAAGACTTCTTTTTGATCACCTAATTAAGATCAAACTCATAAAGAGAGGTATTTTAAAAATCAGTTTTAGAATCTCGTTTCTTAACTAACATTTTTTAGATAACTCAACTTTATAATCAAACCTGGCGGACGCATTTTAACTAACGATAGTTAATAAAATATTAAAAAAACACATCCATTAACTCTATTTAAACACTAAAAATGAACTTTAAGCAAAATAAATGAATACTTGCGCAAGTATTACTAACCCTTAATCTAAATTTTATGACAATTACTAAAAAATTTATAGTTCCAGCATTTTTGGGATTATTGTTTATCACTTCATGTGAAAATGAAAAACCTGTTACAGATGAGGTTGCAGACACCAACCAAATTGACAACTCAGAAAGAATTGTATTGGGAGTCAATACCTCTGAAACACCTACTAATCTTGATCAGAAAACACTGGACTTGATTTCAAAAAACCACCTAAGTCCTTTGGGCGCTCAACGTGAAGAAATGGTTCTTCCAGGTGGAGAAAAGCGCGAGGTTATAAGAGTCGAAGGTGATATTGTTATGTTTCCTGAAGACCTGGAACAACTTGATTTTGATGGTTATGAAGACATCCATCAAAAACAATACAGTACCAATGCGTTGGTAAGTCCGCGAACCATAAACGTAATTGGTTATACAGGAGGAAGTCAGGCTTTAACTTCATCTGAAAGAACGGCATTGAGCTGGGCAGTTGCCAATTATAATCGATTGAATTTAAATATCAATTTCAATTTGACTTTTGGCACCAATTATCAAAATAAAGATATGGTCGTCTATAACAATACTGTTAACAATCCAAATGGGGCAGGAGGTTCTGCAGGATTTCCAAGTAATGGGAGACCGTTTAAATTTGTTCAAATTTATGGCTTGAGTAATTACAATACCAATGTAATTGAGCATGTAATGACTCATGAAATTGGACACTCAGTCGGCTTTAGACATACAGATTATTTTAGTAGACAAAGTTGTGGACAAAACACTAATGAAGGAACAGCTGGTGTAGGTGCAAACTATATCCCGGGAACACCTAGTGGTTATGATTCTACTTCAATAATGCTGGCTTGCTTTAGCAATAATGAAGATGGAGAGTTTAACTCCAATGATGTGACTGCGTTAAATTACCTTTACTAATATTGAATATTTGTTTTAGCTTAAAATCACCTCCAAGCCATGGAGGTGATTTTTTTTGACTACAACTACTGTATTTAAGAGGTGGTTTATGAAATTAGTTTTTAATAAGTTTTAGATTACCGGTTGCATTATCAGAAGTTCTAATTCTAATAAAGTAAACACCTTTACTTAGATTACCGACAAAAATTCCTTCATTTTTATTGTAAACATTAGTTTCAAATACTGTTTTTCCTGTAATATCCCTTATAAGAATTTTGTTCACATCGGTATTCTGGTTTAAGTAAACATAATCAGAAGCTGGATTTGGATAAATCTCCAGGTTGAATTTATTTTGATCTCTTACAGACAATTGCGTGCTACAAGAATCTTCATTTAAAGTTACTGATGTCCCGTCCAAAGCCATTACGGTTTCATTTGCAGAAGCTAGTGCCGATGTTACGTTTGCTATTGAATTTATAGTTCCTAATGTATTTGTATTGAAATTTAATATCAAATTATCACAAGCATTCATTTTTTGAGCATCTACATTCATGAACTCAATATTAGAAAAAGAACCGTTAGCAGGATCTCCATTTCTGTATCCTACAGCATAATGAGTAGGAGTTGTAGCGCTAGTGTCATATAAAGCCATATCAGGGTAATAGATTAAAGGCAATTGTGAACTCCAAAACCCGTAAACACCGCCCATCGGCTCCTGATAGGGTAAAGTATATTGATAACTTGTTCCAACCTGATTTCCTGTTGCTTTATCAAATTCGTGTACAAATATATTAGTCTGGTCAGTATTTGTTCCATTGAAATAGCCTCTGCGGTATCCATAAATGATTAAATTACCGGGTGAGGATAATGATTCCACTAATGAGAATCCATAGAAATCCAGAGAGTTATTTGATTCATTTGCGTACCATGATTTTGTATTGTTTATGGCTCCGTTTGCGTTATCCAGAACAGTTACTCCAAAATGGTGTATGCTTGAATAATTATTGAGTATAAAAACTTCGTCAGTTGTAGTGTCATAATACGCATCTACACTTACATCTCTGGAGTTGCCAAAAATATAGCTGCTATCCCAAATAAATTGTCCTTCAAAATCTATTTTGTGAGCTAAAACTCCAGCCTGGGTACTTGTATTGCCTTGTCCTGTAGCGCTTCCTGTAAGCACAAACCCGTCGCTAGTTTCGATAACTCCATTCACAAAATCATAGTCAATATTAGCTCCAGAGACAAAAGAATCAACTTCAGCAACCCATATATTGTTTAAGTTTAAATCTGTTCTCAAGGCAAACCCTATGTTAAGGTTGCAGCCTGGATCAGCATTCGGACAACTTCCGAAAAAACCGGTAACCAATAAACCTTCATCAAGGATGTTGTCTCCATTGGCATCAGTCTCAGAGATAATAACTTTAAATCCAGTGGAATTGAAATTTGAATTGACAATGTCATAGTATCGGTCATCCAGTAGATTTCCCGTTGCAGCCTCTATTTTGGCTATAAATACTTTTTTCACACCACCTACATCAATAGAGCCAGTCATAAAAATGAGATCAAAATAATTGGTAATATCAAATATTCTGGCATTTGTCAGAGTCGGATCATCATAGGTTTTTGACCACACTATAGTGCCATCGTCTTCCAGACGTTTTAGGACTGGTACCGGTGATGCCGTACTTTGCACATTACTAGCTATAATAACATCGTTACTACCATCATTGATCTGAGCTAAATTAGCATCGATAAGATGTCCTTGTGCAAACTCAATATTTTTTTGCAGTAGTTGACAATTTGCAGTTACTGAAAATAGTAAATAACAAATAAAAAGTAGTTTTAATTTCATAGTGCCTAATTTATATGTTAATATTGATGAAAGGTAGTAAAAATTTATGAAATTATTATAATTTGTAATCTTACTTATTTAATTCTACGTTTTTAAAGCATTATATTTTAGTAGAGATGAGATTGTTTATTAGTGATTACTCACATTCAGTTAATAATATAAATGAGACTTAATTTTTTTAGTTAAGATGTAGTTGATTATGTCTGTTTTGGTCTTTATCTAAGTATTTTTATTTTAAAACAGAATGAAATCCATTTATTACTTATTTTTCTTGATATCAATAGGGCTATATTCTCAATCTATATCACTGAAAATGATAAATGGTAAGGTTCAAAATGAAAACATACCCATTGATGATGTTTTAGTTTCAAATTCAACAACAGGTGAGTTTTCTAAAACAAATAGTAAAGGCATTTTTAGTATTAAGGCTAAAGCAGGGGATACTCTTAGTTTTACCCATTTATCTTTTCAAACATTTATGGAAACAGTATCCAGTCAAATTTTGAATATGGAACTTATTGAAATCCAGGTTTCCGACAAAGTCAATAGGCTTGATGAAGTAAAAGTTAATGCTTTTCCAAACATCAATGCAGTGAGTCTGGGGATTTTAGACCACCAACCAGAACAGTTGACAACCAATCAGAGGCGTCTAAGCACTGCAGGAGATTTTAAGCCAATCCATTTATTAGGTTTATTGGCAGGCTCATTACCTGTTGATCCAATTATCAACAAAATTTCAGGGAAGACAGATAGAATCAAAAAACTCGTCAAATTTGATAAGGATGAAGATTATTTCGATTTTATTAAAGACCATCATGAAAATCTTATTAAAAAAGAACTAGAAATTTCAGAAGAAGAATTCAGTAGATTCGTTTATTTCTTAATCAGCGATAGCCGTATCCAGGATTCTATAAAATCAAATAATAACTCTCAACTTCAGTTTTTTATCCATGATTTAGGGATTCAATTTAGAGAGCAACAGATAGATGAAAGATTGAGTAAAAATTAATAGTAAAAGTATAGTTTACAAAGCTGGATTTTCTGGCTAGATTTTGAATTTAAAGTACTGAGAGTAATTATATAATAATATTTTAACCACTCTCAGTTTGATACTTACTTAA
This sequence comes from Psychroflexus salinarum, assembly GCF_042677225.1. Taxonomy (NCBI): domain Bacteria; kingdom Pseudomonadati; phylum Bacteroidota; class Flavobacteriia; order Flavobacteriales; family Flavobacteriaceae; genus Psychroflexus; species Psychroflexus salinarum. Next base: position 798,330 of record NZ_JBHTIV010000005.1, read on the forward strand.
TTTCCTCAACAAAATCTGAAAAAACCTTTTTATGAAGTTCAAGATTCAAATCTGGTGATACAGACACACGAGCAATATAATCTTTGTCCTCCTCCTTGGTTGTGCCTTGAGTAGATGTTGCAGGAATTGTCCAGTAGCATCCTTTCAACTGGCCATAACTTACACAGTGTTTACTTTCGTTTGGTATTTTACTTATCATCATGTTGATCAGCTTCTGATTTAAAGCTCTTTTGTAGGCTTCTTTTTCTTCATCTGTACTTCCTTTAGTAGGAAGGTCAAGGGAAAAAACTGAGGGTGTAAATCCTTGTCGAACAACTTCTTCAGAAACAAAATTGATTTTAGCTTCAGGTAAAGTCTTTTCGATAAAATCAACAAATTCACGTGTATTTTTATAAGCATCAATAATGCGTTGATTCATGGAAGGTAGTTGCTTTGCGAGTATTTCAACTTGCAAATCTGTAGCTTCATTATCACAAATCTTAAAATGTTTTTCAATAGCTGACATTAGATTTTCAGCTTTTTCGTTGGCAACACAATAACCTGCGGTACATTTTCCACCACTAGGAAATTTGGACCCACTTACATAAGAAATTGTTCTGATTGATGAAAAAATTCCGTCCTTACTTAAGAACTGAACATTTGGACAAAAAGTTTGATCCAAAATAAAAACAGGATCAACTGCTAACTCACCAGAAGGTGTTTTACGGGATTTACTCAAAGCATCCCTTAGTTTCTCTAAGTCTGGAACTTCAACTCTGGGATTGGTCGGAATTTCAGCAATAATAAGAGGGACGGCGTCTTCTTGTGCTACTTGTTCCAAGACCTGATCAGTGCTTTGTACCATATCATTATCCTTATCCACTGGTAAATCTAAAATATCCACATTGCCTACCGCTGCGACAACACGCCTCGCCTGGTCGTTGGTTCCGCCATAACAATTTGGTGGAACTATAATTTTGATTGCTTTTCCGGGATGTTTCTGCATGGCGTCGTCAATAAGCCCCATCATAATAGCGTATTGAACTGAGAGTCCGCAGGAACCTAGTAGAACATTCGATTTGGTAGCCGTAATTTTTTGAACGGACTCAACGGCGCTTGCTTTATTCGTTTCCTTATCACTCTTTACATGAACAGAAGGTGATTTTCCAATTAGTCTTTGTAAAGCTGAAAAAGAATCTGCAGGCGTCATTGCGATAGATTCTCTTCTACGGACATGTTGAATTTCAGAAATATAGCTGTCGTTTTGCTCTCCATTGACCAGTATAATACTTCCTAAACCTGGATGAATAGTGATAAAGAAATCAATTGTTGGGCTTAAGATAGCTTCTCCAACGTTATCTTCTTGTGAAATATAAACAGTACTACCATTGAAGTCAGGAATATGGTCTACACTATCAACTTGATTTAACTCGAAGTTGTATCCGTAAACTTGTCTTAAGGCTTCAAAATCAAAATAATCTGGTAACTCACCGGTGTACGTGATTTGAGTATTTTTATTTTCAAATAAATTCTTCCTAAGTACAGCTAAAATCGGCATAGTTTGAGATGAAAAACTGATGACTTCTTCGGGTTTGAGGCGATGTAAATGAGCAATAGCCCATTCCAAAACTGAAGAAAGCGGGTGGCCTAATCTTATGTAGTCAAAAGCTGTAGGTAATTTACTAAGTGCAGATGTTGATGAATCATTATCCTTGTATAAGTCTTCAAACCGATCTATGAATTGGGTTTTAGCTAAACTTTCATCATAAATATCTAGCCGATGGGTAGTTAGTTTTAACCAATCCAAAGGGGTGTGTTCCAATACATCTTCAACGTAATTAAGCACTTTATTTTTTTTCATCTTTTTGACTTTTGTAAGGACGAAAATAAAGATTAAATAAGCTTATGCCAGACGTCTTAACAAGATGTTTTGTCTAAGTTCTTAGTCGAGCCATGTTTTTGCAGTACATTAATTATTAGTTATTAAAAAAACATATTTGGCTGGAACATTTTTGTTTTCAAAGCTTAGAGGCTTTATTGGTTTAATGCTGGATAAATCTATTAGAGGATGTTTTTTGTCATTTTTGCTACCTATAAAAACTGATTCAATACCTCCTTCTTTATCAGCATATATGATAATTGGTAAAGGGTCTTTATAATCTATATTTTGATCTTTCAAAGCCCTCTTAAATTTTCTCATATTAAAATTAATATCATCTATTTGTCCAAAATAATAGTCATTTCCAATAGATAGATCTTCATCCATTTCTGCATTTATTGCTCGAACTTTATTTCCAACATATTTAAATTTCACATCTGTATTCTTTGATTTTTCTAAACTCGATTTAGCTAAAGGGAGGTTGCCTAAAACAGATTCAACATTACTTTTTAATAAATTAAGAAAATCAGGAGAACTATTCCAGTCACCTAAAATTAATTTATTATCGGTACTTATGGATACGACTTTTCCGTTTTGAAACATATACTTAAGTATTGAATTAGATTTAGTGTTAATAACCAATTGTAATTCATTTTCAAAACTCTTTGAAACTTCGAAGCTAGTTTTATCTAACTCCTCAATCGGAATTTCATAAAGCCACTGATAAAAATGAACCTTTCCATTTTTTGAACTTCTTAAATCCTGAATTATTACATTATTATGTATTGAGTCAACTTTGAAATAAAAGGTTTTACTTGTATTAAATTCTGGAGCTCTTACTTCAATTGTTGGAGGTAAATTGTTCAAAGTCTTAAAGTTCTGTCCGAAAAAACAACTAAATTTTATTGCAAGGATAAATGTAAATATCAATCTAAAGTTTGGTTTCATTGGTTAAGAATTAAATTAATAACAGGTCTACTTATTATTAAGTGGCCAGGAAAAAGCGTAAAATAGGGAGTTTAAGTATTAATCCCTAAAATATTCTTTCCTTATTTCATTCAGTCCTGGGATCTTAATACTGTATAATTTTATCTTTTCGGAATAGGAAGAGGTCTTTATAGTTAGTCGAAAGCAGTAATTTCGAAGCACTTTACTTCCCAGTGAGGCGCAATCATCGATAGACTTACAAAGCTTGATTTAACTACAGAATCGCAACTTTTGGTTAAGAACCACCAGCCGTAATTATTTTTTATCAATTCACTATTTTGATTTGAAATGCTCAATCAGAAAAAAAGAAAGTCTTACTCTAAATCACTATACTATTTTTCCATCTTGCATTGTAATAATCCGGTGGGTATTATTGGCAAAATTTTCATCGTGGGTCACAACCAAAATTGTTTTTTGAAAAGTATCCACCAATTCATTGAATATTTCAAACACAATATCAGAATTCTTACTATCCAAGTTGCCTGTGGGTTCATCGCACATTAACATTATAGGGTCGTTTATCATGGAACGGGCAATAGCTATTCGTTGTTTCTCTCCTCCAGAAACTTGATTGGCCATTTTAGAAGCTAATTTTTCTATCCCCAGTTTTTTTAAAAGTTCATAAGCTTTATGCTCCAGTTCTTCTTCCGTTATTTTACTGGATTTAAATCCTGGAACCATCACATTTTTGAGCACACTAAACTCATTTAGCAAATAATGAAATTGAAAAACAAAACCAATTTTTTCATTTCGAACAAAAGCCAATTCTTTTTCAGTCTTATTAGCCATCGATTCTTCGTCTATAAAAAGCTCTCCTTTGTAGTCGGTGTCCATAGTTGATAAGATATAAAGCAAAGTAGATTTTCCACATCCGGATTTACCTGTAATGGAAACAAATTCGCCTCTATTGATGCTAAATGAAATATCTTTTAGAACATCAATTTTGACAGGATCATAAAATGACTTGTATATCGACTGAACAACTAAAGCAGTTTTATCTTTCATGTTATTTCCCTCTAATAATTTCTACAGGATCTACTTGACTTGCTTTCTTAGCAGGAAACCACCCTGCAAAATAAGTGGTTGCTACTGCAAATAAAACCGCTATTGAATAGTATTGCAGTCCATAATCTACAGGATAAGTATCTATCGTGGGTAATGCAGCCGAAATGAAAGGAATGGCATCTATAATCAATGAGAAAAGGTAGCCTAAAAGTGCCCCGGCAAATGCTCCTCCTATACCAATGCTTAAAGAAATAACCATAAATATTTGTTTTACATCACTGCCAGCAAAACCTGTAGCTTTCAAAATGGCAATAGTATCCATTTTTTCATAAATCATCATATTGAGAATGTTGTAAATACCAAATCCTGCCACAACAAGTAAAGTTAGGCCTACTGCATAAGATATAAGTGAACGAACGCTACTTCCTGTTTCAAACTGTGCATTGGCCGTTTGGATATCTTCTGCATCGATACCAAAAAGCTGTCTATATTCTTTGGCAATTACTGGCGCTTCTTTTATATCATTCAATTTTATCTGAATATCGCTTATGAAATTACCAGACTTTCCTAGTAATTTTTGTCCGGTAGATAAGCTCACGAAGCTTTGTACCTTATCCAATTCGGCAATACCAGATTGAAAAAAACCGATTACTTTCAATGAGAATTGGTTTCCATCCGCTGTCGTTATGGTAATAATATCCTCTTTTTCAGCAAGCATTTTTTTAGCAAGATCAATTCCTAAGATAATACTGTTCGACCTGTTTTTCAGATCCATAAAATCACCGCCAATTACATAATCTTTAAAGTTGAATAGTTTGGTTTCTTGTAAAATGTCCACCCCATTTATAACCCCATTTAGATCAATGTTTCCGAGATTGAAAAATACTTGTGCTGTCACTTTGGGGGCCACTCCAAGTACTCTTTTGTCTGAATTAAGATAGGGAATAATGGCTAGAGCATTGTGTATCTCTTTTCTAGCATTTATAGGTTTTACAGAACTTATAAAATTATAATGATCAGTATAGGTTGCAGACAAGTCAATGGGCTGAAAATCTGAAGGGCGAATGCCGTTGTAGAGTCTTATATGTGGTGTTCTATTCAAGACCAGGTCATCCAATAAAGTATTTAGTCCTTCCATAAACCCTAATAGTGAAATAAAAAAAGCTACACTCAGGGCCACACCGATTGCGGCTATTAGTGTTTGCTTAGACCTTGCGATTAAAAGCGATTTAGCTATTTCGAAAATATGCTTAACCCTCATTTTTTAGGCTTTATTATTTTAGAATTTATATTTATGCCACTTTTAATTTCAGTTAGGTTATAATCACTAAGTCCAATTTTCACTTTCTTTATGCTCTCATCTTTAAGCATTACAGTAGAATCTGTCAGCAGGAAACGTGTAGGAATGGTTAGGACGTCTTGTTTTTCATTGATAACAATATTAGCTTCCAAAGTTAAATTGGGGTAAAGTACTTCGGGTATCTGAGTAAATACAGCCTGTACCTTTAAAGTTCGGGTGCGATCGTTCATCATCGGATAGATATCGGTTATCACAGCTTCAAAAACTCGAGATTTGTAACTATCCATTCTGACAAATACCTTTTGGCCTTGCTCTATTTTCACAATATCCAATTCGTCAATATCGAGTTCTATAATAAATTCTTTTTCTCCAATTACAGCTAAAGGTTTATTAGCAGTAGCCAGTTCACCTTCTTCAATATTTATTTTATAAACAATACCATCTACAGCACTTCGTATTTCCAGATCTTTTTCTAAGGTTTGGGCAATTTTCAAATTATTTTTGCTTTGTTTGGAAGCAAGGTCTAACTGGCGTTGCAAGTCTTCAAAAACAGATTTGGCTTGATTTAAGTTGAGTTTGGACTTTTCAAAACTAATTTCTCTTTGTTCGAGCTCCATTTTTGAGCCAATATTTTGTTTCCATAGGTTTTTCTGTCTCTCATACATCAAAGAATCATTTAGAAATCTCTTATGATAAAGCTTAATGCTGTGACGGGCATCATCCAGCTTTTCAAGGTTTTCTGTGTAGTCATTTGCAGCAGCAATCAGCCTTGCATTGTCTGCAGATAGCTTAGAGTTTTCATTCTCTATTTTAAAAAGTAAGTCATCTTTTTCTATTTGCGCGCCTTCTTTTATCACTATTTCGTCTACTATTCCATTGACTTTAGTATATACTTCATATTGATTTTTACTCAAAACAATACCAGAAGCATAAACACTTTCTGTAATGTTTTTTATCTCAGGAGTTATAGTCTCTTTATTTCGATTGCATGAAAAAAAGAGGAAAATTGAAGAAAAAATAATTATCCAAATTCTAATTTTCATGTATTAACTTTTTAAGAACTAATAATATGACGTATAACGGGCTTGTATAAATTTTTAAGAAGAGAAACAAGCGCAAGTTATTAAGCCTGCCTGCCGGCAAAGGCAGGTTGAACTTTTACTATAATAAATTTACTAAATTTCTGGATTCAGCGAGATAATTAGCCATAAAACATAGCATCCATGAAAAAGCACTAAGTCCAGTATCCTTAAAGTTCACTAAAACATATAAAGTATGAAAACTGAACTTAGTGCCGAGTTAAAGTTATATATTGGAATTGACATCCACAAGCGAAGCTGGAAAGTGCATTGTTCCACCGATTTGTTTTCAGGCAAATCCTTTAGCATGGAACCTTCTCCAGACCAGCTTTATGAGTATGTCATTAAACACTTTCCAGGCCATGAAGTTACCACAGCTTATTAAGCTGGGTGTTGTGGATACAAGGCTCACAGGAGTTTTGAAAGTTATGGCTGGACTTCATTGTTAGTTAACCCGGCAGATATTCACCGTAAGGGCAAGGAACGCTTTACCAAGACCGATAAGATAGATGCTCAACTTATCAGCTGAGAGCTTAAAGATGGACGGCTCACAAGCATTGTAATTCCAGATAAAGAACGTGAAGAGTTCCGAAGTTTATTTAGAAGGCGTAATGAACTGGTTCAGCATTACCGTCAAATCAAGAGCCGGTTAAAGATGAAGTTTCTATTCTATGGCATTACAATACCAAAAAAGTACGATAATAGTAATTGGAGCCTTGATTTTAGAAACTGGATAGATAACCTTGAGTTTGATTACCCGACAGGCAAAGGAAGCCTGGAGAGCAAGATGCGAAGCTTATAAAACATGATTTAAAAATTAGTAATAAATGAGATAGGGCTTAAAAGAAAAATATCATAAATGTGAACTAAGATCAGGACGATTGCTTTTCATAGGATGCGCTGTTACCCTTTGTTATTTTTTGCGAGTTGATAATTGTTGACTAAGACTGAAGCAGAAATTTGAAGTAATCTTTCTAACTCTCTTATCATATCAACAGTCAATTTCTTTTTTCGATTTAAAATTTCGGATACTCGACTTTTACCGCCAATTACACCTACCAAATCTTTTTGGCGTAGATTCAATTCTTCCATTCTGATTTTAATCGCTTCTATTGGATCTGGAGCTTCTATCGGATAATGCTCATTTTCATAATTTTCAATCATCAATGAGAGAATTTCTGCTTCATCACCTTCTTTTGTGTCAACAGGTGCATCAAAAATCACTTCCAATCGTTCAAGAGCGTTTCGGTAATCTTTTTCGGTTTTAATAGGTCTTAAATTCATTATTCTTTTTTTAAATGGTGTCAGCGTTTATTTTGTCATATTCAGCGTGTGTGCCAATAAAACGGATAAACGCCCACTGCTTTTCGTAATTAAATTTAACAATAAGTCGATGAGAGTTTCCTTTAATATTGAAAACAACCCGACCATTTTTTAGAATACTTGCGGAAATGTAAGTTTGTTTAACATCGTTTGGAGAAAACCATTTTGCGCTTTTTGCTGTATCGAACCAAGTTTTCAAATACTGTTCAGAGTCAGCGTGTTTTTCCCAATATTCTCGTAGCGTACTTTTCGCAATTATTTGTTTCATTCATCAAATTATGTAACAAATATACAATCAGTTCTCTAATTTAGAACTAAAGGGAATCTTTTTTATAATAAAGGGTAACGTTTTGCAGCTTGCAGAAGTGGCGGATTAAGGATTCCAAAACTTTCAATTAAACACCGACTTTGCAAGTACAAAACCAACTTTAAATTAAGTCCAAAACCCGGCATTTTTACAAACTGCTGTTGGAAGAAGGCTATTTTTTGATGATTTTCTTAGTTAATATTTTTCCATTTATATCACTTATTTTTGCAAAATAAATACCAGTCTGTAAACTAGTTAAGTTCATTTTATTATCTTGAAATTCCAAATTATTTATTATTCTACCGTTCAAGTCAGAAATTTGTACATCTTTTATGTCAAAACCACTTTTTAAAAATAAATAATCAGTAGTTGGATTTGGATATATTGATATGTTGTTTTTTTCTTCTGATTCTGATAAGCCCAAAGTTGAATCCTTTATAATAATTACTTTGTTGTCAGTTGTGTTAAAAGCATAACAACCATTTCCACAAGTGATTATGTTTTTTACTGAACCAAAGGCTTGTGAAATTGGTAAACTATCGTACAACAAAAAAGTATTTGGATTAAATCTCTTAAATGTAATGTTTCCAGAAAAATCATAACTACCAAAACATACACGATTATAATAACTATCATATACTACTGGACCAGTTGCATTTGAAAATTGACCAATAACAAACGGTGCTGTTGTAACATCAACAACTTTACCATCAAATGAATACATATAATTGTCTTTATATATAAAATCTAGATAAAAGTTTGATAACACATTTTGAGTTACACTAACATTACTAACTCCGCTACTATTTACTGATAATCTTCTAATTCCAAATTCAGTTGTTTCATTATTGTATCCGATTAATGAATTTTGACTAGTAAATTCTATTCTGTTACTTCCTGTATGGTCAGGAGTTGTTGTCGGTCTCATAACATTATTGTCGTATATTACGACTCCTTCATGTCTTGGAGAAAAGCCATTGTTTTTTCTAGAAATAGCAATAGTTGTTGGCTGGCTAGGCATAACTTCAATATCTTCGGCATAGTAAGACCCAGTTGAGGAATCACTTCCTAAACTAAATTGGAGACCTGCCGTTTGACTTGCAACATCAAATCGTCTTACAGTTGAAGAGCCACTAAATCCAGAATATATATATTGTCCATTATCTGAAATTGCAAGAATTGTTGGTTCACTTCCAATGAATATTGTATTTTCTAATAAGTATGTATTTGGATTTATAACACCAATACTGTTTCCATTTGAACCATTAGCACTCGGAATACTTGCATAAATTTTGTTAGTTACTGAATCATAAACTAAATCATTTGTAGTTAAATTCAAAGTGTTTACTTGTAATTGCGCAAATGCCATTGAGCTAGTTCCAAGTATTATTAAAGATAGAATTCTTTTCATATTTATTTATATTTTAATTAGTTACGTTTTTTTTTTAGCTTTCTGCCAACGGGCTTGCATATGTGTTTGTGATGGGAAAACAAACGCAAGTTATTCGGTTAAACTTTTTCTTTTATAAACATACCGAAAATTTCGATTCAGCAAGAACTTTAGGCATAAAACATATGCGATGTGTGTGCCTTGAATGGTAAATATAGTTCTTTTACAAGAATGTCCCAACGGGTGAAAGTCCCCAATGCGCTGAGGTAACGCTCTGAAGCATTAATAAGTCGCAAGCTTGTTAAGGGTGACCTTAGAAGTGAAGTAAGCGAGTCTACAAAAGTCTGAACCGACCCTTCGTCTAGGCTCAGGATAAACCAAGCAGGAACAGGATACGAGGCATAGTTGCTCGGGTAAGTAAGCACATCTTTACAAAGCCCAAAACTTTAATGGGCATCAATGTAGATTCTGCGGGCTTAGTTATTTTTATTCATATCCGTGTTTTTTCTTCCAATCAGAGATATCAATTTTTTCAATTTCTTCAAGTCTTTTTTGTTCATAATTATTAAATGTGATATAAATAAGAACAAACCAACTGATAAATCCTAAAGTTAAAATTACAATCCGCTGTTTAAATTTTAAAAAATAATTTTCTTTTCTTGATGTAAATACATCATCATAACGACGAAAAAATTTTAAAGGTCCAAAGACGAAAATTAAAATCATTTCCCACGTTGAATAACTTTCTGTTCTGTTTTTCTCAAAAGATTCTTTTCGTTCATTTTCAAAAAAAATCTTGTATACTTTTTCAGCGTCATAGGTTGATTCCGAATTGTTATTTTCTCCAGTAAATTTGTGTTTTTTATTGAACTTACCATCATTGTTGAAATAAGATAATAATATTTCAGTCAGTTGATTTATGGAAGAAGGAGCTTTCTCAATAACAAATTGCTCATTGTTTTTTTCGTACATAGCTGAAAGTCCGTCTTCTTTTAGATTTCCTCCAACTTCAATCCAATCGTAGCCATTTTTACTTAGACAAACTTGATGAAATAAATTCCAATCAATAGAATTCATAGCCTCAAGGATGTCCGATTCAGATGGATTTTTCTTTTTCAGATTTTCTCTTGAACCATAATCAGATAAAACTAATAATTCCATTCTTTTCCAGGTGTCGTTTTAATTAAGCCCAACGGGCTTGCATATGTATTTGTGGCGGGTAAACAAGTGCAAGTTATTCGGTTAAACTTTTTCTTTTATAAACATATCAAAATTTTCCATTCAGCAAGAACTTTAGCCATAAAACATATGCGATGTTGTACTACGTACTCCTAGCCGATATGCTCAATAAAATCGGTAAATGTGACTATTTCAGTGGCCTCAATTTTTTTCAAAACTAATAAATCTTTATCTCCTGTTATTAGATAATTGGCTTTTGAATCAACTGATAGATTTAATAGAAAATTGTCTTTTTCATCGCGACAAATTTCGATAGTAGACTTGACTTTCACTAATATTCCAAATTGGTCAAAATAGTTAAGTATTTTTTCGATGTCTTTTCTAGAGAAATATTTTTGGAATTTAGGTCGACTTACAACATCAATAAATTCTTCAATTAACTCATCAGAAAAAACTAAAGTTATTTTTTTATCTTCAATCAATTGGTCAAGTTGATTGAATTTTTTTGAAATCAGAAAGCTAATCCATAGATTGGTATCAAGGATTATTTTCTTATTTTTCATAGCGTTCTTTTCTCACTTGCTCGACTTCATCTGTAATTTCATCGAGTGAAATTTCGTCAGTCGATTTAGATCTCAATTTCTGGAGAAGAGATGAAAAATCAGATTTCTTTTTTTGCTTATTGATTTTAATTAGATTTAAATCAGCTAAATCTCTCAAAAGTTTTTTTGCCTTTGGATTTAGGATATCAATTTGTATAGTTTCCATGACCAGAAATTTTGTTTAAATCTAAGAAAATTAATTTAAACTAGGGTTTATTTCAGTATGTAGTACAACGTCTCGCGCATATGGTTTGAGGCGGGCAAAAATGCGCAAGTTTTTCGGTTAAACTTTTAATTTTCTAAAAATACACAAAACTCTCGTTTCTGCACAAATCTCGCCATTTTTGTTAGCATTCATGAAAAAGCAC